>JBAXOX010000010.1:0-82654 GCA_037133015.1 Acidobacteriota bacterium
CCTTCTTTCTATGTCAGTATCAGTTCGTTGCTCGTTGCTCGTTGCTCGTTGCTCGCTGTCCCGTTTCTCACTCTCAACTTCTATCCATATCTTACGGCCGGCCCCCGATTTCATCAATCGGGACGATGCCCCGATTTTCGAGGAAATACGCCTGTTTTTGGGGAGGAAATGTGCCGGGAGGGCGGGGTCGCCCCCCCGGGACCGGCTGGGAAAAACACCCCAGACCGCCTCCGGAAAACGCCCGAGGCGGCGACCATTCAAGAATCGGGGACGTTACGCCGGCTCAACCGCCTCGGCAACCGCGTCGCGAAGTGCGCGCAGGCCGGCCGCGACATCTGCGCCGAGATGGACGCGCAGCGCCCGCCGGCCGCGGTCGGCCAGCACCTGGAAATCTCCGCGTGCCTGCGCGGCCTTGACCACGCCGAACGTGTACTTGCGACCCGGCACCGGCAAATCGACCGCATCGTCGCAGGTCACCTGCAGGAATACACCAGAATTTGGCCCGCCCTTGTAGATCTGGCCAGTCGAGTGAAGGAACCGCGGGCCGAACCCAAGGCACGTGGCGACGCGGCGTCGGTCGCGGACCAGATGGCGGGTGGCCTGCAGCAACGTCTGATGAGTCGCGTTCATCGGAATGTAGGCAATAAGCGCGGCATAGTCGCCGCTGACGGCGCGACCAAAATGGGCCTTCAAATAGGCCGACGCCGTCGGATTGTCGCCCACCAGCGCTCGCAATTCGGCGGCGTTCCGGCTGTCAGCGAAAAAGGTGAGCCCGCCATCGGTGGCCACGGGCGTCTCGGTGGGCAAGGCGCCTTCTGCTTCGTAGGCCGACGTCAATTGGCGCGTTGCCACCTTGCTCGCCTCGACATCGGGTTGATCGAAGGGATTGATGCCCAGCAGCGAACCGGCGACGGCCGTCGCGATCTCCCACCTGAAGAACTCCTGTCCCAGCGCGTACGGATCGGCCACCGCAATCCGAACCACGGCGTGACCGGCCTGCTCGATGGCGGCGACCGACACGTCCTGAGACACGTCTGGCGCGGTGGTCAGGCGCAGGTAGACGAACGCGCGGTCGTCGCGGTACTGCCCGGCAACCGTCGGAGCTTCAAGGTCGATTGGGATGATGCCGCGGCCATTCTTCCCCGTCGACTCCCCTATCAACTGCTCCAGCCACGCGCCCAGGTCGTAGATACCGGGTGAGGCGAGAATGGTGAGCTTGTCCTTGCCCTCGCGAGCCAGGACGCCGAGTGTCACCCCTAGCAGCACACCTGGATTGGCTGAGGCGGGCACACCCGGCGAGCACGCGTGCGCCATCTGGGCGGCGCGCTCCAGAAACTGAGCGACGTCGATGCCCATGATGGCGGCAGGCACCATGCCAAACGCCGACAGCGCAGAATAGCGTCCCCCGATACTTGGCACGCCATGGACGATGTGCCGGAAACTGCGACTGGTGGCCAGTTGTTCGAGTGACGAACCCGGATCGGTGATCGCGATGAACCGGCGACCGACTTCGCGGTCGCCCACAACCTGTTTGATGCGGTCGTAGAAGTACTCGGCCAGGATATTCGGTTCGAGCGTGCTGCCCGACTTGCTTGAGACGATGACGATCGTGCTCGCCAACTCAACCATCGATGCCACGGCGGCGACCTGGCCGGGGTCGGTCGAGTCGATCACGTGAAAATCTGGCGCCCCGCTGATGCGACCGAACGTCATCCTCAGCACTTCGGGGCACAAACTCGATCCGCCCATTCCGATCAGCAATGCGTGCGAGAATCCTGCGTCTTTCACGTCGGCGGCGAGTCTGGACAGTGGCTCGAGACGGGCGATCTGGTCGCTGACACTCGACAGCCAGCCCAGCCATCGCGATTCGTCACCATGGCTCCACAGCGCCGCGTCGCGCGCCCACAACCTCGTGGTGTTGTCGGCGGCCTGCCACGCCGCGAGCGCTTCGTCGATGGCCACACCGAGCGAGCCCGGCATCGAGCGGGTCACCGTCCACCCACCGTCGACGGCACAGCCGCGCTTTTTGCGTCCACCGCATCGAGCAGCCGGCCAAACGCCACCTCGAACTGCTGCACGCCGTCGGCCAGCAGGTGGGCCGTCACGTCGCGGACCGAAATGCCGGCGGCCTCGATCCCCCTGAGCGTGGCCGCGGCTTCTTCGGGCGACTCCTCGAGGCTTGGGCGCACCTCGCCATGGTCGCGGAAGGCATCGAATGTGGCCGGAGGAATCGTATTGACCGTATCGGCGCCAATCAACTCTTCGACGTAGATGACGTCGCGATACGCGGGGTTCTTCGTGCTCGTGCTCGCCCAGAGCAACCGCTGGGTCCGGGCGCCGCGCGCGGCAAGCGCCTGCCAGTGCGCCGTTCGGAAGCTATGCAGGTACCGATGGTACGCCAGGCGCGCACTGGCGATAGCGGCCTTGCCGCCGAGTGCGGTGAGGCGAGCCTGCTGGTCGGCATCCGACGCGGCCGACGCCTTGGCGGCGAGCTTGGCATCAATGACGCTGTCGATTCGGCTCACGAAGAAGCTCGCCACGCTGGCGACCGTGCTCACATTCCCGCCTGCCGCTGCACGGGCATCGAGGCCGGCGATGTAGGCGTCGGCCACTTTTTCGTACATGTCGATAGCGAACAGCAACGTCACGTTGATGTTGATGCCCTCGCTGATGAGCTGCCGAATGGCGGGGATGCCCTCGAGGGTGGCGGGGACCTTCACCATGAGGTTGTCACGACCGACGGCCTTCCAGAGGCGCCTGGCTTCGTCGAGCGTGCCGTCCGTGTCGTGCGCCAGCGTGGGCGACACCTCAAGACTGACGAACCCGTCGCGGCCGCTGGTGCGCGCGTACACCGGACGCAGGATGTCGGCGGCATCCTGGATGTCGGCAATCGCCAGCGCCTCGTACAGCGCTTTGGCCCCGACGACGCCCGCGGCGACATGCCTGGCCAGGGCGCCGGTGTAGTCGTCACTGCCGGCAATCGCTTTTTCGAAAATGGCCGGGTTCGACGTGACGCCGGCCAGGCCGTCTTCGTCCACCATCCGGCGCAGTTCGCCGTTCTCGATGATCTGCCGGCGGATGTAATCGAGCCAGACCGACTGTCCCAGAGTCCCGAGAGCCTTCAACCGGTTCATGCGCGCTGTCCTCCAACCACGGTTCGCGCCACCTCCACGATGTGTTCGGGGGTGAAGCCAAAATGTTTCATCACGACCTTGATGGGCGCCGACGCGCCAAACGTCTTCATCCCGATGACGGCGCCACGCGGGCCCACGTACCGGTCCCATCCAAGCGTCGTGGCAGCTTCGACGGCGACCCTCGCCTCGACCGACGGTGGAATGACGCTGTCGCGATAGGCCCGATCCTGACGTTCGAAGATCTCCCAGGACGGCATGCTCACCACGCGCGCCTTGATGCCGGCGGCGAGCAACTGCTCGCGGGCGTCGAGACACAGCGCCACTTCGCTCCCGCTCGACAGCAACAGGAGGTCCGGTTGTCCGTCGGCCGCGTCGATCAGCACGTATGCGCCCCTCGCCACGCCTGACGCCGGCGCGCATTTAGTGCGGTCGAAGGTGGGCAGCGCCTGCCGCGTGAGCAACAACGCCACCGGTTCGCGCGTCAGCGGCATGATCAGCCGCCACGCCTCGATCACTTCGTTGGCGTCCGCAGGTCTGAGTGTGATCACGCCTGGCATCGCACGCAGTGACGTCAACTGCTCCACCGGCTGATGCGTGGGGCCGTCTTCGCCGACACCGATCGAGTCGTGCGTGAACACGTAGATGACCGGCAATGCCATCAACGCCGCCATCCGCAGCGACGGCCGCCCGTAGTCGCTGAAAATGAAGAAGCCCGATCCGTACGGCCGCACGCCACACAGGCTGAGCCCGTTGAGGACCGCGCCCATCGCGTGTTCTCGAATGCCGAAGTGCACATTGCGGCCGCCGTACGCGCCGGCTGCGAAATCGCCGGCGCCGGCCATCGAGAGCCGGGTCTTGGTTGACGGCGTGAGATCGGCCGATCCGCCCATCAGCCACGGCACCCGCGCGCCGATGGCGTTGAGCGCTTTGCTGGACGCCTCGCGCCCGGCCAGGCCTTTGGCATCCGCCGGGAACGCCTGGAGATCGGCATCCCAGTGTTCGGGCAGTTCGCGGCGCAACACCCGCTGCAGGTGGTCGGCGAGTTCCGGGTACTCACTCGCGTAGCGTTCGAGCCGCAGGCGCCATTGTGCGCTCAGGTCGCGGCCCCTGGCGCCGATGCCGGAGGCGAAGTGCTCGCGGACGCCATCGGGCACGAGAAACTGCGCATCTTCCGGCCACCCGTACGCGCGCTTGGCCAGACGCACCTCTTCGGGGCCGAGCGGTTCGCCGTGCGCCTCTTTGGTGCCCTGCTTGTGTGGCGCCCCATCCCCAATCACGCTCGAGACGATGATGAGGGTGGGCCGGTCCGCGGTGGCGCGAAACGCCGCGAGGGCGCCATCCACGTCGGCCAGATCGTTGGCGTCGGCCACGCGCCGCACGTTCCAGCCGTAGGCCTCGAACCTCGCCCCGACGTCTTCAGAAAATGCGAGAGAAGTCGCACCCTCGATCGTGATGTGGTTGCTGTCGTAGATCCAGCAGAGGTTGTCGAGCTTCAGATGACCGGCCAGCGAGGCGGCCTCGCTCGACAGCCCTTCCATCATGCAGCCGTCGCCCGCCAAAGCAAAGACGTCGAAGTCGAACATCTTGTAGCCCGGCCGGTTGAAGTACTCGCCCAGCCAGCGGCTGGCCATCGCCATCCCGACACTGGTGGCAGCACCCTGACCAAGCGGGCCGGTGGTGGTTTCGACACCGGTGGTCAGCCGATATTCGGGATGACCAGGGCACCGGCTGTGCAGTTGGCGGAAGGTCTTGATCTGGTCCAGAGGCACGGCCAATTCGTCGGTCACACGCATCTGGTCGTCGACGGCCTTGACGCTGGACACGTGCAGCATGGAGTAGAGCAGCATCGAGGCATGGCCCGCCGACAGCACGAAGCGGTCGCGATTGGGCCAGATCGGTTGATCGGGATCGAATCGCAAAAAGCGCTGCCACAGCGCGTACGCCACGGGAGCCATCCCCATCGGCGCGCCTGGATGGCCCGAGTTGGCCGCCTGAATCGCATCTATCGACAGGGTGCGGATGGTGTTGATGGCCAGTCGCTCGATCAGCGTCGACGCGTCGTTCACACGACTTCTCCTTTGGTCCGTCCGCCGAGGTCTGCGCAGACGGCCCCCTAGTTTACTTCCCCCGGCCGTCGTTTCGCGATCACCCACACGCCCGCCGCCAGGACCAGGCCGAACTCCGCCGCGAGCACCCACCAGGGCAGACGCCAGCCTCCGCCAGAAGCCGACACCCGCCACACGAAATACGTGAGCAGCGAGGTCTGCGTCCACAGCAACCACGGCAGCGCGGCGCGCCCGACGAGAAACGGGCAGAGCCACAGCAGGTACCACGGGTAGACGGTTGGCGACGCCAGCAGCGCCACCCCCATGGGCCACGCCCACGCCGCCATTGTGCGCTCACCGCCCCGACGACGGAACCACACAGCCACCGCCAGCCCTGCCACCAACGGCAACGCCGCGAGCGCGCGCGTCCGGACAAGGCTCTCGACCCACGCATAGGCCGGCCCGTTGAACCGCCACTTCGCCAGATAGGTGGGCAGCGCGCCGATCGGCAGCATCAGCGCTCCTCCCGCGAACGGCGCCGCGAGAAGAACTCCGAATCCAATCGCGACCGCGGCATCGCGAACGCGAATCCGCTTCCAGAACAGCGGCGCCAAAACCACAGGCACGAACTTGACTTCGATGGCGGCGACCAGCGCAATCGCCGCGAGCCATCCGATCCGTCTGGAAAACGCCAGAAACGACACCATCAACAACAGCGCGCCGATCACATCGAGATGGCCGCTGCCGGCCACCTCGAGCATCACCAGCGGATTCCACGCGTACACCAGCACCAGCCAGGGGCTCAGGCCCGCCGCCATCAGCCAGCGCCACAGCAGGGCCATCGTCGCCAGATCGAGCAGGACGAACGTGGTCTTGAACACGATGACCGACTGACCGATCGCCGCAATCCCGCGGAACACCCATTCGGCAGCCGGCGGGTAGATCGTCGGCATCGTGGGGTGATTCATCTTTCGCGTGACGTCGGTGTGGATCGCGTCGTACGCGGGATCGGCCGGCACGACCTGGTACGGGTTGAGGCCCTGCGCCTGGATGCGGCCGTCCCAGACGTAGCGATAGATGTCGTCGGACAGGGTCGGTTCCACCGGAACGAGCGGGACGCGGCACAGCACGGCCAGCGCCAGACACATCACCAGGCCAACCCGGCCCGGGACCCGGCCGCGCCATACCAGGCCGATCGCGATGAGATACGTGATCGATGCCGCCGCGGCCAGCGCCAGAACCGTCTCGGTGTCTTGGCGCACGTCGAACCGGGCCAGCACCGCCATGATGCCGGCCAGCGCGACGCCGAGGAAAATGATCGGGTGACGCATGCGACTTGTTACGGCGCGATCGCGGCATCGCGCGTTTGAACCACGGACGCTTCCACGGTGTCGAAGACGACTTCGCCGCTCGGACGCCGGAACCCCAGCGTCAATGCGCCGGTCGGGCATTGGGCGATGCAGACCGAGCAACGGACGCACTGCGGATCAACCACGGGCAGGTCCTTGTTGGCGAAGTTCATCACGTCAACACCCGCGTGGCACATCCGCGTGCATTCGGTGCAGGACGTGCACTTGGCCTTATCGGGAAAGATTCGGAACCGGGTGCCGCGAGCGTAGATGTGCATCAACGCTCCGAGCGGGCACGCGAAGCGGCAGAAGACGCGGCCGCTCATGAAAAAGCACAGTCCCAGGCCGAGCACGCCGGCCAGCATCACGTCGACCAGCCACGCATAATTGAGGAACGGCACGCGGGCGTAGACCCAGCCGAACCCAACCGCGGGCCAGGACGCCGGGCCGTTGGCCCATCCCCACAGCCGAAGCCCGAGCAGCGCGACGGCGAGTGCGAGCACGCCCTGCCCCACCATGCTGCGGCGGCTCCACTCCGGTCCGTGCGGCATCTGCTGGCGGTGCCTGTCGCCGACGGTCTCGGCCACCGCGCCCCACGGGCAGATCCACCCGCAGAAACCGCCTTTCCCCCAGCGTCGTACGATCAGCGGAAGCGCCGCCGTCAACTGGACGATGGAGATGCCAAGCCAGGTCCACATGGGGCGATCGGTGAACACGTTGGCCACATTCAGCGGAAACGGCACGACCAGGCCGTAGACGCGCCAGTAGGCGCGCTCGTGTCCGCGGAACCCGTCGGTGCGCTCAAACAGGCTGTCGGCCAGCACGCGCAGGCGCTCGCGCGGTTCGAAGTAGCCGTTGCGGCCCGCCCACGGCAGAACGATCTCAGGCAGCAGACAGAGCAGCCACACCACGCCGACAAGCGTCGCCGTCTGCCACAACACGTAGCGCGTCGGCGTGCGGCGGATGCGCCGAAAGCCGAACACCGACACAACCAGGGCATAGCCGAACGAAAAATAGAACGAGGGCCGGCCAAGCGCCATCTTGACCGTGTAGAGCAGGTGCGCCTCGGAACCCGCCATCGTGCCGATGGCGCCGTCGATGCTCTCGATCAGGCGGGGCACGTCGTACGGGAAGACACGGTGCTGCGCGGCGAATTGCTGAAACGGAAACTCCTGGCTGGGTCCTTTCCAGTGAAACAGCAGGAAACACAGCGCCAGCGACAGTCCCAGCCACGCCCACGCCACCGCGTCCCGGTCGCCGATCATGGGCAGGTTCGACCGCCTGAAGAACTCGACTGGCGACCGGCGACCGATCATCGCAAACACGGTGTGATTCGGGATGGTCGTCTCCAGCCCCGCTTCGTCGATCAGTGTGACGGTCGCAGGTTCGACGCGCGCAACCGTGGTGGCGGGAAGGATCCGGATCGATCCCGGTCCCTCCGCGCATTTCATGGTCTTCATCGTCGCCGTCGTCACAAACGCCGACACGGGATGCTCGATATGCACGTCGGCCGACGGGTCGCGCTCGAGCGCCCGAAGTTTTTCGAGGTTGTCGGGGCGCGGTTTCGACAGAACCGCCTGGCGATGACTCAGCGTCACCTTCGCTCCGCACGTCGCCAGGGCGACCGCGGCCTCCACGGCGGCATTGCCTCCGCCGACCACCAGCACCGGCTTTTTCGCGAAATCCTGCGGGTCGATCAGCCTGGTCCGGACCTTGTCGAGTTGGGCTCCCGGGCAGTCCAGCGTACGAGGAATTCCGCGTCGACCGATGGCGACGATGACGCGTTGCGCGCGAATCACGCTCGCGTCCGAGCAATGCAGCAGACACTGGTCGCCGCGGCGTTCGACACGCTCGACCAACGCCACCACGGGTTCGATGCCGGCTTCGACCCGCTGGCGCTCGAGGTCGGCGAGCAGGCCGGCTTTGTCGGTGGCCCGAAGCCGAGGCGACGCCTCCGCCTCGACGCCGGTCGAATGGAGATGGATCGTCGTGCGGTTCGGGATGTCCGCGATGGTCGCGAACGGCCGCGCGGCCTCATACACCGCGAACCGGAGCCCGGCGCGCTGGGCCGCCAGCCCCGCGGCGAAGCCAGCCGGACCGGCCCCGACGATGGCAACATCGAGTAGATCAGGTGCGCGGGAAGGCGCGAATCCCTTCTCAGCCAGGACGGCGGCGACGGCGTTGGCGCCGCTTGCCGCCGACGCGCTCACCAAGGGTACGTCCGCCACGTCGCCGATCACGCGAACGCCCCGGATCGCCGTTACGCCCCCGGGGCCGACCTGCGGCAGCGGTTCGACCGATCCTGCCGGCCACTGCGTGTGCAGCCATCGTCGGTATGCCGCGAGCATCAGGCCCGCGCTATCCCGCGCATGTGTGCTGAACGTCGGCGACGGTCTTGGGAATCGGCGCGCCCAGCACCCGATGACCATCCGTGGTCACCAGCACGTTGTCTTCGATGCGGTAGCCGCGGGCGTCGCGATACTGCTCGACGGTGTCGTAGTTGATGAACGGCGCGCACGTCTTGGCGGCCTTCCACTGATCAATGAGCGCGGGGATGAAGTAGAGGCCCGGCTCGACGGTGAGCAGGAACCCGGGCTCGAGCTTCCGCGCCAACCGCAGGTAACCCAGGCCGAATTGCGTGCTCCGCTTGACGCCGTCGTCGTAGCCGACAAACTGCTCGCCGAGGTTTTCCATGTCGTGGACGTCCATCCCGAGCATGTGGCCAAGGCCGTGCGGAAAGAACAGTGCGTGGGCGCCCGCGGCGACGGCCTCGTCGACATCGCCCTTCATCAGGCCGGCCGCCTTCAAATCGGTGGCAAAGGACCGCGCCGCCAGCAGATGCACGTCCTTATAGGGCACGCCAGGCTTGATCGCGGCAATCGCCGCCGTCTGGGCGCGCAACACCATCTCGTAGAGTTCGCGCTGGCGCGGCGTGAAGATTCCCCCGACCGGAATCGTGCGCGTGATGTCGCTCGCGTTGTGATTCGGCGATTCCACGCCCGAATCGAGCACCATCACATCGCCGGCCTGGAGGGTATTGAGATGAAACGGATTGTGCAGCGTCTCGCCGTGCACCGAACAGATCGGCGGAAACGACAAGGCATACCCCCGCGCCATGGCGATGTGGGCGATCTCGGCGACGATCTCGCGCTCGGACCGTCCGGGCCGGGCCGCGGGCATCGCGGCGAGGTACATCTCGCGCGACACGTTGACGGCCGCCTCGACGTCGGCCACCTCGGCCACGCTCTTGTAACTGCGCTGTGCGACGACGGCTTTGTGCAGCAGGCCTGACCGGTAATCGCGAACCGCCGAGGGATGGAGCCCGAGCAGACCACCAAGCTTCAGCGTGTGCTCGGAACGATACGGCGCGAGAAAGTGAATGCGGCGGCCCTGACCGATTGCCGCCGACACGTGCGTCGGGAGTTCGCCGATCGGCGCGGTCGCGGCGATGCCAGCCGGCCTGGCATGATCGGCCATCGTGGGCTGAGGACCGCTCCACACGACGTCGGCGACGGTAAAGTCGTCGCCAAACAGCGTCTCTGTCCCCTCGTCGACGTCGATGATGGCGGCGAGCCCTGGCTGATCGACGTTGAAGAAGTACAGGAACGTGCTGTCCTGGCGAAACGCATACGTATTGGCGGCGTAGTTCATGCCAACTTCGTCATTGCCAAGCAACAGAATCAATCCGGAGCCCACATCTTTTCCGAGGCGGGCGCGCCGTTGACGGTAAAGGGCTGCATCAAACATGTCTGGTTACCTCAAAGAACACGGTCCGGGCGCTCGAGCCCGAACACACACGAATTGCGCGCGAACCGGCCCAGGCCATGACGGGCGCCGCAGCGACAGTGCCAACGCTCCGCTGCCCCCCGGTGGCCTCGTCGAAGGGTAGTGTAGACCAGAATATCAACGCTGCCCCCAGTTTCCACCGGCCGCAAACACCCCGGCCCGCCAGCACCCGGTGACGGGTTTCTTGACGCAGACCTGACCGCCCGATACTGTTTGGCGGGTCGGTTCGTCGCGCTCCCGTCGTCTTCGCCGACCCTGCGTCGGTTGGTTTGTCCCGGAATAGGAGTCATCGCATGCTCATGTGTCGTTCTCTTGCCAAATGGCTGGCCGCGATTGGCGTGTTGGCGCTGCTGTTGACCGTTGTCTCCGCCAACCTTGGCGCCCAGACGCTCTCGCCCGATCTCGCCAAGACCTTCAAGTTCCGCTCCATCGGGCCGTCCCGGCAGAGCGGTCGGTTCGTCGATTTCGCGGTGCCGGAAAAAGAGCCGTGGACCATCTACGCGGCAACCGGTTCGGGCGGGTTGTGGAAATCGGTGAACAACGGCACGAGTTGGGAACCGATTTTCGACAACGAGGCGGTGATCTCGATTGGCGACATCGCCGTCGCGGCGTCGGATCCGAAGATCGTGTGGGTGGGCACCGGCGAGCACACCTCGTCGCGGAGCACGTACTGGGGAGATGGTGTTTACAAATCGGTGGATGCCGGCAAGACGTGGACCAACATGGGGCTCAAGGATTCCCAGCACATTGGCCGCGTCATCGTCGATCCGAAAGACCCCAACACGGTGTACGTCGCGGCGCTCGGGCATCTGTATTCGCAGAATGACGAGCGCGGGGTCTACAAGACGATCGACGGCGGCAAGACGTGGACCAAGTCGCTCGAAGTGAAGGCCGACGGCAGAATGGTCGGTGCGGCCGATCTCGCCATGGATCCCACGAACTCCAAGATTCTTTACGCCACTGCGTACGACAAGGAACGCAAGCCCTGGGCGTTCAATCTCGCCGGCCCTGGTAGCGGCATCTACAAGACCACCGACGCCGGCAAGACGTGGACCAAACTGGCCGGCGGATTGCCCGGCGGCATGCTTGGCCGCATCGGCATCGACATCTACAAGAAGAACCCGCTAATCCTGTACGCCAACGTGGAGAACGGCAACAAGCCTGGGATGTCGGACGCCGATCGCCTCGCCGAATTGCGCGCGGGCAAGTCCAGCGACGGCATGATCGGTGAGGAAGTCTACCGGTCCGACGACGGAGGCAAGGCCTGGAAGAAGGTGAGCCCCGACAAACAGAAGATCGGCGGGGGCCCTGGCTACTACTACATGCAAATCCGAGTGGACCCGAACGATGCGAACCACGTGTACGTGTTGACCGTCGGGGTGATCCATTCGACCGACGGGGGCAAGACGTGGAACCCGGCGTTCCGCTTTGGCGGCGACAACCACGCGATGTGGATCGACCCGGCCAATTCGAACCACGTGCTGCTCGGATACGACCACGGCATGGGCATCACCTACGACGGCGGCAAGAACTGGTACCACCCCGACGAACTGCCGCTCGCGCAGTTCTACCAGGTGGGCTACGACAACATGTGGCCCTACAACGTTGCCGGAGGCCTGCAGGACAACGGATCGGTGCGGGGCCCGAGCACCAAACGCGGCGGCGGCCGCATCGTGTTCGAGGACTGGCAGACGGTGGGCGGCGGCGACGGCATGTACAACGTGTTCGACACGGTCGGCAATCGCTACCTCTACAACGAGTCGCAACAGGGCGAAATCGCTCGGACCGACCTCTACACCGGAGAGTCGAAGAGCATTCGGCACCGCGACGACGCCCTGCGATTCGCGTGGACCGCGCCCATTCTGGTCTCGCCGCACGACCCAGCCACGATCTATCACGGCGCGAACGTCCTGCTGAAGTCGACCAACCGCGGTGACACGTGGGCGGCGATCAGCCCCGATCTGTCGGCCAACGACAAGACAAAGCTGATCGTCCCGCCGCCTCCGGCTGTCGGCAAAGGCGGCGACGGCAACATTCAGTACGCCACGATCTCCACGCTCGACGAGTCTCCGCTGGTGCGCGATCTGCTCTACGCCGGCACCGACGATGGAAACGTGTGGGTGAGCAAGGACGGGGGCAAGAACTGGACGAAGCTGAACGACAAGATCGCGGGCAACCCGGGCTACTACGTCAGCCGGGTGATCGCGTCCCGGCACGCCCCTGGAACGGCCTACGTCAGCTATACCGGCTACCGCAACGACGACTTCAAGGCGTACGTGTACAAGACGACCGATTTTGGCGCCACGTGGGCATCAGTCACCGGCAACCTGCCGGCGAAGTCGGTGAACGTGATTCGCGAAGACCCGTACAACCCGAATCTGCTGTTCGTCGGAATGGACTGGGGGGTCTACACCACGATCGACGGCGGCGGAAACTGGACCGAGCTGAAAAACGGCATGCCGACGCAGCCGGTGCACGATCTGCAGATTCATCCTCGTGAGCACGAACTCATCGTCGCCACGCACGGACGCGGCATCTTCATCACCGACATCTCTCCGCTCGAAGAACTCAGCGACAAGGTGCTGGGCCAGGACTTCTACCTGTTCGACATCGGTTCGAAGGTGAAGTGGGTGACCCGGCGCGACAAGGTGTCGGCATCGATCAACTACTCCGGCCAGAGCGCGCCGAACGGGGTGATGATCAACTACTACCAGAAGGCGGCCGCGCAGGGCGACGTCGTGGTCAAGGTGCTGCAGGGCACGTTCGTGATCGCCGAAACCAAGGGCCCGAATGCGGCCGGTCTCAACCAACTCTTGTGGAACATGCGCGGGACGCTGGCAATGGCTCCGGGCGTAACGGCCCCGTTGGGTGGCCGAGGCGGGCGAGGCGGTGGTGGAGGTGGCGGCGGGTTCGGCGGACCCCAGCTGCCGCCGGCCTATCCGACATTCGGGGGCACGGTTCAGGCCGAGGTCGGCGAGTATGTGATCAGCATCACCGCGGGCGGCAAGACGATCACCAAGAAGGTGAACATCCTCGAAGACGTCTGGTTTGACAAGAGTTACTAGCTGATTCGACATGCCGGCCGGGGCCGGCGTCCAAGAGAAGGCGGCAGGCGGGAACGCGTTCCGCCGCAAGAAACGACGGCGGCATCACCGATCGGTGGTGCCGCCGTTTGTGTGTCGGCCGGGAGACCGTGGTCGCGTCAGCCTGCCAATTCCTCGCACGCCGCCGTCAGCACCCGCGGGATCAGCGGTCCGTGATCGGGAAAGTTCTTGAGCATGTCCGTGATCTTGCCGATCTCATCCTTCGACTTGCCGGCCTTGATCTCACCGCGGACAAACTCGAGTAGCGCACCCAGATAGTCGCGCATGTAGGCCAGGTCGGCCTTGCTGCCGGTCACCTGGAACTTGGGATTGGCGTGGCCGAAAATGTAAATGGTGTCGGCCGCGTGGTCCGCCGGCACGGCATCGAGCACTTTGATCCAGTTGGCGATCGATGCGCCGGCCGGTTTGTCGATGTACGGGTGCATGCGGTTGAACACGAGATCGCCCAGGTGGACGACGTTCGCCTTTTCGAACGTGACCACGGCGTCGCCGCCGGTGTGCGCGGGTCCGTAGTACTTGAGCGCCATCGTATCGGCGCCGATCGGCTCACGCCACGTGGTCGCAAACGTCGCGTCTGCGACGATGATCTCCTGGGCCGGCGCGTCGGGTCTGGCCTTTGCCGCCATGGCCGCCGCCATCCGTTGCAACCCGGGCACCTTTTCGTGGGCCAGAATCTTCTTCACGGCCGGCTTGAACACGGGATTGCCACCGGTGTGATCACCGTGATGGTGCGTGTTGACGAGAATGTCGATCGTCCGGCCGCCGTCACGCTCCTTGATTCCATCAAGGCAGATCTTGGCCGTCGCTGGCATCTGGGTGTCGACGACGACGACGCCGTCTTTCGAAAGGTGATACCCGATAGTGCCGCCCTGGCCGGTGAAGATGCCCACCGTGCCCCGGACGGGAATAAACGCGGTCTGCGGCGCAGCCGGGGCAGCCGGTGCGGCCTGGCCTGTTGCGGCCGGAGCCGCCTGCGCAAACAGTTGACGCAGATCGATCGTCGAGGCGGCCACCGCCAGCGACGAAGCTGTCAGGAACTGACGACGATTGAGGGACATCGGCGAACGCTCCTTGGTTGAAGGGTAGGTGTCTATTGTATCCGGGCTCCCGGATCCGTGTTGAGGGGAACGTGGAGGCGAGGGAACTTGCGGCCGGGGAGGCGCCTACCAGGCCGGCAGCGACCTTACGTCCCACCCGCCGCCGAGCGCCTTGACGAGCAGCACGCTGGCCGTCAGTCGCCGGGCCTGGATCGTGACGGCCGTGCGTTGGTTGGTGAGGGCGGAATTCTGCGCGGTCGCCACTTCGAGATACGTCGTCACGCCACCCTTGTAGCGGCTGTTGGCCAGGGCCAGCAACCGCTCGGCGGCCGCGACGGCGGCGTCCTGGGTTCGCGCCTCGTCGGCGAGGATTCGAAGCGCGGCGAGATTGTCTTCGACCTCGCGGAAGGCCGTCAGAACGGTGTCCTGGTACTGGGCCACGGTCCGATCGTACGAGGCCTTGGCTTGCGCGGACGCTGCCCGGCGACGGCCGCGATCAAACACCGTCAATGCGGCTGTGGGCACCGCAGACCAGAAGTTGCTTGCCAGCTTGAGCCAGTCCCCGAGCGCCGAACTTTCAAAACCCGTGTTGCCGGTCAGCGCCAGCACAGGATAGAACGCGGCCGCCGTGACGCCCACCTGTGCGTTGGCGGCGGCCACGCGCCGTTCGGCGCCGGCGATGTCGGGGCGCCGCTCGAGCAGTTCGGCCGGAAGCCCGGCGGGCACCATCGGCGGAGCGAGGTCGAGCGGGGCCGAAGCGACGGTAAACGATCCCGCCGGTTTGCCAATCAGCGCGGCCATCGCGTGTTCGAACTGGGCGCGGCGCACCTGGATGTCGATGGCCTGTGCGCGCACGGTTTCCAGCTGCGTTTCGGCCTGCGCGACGTCGATGCCCGAGGCAACGCCGCCCCTGAAGCGATTGCGCGTCAGTTCGAGCGCCCTCTGGTACGACGCGATGCTGCGGTCCAGAATCTGCCTCTCGGCGTCAAGGCCGCGGATTTGGAAATAGTCGAGCGCCAGTTCAGCGTGGAGGCTCAGGTTGACGGCCTCCAGGTCGGCGGCACTCGCCTGTGCGGTGGCCACACTGGCCTGCACGGTATTGGCGACCCGGCCCCACACGTCGAATTCGTACGCCACGTCACCGCGCAGCACGAAGTCGCCGTACCGAAGATCTGCGGTTTTACTTCGAAGCGGTTTGTTCTCGGAATTCTTGGACTCGCCAATCGATCCGGCCGCGCCTATCTGGGGCACCTCGGCGGCGCGAGCGGACCGGACCAGCGCGCGGGCCTGAAGGTATTGAGCCTGCGCCGCCTTCAGCGTCTGGCTCGACACGGTCAACTGATCTTCGAGCGCGTTGAGCTGGGGATCGCCAAACGTCTCCCACCACTTGCCGCGCGCCGTTTCGTCGGAAGGTCTGGCGGCTTTCCAGTCGCCGAGTTCCTTGTAGGCGGGAGGCACGGCGGCTGCCACAGGCGGCTTGTAGGCGGGTCCTACGGCACAGGCCGACGCCCCCAACGCGACCACCGCCACGACGATGCGCGTCGCGGTCCTCACCGCTTGCCGCCTTCGGCCGCGCCGCGGCCGGGAACCAGCAACCGCACGACTTGCCCGTCTGTCAGCGAATCGGGCGGATTGACGACGATCGTCTCGTCACCCTTGAGGCCGGATACCACTTCGACCTCTGTGCCGAAGTCGCGCCCAATCACGACGGTCGTCATGGCCACTTTGTCTCCGCCCCGCACGACGGCGATCTTCAGACCGTCAGCGCGGAAGATGAGGGCGTTGGCCGGTGCGCGGAACACCGAGGTCGGCGCCGAAGGCTTGAGGTGCACTTCGGCGTACGCGCCGGCCAGCAGCGCGCCGTCCGGATTGGGCACGTCGAATTCGACGAGCAACGTCCGGGAGGCGACGTCGATGGTCTCGGCCGTGCGAACGAGCTTGGCCGGAAACGTCCGTCCCGGGATTTCCGCAAACGTCAACTCGGCAGTCACGCCTGGCTTGGTGGCCCGGATGTAGAGCTCCGGCACGCTGACGAACAATCGCAATCGGTTCGTCACGCTGATATGGAACAGTTCGCGAGTCGCGCCCCCGCTGCTGCCGGGATCGATCAAGGCCCCCACGTCGGTGTTCCGGGCGGTGATGGTTCCGGCAAACGGCGCGTAAATCCGCGTGTACGACTGCAACTGTTCAAGGCGGGTCGCGTTATGGCGGGCCGAATCGACGGCGGTCTTCCGCGCGTCGAGCGTGCCCGCGGCGTTGTCGGCGTCCTGCTGCGAGACCGACTCGGTCTTGACCAGATCGCGGTACCGGTCGGCGGTGATCTGGGCGAGCCGCGAATTGGCCTCGGCAGTGGCGAGATCGGCCCGCGCCTGCTGGATCTGTTGTTCCAGCTCCGGTGCGTCCAGTTCGGCCAGCAGTTGGTTGGCTTTTACCTTCGATCCCAGCTCGACGTATCGCCGTTTCAGGTAGCCGCCCGTGCGGGCGTAGATGGGCGCGTCGGTGAGCGCCTGGGTCGTGCCGGGCAGCACCAGTTCCTCTTGAGACGTCCCCTGCGTCGGGTGGGCGACGGCCACCGTCGGAATCGCCATCTCTCGCGTTTCGCGCGTCAGTTCCACCATGGCTTTGGCGCGGTCGTTCACGCCCCACCACACCGAAACGCCCAGCGCGATGCCCACCGCCAGCACCATCAGCGTGCCGGCGCCCGACCGGCGGGGCCTGGCGCCATCCTGCTGCGAAACACCCATCACATGCCTCCAACCACGCGGGAACTCGTCTGCGATCCCTGAGTGGTTACTCCTGAACCGGAGAAACCCCTGCGGCCACGACGCGGCGGCCGTGCAACACGCCGAACACCGCGGGCACGAAAAACAGCGTCGCGATGGTGGCCAGGGTCAGGCCTCCAATCACGGCGCGGCCGAGCGGAGCGTTCTGTTCGCCGCCTTCGCCCAAGCCCAGCGCCATCGGCACCATCCCGATAATCATCGCCAGGGCGGTCATCAACACCGGCCGGAACCTCGAGAAACCGGCGTTCACCGCCGCATCGACGGCGCTGATGCCGCGATGGAATTCGTCCTTGGCAAAACTGACGACCAGAATGCTGTTGGCGGTGGCGACGCCCACCGACATGATGGCGCCGGTCAGGGCCGGAACGCTGATCGTCGTGCCCGACAGGAACAAGATCCACACGATTCCGGCAAGTGCCGCCGGCAGTGCCGAGATGATGATGAAGGGGTCGAGCCACGACTGGAAATTCACCACGATCAACAGGTACACGAGCAGGATGGCCAGCCCGAGTCCGGCCAGCAACCCCGCGAACGTGGCGTTCATCGTGTCGATCTGGCCGCGCACGATCACCTGCGACCCCTTGGGCAGCGTCTTGCGGGCTTCCTCCAGGATAGGCGTCATGTCGCGGGCGATCCCGCCCAGATCGCGGCCTTGCGCCGACCCGAAGATGTCGATCACCGGCTGCACGTTGTAATGGGAAACCACCGCCATCCCCGCGTCGCGCGTGATGGACGCCAGACTCCCGAGCAGTTGCGGCCGCGCGCTTCCGGATCCGGTCACGGAAATGCCGTTCACGTCATCCAGCGAACTGATTCGGTATTCCGGCGTGCGGATGGCGACCGAGTAACTCACGCCGGTCTTCGGGTTCATCCAGAAGGTCGGTGTGGTCTGGCCGCTGCCGCTCAGCGAGATCAGCAGGTTGCTGGCAATCTCGCGCTGCGTAAAGCCCACCTGCGCCGCGCGGGTTCGGTCGGTGTCGATGTGGAGCCGCGGCTGGTTGAACGCCTGGTGGACGCGCAAATCCACGATCCCGGGAATCCCGCCGAGTTTTCTCGCCAGCCCCGCCGCGAACAGCCGGTTCGCGTCGAGGTCTCGGCCGATCACCTGGACATCGATGGGCGCCGGCAGCCCGAAATTCAGCGTCTGCGTGACGATGTCGGCCGGGATGAAGGAAAAGAGCACGCTCGGAAACTCGAGCGCCAGTCTCTGGCGCAGGTCGTGCAGATAGGTCGCCGTCGGGCGATGGTCCGCGTTGAGCGAGACCAGAATGTCGGCGTCCGACGACCCGATCGGCGCCGAGTTGCTGTAGATGATATTCAGGCTGCTGTAGGGCAGTCCGATGTTGTCGATGACGCTCGCAATCTCGCGGTCGGGGATGACCTCGCGGATCACCTGTTCGACGCGATCGCAGACGACCGCCGTCTCCTCGATCCTGGTTCCGGTCGGGCCCCGCATGTGCAGCTTGAACTGGCCGCTGTCGACGGTGGGAAAGAAATCCTGTCCGATCCACGGCAGCAACCCAAGCGATCCCACGCAGACCAGCAGAAAGATCGTCGCGAACGCGGCCCGCCGTCGCACGCACGTCTCGAGCACGCCCCGGTAGCCGTCGCGAAGGCGTCCGAACGCCGCATCGATCCCCATCTGCCACCGCACGAGCGGGTTTCGGCTGGTTCGTCGTGTGGCTCCCCGGTCGTCGCCATGCACCTTCAGCATGTACTTCGCCATCGTCGGCACCAGCGTGCGCGACAGCACGTACGAGGCCAGCACGGCGAAGACGACGGCTTCGCCCATCGGCACGAAGAGATAACGCGCGACGCCGGTCAGGAAGAACATCGGCACGAACACGATGCAGATGCAGACGGTCGAGACAAACGTCGGGATGGTGATCTGCTCGGCGCCGATCAGGATGGCGTCGTCCAGTGTTTCGCCCTGTTCGAGGTGGTGACTGATGTTCTCGATGGCGACGATGCCGTTGTCCACCAGGATGCCGATCGCCAGCGCGAGGCCGCCCAGCGTCATGATGTTGATCGTCTCGCCCAGTGACGAGAGGACGATAATCGACACCAGAATCGACAGCGGGATCGACACGGCGATAATCACCGTGCTGCGCCAGCTGCCCAGCAGCAGCAGAATCAGCAACGCCGTCAGGCACGCGGCGATCACCGCCTCGCGCAGCACCCCGTCAATCGACGCGCGCACGAACACCGACTGGTCGGCCAACTGGCTGACCACCAACTCGGGCGGCAGACTCGGCGCAATGCGCGGCAGCGCTTCTTTGACGCGCGAGATGATGTCGAGCGTCGAGGCGCTGCCGCTTTTCTGGATCGACATCAGCGCCGCGCGGCGCCCGTTGACGCGGACGATGTTGGTCTGCGGCGGAAACCCGTTCCGGACGTGCGCGACATCGCGGATGAAAATCGGGATCCGGCCCACCGACTTGACCGGCAGATCGTTGAGTTCGTCAACCGTGTCAGGGCTGCCGTTGATGTCGATGTCGTGCTCGAAGCTGCCGAGTTTGGCGGTGCCGGCCGGCAGAATCAGATTCTGCGCCGCAAGCGCGTTCGACACGTCGACCGGCGACAGCCCTTTGGCCTGCAGCGCCGCCGGGTCGAGGTCCACCATGATCTGGGCCAGTTTGCCGCCGAACGGATTGGCAATCGACGCGCCCTGGACGGAGGCCAACTGGACGCGAAGAAAGTTGGCGCCCAGATCGTAAAGCTGCTGCTCCGAAAGTTTCTGGCCCGAGAGCGCAAGCTGGAGCACCGGCACGGTCGAGGCGTTGTAGCTCACGATGAGGGGAGGCGTCGTCCCGGGAGGCAACTGCCGCAGATTCGTCTGGGAAATGGCCGCCACCTGGGCCATCGCCATGTCGATGCTGACCGTCGATTGAAAGAAGACCTTGACGATCGACGTGCCGCGCAGCGATTGCGATTCGATGTGTTCGATGTCGCTCACCGTCGTGGTCAGCGACCGCTCGTAGATGGAGACGATGCGGTTCGACATCTCTTCAGCCGACAGCCCGGCGTAATTCCAGATGACGGCGATCACCGGA
The DNA here is from genome assembly GCA_037133015.1 of Acidobacteriota bacterium. GTDB lineage: Bacteria > Acidobacteriota > Vicinamibacteria > Vicinamibacterales > JAKQTR01 > JBAXOX01. The sequence continues at coordinate 20,292 of JBAXOX010000010.1, forward strand.
ATGTTGATGTTCGGGAAGATGTCAGTCGGCGTCCGGAGAATGGTGATCGGACCCACGAGCAGAATCACGATCGCCATGACGACGAACGTGTAAGGACGATTCAGCGCGACGCGGACAATCCACATGGGGGGACGGGCCTATTGATGGTCGGAAAACGGGCACAGTCTAACACACTAAAACAACTGCCTCGCCCGGCTCGACGCCGGCATCGCGGTCCCTGCGGTGCGTCTGGCCGGAATGTCGCCCGGCAGCAACGGACGTTCCGTCAGCGTCACCTCGACCTGGCGGGACTTGTTGTCGCGAACAATGGTCAGGCTCACGGTCGACCCGACTTTGAGCGCGCCCAACACCTTTGCCAGTTTCTGAGGTTCGTCCAACTGGGCGCCGTTCACCATCGTGATGATGTCTCCGCCAAGCAGCAGCGGCTGACCGGAAATCACCAATTCGAATTGCCCGCCGTGAATCTCCTGCGCTTCGGCCGGGCTGCCGGGTTCGACCACCTCGACCAGAAAGCCGTCAACCAGCGGCACGCGGAGCAACTCCTTGAGCACCGGCACGACGAATTGGCCCTGGATGCCCAGCCACGGCCTGATGACGCGCCCGTTGGTCACCAGGCCCGGAATGACCGACCTGACGAGATTGGCCGGCACCGCAAATCCGATGCTCTGCGCGTCGGGGAGATTGGCCGACGTGATACCGATCACTGCTCCGCACCGGTCAATCAGTGGTCCGCCAGAGCTGCCGGGATTGATGGCGGCATCTGTCTGGATGAGCGGTTCGGTCAGCGACCACGACGAGCCTGGCAACGAGCGATTGACGGCCGAGACGATGCCCCTGGTCAGCGTCTGTTCGAGGCCCAACGGATTGCCGATGGCATAGACATCGTCGCCAACCAGCACGCGCTCGGAGTCTCCCAGCGTCGCCACGGGAAGGTTCCCGGAGGTCGGCTTGGGAATGCGAATCACCGCGATGTCGAACTGCGGATCGGCGCCGACGAACTGGGCGGGCAATGTCACCCCGTTATCCAGGGTGACCGTGAGCAACTGTCGGCCGAACACCACATGCGAGTTGGTCAGAATCAAACCCGACGCATCGATAATGACGCCAGACCCGCTGGCGTGCTCAATGCGATGGTCGATGTCGTATGGATTGATTGTGGTCGACGCGATCGCGACGACACTGGGCGCCACGCGCTTGTAGAGAACCGACAGCGGTTCCTGGCACGAATCGACCGATGGGCGCTGGCCCGCCATCGCCGGCGCCGCGCCTGCCAGCATCGCGATCACGCTCAGGCTCGACGCAACACGAACGGCTCTGGCGGCGGCCCAAGGCAACGTGGCCGGGAAATTCATCGAAACACTCCTCCAGCGAAATACCCGCCGCGTGATGCAGAGAGTCGCCGCACCGTCATCGTCGACAGCAATACCCGTAGTGTAATTACGCCGCCGGCAGGGCGATTGTTTACCATGATGAGGCGCATCCGCTCGATCTGATGGCGTGAAGAGGCCCGTTCTGCGTATGATACGGACGCTTCCTTGGGGGATGACGTGACACCAACCAGCCAAACCGCGAAAGATACGCCCGCCATCGACCGGTTTCCCGTTCGAATCTGGCTCATTTCGCTCGCGGGCTGGATGTTCGATTTTTACGATCTGGTCCTGTTCTCGTTCTTGCTCGTCCCGATTGGCCGCGACCTTGGGCTGACCAACGCGGAAGAGGCCGTCCTGCTCGGCGTGGCCCTCGGCGCGTCAGGCATCGGTGGCATCGTGTTCGGCTACCTGGCCGATCTGTACGGCCGTCGCACGGTGATGAGTTGGACGATTGTCGTGTACTCGGCGGGGACGGCCCTCACCGCGTGTTCGACCGGATTCTGGACGGTCCTGATCTTCCGGTTGATTACCGGCTTGGGCGTCGGCGGCGAGTGGGCGGTGGGTCACGCCCTGCTTGCCGAATCGTCTCCCGGCCGCATGCGCGGACGCGCGTCCGCCATGCTTCAAGCCGGCGAACCGATCGGCGTGGGCCTGGCCGCGGTCGCCGGATTCATGCTCGCGCCCATGATCGGCTGGCGTGCCGTGCTGCTGGGGTCGTCGGCCACGGTGCTGATCGCGCTGGTCGCACGGCGCCACCTGCCAGAGTCGGCGCTATGGAGCACGCAGAAGGACACGCATTTGTCGCCGGTCGCCGCCTTGCGCGCCATCTGGACGCGGCGCCTGGTCTCGGTGAGCGTGCGCGGCTGGATCCTCGGCGTCTTCAAGCTGGGCACCTACTGGACCTGCTACACGTGGCTGCCCAAGTTCCTCCAGCAGGAATTCCATCAACCGATCGCTCGATCCACGATGTGGATGCTCACCGCGCAACTCGGCCAGTTGCTCGGCATGCTCGCCTTCGGCACCCTGGCCGATCGCTACGGACGCCGAGTGCTGTTTACGGCGTATTCGCTGCTCACCGCGGCCGCGATTTATCCGCTCGCGTTTCATTGGCAGTGGCTGCTGTCGGACCCGCGGCTCTTCTGGACGGCGCTGTTCTGCCTGGGCCTCGGCTCCGGATGCACGGCGGGGTTTGGCGCCTTGCTGGCCGAGTTGTTCCCCACCGACGTCCGCAATTTCGCGATGGGCGCCACCTACAATCTGGCACGGGGCGTACAGTTTTTTGCCCCGATCCTCGTCAATCAGGTGGTGCTGGTGTACGGGCTGGCCGGCGGATTGAGTGTCCCGATGCTGCTCGCCATCGGCACCGCGATCTGGGTCTGGACGCTGCCCGAAACCCGGGAGCGCGATCTGTCGGCGATCCCGACGCCGTAGCCCGTCGCGCGTCCCGCGTCGCTAGGGAGACTTGCGGGCCGCCCGCTGCTGAATGGCGAGCATCACGTGATCCCTGAGCACTTTCAGGTTGTGGACAAACGCCGGCGTCAGCACCGGCCCGAGCGTCTTGTCGGCGTCGATGTAAAAGAACCCGACGCGGTTCTGGCCGACAGACAGCGGAAGCAGCACGATGATGCGATCAAGCACGCCTCGGCGCGCCAGCCACATAGGCATCGATTGGACGATGGCCGGCACCCGGGCGTTGCGAATCACCATGTCACGGCCCTGGATGAGCGCCTGGCCGATCAGATCGTCGGACCCGGATATCTTCACCTCAGACCAGAGTTTCAGATCGTCGGGATCGTAGCCGAACCCGAACCGGAACCGGGCGACCCCAGCCGACGGGTCCTTCAACAGGAACAGGACCTTGGTCTGGCCCACGCCAATCGCCCGATAGATCGTCTCAAGCACCGCCCGAAACACGTCGTCGACCGCGCTCTCGCTGATGAGCAGCGCCGTGACCTCGTGAACACCCTTGCTGAGAATGGTCTCGGGCGAGTCGGGCGGGGGGGGCGCATCCGGCCCCGACTCGGTCCGCGCCGCCCGCGCGCCAACACCGTGCTCGGTTAACCCCCACGAAGCCAGGCTTGCCGCCAGCTCCGTTCCGCCCAGTTTCAGATTGAAGGTCGATGCCGACCGCTTGACTTCGGCCACCGTGCGGGCGATGAGGGCGTCGACTTTCTCGGTCATCTTGATTTGAGGCGCGTACTCGGTCATCAACCTTTCGACCGCGCCCCGTCTGGTGGAGGCGTCGCCCGGCGTCGCGAGCACGTCGACGATGGCGTTCGAGAGCGTGGCCACGCAACTGAGCCGCTCTTCCGCATTCATCGCGCGGCTCAAGTCGCCGCAGGGAACGATGGTCATGCTCTTGCGCAGCACGTCCGGCATCCTCAAGTGGTCGGCGATCTCCAACCCCATCATTTCGAAAGACAAGCCCAGCACCTGCAGGGCCATCCGATCGCGTTCGTCGTCTGGAACCGCCTCGATGGCCTTGTAGTCGTCGGGCAGGTAGAACGCCACGAGGATGCGCCCGAGCCGCTGGTAGAGCGTGCTGATGAACGCCTCCTCGGCGTCCGCCACGCCGGTCTGCTGGGCGATGGTCCGGCCGAGCACCGCGCCGTAGAAGGCCTTGTTCAGGGCCTCGGCCAGGTGGCTGTTCCCGCCCTGCTTCCGGAAATGCTCGAACAGAATCAGACTGGTCGCCATGGCGCGGACCCGGTCGAATCCCATCAGCAACACCGCACGGGTGATCGTGGTCACCTCGCCATACTGGCTGTAGGCAAGCGTGTTGACCATCTTCAGCAGCTTTTGCGTGAGACCGAAATCCTGGAGGATCACCTGCGCAAGCACTTCCGACGATGTCGATTCCGATGCGGTCATCGAACTGATCACGTCGACCGAGTGCGCCATCGCGGGAAACTCGCCGCTCTTCTGAATCGCCGCAAGCAGGCGGCCGACACTGGCTGTGATTTCTGTGGCCATGGAGATACGCAGATACAATCATGCCCGAAGAGCCGTGTCAATTGCGGTGCGCGGCAACAGAACGACGATGGGATGGACCCGGCGGCCACGGGTGGGACCGCGTAGAATGGATCGCGAGGGTCCCGCGTGCACCTCGTCATCACGGATTCCGGTCTCGGCGGCCTCGGCGTGTGCGCCGCCATCGAACGCCAATGGCGCGGCGCAGCAGAGGCGCGCGCAGCACGCCTCACCTATTTCAACGCCTGGCCGGAGCAGGGGCGCGGTTACAACGCGATGCCCGACGATGCCACGCGCTTGGCCGCATTCGACCGCGCGCTTACCCGGATGAGCCGCCTGTGCCCCGATCGGATTGTGATCGCCTGCAATACGCTGTCGGTGTTGTATAGCCGGACCGCGTTTGCGCGCCAGACGTCGATTCCTGTCCTGGGAATTCTCGAAGCGGGCATCAGCCTGTTTGCCGACGCACTGCTCGCGGATGCCGGATCGACGATCGCGCTGTTCGGCACCCGCATCACGATTGAATCAGACGTGCACCGCGACGGCTTGGTGGCACGCGGAATTGCCGCCGATCGAATCGTGCCGGTTCCCTGCCACGGGTTGGCAGCCGACATCGAGAGCGACGTGGAGGGTCTGACGGTCGGACGATTGATCGATCAATGCGCGGAGCGTGCGGTCGGTGTGTTGCCGGCCGAAGGCCCGCTCATGGCTGGGCTGTGCTGCACGCACTATGGCTACGTGGCGAATCGCTTTCGTGCGGCACTCGAACGGCGGGCCGATCGCTCGGTCACGATGCTCGATCCGAATGGCTCGCTGGTCCGGTTGGTGATGCGGCAAGCGGCGCAACGGCCGCCCGACTCGCCGGCCGGCACGATTGCGGTCGACGTGATCTCAAAAGTGCGGATTGACGAGGGTTCGAGGCTGGGCATCGGACGCCTCATCGAGCCGATCTCGGCCGCCACGGCGCGGGCCCTGTATTCGTACGCTCACGTGCCGGATCTGTTCTGACCGGCGCGAGTGTCGCATAGAATCGTGTCCTGCGCGCTCGCACCTTCGGGGGCCCGGATGCCTTTGCGCCTTCGCGGAAGTGACGGGCTCGGCGTGCGGGCTGGTCTGGATTGATGCAGCGGTCCTGCGCGCTCGAATGATCAGGGGCGAGGGTGGATTCACGCCTTCGCGGAAGTGACGGGCTCGGCGTGCGGGCTGGCCTGGATTGATGCGGCGTTGTGACGACGCTGGGTGGCCCGACTGGTCGCGCGGCAGCGGGATGGCGGCGCTCGTCATGCGGGCGCAGGCCGGCATCCAGAGCGGCGCACGTCTGGCAACCAGATGCGGGTCGTCGGCGAAGGCCGGCGTTCCACGTGGAGAGACAGCATGAGGGTTCTTCTTCTCACCGGCCCCGGGGGCGACGCGCAGGGGTGGGGCGACAACGCGGTGACGCAGTCGGTCGCCGACGCGATCGTGGCGTCTGGATACGGGGCGTCGATCGCCTACGTCGAGTCGGAATCGGCGTTTCTGGCGCGGCTGGACAGCCGCGACTACGACATCGTCTGGAGCGCGCTCTACCACATCTCCCCGAATGACAAGTTCATCGGTCGCAACGAAAGCGGGATGTGGGTGGCCGACGTGCTCGACGCCCGGACGATTCCGTACATCGGATCCAACAGCCAGACGATGAAGGACATGATCGACAAGTACCACACGCACGTGGCGCTCGCGCGCCGCGGCGTGCCGGTGCCCTCGCATCATCTCTTGCGCAGCGACGCAGACATGTCGGCGGTGCGGTATCCGGCGTTTGTCAAGCCGATGTGCGAATCGCGATCGGTCGGCATTTCCGACGACAGCGTCGTGGACACCGAGGCGCAACTGCGCCGGCAGGTCGCCTACATCGAACGCGAATTCGACGAAGCCGCACTGGTCGAAGACTTCATGCCCGGCGACGAATACACCGTGCTCGTGCTTGGCAACGGCAACACCCGCGAATCTCTGCCTGGGCTGGTCACCGTCGACGCGCAGCACTACGGCCGACACAAGGTCCTGCGGAGCGACTTGCGCGGCGTCGGACTCACGCATATCGAGCCGCCCGGACTGAGGTCCGACGAAGCCAAGGCCCTCGCCACGCAAGCCGCCAACGCGATGAATTGCCTGGACCACGTCCGCATCGACATCAAGACCGACGCGGCCGGCGCCCTTCGCATCATGGAAGTCAACGGCATCCCCGGACTCAAGCCTCACAAAAGCTGGGGGCCGCAACTCTACACGCTCCACCATCACTCAACCGGCGGGGAGATGGAAGACTATCGGCGCCTGGTCAAGGCCGTCGTCGATTCGGCGCTGCAGCGATACGGCATGTAGCCACAGGGTCGCCCACCCGGCTACACCGTTCGCGCGAAGTACTCCTCAACCATCCGCGACGCCTCGCGCGGACAGCCCTTCGGTCCGCCTGCCATCGTCGCGGTGAGGTGATCTTTCCACAATTCGACGTGCTGCATCGTGGTGAGGCGGTTGCGGAACATGGCCGCCGCTTTCTGCGGTTCGGTCGCCATCCGGCCGAGGATGCCGGAGACTTCTGCCGCGAAACCGGCCGCGCCGTAATGCGCCAGATACGCGTGCCACGCGCGATCGGGCCCGGTCGGCGTTCGAAACGGCTTCGACAGCCGCGCCATGGTCCGGCCAAACGCGGCGTCTTCCTGCCGCTCAAGACGGCGGAGTCCCTGGTCGGTAATGCGGTACGGATGCAGGCCGAGGCCCGCGCATTTCTGGCCGTCGAGCTCAAGCGATACGAAAAATCCCGTCTTGCGATGGAAGAGTGCCGTGTGCTGATAGAACGCGAAATTCCCCATGCTGTAGACGATCGGCCGGCCCTGTCGATATTCGATCCCCTGCGGCACGTGCGGGTGATGGCCAACCACCGCGTCGGCGCCCGCATCGACCAACGCGCGGAACGCCGAGACGATGTAGGGGGGCGGATACGGCACGTACTCCAACCCGGCGTGCGCGACGACAATGACGACGCCACCAGCTTTCTTGCAGCGTCGAATCGTGGCCGCCGCACGAGGGATGTCCCACCCGGCGACGCCAGGTCCGCCCGCCGACGTGGTGAGATCCTCGCCCTCGCTGAGGTTGACCACGTGAAGAGCGAGGCCGGCGCGTCGAACCGTGAGCGGGGCGAAGGCCTGCGCCTCGGTCAGACCCGCGCCAACCGTCTGGATCCGGTTTCGCGTGAGCACGTCGAGCGTCTCGCGAAGACCGCGCACGCCGTAGTCGAGCACGTGATTGTTCGCGAGACACGCGACGTCGAACGGCACGGCGGTCAGCCCGCGAACATGGGCCGGTTCGCCCTTGAACACCGCGCCGCTTTTCCAGACCGAGGCGGCGGCAGTCGTCAAGGCGCACTCGCAGTTGACGATTCGCAGATCGGCATCGCGCAGCACGGGAAGCAGGTCGCCATACAAGGATTCGGGATCGTGACGCACGATCGCATCGAACGCCCGAATCGGCGCCCAGTCTGCCGCGACGACGACTCTGACGGTACGATTCCGCTTCATCCGCCTGTCCTTGACCCACCCAGTTCCGGTAGTCGCCTGGTAATTTGGTAATAACTCCGGGAGTGTTTGTGCCAGAACGGGTTTGGCACAAACACTCCCGGAGTAATTACAGAGTTGGTGTTCCCGCTACGGCACAATTCGAAACGCGGTCAGCAACTCGGCTTGCGCGGCCCCGAGGCTCACACGGATGCGAAGAAGATACATGCCCTGCCCCAGACTGCCGACCGGCAACTCGAGCCGCGCGCGGCCGTTGACCGCGTCCGGCACCGGGAGCGCCGTCAATTCCCCGCCGTCTCGCGTCAACACGTGCGCCTCGAACTTCGGGGCCTCGCCGGTTCCCGCCCTGTAGCATGCCACGTCGACCAGCACGCGGTCGGTGTGCCCGAATTGCCTGGCAACCGCCGGCACCGGGTCGCGCGCGGCCCGGACGGTGCGGAACTCGGTGAGGGAGCGGGTTCGATAGAACTTCGGCGTGGCAAGCGATACCGGGGCGGACGCGAAATCGGGCGCCACCACAGTCTGGGACCAGCGGTCGGCCACGCTGTTGTCGGCCGTGCGCGCGGTGTAGCGGAATTCGTATTCGCCGGGATCGAGCGCGAACACCTCGACCGGCCGGACGGCTTTCTCTCCCGCGCCGGCGGTCAGCGTCCGCGCCGGCACAATCACGGCGCCCCCCTTTGGCGACACGACCTCGACGTCGAGTTTCGCAATGGGCAACCGCTTGGCCACATCCGGCAGGTCCCACGTCACAGCGGCGCTCGGCCGCCCGTCGTCGCCACGCGAAACGCCCACCCACAATTCGACGGCCCGTCTCCCGGGTTCGGTCGTCTGCAGCGCTTGTTTCGCGGACAGGACTCCGGGGGGAAGGGTTTTGGCCGCCGCCACAGCCGCCGCTTCCATTTCTTTCGCGCTGGGCGCCCAGTAGCCTTGCCGCGCCGTCACCCGCGTGCCTGAGCGGCGCACCTTGACGCTGATCTTGTGGTACTTGCCGTCGTCGGTGGCCCGCGTCGGCGTGTACCCGAGTACGTAGTACGCGCTGGTCTCGCTGAGCACCTGCGCCATGCCAATTTCCGTGGCGTTGGTGTTGACCACCGCCCGACCTCCGGTCTCGGCCGCCAGCTGATACAGCGACGCGCGCGAGTCTTCCCGGATCGCCATGCCGAGGCTCTTCGTGTCGACCGGATCGATGGTCACGTTGCCCCGGATCGCCGCGTCAATCACCTCCTGGATGTCGTCGTGCAGGTTCGGCTGGCCGAAGCCAAAATTGACGGGCGGGCCCTGGCTCACGAAGATGACCGTCTTGCGCCCTTCGCGCAGGCCGCCCAGTTTCACGCACAAACCGGCAAGCGCCGAGAAGGTCACTTGCGCGCGCATCCTGCGCGGATTTTCGGAACGGAGTTGGGCCTCCTCGAGCAGGCTGCGTACGGGAAAATATTCGCCCTGCCGGCCCTCGAACTTCGCCACGACGTCGATCAGGTCCTGTTTGACACGCGTGAACCGCAGCGCGTCGAGCGGCGTCAACGGATCCATGATCGCGACCAGATCGGTGGGCCAGAGCCGGCCAATGAAATCCCTCAGCGCCCGGCGAATCGGCAGCGTGATCGCGGGATGCTTGTCGACGTGGTAATCGTCGAGAAAGATCACGAAGACGCGAACATCTTCGCGCGCCGCTTCGGCTTCGGCGTGCTCGGGCGATCGGATCGCCAGCGATTCCTCGTCTCCCGGCGGCCGATTTCCATCGAGCTTCACGAATCGCAGTTGTTCGACTTTCTGGGGCGCGCCGTCTTCCGACACCTCAAAGTCCGACGCCTCCAGGTCGGCGACCGGCTGGTCGCCTCGACCGAGCACCGTCACATCCACGCGCACCAATTTGACGCCGGCCTTGAACACGGGCGGTTGCTGCGGCGGGGAGGTTTGCGTCTGCGGCGGCGGGGCGGCTTGTGCCTGCTGCGCCGACACCACGACCGCTGGCGATCGTTGAACACCGGATGGCGCCGCCGTCAGTGCGGCGGCGGCAAGCACGGCGCATGCCGCCACCATGAAGCGTGCCCGCACGGCGCTCACAGCCCGGCCTTCCTCAGCGTGCGGACCACGCGGCCCACCGGTTTGCCATCGACGCTGATCGTGACCCGTACCAGGTGATCGCCGGGGCGGAGCGCCGCGATGGGAATCTCGCCCAACACGACGCGGCGACCGTCGTTGCCTGGCGCCCCAACCTTGGCGGGGGCCGTGGCGAACCCGGGGCCAGAGGCGGACGCCGCAATGTCGATGGTGGCGGTGACGTTGGCGGTTTTGGGCGTGCCGTACACTTCGAAGTAGCCGAGCGCCGACGCCTCGGTCTCGAAAAGCAGCCGGGGCGCAAAGGCCTGGCCGAGCGGCGCGCCAAGCACGAGCGCGCTCATCTGCACCGGAGCGTTGCCTCGCTCCAATGCCACGGTCACGTCCTGATCCACCGTGCCGGCGCGCCCCGCCCCGTCAGTCGCCGCCACGCGCATCCGGTAGGATCCGGGCTTCACCGAAAATCCAGACATGACGGGTAACGACGCAAGATCGGCCGGTTGCGCGGTCCACTGCGCCACCAGTTTGCTTTTCTCGTCGAACAGGCCAACCGCCGCCGACGCAAATGGCACGTTGAACTCGAAGGGTTCGAACAGCACCACCAGTTTCAGGTCCCTGTCACTCGCGTCTCGTGCGGGACAGGCCACGGCGCGAATCGGCAAGTCACGATAGACCGTCGGCACGCGCAGCATGTCGCGAACCGATATGGCTTTCGGACTGGTCGGAACGCCGGCCCTGGCCAGGGTGACCTCGGCGCGAGCCCGCGTCTGCACGTTCTGGCGTCCTATCGTCACCTCGACGCGGACAGCCGAGCCGGTCCGATCCGATGGGTCGGGCTCGAACGACACGAGGTAGTAGGCGGATGTCTCACGGGCGATTCTGGCCATCTCCGCCTGTATGTTGCCTGTCAGCCGGATCAGCGCGTTGCCGGTGATGCCGGCGATGTTTTCGATTCCAGCCACCGTGTCGGTCGCGCCCGTGGTTCCTACCTGCATGTCGGTGGGAATCTGAACGGTGTAGACATCGGCGAACGCCCGGTGCGCGTCGACGGACAACTCGTCAAACAGTTCCCGCCGAATGTCACACGCGATCTGCCCGGACCCGCGCCTCGCCGTGGCGCCGCCGTAGGTCGGCGGGGCGAGTCCCCCGGAAAACAACACCACCGTCGTGGGCCCGACGCCGGACACGCCCCCCAGCACGCCCTTCACCGCGTTGATCGCCTGCTGCGTTCGGCATGCGGCTTCCTCGGCGGTCTCGGATCGCGCGGCCCGGCCGACAAACGTGGCCAGACTGGCCCGCACGCTGTCGTGGACCGTCGTCTGCGTCACATCGAATCGTCCCCTCGACACGACGAGCAGACTCACCAGATCTCGACCAGACAACTGATCCAGCAGCCCGCCAATCGCGTCGCGGACGGTCTGTTCACGGCCAGACGGAATCGACTCGTCTTCGAGCACGAGCACGACAGTCCTTCCTCTGTCCGACGCGCGATTGCTTGCAAACGGCGGCGGCAGCGGCGCACCTGCCACGCCATCGGTGGTCACGGGACCGCCGTTGAACCGAACCAGTTCTACCGACCGCACGGCCCGCGGCCGGTTGCCGACCTTCAACGACACCTCGGCCGGCTTGAGGTCGAGGACCGGAGACCCGCTGTCTCCACTCACTCTGACTTCGACGGCGGCCACGCCGGCAGGTGTGGTTGCGGTTCCTTGCGGCGTCCGCTCCGCGGCGGCAGCGACGGTGCCTGTCCCCACGCCCACGGTGCACGCCAGCGCGACGCGAACGGCTCGGAGAAGCAGGCGCAGGCTCATCCAGGTACCATACCCGGTCTCTGCGGCAACCGCGAAATATTCATCCAGCCGACTCCGTTGTCCGTGAGAGACGGAGGTCTGCAGCCGGAAGTGGCAAGATATGAGGCGAGACTGACCAGGCCAGTTGCCCGGTTGGGAGGAAAGGAAGTTGTGAAGGCCGTCATTCTCGCCGCCGGAAGAGGAAGCCGTCTCGAGAGTCTTCCCGTCAGCAAGCCGCTGTGTCTGGTCAACGGACGTCCGCTGATCGACTGGGTCATCTCGACGGCGCACGAAGCCGGCATCCACGAATTCGTCGTCGTCACCGGATACGCTCGCGAACCGCTCGAGCAACATCTGATCGAATTCGGCCGGGGCCGGGCATTCACGATTGCGTGCGTGCCCAACGAGGAATGGGAACGCGCCAACGGCGTGTCGGCCTTCGCCGCGCGCGACCGGGTGGGCGACCGGTTCGTGCTGCTCATGTCGGATCACCTCTTCGACGCGGCCATCCTCACCAGACTCATCGCTCAACGGTTGGACGAGGTCGATCTGATCCTGGCCGTTGATGCTTCTGTGGTCGACAATCCCACCGTCGATCTGGATGATGTGACGCGGGTGATGGCCCAACGGCACCGCATTGTGCAGATCGGCAAAGGCCTCCCCGCCTACAACGCCTTCGACACCGGCATCTTTCTCTGCACGCGGGCGTTGTTCGATGCGCTCGCCGAGAGTCAGGCGCGAGGCGACGACAGCCTTTCTGGCGGTGTTCGCGTTCTCGCGGAGCGGGGGAGGGCTGGCGTGATGGACATCGATGGCGGGTTCTGGATTGACGTCGACGACGAACAGGCCCTTCGCAAGGCCGGAGGGCTCGTCGCGCCGTGACCCGACCAGCGGTCCGTCGGACGGTCCAGGCCACGCTCACCGTGGTCGGCGTCGGTTTCCTGGTGTACCTGGTCCACCGGATTGGCCTGGACGTGGTCTGGGGCAACCTCACCCATTTTGGCTGGTGGTTTCTGCTGACCTGCGCGATGGGCGCCTCGTGGCTGCTGCTCCAGGCCGCCGCGTGGTGGACGGTGCAGGACGCCTACTTCGCCCGCGTACGGCTCGCGGTGTTGTTTCGGGTCAAGATCATCAGCGATTCGTTCAACCTGCTGCTTCCTTCTGCCAGCCTGGGGGGAGACGCCATGCGGGCGTTCCTGATCAGGGCGCATGCGCCGCTTCGCGATGGCGTTCCGGGCGTGCTGTTCGACAAAACCGTCGAGTTCGCCGCCTCGGTCGTGTTTCTGACAACCGGGCTGGTCCTTGGCCTGCTCTTCCTGCACTTGCCGCGAGCCCTGTTGATTCCCGCCGGCATCAGTGTCGCGATCACCGCGGCCGGCACCGTCGCCCTCGTCATCCTGTTGCGGCGGGGCGTCACGGCAAGATTACAGAAGGTCGGGTCGCGCGTGCCGCGCGCCGCGGAATGGATCGCGAGCAAGCACAGCCAGTTGCTCGCCGTGGACGAGAACCTCCGACTCCTCTATTCGGGACGCATCACCCGCGCGCTGCCTCCCTTGATGCTCCATCTGGGGTCTCGGCTCGTGGGGGTGCTGGAATTTCTGCTGGTCTTGCGTGTGCTCGGGGCGCCGGTGACCCTGCTCCAGGCGCTGTTCATCAGCACCATCGTCACCATCGGCAACACCGTGTTCTTCCTGCTTCCCGGCCAATGGGGCGCGATGGAAAGCGTTCACATCCTGGTGGTGCAAAGCCTGGGCTATCCGCCCGCGATCGGACTGAGTCTCTCGATTATCCGCAGGATCAGGAGATTGCTGATCGTGGCGGTCGCTCTGATGCTCTACGCCGCGCGCAGAGACCCGCCTCCTAGGCAGGGATAAGCGTGATGCCGCCCCGGCTATGAGCCGGACATGCGTCCAGCCATCAGCCCCGCCGAGGCGAGCAGCAGCGGCCCGAGCGCCTCCACACCCACGTCCTGGTGGAGCCCCGCGCCGTTGATGCGATTGCTCAACACCAGATAGTCGGTCGCGCCATCGGTCGGCGTCGTAGCGCGGTCGTCCGCGGGCATGATGGGCACGTGGTCGCCGTACCAGCAGAGATGCGTCGGACGCGATCGCTCCCGCATCCAGTCGGTCAGCGTCGCGAGCATGCGATCGGCATTCTTCAGATGGCGCAAGTAGACGATCAGATCGCGGTCCGACTCGGTGGAGGCCCGGTCGGTCAGGTATTCGGAGGCCTCGCCCGCCGCCACCGACTCGAGATGGAGCGGCCCGTGGTTCTCCATCGTGATGGCAAAGACGAAGACGGGCTTGTTGCTGTCGCTCACGAGGTGCTTGATGGCGGCCGCCACGGCGGCATCGCTCAGGTACGGTCCGAACTTGTCGCCGTCGGAGAACGCGCGCCGGTCGATGAATTGGTCGAATCCGAGCAGCGGGTAGACGCGGTCCCGCTCGTAGAACGAGGCGAGGTACGGGTGCACGCACACCGTGTGGTAGCCGAGGCGGCGCAGGTAGCCGACCAACGTCACGATCGGCCGACGGGCCAATTGCCGGTACGGATTGAAGCGATCGATACCGAGCGACTCGCCGGCCAGGCCCGACAGGAACGAAAACTCCGTTCGCACCGTATTGGCGCCCCACGCCGGCACCAGCAATCGCCCTTCCGAAATGGCGGCTGGCCGGGCCGCGTCGAACTCGGTCAGCACGTCTGGACGCACAAACGGGTACCGGCGCCGCGCGTCAAAGAATGACTCGCTCTGAATCGCGATGATGTCGGGCCGCTCAGCGGTCTGCGCCCGGGCGTCTGTAAACGGCGTGCGCACCTCCCCGCCTCGTTCGCTGCGTTCGGCCCGGCGGTAGATCCAGAAATTCGCGATCAGTCCGTACCGGCGGAGGTCCTGGGCCGGGTCGAGCGTGGGGTCGCCCGTCGATCGGTCTCCCGCGACGATCAACAGGACGCCGAACAGTGCGGTCGCCGCAGCGATCGCGGCCAGGCCCGCGTCGGGAATCGTGCTTTGCCAGTTTTCCTCGAGACGCCAGAGCCCGAACGCGGCGGCAAACGCGACACCGCCGTAGAGCAGGAATCGCGCAGTCCCGAAAAACGGCACGTAGAGGCGCGGATTTCGCATCGCGTAGAACACGAAAGCGAGATCGGTGTAAATCAGCGGCTCTTTGAGGCGATCCTGTTTGACGTTGCTGACCATCACCATCAACACCCAGAAGCCCAGGCCGAGCACCAGGATCAGCAACGGCCGCTCCAACGCCACCAGGGGCGTCCCAATCACGATAAGCCAGAGGCCAAGGTGAATGGCATACGCGCCCACCGGGCGCGTCGCCAGCCTGGGACGCGGCGTGGCGAAGCACTCCAGCCCCAGGGTCAGGCCCCAGCCTGCGACCACCATCAGGAGCAGGTGCACGCCGTTCATGCCAATGGGTAACAATTGTCGGGATTAGACCACGAAAGCCGGCTAGAACGCTTCCTGCACTGTCATGTAAAACGCCTTGGAGTTGCGGCCGGCAGCATATTCGATGCGAAGATTGGTGCCGCCTTTCGGATCCAGTTTGATTCGGAGACCGCCGCCAAACGACGGCAGCACACCGCGCGCCGAGCACCGGCTGAGGCCGGGACAGGCTTCACCCATCCCGGCAAACGCGGCGGCGCTCAATCGTTTCCAGATGTGTGCGCGATACTCTGCCTGAGCCGTGACAATGGCCGCATCCCGGTACCGCCCGCGGTAATATCCCCGCATCGTCGAATCCCCTCCCAGTGACGGCAGTTCGTAAAACGGCGTGGCGCCGTTTCTGGTCTTGAGGAACACTTGCCCGGCGATCACGTCGGCGGTCCGAACCGGTCGATAGGCACGCATATCGACCTCCACACTCGTGTACGCGAACGCGCTGCCAAACAGCGGGGCGTATCGGTCGGCCGCCACCTTGACGTACCGGCCGTGGCGCGGAAACAGCACGTTGTCGCGGGAATCGAACAGCACACTGGCGCCCAGGCCAGAGATCCGGCCCCCGCGACTTCCAATCACCTCGCCACCGGCCAACTGGCCGCCTGGATCGATCTGCCGCATCGTCGTGTGTTGGAATTGGTACTGGACGCCAGCCCAGAGGTGACCCGCGATCCGTTTCTTCACGCCGACCTGGAACTCGATCGTCTGAGGCGTGTACTGCTCGAGCGTCGCATCGGAAGCTGTCCTGCCGACGCCGTAGAACCTCTGGGGCATGCGCTCGAACTGAACCGTGCCGGTCACCAGATACGTGTTTCCCGGCAGGTAGATGTCCGGCTTCAGCAGGATCTGCGTCTGCTTGTTCAGCGTGTAGACCACGACGAACGGCAGCGACGACGGGCGCGTGTCGTCGCGGTTCGCCCCGAGCCGGAACCCCAGCACGCCTCCGGCGCCCAGTGCCAGCTTGGTTTCTGGAGTGTAGAAGACAACCGGAAGGGCGATCACATACGGCTTGTTGTCGCTGGCGGGCTTGGGCGGCGCCGCCGGCTGCGTGTCGCCGTGTCCGTCCGCGGTCTGTTGCGCCATCGCCGCCGGCACGTGACAGGCCGACCACAGGAGCGCGAGAAAGACGAATCGAACAGCGTTGCCCATCGTAACTGTATCGTCCTGATCGGATTCAGCGCGTGAGCCGGTATCCAATCGAAACACTCATGCCGACCCGATCCGATCGACCTGCGTTGACGCGCGCATCCGACCGCATCGGGATATGGAGGTTGAATCCCGCGGTGAGGTAGGGACGCCGGTTCCTGCCGCTGTAGACGATGGGCACCCGAACGCCCGTCGTCACGAAGAACTGCGGGCGCCCGGCCGCGCTGTTCCACATCTCGAACCCCAGCGGGCGAAGCGTCACGACCTTCGATCCGGGGATGTACACGTCGAGGGTCAGCGGCCACACGCCGACCACCGTCCCCGCCGAGTGGTCCGTTGATCCGGCTGATCTGCCGGCGTCGCCAATCACTCCCAACCCGGCCGATGGACGCCAGTTGACGAAGGCCAGGAAGCCCTTCAGCCGTTCCAGGCCCCATGCCCCAGGGGACCCCTCGACGGAAGCGCCCACGCTCGACGTCGCCGAGTAATACGACGCCTGCGCCGACACTTGCGGTCTGGCCCGACGTCGCGGCACCTGTGTCTGGTCGAGAAAGCGCGGCGACACATCGACAATCCGCCCGTGCTGCACGTGGACCAGCAGGTAGTGGTGGCTCAGCCGTGCGGTGGCGTCGACGACGGCGATGGTACCCGCCGGCGACGAGTCGGGGATCGAAGCACGCTTCTGATTGTAGAGCGCCTCGATTTCGGCGAATTGCTCGCGGCGAAAGACACGGGTCAACGGCCCGCCTCCTCCGCCCGCCACGAACCAGTGCAACCGGTTGTCTGGCTTTCCCGCAACGGATGCGACCACCGAGAAGTCCTCGAAGCTGTGGACGCAGCCGCTGAACAGGTACTCCGCATCCGAAAACAGAATCTCGTCGAACAGCGTGGGGTCGCCGCGATCCGTCTTGGCCTGCGGAAGTCCCAGCGCGAGCCACAAGTTGTAGCCCAGGCCGGTCGTGCGAATGCTCTTGGAGCCGTTGATCACGGAGTGGTGCATCAGCGGCACAATCGACTTGCCCGTCTCCCGCGCATAGGCGGTGACGGCCCGGTAGAAGTCGGCCTGCCCGTTGAATGGGCTCTCCGAAAACAGGTTCAGTCGATGCTGATCCCGTTTGTCTGGATAGAGCGCCTCCTTGAGTTTGGCCAGTCCCGGGTACTGCCATCCTCGGGCCATCGAGTCGAGAAACAGGAAAATCGTGTTCCCGGCATCGACACCGTAGGCAATCATGTTGTCGGAGTTGAGGATCGGCAGCGTGCCGTACCCGGCCCGGCGAAACAACGGCGCGAGCGCACCGGCGACGCGGGCCTTCCCCGCAGCAAATTCTTCGGCGACCAGGGACGGCTGGTCGAAAAACGTCAGGCGGTAGCGGCCGTCCCGTCCGAGGGCGTAGTGCTTCGCCATCGTGCTGGTGGCGTCGGCCGTCGCATTGCTCGCCACGACCGCCTCATACTGCTCGACCGACAGGTCGGTGGGGACCGGATACAGAATCTTCGGGTTGGCGATAAAGCGATCCCACGCAAAGAATCGCTTGAAGTTGGCCACGCCCACCGGCGAGTCGAACAAGTCCTTGTACTTGGTCTGCGTCTGGAGGCGGAAGTTCAGCAACTCGTGGTTGCCGATCGCCGGCAGGATCGGTTTGTCGCGGACCAGGCGCGCGATGTTCGGATACGCAATGCCGTCGAGGCCCTTGCCGGCAAACATCGCTTCGAGGTTGGTCCACTGCCGGGCAACCGGACCCTCGTAGACCAGGTCGCCCAGCAGCATCACGAACCGCACCTGGTCGTAGACCGGCTTTCCGGTGCTCCGATCGACCGCGTGCTCGACGTCTTTTGCGATGGCTTCGAACACCGGACGACTGAAACTGCGGACCGTGTTCTGGATGTCGCCCACGGCGACGAAGTAGTAATCGTCGAACGCCGCGCTGCCGCCCGGTGTCTCGGCGAGCAGGCGCTGGACGCGGTCGAGATTGCCGTCGCCGAAACGCGCAGGCGGCGGGATCGCAGCCCCCGCGGCGGTCTGGCCGTTGGCGGCCAGCGCGCCGCAGAGCAGCACGGTACACACCAGCCAGATCACAACCGCTCGTCGGGGGACACTGGTCATGACGCTGCCCGCTTTCTGACTCCTAGAAATTCACACCCATTTCGTACGATACCCGAGTCTCGCGGACGTGCGCCGCCGTCTCGTGAAACCAGCCACGGCGGTCGATGCCCCTCACCGCCACCGTCGCGAACACCGGCGTTCGTGGCAACCGCACCGTGAGGCTGGCAGCCGTGACCAGGCGCGAATCGACAAGGCGGCCGTCGTCGGTGACCTGGTTCTGGTAGCGGTCCAGCCCTTGGATCGATCCGAACCGGCGATAGTCCAGGTTCGCGGCGGCGCTCCACGCGCCGTATTCCGCTTCGGCGCTGCCGGTCAGTGTGGCGCCCAGCGCGTAGTAATACCCCCAGTTCTGCAGCGTGGTCTTGACGCCCCACGTGTCGTGCGTCGCCGAGTACTGGTTGAACGGGAGCGAGTTGATCATACTGAAATTCAACGCCGCACCCAGATCAAGCCGCGTGCGGAGTTTCCCCGCGTACATCGTCAGACCCACAGTCGGGCCGGGAAGATGGACCGACGATCCCTTGTCGGTGTAACGGGTGGGTTGCTCGCGCGGAAACCACTGGTCCTTCATCCCGAGGTCGTGGCCGTCATATGGGGCGATGGGCTTCTTCTGGAAGACATCCCACGCCACCTGAATGCCGACCCAGAGATCGTGGCCGCGCCGCACGCCAGCGTCATCCTGGCCAACATCTTTCCACCAGCGGCCAAACAGCAGCGCGCGCGATCCCAGGTTGAATTCTTCGACCCGGCTCCCGCTCGCGTGGACATCGGCGTGAAACCCGGCATCGATGGTGTCGCGAAATCGCCCGCTGCCTTTGCCGGCGACGCCGTAGTCGGGCAGCGTCACCAGACGCAGGTCGAGATTCACGACGTTCAGCGTCTCGGCGGCGCTGTCGGGGAGAGGCAACCCGCGGACCGCGCCCGTCGAGAGTCGAAAGTCGTGCCACCGACTGGTGGGTGTCCGCGTAGGACGATTGGCGCCGTCGAGCAGATCGTTAAGGGCGACCAGTGGGTTGGTCGCAACCGCGGCCAGCCTGTTCGCGGCGCCAGGACGATTTCGAAAATAGCTGCCGAACTGGAACAGCGGTTCGGCGATGGCCATCCCGCCGACCGCCGTGAAGACGTGATCGTTGATCGACGAAATCTCCCGCCACTCTGCGCCGTATTCCCACAACACCGACCCGGCAGCGGCAAACAGGAACGATTCGCCCGCGCCGAACCCGTTGCTCCGGCCGAACGAGTAATAGACGCCACCGGCGGCGCCATGCGTCCAGTTGAGGCGCATGTTGTTGGAGTCGAGCCTCAACCCTTCGGAGGTGAACCACTTCCGTGCCTGGTCCTTCCACGTCAGCCTGAACTGCCAATCCTCGACAAATGAGGCGTACTTGCGCCAGTAGTTGGCGGCCGACCACGCGATGAAGGTTCCCATCTCGATCGTCGCCCGGCCAGTCTGTCGGGGGCGTGATGCCGGCCTCACGTCCGGCGCCAGCGGGTCGTTGAGATCGACAGCCGGATCGCGCCAGCCGCGGTCGGCAGGTAGGAAAGGCACGTCGAGCCCGGCATCCCACCGCAGACGCGGCGGCGCTTCCCCGTCGATCTGTGGCAACGCGACGACCGGGGCTGCCTGGACTGTCGATTGGGTCACCGCGACAGATTCGGCCGTCTGCGCCTGCCCGACCGCCGGCGTGCCCACCAGCACGGCGACGGCAAGGCAGACCAAGCCCGCACGCGCAAAAGCCTCGTCAGTCGTCATCCCCGAACGCTTCCCCTACTTCTTTTTGCTCGCCGTCTCCACGAGCGTTTTGAACGCGTCGTCGTCGGTCTTGAAGTCGCGCGCAGCCTGGCCGACGCGAGTGATTCGAATGCTTCGAATCGGGTCGCCTTTCTTGATCTGCGACAACTGTCCGATTCCCGCAATCACTTTACCCAGAGCCGTATGCTTCTTGTCAAACCCCGCGTTCTTCTCGAGCGTGACGTAGAAGGCGTTGGGCGCCGACGCACCGAGCACGCCCGCCGCGTCGTGCTTCAACGCAACGTTGGCTTCCCTGGGCAGCGCGGCTACGGCCACCGACTTTTGGATCTCCGAGGCAATCACGCCCTGGATCTGCGCCTTGCTGACGGCGACCGTTCCGATGGGCGGAACCTCCGGCTGCGCCCCGTATCCGCCGCGCCCGCCGCCGCCGCGCCCGCCCGCACCCGGCTGCGTCTTGCCCTCGACGGTCCGGATGAAGTTCGCCACGTGCACAGGCGCGTTGACCATATCCAGCGTCGTCATGATCTGCTTCTGTCCATCGCCCGTCCCGACCGTGAAGCTGGCGTAGAGACCGTCGGCCAGGTAGACGCCGTCGCGCGGCAGCGGCTTGTCGAGGTTCGCCACGCCGTACGCCACCACCGCCGTCATCAGCGCCGATTCCTGCTGGTACTCGGTGTAGGGCACCAGTTCGCTGTACAAATCGTTGGTGGTGTGCCAGGCGTAGTTGTACTGGTAATTGACGTCCTTGCCGTCGGGCCCGGGCCGCGCCGAGGTGGTCGAGAAGTTGAGCGTCGGCACACTCACCATCTCGAACGACGACGAATCGGTGCCACCGGGGCTGGTCGCGTGGGCGCGCGGAAGCGACTTCTGCAGCTTGAAGGGCCACTTCGGATTGAGGGCCGTCAGCGGCGCGGTAATCTGCTCGAACTCCGCGAACCACGTCTCGGGCACGTTCGCACCGGTGATCGCGCTCGGGCTGCCGTCGCGGTTGATCATCATCACGATCTTCGACTGCAGTTCGGGGTGCTTCTTGAGCCACGCCTGCGAACCCACCAGGCCGTTTTCTTCGGCCGCAAAGGCGATGAAGATGATCGAACGCTTCGGCCTGGCGCCGGCCGCGGCAATCAGGCGAATCGCTTCCATGCCAGGCGCGAACCCCGATCCGTCGTCAACCCCGCCGGTGCCTGAGCTGAAGCAATCGAAGTGTCCGCCGATCACGACATACTCGTCGGGATACGTCGTGCCCTTCAGCGTCGCGACGACGTTGTGATACGGGATCGGGCCCATCTTGAACCAGTTGCGAATGTCGAACTCCAGTTCGACCGGTTCCTTCTTGTCGACCAGCGCCTTGATCTCTTTGAATTGCGTTTCCAGCAGCTTGATGTCGGGCAGCACCGGCAGCTTGTCCCACGATGCCGCGTACCCGTCGAGCAGGCTCAGCGGCGGTTCGGAATTGTTGCCGGGCTGCACAGCGGCCGTCGGCGTCGAAGACTGAATCGTGCCCAGCGCTCCGGCGTCCACCAACGCCTTGGTGAGCGGCGGAATCATGTCGGCATCGAGGTACTCCGGCGCGCCGTCGGCCAGCCTGGTGCCGCGACGGCCGTCACGGCCAAAGCCCGAGTTGCCGCCAATCAGCACCCACGATCCTTTGAACTCGGCCTTGTTGGCGTTGATTTCGGCAATGCCTTCCTGCACGGCCGCGCGCTTCTTCTCGACGTTTTCCTTCGCCACCGCCTGTCCGCCGGTCGCCCGGCTGGGCACCGAAAACGGGTCGGCCTTGAGCACGACGACGCGCCCGCGCTGGACGCCCTTGGTGCCGGCCGTAAAGCTGGGCGTGCCGAATCGCAGCGCCTTCTCGGTGGGCTTGAGCATCTTGCCGAACCACGGCCCGCGATTGAAGCCGACCGGAATCTGTCCGACTTCTTCCAACTGCGCGTCCAGTCCGAATTGCTTGAACTGCCACGCCGCCCACTGGGTGGCGTCGGTATAGGCGTTGCTGCCTGTCTCGCGTCCGCCAAACCGGTTGCTCGCGTAGTCGTTCCAGGTCATCACCTGGTTGTCCTTCGTGCCCAGTTCGATGATCCGGGCAACCACCGGGTCGGTCTGCCCCTGCGCGAACACCTGAAAGCCAATCGCGGCACCGGCGATGATGACAAGGCCGGCGACCCATCTCAATATGCGTGTGCTCATTTTTCCTCCGATACAGGTATTAATGTCACTGCTTGACGGTGTGTAACTGCAGGGCTGTAGTCTCGCCCGCCGTTATCGTGATAAAAATCGCGCGGGAGCGGTATCTCTCGAGAGCCTCGGGGTCGTAGGCCGGCGAGTTCGTTCCGGATTCGAATGCGATGACCCCGTAGCGGCCGGGAATCAGCGACCCGCTGACGACCCGTCCCGGCTCCCGCGACCCCGCCACTTCGGGCGCCGTGGATCCGACGGCCGGCGGAGGCGTCGGCACGCTGGACGGGGTGCCGCTCGCGGTTCGCGCCAGCCGCACGTAGGGCGATCCCTCGAACCATCGCGTCGCGTCGTCGCTGAAGACGAGAACGTTGGCACCGGCCGCGGGGTCTCCGTTCGCGTCGGTGACCGTCGCCGCACACGTGCCGGTTTCCGACGTCAGGACAATCTCAACATCGGTGATGATCTCGGTGCCTGTCAACTCCAGCGGCGTCGCCAGAATATCCTGGCCGCCCCGCCGGACCGACTTGAGCGCCACCCGACCGCCTGACGCCATCACCCTGAACGCACCTCGCAGCCCCATCAATTCGAACGTCCCGTCGTCGCGCATCGGCGTCGGCCGTCCTGCCGACGAGCCCGGCAGATACGGCGCCGCGGCGACCGTGGCTGGCCGCGACGTCACCATCACTCGTACCTGGCGGTTGACGCTCGTGCCGTCGGCCCCGCTCTGCGTATACGGTCGCGGTTCGGGCATCGTCCCTTCCACCACGACTTTGCCGGAAACGGTCGCGCCTTTGTTGGTTCGCAGACTCACCGACACGTCGTCGCCGTTGACGCTGACCGTCTCGATCGCGCCCTCGTTGGAAAAGTTGGCGGGACCGTCGCCCAGCGTGAGGTTGGCGACGAGAAAATAGTCGCCGGGAGGCACAGCGCTCGACACAAACGAGCCGTCGGGCCTGCGCGACATGCCGCCCACGGGCTGCGTCGAGTCGTGACGGGACATGAGGGACACGTAGCCGCGTTGGGACATGGCGCTGCCAGACGAGTCGGTTACCAGGGCGGTGATGCGTCCCATCTTCGCGCGCTGCAGCCCGATATCGATGCCGGGCGTATCGTGGCCGGCCTGCACGGTGACGGTTCGGGCCGTATCCATCGATGCGGTCCCCGGGTAGAACGTCGGGGCGAATCCAAATTTCTGGTCCTCGAGGTCGAAGGTGGCCGGCGCCTGGCCGACGTCGATGTACGACGCGGACACGTAGTACTCGCCAGGAGGAAGATCCCAGAGGCGGTACTCCCCGAGGTCGTTGGTCATGTTGAAGCCGCCGGCCCCGACGCCGCTGACCAGCCGCCTGACGCCTCCGACGCTTTCCCACCGCGCGGCGCGCAACTGGGCGCGCGGCAGCGGGTCGCCAGACTCGTCGGTCACCTTGCCGGTGATGGCCCCGGCCCGCCTGAGGCGAATCACGACGGTCGATGTTCCGGCATCGGCCAGTTGCACCGATTCGGGCTGACCGGGCCTGACGAATCCACCCTGCGGATTCGCGCTCACCGAGAAGCGGCCCGCGGGCAGGCCCGTGAATTCGAATCGGCCAGCCGCGTCAGTTTCCTTCTGTTTCTGAATCATGCCGGGAGGCAGTCCGCCGCCGCCCACCGTCGACACTTGCACCGAGGTGGAAGCCCCCGCGGCTTGAGCCCTGCCGGTCAGGGCGGCCTGCGGCGTCCCGCCAGAAAGTGTGATGGAGACCCGTTTGACGGGGGTGCCAGTCTCGGCCGACACCACCTGCCCGCTGATTCGGCCTGTTCCGCCCGGATTCGCCGTTGAGGCGCGCGCGGTCGGAGGTGTTCCGGCCTGCGGCTGAGCCTGTCCCCCGCCTTGCGCCACCACCTGTCCCACGGCACACACCACGAGGGCACCTGCCGCACCGACCACCGCCACCAGCGACAATCGCCAGGGTCTGATCATCTTTCCTCCACCGGCCGGTATGTTAGCGTAAATCGACCCGCCGGCCGGTCGGCTCGACACCGTCCGGATCTCAATCCCGTCTGCGTGTCCCCTCCGCAACAGAGGCTCTCGGCTCAAGAATCCCGTCCCGACGCCGATTGTCCGTGTAGACGGATTGGCATGCCAGAAGACTTTTCGGCCCCATCGGCGATTGTCTACGCGGTCAGCGCGCGCGGCCGCCAATTGTGGCGCGTGCACATTGCCGGCTCCACCGCGATGGCGGTGATTGGCGCCATCTACGCCTTCGTCAAGGTTTCTGGCCGCGCTGCCTCGGCTGAGGTGGTCGTCGGGACCGACCATGGCGCGGCAGCCGGACCGCTGTCGTGGGTGTCGGCTTTTCTGTTGCCCGTTGAGGCGGTGGCCGCATTCGGCGTGGTCCTCCTGCTGTTTGCGTACCTGCGCAATCGACGCCACCTGTCCGAGTTGTTGAGAGTGGCCGAGTGTGCGCAACAAGAACTGCAATTGCGGTTCGCGGACCTGTTCAGGTTTTCCAACGAGGCGGTGTTTCTGCTCGACGCCGGCGGCGTGATTCTCGAGGCCAATCAGCAGGCCGAGAAGACCTACGGATACTCCCGCGCCGAACTGGTTGGGATCGATGTGTCCCTGTTGCGGGCCGCCGACGTGCGCGGCAACGTCGCGCCAGAAATCGATTACGTCAGAGAGCACGGCAATCTGCGCCGCGAGACCATCCACGTGCGCAAGGATGGCACCCGCTTCCCCGTCGAGTTCAGCGCCACCGCCATTCACATCAATGGCAAGCTGTTGTACCAGGACATCGTCAGGGACATCGGCGAACAGAAACGCGCCGACGAAAAAATCCGCGAAGCCACCGAGCAAATGGGGCAGTTGGTGCGACAGCTCGAGGAGCGCAATCGCCAGAACGGCGCGCTGGGGGAGATGCGCGAGTTCCTGCTGGCGTGCTCGACACTCGACGAAATCGGGCCGGTGGTCGCCCGATCGATGAGACAGTTGCTGCCATCGCTCCAGGGAGCGTTGTTCCTGCTCAGCCCGTCGAAAACCGATCTGGAAACGGCGGCGCGCTGGGGCGGGTTCCCCGAGACCCTCGACGACAATCTGTTCGCCCCCGACTCGTGTTGGGGCCTGCGACGCGGCGTCGGGCACGTCGTCGACGGGACAGGCAGCGGCCTGGTGTGTCCGCACCTCAAACAGGCTGCCCCACCTGCCTACGCCTGTCTGCCGCTCATGGCACGAGGCGACGTGTTCGGCCTGCTGCATATCAGGATGGCCGACGGCAAGTGCGACACCGACGAAGCACGCGGGTCGATCGCGGCTGTGAAGGAATTGGCGGCCACGGTGGCCGAGGTGCTGTCGCTGTCGATCTGGAATATCCGGCTGCGCGAGACACTCAGCAATCAGGCGATCAACGACCAGTTGACCGGGCTCTACAATCGGGCCTTCATGGAGGAGGCCTTGCAGCGCGAGGTGTACCGCGCCAGCCGCATGCGCAGCCAGGTGGGCGTCGTGTTGATTGACGTGGATCGCTTCAAGCAGTTCAACGACACGTACGGCCACGCGGCGGGCGATCTGGTGCTCGCCGAACTCGCGAACCTGCTCAAGTGGCGCGTGCGAAAAGGCGATGTGGTGTGCCGGTACGGAGGCGAAGAGTTCGTGCTGATCCTCCCGGATTCTCCAGGGGCGGACACGGTCGAACGCGCCGAGAGCCTGAGGGAGAGCGTCAAAGGCCTGCGCGTGTCGTATTCGGGGCAGGACATCGGCCCGGTGACCGTATCGATGGGCGTCGCCCAGTTCCCGCTCAACGGATCCAAGACGGCCGATCTGCTGAGGGCCGCCGACATCGCGCTCTATCAAGCCAAGCAGCAGGGCCGCGACCGCGTGGTGTTTGTCGATCTGATCGGGGGGGATCCGGCGGCGATCTCGCACCACGCGTCGAAAATTATCGCAGCCTGAGCATCACAACGACGCGCCAATCGACTCGCTGAGCGCCGCCTGGCTCACGATCGCCTTGAAAAGATTGGCGTCGGTCAGCAGTGTGCCTTTGAGCCGCGCATTGCGCATGTTGCAGCCCTTGAGATTCGCCTCTTTGAGGTTGGCGTTGATGAGAATGGCGCTCTCGAGGCAGGCGTCCTCCAGTTGCGCGTGGCGAAGGTAGGCAAACGTGAGATCGGCGCCGGTGAAGTTGGCCCGGATCAGGTCCGCTCCCGCGAAGTTCAACCCGTGTAAATCGAGACCGGAAAAATCCACACCCGCCAGCCGCGCGTGCTCGGTGTTGGCGAGAATCATGATGACGTCTCTGCGCGTTAAATCTGCCATGACTGCCTCCGTGTGCGGCGTGAAGACGGGCGGCCCCGAACGCTACTGGTCGAGGCGCCGCGTGTTGGTCTCGGCCATCGGCCACATAATGGCCAGGCCAATCGCCCCGTAGATCATGATGTAGTAGGCCGGCGCCAGCGGGTGACCGAGCGTTTCGATCAGCCACGTCGACACCAGCGGCGCGGTGCCGCCGGCCAGCGCCAGTGTGATGCTGTAGGCAAAACTCATCGAAGTCACGCGGGACCGCAACGGGAAGATCTCGACCACCATCGCACCCTGCAGCCCCAGCGCCATGCCGATCGGCACGGCCAGCAGCATCTGGCCGGTGATAAAACTGGCCGGCGCCCCGTACAACATCATGTCGAGCGAGGAATAGATGAAGGCCATCACCGCCACAGTCAACGTCATCATCAGGCGCCGGCGCCCAACCTTGTCCGACAGCCAGCCGCCAAGCGGCTTCGAGATAAGGACCACGACCAGGCTGAGCGTGTTGGCCAACAGGAACAGCTCGCCGCTCGCCGTGGCCATGCTCTTTCGGCGTTCGACCGCGTAGGTAAACGTCAGGTAGTAGGCCGCGTTGGTCATCGCCACGATGCCGAACGTCTGGACAATGGGGAGCCAGTCGGCCGCCAGCGAAGGCAGTAACTTCGGGCGAAGCGTGCGGGCCTTCAATCCTTCGGCGGTCTCGACGATGCCGCGGCGCAGCAGGTAGCCGACGACGAGAAACACGACGCTGCCGACAAACGGAATACGCCAACCCCAGAATCCGACATCGGCTGGCGGCAGCAGCGTGTTGACCAGCCACGCGGTGCCCGATCCCAGGATGAAGCCGATGGTCGTGCCGGCCGCCGTCGAACTGCTGACCAGGCCCCGTATCAGCGGCGACGAGCCTTCGGTGGTGTACACCATAGAGCCGGTGAACTCGCCGCCAAGCGAGAAACCCTGAATCAGGCGCATGAGCATCAACAGGATCGGCGCCGCGATGCCAATCTGGTCGTAGGTCGGCAGCAGTCCAAGCACCAGCGTCGCGCCGCCCATCAGCGCGATCGAAAGCGTGAGCAACGCCCGCCGCCCGATGCGGTCGCCGACGCGCCCGAGCACCAGGCTGCCGATCGGCCGCGCCAGGAAGCCGAGCGCAAAGGTGCCGAAGGTCAGAAACTGCTGCGCCGAGTGACTCGACTGGGTGAAAAACTGCTTGCCGATGTCGCTGGCGAAGTAGCCGTAAACGGCGAAATCGAACCACTCGAGCACGTTGCCGATGAGGCCGGCGAGTGCGGTTCGAAGCGGCGATTGCGTGGGAATCGGTGTGTCGGCCATCTCACCCCCGGAAGTACGGCCGCATTGTACCTTGATCTCGACGCAAGCCTCCACGCCGTGCGCGGTCCGCTGGGCGCCTTCGAGTCGATGGCCCGCCGACCAACCGGCGGAAATGCCAGCGCAGCCACCGCGGCGTTGGTGGCAATGGCGACGATGGCGGCCCGTCGATGGAGTCGCGCGGCGGGTCGCATGGCACGTCGCATGGCGGGTCGAATGGCGGGTCGCATGGCGGGTCGCGTAGAGGGGTCGCGTAGAGGGGTCGCGTGGAGGGTCGGCGTCCCACCGCGGGGTGAGACGCCGATTGGGGAAAGGGTGAATCGATCTAGCGGTAACCCATCAGGCTGCCACGGTAGGGGATGACCTGACCCGGCCGGACGGTGATGTCGAACAGAACCGGCTGGCAGCCGGAGGCGCGCAATTCCACCTCGTGATAGCCCGCCTCCAGAGGTACCGGTTCGCCGTCGAAGTCGCTGGCGACGCCGATGAACTGGCGGTCGATGTAGATCGCCGTGTCGTCGGGGTCGACCAGAAAACTCATGCCGCCGTAGCCGAATCCGCGACGCAGCGTAAAGCGGTGCCCGTAGCGGGGCGTCCAGCGGTCGTCGAAACGGTAGTCGTAGGGGTCGCCGACGAAGATCTCCAGGCCCAGCCGCAGCAGTCTCCACGACAGCGAGTCGTGCGACCGATAGCCGTACCCGTAGCCGTAGCCGTCGCGATTGCTGTAGCGCCCGCCGCCGGTGCGATAGCCGTAGCCGCCGCCGGAGTAGGCCCGGCTGGTGTCGCGTCGGTTGCCGGAGCCGGACCCATAACGGTCGCCCGAAGTCGTGCGGCTGTCGGCGCGATAACTGGCACCGCCCCTGGAGTCGGCGCGGGAGTCGCCGCTCATGATCCCGCCCGTGAAGCCGCGGGTGGTTCCGCGAGTGCTG
This sequence comes from Acidobacteriota bacterium, assembly GCA_037133015.1. Taxonomy (GTDB): domain Bacteria; phylum Acidobacteriota; class Vicinamibacteria; order Vicinamibacterales; family JAKQTR01; genus JBAXOX01. The sequence continues at coordinate 49,194 of JBAXOX010000010.1, forward strand.
TCGCGGCCGCTGTCTACCGCCCGCCGAGCACCATCGCGAGAAGCCGGCGCGCTGTCGGCGCGGCGGTCGGACGATTCGGACCGCGGCAGTTCGCGGGCAACCGCGACGTCTCGCCGGGAATCGCCCGGCCTGGAATCGGCCGACCCACGGCGCCGGTCGCTCTGGCTGGCAGGGCTCTCGGACCCCACGCGGCCGCGATCGCTGTTTGTGCGCTCCCGAACGGTCCGATTCTCGCGACGGTCGGACCGGTCTTGGTCGGCGGAAAAAGCCGCCGCGGGAATGGCGCACAGGGCCACCGCCAGCATCATCATGCCCGTCGTCGTCGCGTGCTTGGTATTCATAACCAGCCCCCTGAATCGCCGCCTGCTGGGTAACCGGCCACCGCTCTTCGTATCGGCTTCGGCGGACCGTGCAAGCTGGCAACCTCTCATATCGCAACGGCCATGCCAGTAGAGATCGTTCAGTTTGCCTGCGATATTTGAGCGACTCGGTGCTGGGCACGCCAAAGTGTCCACTAGAAAGGACAAGTCGACGCTCGCCATGTGTCCGGGAACGGCGCTGCGGTGTTTTGATGGAAGGGTCGAAGGTCAGCCGGCAGCGCTATCGCCGGTCGGCAAGTTCGAAGCGTCAGTGTGAAACGAACGCAGAATCAGAATCGAGGCAGCGCTGCCGAGAGCACCCATTGCAGGTCGACCAACTGACCGACGCGCAGCGGATAGAGCGAAAACAGCGTCGGCCATTCGGCGCCTGCCAGATCTGCCGGCGTCTGCGGCGGTAGCATGCGAAGCGGAACGACGACCGGGTCGCTGGGCGGCGCGGTGGCCCGCACCGGAATCCGATACGCTCGGCCAGCGCGAAGCTGGCTGCCCGTCAATCCGTTGGCCTGCATGATGGCGCGCACCGAAGCCCCGTACCGGCTGGCGATCTGGCCAAGCGTCTGGCCGGGCTGAACCACATGACGCACCGTGTGGACCGGCGGCTTGACGATCTGCGATTCGACCAGGAACGGAAACGCCCGCCGCCCGAGTTCCTGCGCAACCGGGTTGTAGAACCGGACGTGATAGTGCGTCTGGTGCCGTGGGTAATGGCGAATGATGGCGTCTTTAAACCCTCTGGAAAACTGAAACACACGGTCGAGCCACGCCTTGTCTTCGCCGATGGTCAACGCGTGTTTGTAGAGCAATTTCTGGATGCGGGTGTCGAGAAGAATGGTCTCGACGTCGGTGCAGGTCACAAGGGATCGGACCAGTGCCCAGTTTCGGGACAGATCCAAATTCGCCGCCGTCCCCGTCTCGAACCACTTGGGCTGCCCGCCGCGATAATAATAGCCAAGATCGACATCGCGCCCGCCCTGGTGCGATTCGTGGCGCTTCATCCGCCCGCCGTCCATATTGCTGATATCGCCAACAAAAACGGGCTGGGTGTCGGGAAACAGCTCGTGCACTTTTTCGACGGCGGCTTGAATTCCTGCCATCGTTTCCGACGTGCCCCACGTATCGGCCGCAGGAGCAACCAGCCATCCTGGCCAGGCCGGCAAATTGACCGCGTTGATCAAAATGGCGCTGCCCGGTTTCCCAATCGTCAGCGACCCGAGCGAGGGAAGATCGAATTCAACCCGCTTCTTCAGTTCGTCGTCTGTCAACTCCAGGAGTGACGCAGGCGAATCGCGGATGGCCGACGCCCCACGGCCGACCGCTCGCGTTTCGGCCGTTCCGGGCGCAAAAGGGACCTCTGCGCCCACCGGCAACCAGGCGGCCAGCCAAAGCCCGACGATGACTCCGACGGGGGTCTTCATAGTTAAGTCCGCCACTGTACTTGATCGCCACCCACTCAAGTCAAGAGTTTTCAGGCTGGAACCCCCGCCGGCCGGACGGGCGTCTATCTATCAGGATGGGGCCCTTTCCGGGCTTCGCCCTCCATGTACGGCCCCTGGGCGCGGGCCACCAACTGAGGAAAACCGATGAAATCCCTTGCTTTGTTCGCGGTGGTCGCCGCCGTCCTCGTCGGGTTCGTGGGCGTGGCCGTTGCGGCCGAGACGACGGTGACCGGCACCGTGATGTGCGCGAAGTGCTCGCTCAAAAAGGCCGACGCAAAAGCGTGCCAGGACGTCGTGGTGGTCAAGGGCGAGAACGACACCGTGACCCAGTATTACGTCGTCAAGAACGATGTGTCGGAGAAGTTTGGCCACGTCTGCTCGGGCGAAAAGCCGGCCGTCGTCACCGGATCGGTCGAACAGAAGGATGGGAAGACCTGGATCACCGCCACCAAGATGGAAGAGAAGAAATAGGGTCGGCCTACACCTCGAGCCGGGCCAGCAGGTGTGGCAGCATCCGGCGCCACCAGGGCCAGTCGTGGTTGACGTCGGTGCCCCAGTAGTCGAACCAGGCGGGAATGCCCTTGGCGGCGATTACTTCGTCGAGTTGTCGTGTGTCCCGGAGGCAATCCTCCTCCCACGCACCCTGGCCGACCGCGAAGGCGATTCGTGCTGAGCGGTACCGGTCGAGGTGCCACAGGTCCTGCAGGCCCGGCAGGTAGTCCAGTGGGCTGTTGAAGTAGATCGCGTCGTCGCTGTACCCGTCGGTAAACGCGGTGGCGCGGTAAAGCCCCGACAACCCGATCACGCCATCGAACAGATCGGGGCGCCTGAAGAATGCGTTTGCGGCATGGAAGGCCCCCATGCTGCATCCCGTGGTCCAGCAACTCGACAGCCCCGTGTGCCGTTCGATGAACGGGACGACTTCGTCCACGATGTGGCGCTCGTACTGCTGGTGGCGGCGCGCCCGGTCCGCCGGATGCAGGCTCTTGTTGGTCCAGCTCTGGAAGTCGATGCCGTCGACGGCGAAGAACTTGACGCGGCCCGCGTCAACCAGCGAACAGCAGGCCTCCGCCATCCCGAAGCCCTCAAAATCGTAATAGCGTCCGTCCTGGCTCGGAAAGACCAGAACGGGCCGGCCCCAGTGGCCGTAGACTTTCAATTCCATGTTCTGGCCAAGCGCCGGGCTCCACCACGCGTGATGCTCAACGTGCATGGTTCAGGCCCTGGCCTGGATAAACGCGGCGGCGCCTTCGAGTTCGGCGAGGCTGCCGGATTTCAAGATGTAGCCATGATTGCCAATCGCGGCGCTGAACACGTCGTCGAGGCCTTGATGGTGAACCAGCCACGGGCCGCAGTGTTGCACGACCTCCTCGTGGCTCGATCGATACACGGTGCGGTGCTTTCGGCCGATGTAGGCGCAGAACCACCGGGCAGGCCTGGGAATGTCGCACCGGCCCGTCACCAGCAGTTGCGCCCAGCCCAGGAAGAGGTCGGTCTCGTTCTGGTAATTCCACATATCGACGGTGAGGCCGCCTGGCGGCCGCAAATTCACCTCGAGCGCGGTGAGGCTACCGTCGGCGAGCCGGAAGAACTCAAAGTGGAAAAAGCGTTCACGCACGCCGAAAGCATCAACCAGCACCCGCCCGGCTCTTTTCAGATCCTCCGGGATCTCACGCTCTGCGTAGTACCAAAGGTCCGTGCCGTCGTTGACCACGTCCATCACGCCACGGCTGTATCGCATGCTGGATTCGAAGACGACCGCGCCGTTGCGATCCGTCAGGCCGTCGTAGGTGACGATGGCGCCGTCGACGAACTCCTCGACCAGATAGTCGGTTGACAACCCCTCGGCGGCAAAGGCCTCGAGGTCGCGGTCGCTTACCAGTTTGTAGGTCTTCGACGCGCCTACTCCGATATCGGGTTTCGCCACGACGGGATACCCCGCCTCTGCGACAAACGCCTCCAGGTCGGCGGTGGTGCGGCAAAGCCGGCCACGGGCGCAGGGAATGCCCGCCTCGAGAAAAATTTCCTTCATCAGGCTCTTGCGCTGGCCGCGGAGCAGTTGGGCTGGCCGCAGGCCCGGGATGTTGAAATCTTCCCTCAGGCGCCCTTCGATCTCGAGCCAGTGCTCGCTCATCGAATCAAGGCGGTCCAGTTTCCCATGCCTGGCGGTGAAGTGGCCCAGGCCTCTGAGCAGGGCCTCGTAGTCATTCATGTCCGGCACGCGGTAGTACTCGGTCAGCGCGGCTTGCAGTTCCGGCCGCAGCCGGTCGAACGGCTCGTCAGCGATGCCGAGCACCGTCGCGCCCATCTGTTTGAGGCGAACGCAGAAGGGAAAGAAGTTTGGCGGGAAGTGGGGAGAAAGGAAAACGACGTTCATGGCAGCACCCTCTCGAGTATTCTCCCGCCTCGCGGCTGCCAGGTCTAATTCGACGGTTGACGCAACACGGATCGCAGGTCGTCGAGCCTGGCTTCTACGTGGATCTGCGCTGATGGCAGCGCGAGCAACTTGGCCAGCGGCGCCGGCACGGGGACGTCGGTTCCAATCAACGGCTCGACGATGTCGTTGAACTTGGCGGGATGGGCGGTGGCGACCAGCACCCAGCGATCCAGGCGGCGGGCCGCTGGCAGTTGGCGGTACACGTAGGCCGCGGTTGCCGTGTGCGGGCACCACACGCGGCCCAGGTCGGCATAGTCGCGGCGGATGGTCTCGCGAATCTCGTCGTCGGTCACCGCGTGCGCGCTCATCTGGCCGCCAAGCCGACCGGTCTCCGGGTAGAGCCAGCGCAGCCGTTCCATGTTGCTCGGGTTGCCCACATCCATTGCGGAGGCCAGCGTCGCCACGCTGGCGCGCGGCTGCCAGGATCCGGTCCGCAGGAAGTCGGTGACCGTGAGGTTGGCGTTGGTGGCGAGAACGACGTCCCCGATCGGCAGGCCCGCGGCCTTGGTCCAGAGGCATGCCGCGGCATTGCCGAGGTTGCCCGAAGGCACGATAAAGTGCGGCGCCCGCCCGTCGCGCCGCCAGAGTTCGAGACTGGTTCTGGCGTAATAGACCATCTGCGGCAGCAACCGGCCGACGTTGATGCTGTTGGCCGACGAGAGCAGGAGCGCGCGGGCGAGGTCGGCATCGACAAACGCCTCTTTCACCATGCGCTGGCAGTGGTCGAAGGTGCCGGCCACCGACAGGGTGCGCACGTTTCCGCCCCAGCAGGCCAGTTGCTTTTCCTGCCGCGCGGAGACGAGCCCCCGCGGGTACAACACCACCACGTCAACCCAAGGGCGTCCGAAAAATGCGGCGGCCACGGCGCTGCCGGTATCGCCGGATGTCGCCACCAGAATCGTCAGCCGGCGCGGGTCAGGCCGGGGAATGCGCTCGAGCGCGGCCGCGAGGAATCTGGCGCCGACGTCCTTGAATGCCGCCGTGGGACCATGGAACAACTCGAGCACCGACAGCGGGCCGCCCGCGCCATCGACATCGACCAGGGGCACTGGAAAGTTGAACGCATCAGGGAGTATGGCGGCGAGGTGTGCCGCGAGGGGATCTTCTGCCACGAATGGCCTGAGCAAGATCCGGGCGACGTCCGCCATGTCGGTCGCCTGGTCGAAATCGCTGCGGGTGATGCACGGCAGCGCGTCCGGCACGTACAGGCCGCCATCCGGTGCCAACCCGCGGGTAATGGCTTCACTCAGACCGACACCGTGCCCGGATCCTCGGGTGCTGACAAACTGCATCAATCCCCCACCACTCGCGCGCCCTCGCTGTCGATGGCCGACACCCAGCTGTCGCCGTCGATGCCGTGCTGGCGAAACGCCGCGACCATGCCGGCTCTCACGTGTTCGGCATCGCCCTCTTCGGCCCACGCAAAAATGGTGGGCCCTGCGCCCGAAATAGAGGCGCCCAGCGCCCCGGCGCCGAGAGCCGCCTGCTTGACGTCGGCGAACCCCGGAATCAACACCTGCCGTTGCGGTTCAATAACCACGTCGAGCAGCGACACGCGAATCAGCGCGAGATCCGACGTGTAACAGCCGGCGAGAAACCCGGCCAGATTCGCCTGCTGCCAGATCACATCGGACAGTTCGACCGTCTTGCGAAGGATCGCGCGGGCCTCGCGCGTCGAGAGCACCATGTGCGGATGCACGAGCACGCAGCGCACCGTGTCTGGGACCGGGACGCGCTTGACGAACGGATGGTCGATGCCGACCGTCACGATCAGGCCGCCGTACAGCGACGGCGCGATGTTGTCGGCGTGCATCGATCCGCTGGCAACCGCTTCGCCCTCCATCGCAAACTTGAGCAACTGGCTGTGGTCGAGAGGTTCGTCGACCACGGCCGCGGCGGCAACCACAGCCGCGACGGCTGAGGCGGCCGACCCGCCGAGGCCCGACTCGAGCGGAATGCCCTTGTCGATTTCGATCTCGAACCCGTGGGTCAGCTCGAGTGCTCGTGCCAGCGCAAGCACGGCCATGCCGGCGGTGTTTTTGTCCGCGTCCATCGGCAGGTCGCGCACGACCCCGCGAATCGAGCGAATCACCACGCCAGGTTCGGGGCGGCGAATCACCCGCACCCGGTCGCCGATGGCCGCCACCGAGTGCCCGAGCACGTCGAAACCGACGGCGACATTGCCGACGCTTGCCGGCGCAAACGCGGTCGCCGACCGCCTGGGTTTCGTCACAGTTTGGCCCCGAGGTAGGCACACACTCGCAGGAAATCGGCAAACACGCCCGCGGCGGTGACGGCCGGGCCGGCGCCCGGTCCCATGACCGTCAGTGGGTTCTTGTCGTAGCGGGCCGTCTCGAAACGCACGATGTTGTCGGTGAGCGCGATGCTGGCGAACTGGTGCGAGGTGGGCAACTCCACCAGGCCCACACGCGCGTCGCCGTGCGCGTCGACCGACCCCACGTAGCGCAGTACCTGTCCGCCGGCGCGCGCCGACTGCAGCCGCGCCAGCATCGGCGCGTCGAAGGCGGCGAGCCGTTCGAGAAACTCGTCCAACCCGCACCCCGCCAGCGCGGCAGGCACAAGGCTTTCCACCTGCACGTCGCTCAACTCGATCCGCAGGCCCATTTCGCGCCCCAGGATGATGAGCTTGCGTGCGACGTCCATCCCCGAGAGATCGTCGCGGGGATCGGGTTCGGTGTACCCGAGCACTTTCGCCTTTCGGACCACCGCCGAAAACGACTCGCTTCCGTCCCACGTGTTGAACAGGTAGGCGAGCGTGCCGGAGAACATGCCCTCGATGCGTTGGATGCGATCCCCGGTTTCGCGCAGGTCGCGCAGGGTCTGAATGATCGGCAGGCCTGCGCCAACCGTGGCCTCGTACAAGTAGTGCGATCCGCCGGCACGGCGCGCCTCGATGAGACGTCCATACTCGGCGTAACTCGAACTGTTGGCCTTCTTGTTCGGCGTCACGATATTGATGCCTGCGGCAAGCCAGTGTGCGTAGTGTGCGGCGACCGCCGCGCTCGAACTGCAGTCGATAATGACCGCGTGCGGAACATGGTCGGCGTGCACGTGATCGGCGAACCGCGCGAGATCGGCGGCCTCGCTGCCCGACGCGAGATCCTCGCGCCAGCGCGAGAGGTCGATCGCCCCCGCCTCGAGCCGCATGCGCCTCGATCCGGTAATGCCCCTGAGTCGCAGATCCACATGGAACTCACGGCGCAACCGCTCGGCCTGCGACTGAATCTGCTCGAGCAGCGCCCCGCCCACCAACCCAGGCCCGATAAGCCCGACCGAGATCGTGTGCGGCGACAGATAGAAACTCGAATGCACCGCGCGCAGGGCGCGAGCACTGCTGCGCCCGTCGATCACGGCAGAAATGTTGCGCTCGGAAGCGCCCTGGGCAATCGCCCGGACGTTGACCCCGGCCGATCCGAGTGCCCCGAACACTTGTGCCGCGACGCCAAGGGCGCCCGCCATGCCGTCGCCCACCACGGCCAGAACGCTGCAACCCCGAACCGCCTCGACACTCTGAATCTGACCCTCGCGCAGTTCGGCGTCGAACGCCCGGCGCACAACGCGCTCGGCGCGGTCGGCTTCGGCCTCCGGCACGGCAAAGCAGATCGAATGCTCCGAACTGCCCTGCGAAATGATGATGACCGAGATACCCTCTTCGTCCAGCGCGCCAAAGAGGCGGTGCGCCGTGCCCGGGACCCCGATCATGCCGGCGCCCTCGATGTTCACCAGCGCGACCTGATCGATGGTGGTGATGCCCTTGACCACGGGGGTCGGCGCCGTGCCATCGTGAATCAGCGTGCCTGGCGCGTCGGAGGAAAACGTGTTCTTGATCCAGATTGGGATACGTTTCTGGACCGCCGGCGCCATCGTCGTCGGATGAATCACCTTCGCCCCGAAGTAGGCGAGCTCCATCGCCTCGTTGTACGACAGTTGTTCGATCACCTGGGCGTCGGGCACCAGGCGCGGATCGGCGCTCAGCAGGCCGTCCACGTCGGTCCAGATGACGATCTGGGCCGCATCCAGCAGCCAGCCGAAGATCGACGCCGAGTAGTCGCTGCCCTTGCGCCCTAGCGTCGTCTGGATGCCGCCGGTGTCGTTGGCGATAAAGCCGGTGATCACGAGCGTGCCCACGAAGTCGGACGCAACCTGTTCGCGGAGATTGGCCCGCGACGGTTCCCATCTGACGCCGGGTCCCATCGGGCCCCAGTCCACCACCAGGACGCGGCGGGCATCCAGCCACTGCACACGGCCAGCCGAGAAACCCCGGCGCCTGAGCAGGCGTTCGAACAGACGGGTGGACCAGATCTCGCCGTAGCCCGAGATCAGGTCCCGCATGGTTCTGGAGGCCGACCGAATCAGCCGGATGGTCTGGAGGATGCCGCCAATGTCGTGGCAATCCCGGTCGAGCGCGGTGACGAACTCCTCGCAGAGGTCGTCGGGCAGCAACTCGCGGGCGATGCCGACGTGGCGAAGCCGAAGCTGCTCGAGCCCTTCGTCGAGCCCCGGATCGCTTCGCTCTGCCTGCGCCACCAGCACCAGCAGCGCGTCTGTCACGCCGCGGCACGCCGACAACACGACGGCTTTGCGCGACGCCGGATCGGCCTCGACAATCGCCGCGACGCGCTCCATGCACGCCGCGTCGGCGACGCTCGATCCGCCGAACTTATGAACGGTCCAGGCTCGCACGATCGTTCAACTCCCCACTGCCCCCGAGCGTGCCCGACGGCTCCTGCGACCGCTGCGGTCCCGGTTACGCCTTGGCGGCCTTCGGCGCCTCACCCGGCGGGTCGAGCCGATCGACCAGTGCGTCGAGGTCCTGGAACCGGAACACCTGGTCCATCATGTTGTGCGCCTTGAGCACCGGTTGATAGCGGTGCAGGGCCTTGTACGCCTGATTGCGCACCAGCTTGGTCCACAACGCCCGGACCTTGGGGTCGGTGCTCGCGGGCTCGTACTCGAGATATTCCCGGACCAGCGGGTGATTCGGCGTGATGTCGCACGCCATCGTCGTCGACGCGGCGACGCCGTGCGCGATGGTGCCGAGGCTCTCTTCCTTTTCGCCGCGACGCCGGATCAGGTCTTCGAAGATCGCCGGCGTCCGCATGTTGACGATGTTGGTCGGCCAGGAGATGCCGGCCTTGAGGATGTTGAACGCGCGATCGTTGGGCGCTTCGGCCTCGGCCGCAATCCACGGCGAATAGAGCGGCTGCAGCATGTGGCCCGGCGAGAAGTAGAGCGCTCGCCCGGCGCCCCGGTAGAAGAACTCCCACGCGTTTTCGTCCACGTCGGCCAGCACCTTCTGCACCAGATCCACCATCGGGAAGTTGAAGCAGCGCGTCACCAGTCCCAGCGATTCCAGAGCGGAGCCCACATAGCCGGGCCGCGAATTGTTCTGGCACAGCTTGATGAAAATCTTCAGGACCCGCTCGACTTCTTTGGTCGAACTCTCCGGCGTGAGTTGCTTCATCAGCGATTCGGCCACGCACAGACCCAGCCCGGCGTGCATCATGGTGAACGACTTGTCCGGCATCGTAGCGGCCTGGCCATCGACCAGAAGGCCGTGCGCGTCTTCGCTGCAGTCCCACTTCATGTGCCAGGTCCGCTGGCAGTAGACGTGGCCGAGGCCTTCAACCGTCCAGATGCTCTCGAAATCGCCGACGTTGTACGCCTTATCCATGAACACGGAGAGGTCGAATTCGCCCGTCTTCGGGATGCCGATCTTCTCCGGATTGTTGCGGACCAGCGTAAAGACGTAGCGGGTGTTCTTCGCCTGCTGGGTGTGCAGGGATTCCTGCTTGCCGATCGTTGCGTCCGCCGCGAGCTGCCCTTGCGTAAACAGATGATCGGTCACCTTCACCCAGTACGACGGGCTGAGCGCCTTGAGCGTGATCACATCGAACATCATGTCGATGGCCTTGGTCTGGTATTCGTCCCCGGCGATGAACATCACGGCCGCCGGATCCCCGAATTTATTGACGGTCTGCTTGGCGCTCCTGTAGAGCTGGCCGGAGAGCGACTTCGGATCCTCGCCCTCGGGCCCGGGCGCGGGCGGATTTTTGGCCGTGACGTGCTTCTCGGAGATCCCGATGAATTTGGCGATTTCCTGCCCCGAATAGAGACCCTTTGCGAGAGCGTATCGCATGGCGGATCGGGTAAATTCCCTCATTTGCGTCTCCTGGCCAACGAATGGCCCAACCATCAGCGGCTCAATAACGACGACGACGGGCGCCAGTGCCGGCAACGCCGGCACTCTGTATATCTTACTCTCCTGTGCGACAAACGCACCGATGGTCGCAGCCGGAGAATCCGCAACCGGCCGGAATTCGTGTTCGCGCCGCAGGCCACAGCGACCAGCGTCTGCCCCTTGATCGGCGTGCGTTCCACAGAGGCATTCCCCACGGCGATTGCGGTGCGCGTGACCGCGGTTTGACCCGTGCGGGGGGCATCGTCCTGGTATACGATGGTGGGCAATAACAGGACATCACACCACGCGGCGCCGGACTTCTGCCGCCACGCGCCACACGATCAGGAGGCCCCCATGCCGAACCACAGGCGCCGATGTCTCGTCGTTCTTCTCGTACTCGCCATGACACCATTTGCCGCCAGCCCAGTCGACGCCCAAGCCGACCGCATCCGGCGTATCCTTCGCGAGACGCCGTTGATCGACGGACACAACGACGTGCCCGAGCAATATCTCGATCGCGTCAAGGACCACCTGGATCAGATCGACCTTGCATCGGACACGTCGAAACTGAAGCCGCCGATGCACACCGACATCGCGCGGTTGAGGGCCGGGGGCGTCGGCGGCCAGTTCTGGTCGGTCTATGTCTCGCCCGGACTGCCGGGCCCCGACGCGGTCGTGGCGACGCTCGAGCAGATCGACGTCGTCAAACGTTTCGTGCAGCGCTACGCCGATACGTTCGACGCGGCGTACACCGCGGCCGATATCGAACGCATCCACAAGAGCGGCAAGATCGCGTCCCTCATCGGCCTGGAGGGCGGACACTCCATCAATAACTCGCTGGGCACGCTGCGCCAGATGTACGGCCTGGGCGCGCGCTACATGACCCTCACCCACTGGAGCAACAACCAGTGGGCCGATTCGGCCACCGCGACGTCCCAACATCACGGGCTCACCGCATTCGGCGACATGGTCGTCCTCGAGATGAACCGGTTGGGCATGCTCGTCGATCTCTCGCACGTCTCGGAACAGACAATGAATCGGGTGTTGGACATCACGAAGGCGCCGATTATCTTCTCGCACTCGTCGGCGCGGGCGCTCAACGCGCATCCTCGAAACGTCCCGGACGCGGTGCTGAAGCGCGTGGCCGCCAACGCCGGCGTGGTGATGGTGAACTTCGCGCCGGAGTTCATCTCGGAGGAGGTGCGCCACTATCAGGCGGCGGAACTGGCCGAAACGGCGCGGCTCAAGGACCTGATGCTGGGAGATCCCGAAGGCGCCGCGAAAGCACTCGCCGCCTGGAAGACCGCGCATCCGGCGCCACGCGCCACCCTCAACCAGGTGGCCGACCACATCGATCACATCCGGAAGATCGCGGGCATCTCCCACGTCGGTCTCGGATCGGACTTCGACGGGATCACGACGATCCCCGCCGGGCTCGAAGATGTGTCGCGCTACCCGGATCTGCTGGCGGAGTTGGCGCGCCGTGGATACAGTGACGATGACCTCCGCAAGGTGGCCGGGCTGAACGTGCTCAGGGTGCTTGCCGCGGCGGAAACGGTCGCCGCGCAACTTCAGAAGAGCACGCGACCCAACGACGCCAGAATCGAAGAAATCGACAAAAAATAGCGGCAGGTCATCTGGTGTAGACTTTCCGCCGTGAGGCCCGTGAGGCCCGTCGGCTCCACAGCCGCGGCTTTTTGCCCAGACCGCTCAATCGCAGTCACTTCAGGGAGTCGCTCATGAAGAAATTCGCCATTGGTTGCCTGATCGTTGTCGTCCTGTTGGCCGTGGTCGGTGGCGGCGCGGCGTACTGGCTGTACGGCAAGGCGAAGTCGTACGTCGGACAGTTCCAGGCGCTCACCGACCTCGACAAGAAGGTCACCAACGTGGGGGCGTTTACCGCGCCCGCCAATGACGAACTGACTCAGGACATGGTGCAGCGGTTCGTCGCCGTCCAGGAGAGCATGCAGACGACATTGGGCGCTCGTGTCGCCGACATGAAGTCGAAGCAGGACACGTTGCTCAAGAGCCAGGAGGGTGACCAGCGCCAACCGTCAGCCGCCGAGGCCATTGGCGTGGTCACCGATCTGATGAAGCTCATCATGGAAGGCAAGACCGCCAAGGTGGATGCGCTCAACCAGCAGCGCTTTTCTCTGGCCGAGTACCAATGGGTGAGAAACCACGTCTACCAGGCGGCCGGCGTGGAAATCGTCGAACTCAGTCTCCCGACGTCTCCGGGAGCGCCCAAGGCGGGCGGCGGGATCACACGGGTGCTGGGCGATTCGGGCGCCGCGGTACCCGCCAGGAACAGGGAACTGGTCGCGCCGCTCGTGCCGAAGCTCAAGGAGTGGGCGCCGCTCGCGTTCTTCGGCCTGTAATCACGGTCCAGACGCGCCGGGCCCCGCATCGACCCAGGCGCTGTTCATCCTCAGCCGGTTGACGGCGGCGGCGCAGACGTTGTTGCGCCAGCCGCCGGTCCCTTCTTCCTGATCAGCGCTACTTCTTGACCAGTTCCACACGCCGGTTCTTTGCGCGTCCCTCTTCGGTGCGGTTGTCAGAAACGGGCGACGTCTGGCCGTAGCCTTTGGCGGTCAGCCGGTCCCGCGTGATGCCCCGCTCGACCAGCGCGGCCATCACGGCTTGCGCGCGGTCCTGCGAGAGCTTCAGGTTCGCCTCGGCCGTGCCCACGTTGTCGGTGTGTCCTCCGACCTCGACACGCAGGCCCGCCGACGCCTTGAGCGCCGAGGCGGCGGCATCGAGGGTCTTGGCCGAGTCGGGGTTGATGGTGGCTTTTCCAGTCTCGAAGTTGATGTACAGCGCAATGAATCCGTCTTTGGCCAGCTTGTCGACCAGTTCGTTGACACTGATCTCCTGCTTCATTTCCTCGCGCTCCGACACCGTCATCTCATAACTGCCCGCGTCTTCGCTGGCCTGGAGAAAGGCCCAGGTTTCCTTGCCGCCACTGACGAACTTCATCGTCAATGCGTAACTCAGGCACCCGTTGCCCATTCTGGGCATGTGCTCGCCGTCGTAGTTGGCCTTGCACCAGCCCGGATACCGCCCCTCGATGGTTCCGCCGGCCTTTTTCGCCGCGGCTTCGAAGTTGCGCATGATCTGCAAACCACTGGGCGCCTGCGCCCCTTCGTTCAACTGGTAGCCGATCCACCGCACCGCCCCCTCGACCTCCACCGACTTCGTGTTCGAATCCTCCTTGGCGGGGACGCCGACCGGAAATGCCCGCAGATCGAACTGACTGCTGTGGCAGTCGACGATGTGCACGTTCGGAAATCGGGTGAACAACGGATGATCTTTGCAGCCTTCCAGATCCTGCTGCGCCGACACCGGAGCAGCCGCGAACAGCCAGAGCGCCAGAGCACCGACGATCATCGTCTTCATCTGTTTCCTCCGATTCATGATGGCAAGTCAGTTCCGGTTAACGATCGGCCGCCGTTGCGCCGCGGCCGCGGCCCAACCCTACGAGGCTAACGGGCCGGTTGCCGCACAGTCAAGGCCCTGGCGGTCGCCCGCACACCCGGGCTGTCGCCCTGTCGGGTCACAAGGGCAGCCATGTGCCCGCGCCTGCCTTCAGCGCCCGGGCATAAACCAGCGGCGCGGTGGCGATGTCGTCCAGCGCCAGACCAAGATTGCAGGCCATCGTGCGCTCCCGCGGTGTTTCTCTCGCAGACTTCCGGCCGGCGACCAACTCCCCAAGGTCGGCATGAATCGCGGGGATCTGCTGGAAGTAGCCGATCCGGCGATAGTGCTCGAGCTGCGGCACGTCGTCGGTGCAGAACTTGTCGATCTCGCGCAGTGCGTCAGGATGCCAATAGGAGTCGAAGTCCACCAGCGACGCAAACGACCCCTCGTCGAACCAGCCGGGTTGAATGGTCGCGTGCGGCTGGCGAAGGATGGGACCGGCGGTGACGACGATGTCGCAGCCGGTGACGGCGTCTCTGGGCTGGTCAACCGGAACCACGTCCAGGCCCAGCGTGGCGCTCATCTCTCGGGCGTACAACTCGCGCGCCGCACGATCCACGTCGAACGCCCGGACGGACCTGAGGTCGAAGACGACGTTCAGCGCCTCCAGGTTGCTCCGGCCCTGCACGCCGCAGCCGAGCATGCCGACGGTGTGCGACTCGGGACGCGCCAGAAGTCTGGCGGCAACCGCCGTCGCCGCGCCCGTGCGCTTGGCGGTGATCCAGGTGCAATCCATCACCGCGGTGGGCATGCCCGTCCCGGCGTCGTTCAGCACGATCAACCCCGAGATATAGGGCAGGCCGCGGCGCTGATTCCCAGGATAGCCGCCCACCCACTTCATGCCGACCGCCTGCTGCGCCGGAATGTAGGCCGGCATGGCGTGAATGAAGGCGTCCGGCCCAGGGTGAACGCCTGGCTTGGGGGGCATTTCGACGCGCCCGGCAGCTTTTTCGGCGAACATGGCCTCGAGCGCGGCGATGATGTCGGCCATTGGAAGGCCGAGTCCGGCCACGTCGGCCTGCGAGAGGTAGAGCAATTCCCGCCCCAGTCGATCGGTCACGCCTGACCTCCTGTTCGGCGCGGCGTCGCGCCCCAGCGCTCATTGTGCCCTCGGCGCCTCGTCAATCGGAAGTTTTATTCGCAGGCGGCGGACGCCCTCACGCCGAAACGGGCCGGACCACTTCCTGTCCGCGACCCGGAGGGTGTGCGGCCGAGTAACGACGTCATATCGAGACATGACGAAAGGTAGTGGCATTCCGGTGATATCCGAAATTGAATCACCACGCTACATCGTCTTCGAGATCGATTGCCGACGCTCGCAAACCGGCGAAGGCCCGGCGCCACTGCGCTGCGGCGCGCTCCCGCGCACAATCTGTGCGGCTGTCCGTCTGTCCGCCTGTTTTGCCGCCTTCGGCTGGCCCGCGGCAACCGGAATGCCCCGATATGACCAGCGTCATAGGGCCGCACCCAAGCTCCGGGTAGTATTGGCACTGCTTTCCTCTACGCGGGCCGCGCGGCATTCCCGTGCGAGCCTATCCTCTTTCCCTTCCGGCCGTCGTTTGCGCCCGGGCGTCGTGCGCGGCTGGTGAAGCTCTGGAGCAACGCTGGTGAGAAGACTGTGGTTGGCCTTTGGATTCGTCATTCTGGCGTCGTTTGCCGTGCTCGGTTGGGTTGGCGCGAGGATTTACCAGCAAGCGCCCCCGGTTCCCCGACAGGTCGTGACAACCGACGGCGTCATCGTGATTCCGGATGGCGATGTGGCCGAAGGCCAGAACGTGTGGCGCTCGATGGGAGGCATGGAGGTCGGCTCCATCTGGGGACACGGTAGTTACGTGGCCCCCGACTGGTCCGCCGACTGGCTGCATCGCGAGTCCGTGGCCGTGCTCGACTCGTGGGCGAAGGCCGAGCGCGGCACCGCATACGAGTTGCTCCCGGCCGAGCATCAGGCGGCGCTGCGCCAGCGGCTCGAGACCATGATGCGCCAGAACGGCTACGACCCGGCGACCGGCACGCTCACTGTGCCGGCAGTAAGGGCCCAGGCGTTTGCCGTCAACCTCGCGCACTACGCTGATGTGTTCGGCAACGGCCGCAAGGAGTACGCGATTCCATCTGGCGCGCAGACCGACCCGCAAAAGCTTCGCCAGCTCGCAGCGTTCTTCTTCTGGAGTTCGTGGGCCGCTGCGACCAATCGCCCTGGCGACACCGTCAGCTACACCAGCAACTGGCCGCACGAGCCGCTGGTGGGCAACAGACCGACCGGCGACACCGTCGTCTGGACCGGCGTGAGCATCATCATGCTGCTGGCCGGCATCGGCCTGATGGCGTGGTGGTATGCCTCGCGCGAAGCCGAACCGGTCGAGGGCGACGTGCCCGCCAGCGACCCGCTGCTCGGCAGCATCGCGACGCCCTCCCAGCGATCGGTCATCAAGTACTTCTGGGTGGTGTCTGGGCTGATCCTGCTCCAGGTCGTGCTCGGCATCGTCGCCGCGCACTACGGGGTGGAAGGCGACGGATTCTTCGGCGTCAAGATTGCGGAGTTCCTGCCGTACAGCGTGGCGCGGACCTGGCACACGCAGTTGGGAATCTTCTGGATCGCGACCGCATGGCTGGCGGCCGGCCTCTACATCGCACCGGCGGTGGGCGCGGAGCCGAAGTTCCAGGTGATCGGCGTCAACGTGCTGTTTGGCGCGTTACTCGTGGTCGTGCTTGGCTCGATGGCGGGCGAATGGCTGAGCATCAAGCAACTGCTCGGAACCGGAGACGCCTGGTATTACTTCGGCCACAGCGGCTACGAGTACATCGACCTCGGCAAGTTCTTTCAGGTGGCGCTGCTGGCTGGGTTGTTCATCTGGCTGTTCCTGATGGTGCGCGGCATCCTGCCGGCGCTGAGGCGCGACGATGAGCAGCGGCCGATTCTCACCCTGTTTGCCATCTCGTGCGTAGCCATCGCCGGTTTCTATGGCGCGGCGCTCGGCGTCGGACGGCACACCAATCTGGCGATCGCCGAGTACTGGCGGTGGTGGGTGGTCCACCTCTGGGTCGAAGGCTTCTTCGAAGTGTTCGCCACGGTGGTCGTCGCCTTCCTGTTCGCGAAACTGCGCCTGGTCGGCCTGCGACGGGCGGGCGAGGCGGCCATCCTCGGGGCGACGATCTATCTCTCGGGCGGCATCATCGGGACGCTGCATCACCTGTACTTTGCGGGGACGCCGACCGTGGCGCTGGCCCTGGGATCCGTCTTCAGCGCGCTCGAAGTCGTGCCGCTGATGTTTGTCGGCTACGAGGCCTGGCACAACATCCGGCTGTCGCGCAGCAAGCCGTGGGTTCAGCAGTACAAATGGCCGATCGCCTGCTTCGTGGCTGTCGCGTTCTGGAACATGATCGGCGCCGGATTGTTCGGCTTCATGATCAATCCGCCCGTCGCGCTCTACTACATGCAGGGGCTCAACACGACGCCATTGCATGGACACGCGGCACTGTTCGGCGTCTACGGGATGCTCGGCATCGGGTTGATGCTGTTCTGCCTGCGGGCGCTCCGGCCTGAAGACCAGTGGAACGACGGCTTGGTCCGTTTTTCGTTCTGGACGATCAATGTCGGGCTCTTCCTGATGATCACGCTCAGCCTCCTCCCGGTGGGGTTGATGCAGACGTGGGCATCGGTGACCAGCGGCTACTGGTACGCGCGGAGTCCCGAGTTCCTGCAGTCGCCCACGTTGCAGTATCTGCGCTGGCTGCGAGTGGTGGGCGACACGATCTTCGCCGCCGGCGCCGTGACGCTGGTGTACTTCGTATTTTCGCGGGCCCGCAGCGGCCGCGGCGAATCCGGTCGGTCCGCATAATCCTCACAGCTTGGTCGCCGCCAGGTGCGGGTGTGATTTTGCGTGGGTCGGCCTGCGCTGATAATTCGCGTCGGGCTGGGCGGACACCTGGCTGTGCTGAGGTCGGCCGCTGATGCAGTCGTGTGGTCCTAGGCGCCCTAGAAGAACGCCACCGTCACACCCGGATTGCGAGCGTCTGGAGCCACGCAGATCACGGCCGGCACCTCAGCAAGATAGCGCCGGACTGCGACACGCAGCCGTCCGCCGCTGATGCCGTGGATGATCTCGACGTGCGGGAGATTGGCGCGGATCGCGCCATCCAGAAACACGGGGAGTGCCGCCAGGGCCTCGGGCACGGTCATCCCATGCAGATCGATCGACCGCAACTGGCTCGTGTCTGCTTCGGGAGCGGGCGCTACCAGTTTGGCTGAGTCGGCTTTTCGTGGCGGAGCGTCGCGGTCTCGCCGCTTCTGCTTCTTCGAGTGCGATACGGTCTCTAACTGCCTTTCCTCGCAGATCATCGTCAGGCCGCCCACGGCAATCCGGTAGCGGTTGCCGGCGAGGACGTCGAGGATACGGCCGTGCTTTCGGAGGCTGACGACGGCGACCTCAGAACCGAGGATGAATGCCATGACCCCATAGTGGGGCGGTTGGCCGCAGGAATCAACGAGATCCTGGAATGCGAAATCCTGGAGTGGCCGGCTACCTGCCGGAACGACCCGCTGTCGCGCGCCGCGCGTGCAGGTCCACAAAGAACCTGATCACCGCCGCCTCGTTCACGAAGTCGCAGCGGGTCGTTGGGGCCGTAGTCGACCCAGTGGCCTTCGCCGGCGGCGATGTCCCTCAGAGCCAGGATCCGCACGAATGGCGCTTCACAGATCTTCTCGCACTTCACGTGATTGAGGTCGGCCGGTGCGTCGTGCATCCGCGTGAAGACGTTGCCGTTGATGCCGTCGATGGTCGGGATAAGGCGTGGCGCCCCGGTTGGCCGGCGGCGCCACGGGTCAGGCAGAAGGCCGCTTACTGCAGGGTGCCTTTCGAGGCGGCCCCACCCGCCGGCATGTTCTTGTTGAAGAAGTCGATGCTCTGCTGGATGATCTTCACCTGGATGTCGTCCGGCTTGGCATTCCCCTTCTCATCTCGAGGCACCCGAATGATGAAGCCGTGCACCGGGTGGTCGTACTTCACGCTCTCGACGTTCTTGCCCGCCTCCTTCATCCACGTGAAGGCCGTCTCGAACAGTCCTTCGAGCGAGTCGTGCGTGCGCAGGACGAACAGGACGGGGAAGTTGATGCGCTTGATGCGCTCCATGGCGAGATCCTTGTTCTTCAAGAACGGCGCCACCGACGCCATCGTCGGCAGTTGATTCTCGTCGCCCGCGAAGCCCTTTTCGTCGATCTGCAGGAATTCGCTGGTATCGGGTTCCGAGGAGATCGCCGCTGCGACCTGCATGCCTTCGGCGCCCGCCTTGAGGATCATGCCGCCGCCGTGGCTGTTGCCGCACAACCCCACCCGGTTCGGATCGACATACGGCAACGTCTTGACGTACTGCACGATCGTCATCAGGTCGTTGTATTCGAGCGCCGGCCGGTTCAGCAACTGGTTCGCCTGGTGGTGCGACACGGTGAGCGGCTTGACGCGCGTGTACTCGAACCAGCTCTCGGCGCGGTAGTTCAGGTAGCCGACCGCGTAGCCCGCCTTCAGGTAGCGTTCCATCGTGTACGCCGCCTGATTGTTGACGTATTCTCGCACCGCCCTCACGCCGGACCCGCCGTTGCCGCTGAAGAACATCACGATGGGGAACGGCCCCTTGCCCGCAGGGTGGCGCAACCCAATCGGCATGTACAAGCCGTCGACGGTCTCGAGCAGCGTGATATCAACGGGGATGTCGGAGCCCTTCACAGGCTCAGTGAACACGAAGGCGTCCCACGGTGGGACAATGGGCATCTGGGGCGGCTTGAAGTCCGGAAGCGGCGTCGACGGAGCCGGTTGCTGCGCGAGAACGGCGCCAGCGGCGCACAATGACAGACAACACGCGAGGATAAAAGAACGCATGATCACTCCTTGGTAGCGCCAGATTCGATATTGCCGAGGTGAAGACCCGTGGTCGGTCGCATCGTACACCAGTCAACGCGCGCACTGATCAGGATTCCTCCTCGTTTCGGCAGGCACGGCTGTTGGGCGTGAATCGAGTTCACTCTGCAATGTCTTCGCGGTGGCCTGCTGCTTCTCTTGGCGCTCGCAATGCCCGCCGCGGCGGCCGGTCAGAAGGCCGTGATCGTCGTCCGCCACGCCGAGAACGCGGGCGACAAGCTCACCAAGGGACGGCGCGCAGGCAGGTCAAGGCCTGAGCGAAGCGGCTACCGGCCGGCTGCTACCCGTTTGCCGATGCAGTACAGGTACTTGGTCGTGCGCAGGAAGATCTGTCCGTCGGAGATGGCCGGCGACGCGAGGGTGTAGTCGGCGAGGTCGTTCTCGGCGAGGATCTTGAACTCCGGGCCGGCGGCGATGACCGTCGTAACCCCGTCCTCGCTGGTGAGGTAGACCTTGCCGTCGGCGATGACCGGCGACGCGCTGTATGTGCCGGGGCGAATGCGCTGGGCGCTCCAGAGTGGCACGCCCGTTTTCGCATCGCGGCACCAGACCAACCCTCGGTCGTTCAGGATATAGATGAACTTGCCGTCACTGGCCGGCGTCGGAACGTCCGGACCCTGGTCGGTCGACCACGCCTTGTGGGACGTCGTGATGTCGCCCCGTCCGCCCGTGCGGAACGCGATGAGCGGCCGCACCCGCGACGACACGTAAATCATGCCGTCTGCCACTACCGGGGACGCGACGACGCGGTAGTTCCGGTCCTTGTCCGGGTTGAGACCACCGGCCCGCCAGATCTCGGCGCCGGTGGCCGGATCGTGCCCGGTGACGTAATCCCCGCCGCTGATCACGATGTCCTCGCGAGGGCCGTCACGCAGCAATGCCGGCGTCGTGTAGGCGTCGTGCGACTCGGACACCGCGTCGGTCGGCCGCTCTACTCGCCAGCGTGTCTTGCCTGTTTGTGCATCGATGCACAGGATGTAGGACGCCGCGTCGGTCTTCATGCCGTGAAGAACTTGCACGTAGAGGGCGTCCTTGAACAGCAGCGGCGACGAAGCGTAGCCCCAATTCAGGCCGAAGCGGCCGTAGTCCTTCTGGATGTCCCGCGCCCAGATTTCCCTGCCGGCCACATCGAACGCTTTCAGAATCCCGGTGCCCGTCATCACCCACACGTGCGTGCCGTCGGTGACCGGCGAGGGCGACGACATGTTCTGCTTTCGAACCTTGGCGTTGCCGGTACCCAGGTGCGCCTTCCAGAGCTCGGTACCCTTGTTGCGATCCACACACAGGAGGTACAGGTCGGTGCCCTCGGCCGCACTGAGGAAGATGCGGTCGTTCCACACGACCGGCGTCGATCCGGAAAAGTCCAGGAACCCGTACTTCCAGGTGACGTTCTCAGTGGCCGTCCACGTGACAGGCACGTGCCGTTCGTTGGCAACACCGTTCATGGTCGGCCCGCGCCAGTTCGGCCAGTTTTCGGCCAGGCACACGGCGTGGGCAGCCAGGACGAGCCCCCCGATGATGACGAGTCGTCGCATGGAAATGTCGTCTCCCGAACGGTGCTGATCATACGCGTAGACGGATACGAGGGTGCGGATATTGTACGGTGACGGCGTCGTGGACCGGGCGCAGGGGTAACTGAGAGCTGACCTGGCACATTTCAAGGTGGCGATCGTGGCCGACCCAAACCGCAGGAGGGACTCGTGGCGCTTGTGATCTTTCTGAGAGGGGTCAATGTCGGAGGTCACAGGACCTTCAGACCCACCGTTCTCACCGCCCAACTTAAACACCTCGACGCGTTCAACATCGGTGCGGCCGGCACCTTCGTCATCCGGCAACCCGTTTCGATGGCGCGGGTGCGCGCCGAATTCGCATCCAGGCTTCCCTTCGAGACGGAGGTCGTGATCTGCGAGGGTCGCGAGATTGTCAGGCTGATGTCTCAAGATCACTTCGCGGACCAGCCCAGCGGATCCGACACCGTACGCTTCGTGAGCGTCCTGTCCAGGAGCCCTCGCCTGGCGCCGCAGATGCCCATGAGCTTTCCGTCGAGTGGTCCGTGGCTGTTGAAGATCCTCGGCAGGGACAAGCGGTTCATCTTCGGGCTGTACCGGCGCCAGATGAAGGCCATCGGCTACCTCGGCATGCTCGACCGGGTCTTTGGCGTACCGGTGACGACACGCAACTGGAACACGATGACCGCGATCGCAAGGGTCTTGGGCCGAGGAGCGATCGATCGACAGGGGCCTCAAAGATCGAAGGCAGGCGCGGCCGCCAGACGGACGCGTGCCGCCGGCGGCGCACGGAGTGAATCGGTGAGGCGCCGCGGCTGATCGTCAAGTGGACCGCGCTGCGCGTCATTGACCGGTTACCAGCTTGAACGACCGCCCTTCTCACGCAACGCGTGCAGGTCGGCAAAGAACTTGACCACCGCCGGGTCGTTCATGAATTCGTAGCGGTAGTTGGGGCCGTAGTCGACCCAGAGCTCTTCGCCGGCGGCGATGTCCCTCAGGGCCAGAATCCTCACGAATGGCGCTTCACAGATCTTCTCGAACTTCACGTTCTGGAACTCGGCCGGGGCGTAGTTCATCCGCGTGAACACGTTGCCCTTGATGCCGTCGATGGTCGTGATGCCGCCTGTGTGCGGTTTGGCGCAGTCCAGCAACCCCATCATGTATTGCCAACGGTCTGCTTCCAACCGGCGCTGGTACTCCTCGTCGGTGATGAATTCCCCAGCGTAGGCCCCGAGGTAGGCGCCCTTCGGGATTGTCACCTTCGCGTAGACGCCGTTTCCCGCATGAGGAATCGCCGACGTCCTGATGTCGAGGTTCTTCTCGTAGGCGGACTGGCCGAGGGGAAGCGCGACGGTTGTCGCGACCGCGACGGCCAGAAGGAGGTAGCGGAACCTGGCTCGCGTCATCTTCGCCTCCAGTTGGTGGGCTCTTCCCTCGTCCTGTGGTTCTGTCGGCGCCAAGATAGCACACCTACTTTCGGCCATGGGGGTGGGTCGGCCCGCCCGCTACGTCCCGGTACGGTTCAGTCATTCAGCGTCCTTTCAGTCGCGATCGTGCTGCTCCTCAGTGGGGACGTCGGCCTCGGGGAGCTGTCGGACCTCCCGGCCATCGTAGACCCAGAGCTCGCGGTCGATCGCCCGTCCGTTGGCGCTACCGGCGCTGAACACCAGCTCGTTGCCGAACCGGATGAACCTGGACGGCGACGACAGGGGTCCTGAACACCGCCGCGGCGCATCCATTCAGCGTCTTTTCTGTTGGGGTCATGCTTCTGCCCAGTTGGGTCGGTCGTCTGGAGTGAATTCACCAAATTGGGACACGGTGGCGACGTGCCTCGATGCCGCTGACAGGGTAATGGCACGAAGTTCATCGTTGGCCCACGGTTTGGAACCCGCGAACAGGAGCGCACGGGTGAAAAGCGAACATCCTGTGTGGCCGTTCGTCGGCGCCATAGGCCGCTTCCAGGTGGCTGCGAATCAGATTCAGGTGTTCCATCGCAACGCGTCGACCCAGTTCCACCAGATAGGGCATCGCCTCGGTATCGAATAGACCCACGCGTTGTTCCATCGTGGGAATGATGCTGATCAGGTTCATGCCAGATGCTCTTGCCGCATTCAGGTTGGCGTGCATCAGGTTGTTGGTCATCGCCGAGGTGACCCGGCCCAGCAAGCGCGAGGGGCCGTCAACCCGCCGTGGCATCGGCGCGTCAAATCCCAGCGCCACCACGGCGGCCGCGTCCGCGGCCACACTCAAAGGCAGGGGATTCGAGGCGAAGCCATCCATCAGACGGCGTCCGTCGATCGTCACGGGGGAGAACAGGAATGGCATGGCAATGCTCGCACGTAAGGCTTGCACCAGGCTGCCCCTGCTCAGCGATACGCAGTCGCCGGTTGCCGTATCGGTGGCAACAACTCGCAGTGCGGTTGGAAGCTCCTCGATGCGGGTTGCACCAAAGGCCTGATTGAGCCGCTGCATGACAAGCGCGTCGTCGCGCAGACCGAATTCTTCGTTGAAGCCGCACAGTTTGGGCATCAACATCTGTGAAATGGCCCGTAACCGGCGCCGACGGGTGACGTCGGGCGACCACAGCCTGGCGGCAAGGGAGACCGCCTCATGCGCGCTGTGACCGGAGGCCATCAGTGCTCCAAACATGGCTCCAGCGCTACAGCCCACGATCAGGTCGGGCTGCAGACCTTCTTGCTGCAGCACCTCGAACAGTCCCAGGGCCACAATGCTGCGCACCCCACCGCCGCCCAGAACCAGCGCGAATTGAGGGGCTGACGGCTCTTTGACCGGCACCTGGTCGTACGAGACTGGCATGGCACCCTGTTCCGGGAAGGTGATCACGTCACGCATGGGACCTCCCCGGCACCAGCCATTGCGACAGGAACCCAAGGGGGCCGGGCTTGGTGGTGTTGACCAGAGCGGGCGCATTTGCAAGGTTTCTCACCACCCGAACCAATCCCCACTCCACGCCAGCGGTCGACTGGTAGAAACCTGTCTTGTGCATCAACCCCAGCATCGCCCTGTTGTCGCCCAGAACATCACCCCACAGCCTGTCCAAACCCCGCAGTGTTGCGGCCTTGCACAGCCCGGACATGGCGTGTTCGGCAATGCCCCGGCGCTGCCAGACGTCAGACACCGCGATGGCGAACTCCCCGCCTCGCTGGCTGGGATCGATGACGTAGCGAGCATCGGCGACGATGGTCTCCACCCCCTCGCTCACGACGGTGACGACCAGTGCAAGATGCTTGTCGTAGTCGATCTCCGACAGGTAGTTCAGGGTGGTGGGCGACAGCGTGTTGACGGCGCCATGGAAGCGCATCCGGCGACTCAGCGGGCTCAGGGATGAGAAGAACTCCTGCAAAAGAGGCTTGTCCTGGGGCAGGACGGGACGCAGCACGAACAGCTCGCCTCTCTTGTTGCGCCAGATGTCAATTAGGGTCGTGGGATAGCGGCAGATCGCATATCTAACAGAAGGGGCAGGAATCGAATTGGACATGGCGGGCACTCCGGTTGGGGGTTTCGGGGAGCCTGGAATCGATCGATTCACTTGCCCCTTCCCTTAACCGGACGCAACAACAGGACTGGAACTGGACATTTATTTTTCGGCCGGTGTCGAACTCGGTCGAATTCGGTGCCCAGGCGGGCAAACAAACTCGGACGAACGCCGTCATTGGCGGCCCGAAAGTCACTGGCGGAGACGAATCTTCAGGACGAGCGCGGGCAATCGTTGGAGGTGCGGTTTCGTGGTCAGGAAGACCCGGTTTTTGCAACGGATTCTTGTGGTACAGGCTCACGCCGGGTTGGATGGCAAAGACTGCGCGAGCGTTGCTGGCGTAACTCAGCCAGGCGGTTCGACCACGGGCCTCGCCACACTGGAGACGCTCATGGCGCCTTCCATGTGGTGGGGTTAAGGCAAACTTCTAAGTTGCTCCTGGATGTTGCGCAACATTTTCGAGTCCTCGTACAACGTTTCGCGCAAGTGAAGTTCGGCTTCGCGAAGGTTGATTGTTGCCGCTGCCCGTTCTCCGTGATCCAGTTGGATGCTGCCCAACTTGCTGAGCGCAAGCCCGAGCCAGTAGTTGTAAGGCAAGCCGCTTTGCATCTCTC
This sequence comes from Acidobacteriota bacterium, assembly GCA_037133015.1. GTDB lineage: Bacteria > Acidobacteriota > Vicinamibacteria > Vicinamibacterales > JAKQTR01 > JBAXOX01. Next base: position 74,653 of record JBAXOX010000010.1, read on the forward strand.
TGGCCAAGGTGACGGCTTCCTGCGCGTGCGCGTTGGCCTGATCCCACTGCTGTAATTTGCTTTCGCTCTGCGCAAGATTTGAGAGGGCAATGATGCGATCGCTGCGGTCTGATTTCGCCGCATTGACCTTCAACCATGCCCGTTGCGCAAACGTATTGGCGTTCCGGTAGTCCTGTCGCGCCCAGTAATAGTCGAAATCCGCTGCGTCCACCATGCCCATCAATGGATGACCTGCTGGCAACAGCTTCTGCAGGGCCTGGCGGGCGGCGTCAATTCGATGGCGGCAGCCGGAAAAGTCCCCGACAGAACACCAACTGCGCGCCGCCGACAGGTTGATTTGGGCTGCCTGCATCGGGTCGCCGGCGCGTGTGGCATTGGCGAGAGCACTGTCGAACAACTGTTGAGCTTGGCGATCTCGTCCGCGCTTTCTGAGACTGTTGGCGACATTCGTCTCGATCGTCGGCAGCACGGCTTGCGTCCCGCCCAGACCACGCATCAAATCGAGTGCCTGTGTGAAGACGTCACCAGCCCGACGCAACTGTCCAGCGCTGTCCAAGCGCACACCCAGATTGTTGAGCACGACGATATATTCCATGGACCTGTCACGGCCCATCCATTGGAATTGCTTGAGCACTGATTCGTATTCCTGCAGGCCCAGTGCAAACTGCCCAGTGGCGAACCGCGCATCCGCCACATTGACTCGCAGCGTAATCGCCAGCTTGCGTTGGCCGGGGCGCGGCGAGGGAAGGACCTGCACCGCCTTGGTCGCGTCCTCGAGCGCGCCTTTGGGGTTCCCCATGCGTCGCTTGATCTCGCTGCGGTACTGCAGACAGGTCGCCAATATGGTGCTGTCATCGGTGGGATTGATTTCAAGCGCGGCGATAACCGAGTTGAACGTCGCCATCGATTGGTCATACGTCCCTCGGTCCGATTCAATATAGGCGCGCCCACATTCGATGTAGGATTGCAGCCCCAAGTCGTGCAGTCCCTTGGCGGATGCTTGGGCACGTCCGACCAGCGCCGACGCCTTTTCGCCCTCCTCGGCATCGTCGTACATGATGGCCAACAAGCGCTGGAACTTCGCCCGGAGCGCAGGTTCTTCCGCAAATTGATGTTCGACGAGCGTTTCAGCGCGAGCCATCATTTCGATGGCTGTGAAAGGCTTGGATCCACGCTCGCCCAATAGAAAAGTCATCATCTCGTTTGCCGCTTCGGCATAGCGAAGCTCCGCATCGGCGGCACCCCGCGCCCGTTCAGCCCTGCTTGACGCTTGCTGTGCTTCCACGGTGCTTCGTTCGGCTCGCCGCGCCTGCAACAACGCGACTGCAGTTCCGCTGAGCACGGCAATCAGCACCGCGGTTGCGGCAGATACGCCCACCCAGTGCCTCCTCAATCCCTTGCGCAGCCGGTAGCCCAGGCTGTCGGGCCTGGCAGAAACCGTCTCGCCTTGCAGGTGGCGCTGGATGTCCTGCGCCAGGGCGTCGGCGGTGGCATAGCGGCGCTGCGGGTCGCGCTGCATCGCCTTGGTCAGAATGGCATCCAGTTCACCGCGCAAGGCACGGGCCGTGGCCTTGTCCTTGACCCTTGTACTGGCCAGGACGATGTCGCCTTGCAGGACGGCTTCTTCGATGGCCGCCAGCGTCTCGCGGCGTGGCGCAAATGGCAGCACCCCGGTGAGCAGTTCGTACAGCAACACTCCCAGCGAGTACACGTCCGAAGCCACGGTGATCGGCTCGCCCGCGATTTGCTCGGGCGAGGCGTAGTGGGGGGTGAGCACCAGGCCCTGTTCCCGGGTCAGGTTGGCATCGGCTTGGGCGACGTCTTGCAGCAACTTGGCAATGCCAAAGTCCAGCAGGTGGGCTTGCCCATCCTGGGTGACAAGCACATTGGAGGGTTTCAAGTCCCGGTGCACCACCAGCCGACCGTGCGCGTAGGCGACCGCCTTGATCACCTGGAGGAACAGGGTGAGGCGCTGACGCAGGCTCAAGGCCTGGGATTGGCACCAGGCGTCAATGGGCTGCCCATCGATGTATTCAAAGGCCAGATAGGGGCGGCCTCGCTCGTCCACACCCGCGTCATACATCCGCCCGATGGCAGGGTGTTCCAGCAGGGCGCCGATCTCGCGCTCTCTGGCCATGCGTTCTGCCAGGCCCGCTCCCCAGGCGAGCCGGGGCAGTTTGAGCGCGACTTGCCGCTTGAAGCTGCCGTCAGAGCGCTCGGCCAGCCAGACGCTTCCCATGCCGCCTCGCCCGATCTCGTGCAGCAACCGGTAGGGACCGACCACTTCGCCCCTGGTGGCGACTTCCTCGTTCTGCGACATCTTTGGCAGTTGGTCAAAGCGCTGTTCCGCGGCCAGCTTGTCGTCGTTGGCCAGCATCTCGCGCAGCGGTTCGGCCAGAGCCTGCTCGTCGGGGGGCAGTGAGGCGATCCAGGTCTCGCGCTGCGTCGGTTCGAGTTCCAGCGCCACGTCGAGCAGTTTGCTCAGTGTTTCGATTTGATGGGGCGACAGTGCCATGGTGATTTAGGGTTCCAAGTGGGCTCTTTATCAGACGCAAAGCCAAGGTCGAAACTGGACCTTTCAGGTAATTCCTACGACTTGAGCAGGGCAAGGAGCATCAGGCGGGCTTTGTCCCAGTCGCGTCTCACCGTCTTTTCGTTGAGGTCCAGCGCTTCGGCAACCTCGACGTTGGTGTAGCCGCCGAAGTAGCGCATTTCCACGACCTTGGCCAGGCGTGGCTCCTTGTGTGACAGTGCTTCGATGGCGTCGTTCACCTGAAGGAGTTCATCCTCGCCGGATGGCGACCCATGGCCCAGTTGGGTGTTGAGGGTTATCCGATCGAGATCGCCACCACGGCATTGCGCCTGGCGTTCGCGCACCGAGTCGATGATCACAGAGCGCATGACGTGCGAGGCGTAACTGAAGAAGGCGCGGCGGTCTTCGCTTCGCAGTTGACCGTGATGGATAAAACGAAGGTAGGACTCGTGCACCAGCGCTGTGGTGTCCAGGCAGGTGCTGCGACCACCGCCGAGCAGGCGCGCGCGCGCCAGTTTGCGTAATTCCGAATAGGCCGCGGAGAACAGGGCGTCCTGCGCGCCAGGCTCACCCGCGTTGACTTTCGCAATGAGACCCTGGAGGTCATCCATATGGTCTTCCCGTCAATGGATATCAACATCGTAGATGGTTTCGCGTGGTTGGTCACAAAAAAGCGGCCAAATGACGGTTTCTGCAACTGAGAGGTCGAAAACCCGGCCCGATCGCGACGCGGTCGACGATACCCCGCCCGCGTCCTCCCCTGTGCGTTTGGCCACTTCCGAATCGTCGATCGTCTCGGGCGACCCCGAGGTGATGAGCGGAACGCCCGTGTTCACTGGCACGCCGGTTCCGGCGCAAAGCCTTCTCGACTATCGCGAGAGCGGGGAACTTGAGATGTAATCGCGCGCCTTTCGGCAAGTCGCTGCCGACGTTGAGGCTGATCGCCGAGCGTCAGCGGCGTTCGTCGCGCGTCCGCTGCATGCCGGGGTTAGGCGGGGGGCTCGTTCGGCCTGCCGTGCTCCTTCTTTGGCCCACGCGACGTGGCTCGAGGGGTGAGATAGCTCTTGAGCGCGCGGGCAAAGACGGACTCAGTCAGGCCGGGGTATGAGAAGACATTGTCAGGATGAGGAGCAGGTTCGCCGGGGACCCATGGCGCGACGCCCAAGGACGCTTCAAGAGCCTTCCAGAGATCGAAAAGGGCCTTGGAGGCCGGCTTGAGGAGTCCGATGCGCTCACGGGCCGCCGGTGTGCATTGAAAGGTTAGGGACGTGCCGGCCTGTGCGATGAGGCCGGCCTTCTCGAGCCTGACCAGACCGCTTCGCAGTTCCTCGATTGTGAGAGTAGCGTGGTTGATAAGGTCGGACGCGGCGAGAATGTGAGTTAATGGCGCGGCTCGAGACCCGGCGGCGTAATAGATCGCTGTGAGCAGCCAGGCATCCGACCAGCGAAGCATGACGGATGAAGGCATCTGGGGAGTCTCTATCGGGATTGCCTGTGAGCAAACGAAGATGCGGCCGGAGACGACGAGATGTCGGCGTCCACGCCTAACGACCGGGCTTCAACCGCGACGGGTAGTTGTTTCACGCGCCGTCGAAGGTTTCCCACGATACGACCTGACCACGGTCTGCCTGCGCAACGGCTTCAAGGCGCGTACGCTCCTCTCCGGAGGAAACCTCGAAGGTCGCGTCATCTTCTCTCGCGACACCCGTGACAGACCGACCCTTCGGCTACGGGGTCGCCATCGAGGACGACCTTACCCTCGACGACTCGTCCAGTTGCTACTGTCATAGCCAGATCCTACACCGGTCGGCACCGGTCGGCTTCCGAGGGTGAGCACGCGACGGGCACGACGCAACTCCGCCTTCGTAGACGTAGATACCGTGGTCCAGATGTGGAAATCCCGACGTCGACCGTGACCGAGCGCGTTGGTTTTGTTGGGCGGATCTGATACGGAACTGCCGAGAACGACCGGGAGGATGTGGTGACAGCGAAACCCGATAGCACGACGCGTACGCCGGAGGCCGTGCTCCGGTCCTTCATCTACAGGCTTGGTCCGAAGGATCAGAAGCTCATTCGATCGGTCAGGGCCGCTGTACGCAAGCGATTCCCGACAGCCAACGAGCTGGCGTACGACTACTCTAGTCACTTCGTCATCGCCTATTCACCGACGGACCGAGGCATCGATTCCGTCGTGTCGATCGTCGCACGTGCCAACGGTGTACAGCTGTGCTTCACTCAGGGGAAGCAATTGCCCGACCCCAAGAGGTTGTTGTTGGGATCGGGAAACCAGACCCGCTTCGTCTGGGTGGAGGCGGCCAGGCAGTTGGCTGATCCAGACGTTGTCACTGGGGGGCAAGTCCTTCGGGGTCTGGCAGGCTGCGGCCCGCCCGCCGGCGTGGTCGGGAACGCCGATTGGGACAGACCGGCAGGAGCGCGAAGGGCGCTGTCCCAACGGTTCCGCGTTCTGCGGCACTTCGCACGCTCGCACACAGGGTGTAGGATCTGGCTATGACAATAGCAACTGGAAGAGTCGTCGAGGGTAAGGTCGTCCTCGAGGGAGACCCCTTGGCCGAAGGGTCGGTCGTCACGGTCGTCGCGAGAGAAGATGACGAGACCTTCGAGGTTTCCTCCGAAGAGGAGCGTGCGCTCCTCGAGGCCGTTGCACAGGCAGACCGTGGTCAGGTCGTATCGTGGGAAACCTTGCGTGAGCAGTTGCGGCCTTCCGCGTGAACACGCCGCTGAGAATCCAGGTCACCGACGACGCGCGGACACAGATCGAGGCTGCGGTCGTCTGGTGGGCCAAGAACAGGCCTGCTGCTCCCGGGGCGATTCTCGAGGAACTTGACCGCACGCTCGTGCTCTTGTGTCTACAACCAACCATGGGCGCACGAGCCCGCCGCGCATCCTTGTCTGGCGTGCGGCGAGTCACCCTTTCTCGCATTCGGTACTACCTGTACTACCGGGTTGTCGATGACGTCCTTCAAGTTCTGGCACTCTGGCACACGAGTCGCGGAATGGGCCCGGGCCTCTGAATTTCAAGGCCGAACGCGGCTTGCAACCGATGGCGCGTGAAACAACGACCCGCCGCGGCTGAAGCCGGTCGTTAGCCTTCGCCGCAGAGCCCCGTGCGTTCAACTGGCAAATGGACCGCCTCCGGCCCATTCACGGGAAATATTCCAATGGTGAAGGAAGACTAATGGGGCTGGTCTCGCTGCTAGTCACGCTCGTCAGCTCAGCGCTGTTTGCTGGAGACGCGGCCGCGCAGGTGCCATCCCTTCCCGAAGGTGCTCAGACGCACTGGGTTGTGGGTCAACCGTATGAGATTGTCGCCTACGTCACTTTTGATCCCACCACAGTAGAGCGCCGACTTCCACAAACATTGCGATTCATCACGCTGAGCGAGTTGGCCACGACTGGCGTCCGTTGGGCGACGGACTACCTGGCCGAACACCCCACGCACGGTAACTGGGGCATTTCATTTCTCGAACTCGTTCGAATGGGAGCATTCACGATTGACGGGCGCGCCCCGCATTGGCCAGAGCACGGAGCCGCGGCGCTGTGGTTCGCTCGGGTCGCGCCATCAACGCCGGCGACGGACCTCGGACCAGGGCGCCCGTTTCTGGCCTTGGAGTTCTGGATGCCCGATAGTGCGTACGTCGCCTACATGCACGGCAAGGGCCACTACGCCACGTACGGCGACGTGAAGCTTCTTCAGAAGTCCGACTCAAGTTGGCGGGGGTCGATAGACGTCGCTGGGCTGACAATAGTCGCCGAGTGCCTGCCGACCGGGCCGGTTACTGGGGGAGCGGGATCCGCCGGAATGCAAGCTTTCTTCCCACCACTCTTGTCCTCGGTGAAAAGCATTGTGCGCGTGGCGTTCGCTGGACACCGAGAACAGGATTGTGGGGGCGCCTCGGCTTGGAGTCTTCATGGCACTCATCCGCTCGCCAGCGGCGTTGTGCTACGGCCATCGACTTTTCAATTCGGTTACGACCTCATCGGTGGTGCGTACGCGAGGTGATCCGCCAAACGAGTGACAGTTTCGCTGCTCGTGCGCGTCGCCGACCAGCTGGCGAGATAGGTTGCGGGCTGGCTAACAAGGCGTTGCTGCTGGCCAACGCAGATCTGGCGGTAGCGTTCGCTGCGCGAACGCGTTTCATTGGAGCGTTGGCAGCAGAACGCTAGTCGTGAGACACACTGCCGGCGCTCGGTGCGTGCTCTTGATCAGTGTATATACACTGAATATACTATCTTCGTGAGCGACGACATCTATCGTAGGCTCGGCGAGTGTAAAGGCTTCGTCTGGGATGCCGGGAACGTACTGAAAGTGCGCACCCGGCACGACGTCGAGCCTGGAGCGTGCGAGCAGGCGTTCTTCGGCGCGCCGCTCTTGGTGTCTGCTGATCTCAAACACTCACAGGCTGAGGAACGCTGGCGGGCGCTTGGCTGTACGATCGGAGGGCGGAGGTTGCACCTGGTGTTCACGATCCGGGGCAACCACATCCGAGTGCTGGCAGCGCGGGACATGAATCGCAAGGAGCGACGAGACTATGAGCAAGCCAAAGCGCGCGCTGAAGAAGATTCCGACCTTTAGGACCGAGGACGAGGAGCGTGCCTTCTGGGCCACTGCGGACTCGACGGACTACGTGGATTGGTCGAAGGCGCGATTCGTCACGTTCCCGAACTTGCGTCCGACATCAACCGCGATCTCAGTGCGCCTTCCCGAGACGCTGCTGACAGAACTCAAGCTGCTCGCGAACGAGCGTGATGTGCCATATCAGAGCCTGCTCAAGATGTACCTGGCAGATCGGGTGCGATCGGAGCGTCGCCGCGTCCGCGCTGGTGCCTAACTGGCGTTGCTGCTGCCGAACGCAAAGGTCTTTGGTCGCGGCCGCTGCGCGGCCGCGTTCAGTTAGAGCGTTCGCAGCAGAACGCCTTTCGTTCGGCGGATAGGGACAGCGCGGAGTACAACCCGAGAATCGTCCAGGAGCAGTGACCTTCCCGGTGATATTCGGACCGGCTGAAACCCCAGAGGGTTGCGCCGGGGAGAGTCTTCGTCTCGGTGGTTCCGTGAGTCTCCGCTACTCATCTTGACGGCGACCAACTTCGAGCGTATGTTTTAGCCATCTCGTCTGTGGCCGTCCTGGCCACCCCTCCTCGTCGCCAGACGCGGAGCTGTTTCAACCTCGTCGCCCTCAGGGCACGCAGAAAGGAACCTCACATGAACGGGACAGGTGTGTCCGCTGTCACCGCGTACACCGCGCATCGCGAATGGGCCTCGCGCCCAGCCGATGAACGGTACGACAGCGTCGCAGCGCTTCACGCGGCGGCTTGCGCACGGCGCAACCGCATCGAGGAGCGCACCATCGAAACCCGTGAGTTCAGGACCGAGGCGGTCGCCTCCGACGCCATCGTGCTACACGACGCGTCGGGGCGCTCCGCCGCACTGACCCACTGGAGCTTTGAGCA
>JBAXOX010000011.1:0-81207 GCA_037133015.1 Acidobacteriota bacterium
TCGGATCGAAGTTGGGCGGCAGGATCCGCCACGAATCGACCTGGATCCCACTGCCGATATCGAGCTTCGTGTATTCGACGCGTTGCCGCGTGAGGGCGTCGACGCTCGCCCGCAGGGCCGCGTTGGGCGCCAGAGGGCGGACCGTCTCGCCGCCTGGCAGTCGGACCAACTCGGTCTGCGGCGGCGTGTCCAGCGTCGAGAAACTGTGGAACGCCCACCGTGCGGTCGGTGAGACGTCGTAGCGGTGCACGCCCGTCTGCCCCGCGGGGCCGACTCGCTCGGGCTGTCCGGTGCCGTCCATGCGGACGCGGTATTCGAAGCGCGTGGTGGCGTTGTCGGGCGAGGCGGTGATGTAGAGCAGGCCGGCCTTCTCGTCGATGGCGTCGACGCTCATGACGTCGTAGTCGCCCGGCGTCATCAGTCGGACCTCCTTGCCGTCGCGCGAGACGTAGTAGGCATGTCGCCAGCCGTCGCGTTCGCTGAGCCAGAACAAGCCTTTGCCGCCGGCCAGCCAGACGTACCGGGTCATGTCGTCGAGCCAGGCTTCGTCCTTGTCGACGAAGATGGTCCGGATTTCCCCGGTCGCCGCGTCGCCGAGTTGGACGTGGTTGGTGTTCTGCAGTCGGTTCAGTTGCTGGAAGATGACGTCTCTGGCGTTGCCCGCCCAATCGATCAGGGGGATGTAGATGTCGTGCGGATCGCCGGGGGCCTTCATCCAGACGGTCGGTCCGCCCGCCGCCGGCACGACGCCCACGCGGACGGCCGAGTTCGGTTGGCCGGCCTTGGGATGCTTGAACGAGACCGTCGCCGGATAGGTCGCGTCCGTATTGTTGATCATGGTGAACACGGGCACGCCGTGCGTATCGAACTGCCAGAAGGCGATGAGGCGGCTGTCGGGGCTCCAGCGGAAGCCGTCGCGGATGCCAAACTCCTCTTCGTTGACCCAGTCGGACGTCCCGTTGATGATGTCGCCGGTCCCGTCCGTCGTCAACGCGCGGACGTGGCCATCGGCCAGGTTCTCGACGTAGATGTTGTTCTTGACGACGTAGCCAGCCATGCGGCCGTCGGGCGACAGCTTGGCGAACATCAGCGTCGAGGGCTCGAAGCCCGGACCGAGCTTGCGGAGTCGGCCCGACGCCAGATCGTAGGTCCAGAAATCGCCGCGCGTGTTCTGCCGCCAGACGCGGCGGGAATTGGTCATGACGATCAGGACCTTACCGTCGGGCGACCAGGCGTAGTCTTCGATGGCCAATGGCGCCGATGATCCGGGCGGCACCAGCTTGGCAGCCGCCACGAGGATCTCTCGCTGGCCGCTCTCGGCCCTGTAGAGGACGAGGTCGCGGCCGGGTCCGCCGCCGGCGGCCGGTTCCAGGGTTGTGTACGAATCGCCGGCCGTCATCCAACGCGCCGGTCCGAACCGCTCCGTCGCGAAATCCCGCGAGGCGAAGATCCGGTCCAGGGAGAGCAGCGCTGGGGCGGCGGGCGTCGTCTGTGCGCCGGCGTATCCGGCGACCAGGACGAGGGCCGTGGCCCAGAGAACCGAGAGGCGGCGAATTCCTGAGCGCGAGGTCATGGCGTGTGTCCTTCCATCTCGACGATGAATCTGCCAGGCGGCTGTTGCGCAGAGTCTGAGGCCCGTTCCCGCGTTCAGCGCCCCGTCCATATCTTCACGCCGCAACGGCGGGCCGCGTCCCGAAGGGGACCGTCCTTGCAGCCGAGCATGAGCTTGCGCCGCTGCGCCAGTTCGAGATAGGTCGCGTCATACACCGACAAGTCGTGGGCGACCGCCAAGTCCGAGAGCGTCGTGAACGCGAGCGCGGCCATCTCGTGATCGACGGTGACGGGCAGTTCACGCAACCGACTCAGGCCGAGTCGCCGGTCCTCCTTGGTCAACTTCCGTCGCCGAACGAGCACGGTCAGGGCGTTGGCGACTTCCAGGGGCCACAGGGCCGGGACCTCGAGGGTCGCTCCGCCAGCGATCGCCTCGAGCATCGAGTCCGTCTCCGGCGTCGCCTGTCCCGGATGGACCCACGCGACCGCGATGGAGGCGTCGGCGACGAACATGCGACTCACAGCCTGCCCTCGTCAATGGCCGCACGCACCTCGCGATTCGACAGCCGCGCGTTGCCGGAACCCCGTGCGGCGATCCGGTGTTGCAGCGAGCGCAGGGCCTCAACGGTGCGGCGAACGTCGTCCAACCTCGGCGCCCCTTCCCGCACGATGCGCGCCACGGGCTTGTCGTGACGGGTGATGACGATCTCCTCGCCGGCCGCGACGCGATCCAGCAGTTCGCCGAACCGGGTTTTGGCGACGAATGCGGTGACAGCAGCCATCGTGCCTCCTCGTGACTGAACGATTCGACTAGTCGTTAACCAGTCTAACATGCTCCCCGCCCCCGCCCCCGCCTCCGGTCCGTCCCCACCCGACGGCGGCCGCGGCTCGAATCAAGCGGACCAGGGGTGGTTCGAGATCGCGCATCGGCTGAGGGAGGACGTGGCTCTGGTGCCCCTGGTCGAAGACAAGTTCGCGTTCGCGCACTCGCAGCGAGTTCGCCGTTGCACGTGGGCGGTCGTGGGGATCAACTGCGACTATGCCGCGCTGTGCCTGGCGGATGCGGGAGGCTCTCCGCGATGAACGGTTGCGGGCTGGAGGTGAAGGTCGGCCGCACGTGGCCGATCATCGGCGGGATGTGTGCGGGCTGACGCCGCCAGGGAAGTAGGGATGCCGTCCAACACACCGCTGCGGCCGAGCGGGGTGGCGGGGACGGCTGGTCGTTCAACCCACAATCGCCATCGGGCGGACGGCTAGCACTTCGTCTGCACGGAGCGGTTCAACAGCATCTTCCGGGACGGTGATGACCGCAATCGAATCCCCAATTGCATTGAAGAGTTCCAGCACGCATCCCCTTGGGCCACACGCCGGGTGCTCAACCACATCGACCAGCGTCGCCACATCGCCGGCGCGCAGTGAGTACTGCGGAAAGGACGTTCGCAGTGCCACGCGATCATAGAGATTGAGAGACATCACCACTCCTTCTGCGGGACGGTTTCAGCGTCACGAAGTGAACGCTGCCGTCAACGGCCCGTTTCATCCAAACGCACACCACCTGAACGGATCCGGTCGGACCGGTGAGCATTCCTTCAACCCGGTAGAACGTGCCGTATTCGTTGAAACCGTCCTCAACGGCGTCGACCGTATCCGCAAGCCGTCGGATGGCCTCACGCAGGCCGGTCCAGGCCTCCAAGTCGAAGCCAGCGCGACCAAGATAACCGCTCTTGTCGTCCCAAGGCCGTCGCACGAGCAGATAGTCCGTCAGTTTCTGCCCCGCGATGATCGCGTCGGACGGAATCTTCATGAAGCGCTCCGACAGCCTCGGCGGCAAACCGATCGCCCAATCAGTATAACAACGACCCGGGTCGCGCTGCGTTGGTTGAGTTGCTTGCGCGGCGCTTTCATCTGGGGCGGGACGCATGGTCGATCCGCCACGACGTCCGGCCTATCAAGATGGGGGAGTCGAAGGTCGTGGCGAAGTGCCCAAGATCACCCACGTCTGGATGAAGGTTGGCCGCCCGTGGCCGATCATCGGCGGGATGTGTGCGGGCTGACGCAAACAGGGAAACCAGTGAAGCCCCACTGGCATTCCCGACCAGAGCCAAGGGAACCAGTCGCCAGGCCGACGTCGATCGTCTGCGACGGCAAGGACTCCAACCCGTTGACGGTTGTACCAGAGGCCTGCGTCTTCGAATTCCGCAGACGCTTCAGGTTCAAACCGGACGCCCCGGGTCGATGGGCGCAGATGTTCAGCGTGGCGAGCGGCGGTTTTTCCTTGACTCCGTCTGCGGACACTGGGACATTTGCGGTGTTCCAAGGCAGTTCGTGACGACGCGGACGCTCCAGCGTGTCCGCGTGAGGCCGAGTGCAGGTGATGCGGCGCCGCGAATGCGTCCAGCTGCCGCACCACCGCTGCAGTGCGCTGCCAACGAACGTACACGAGGCCCTACGTCATGAGTGACACTTCCCCCACGCGGGCGAGCGGCTCGCCGCTGCTCGACGTCCGCGATCTTCGCGTCGCATTCAACACACCCGACGGCGTGCTGGACGCGGTGCGCGGCATCTCGTTCTCCGTCGACCGCGGCAAGGTCCTCGGCATCGTCGGCGAATCCGGCTCGGGGAAAAGCGTCGCCACCCAGACGATGGTGGGACTCACCCGGGGCGCGCGGGTGTCGGGCGAGGCGGTGTTCGAAGGGAAGAATCTGCTGGCGATGTCGGCCGATGAACTTCGAGCGATCCGCGGTCGCGGCATCGCGATGATCTTTCAGAATCCCCTCTCGAGCTTGCATCCGCTCTATCGGGTGGGGTGGCAGATCGTCGAGATGATCCAGGCGCACGAGGCGATGACCACCCAGCAGGCGCGCGCGCGAGCGATCGAACTGCTGGGCCTGGTCGGGATCGCCAAACCCGACCGCCGCGTGGACGACTACCCGCACCAGTTTTCTGGCGGCATGCTGCAGCGGGCCATGATCGCGATGGCCCTCGCGCTCAACCCGAAACTGCTCGTGGCCGACGAGCCGACCACCGCGCTCGACGTCACCGTGCAGGCGCAGATTCTCCGCCTGTTGCGGCGCGTGCAGCAGGAATTCGGCATGGCGGTCATTTTGATTACGCACGACCTCGGCGTCATTGCCGACGTGGCCGACGACGTGGTCGTGATGTACGCGGGCCGGGCCATGGAGGTGGCGACTCGGCGGGAACTGTTTCGCGCGCCGCACAACCCGTACACCCGAGGCCTGCTTGCGTCGATCCCGAGAGCCGACGGGAACGGCGCCAGGCTCACGCCCATCCCGGGCCAGCCGCCCAGTGCGATTGCGTCGCCGCCGGGGTGCCCGTTCCATCCTCGCTGCGCCGACGTCATCGATCGGTGCCGCGCCGACGTGCCGAGGCTGACGGTCGTCAACGGTGCCGACCCTCATCTGTCGGCGTGCTGGTCACGGGAAGAGGCGCGATCATGACGACGGCTCCTGCGGCGGCGCCGACCACAACTGGCGACGCGCTCGTCCAACTCCAGCACGTCGTCAAAGAGTTCCCCGTCAAGACCGGCAGCCTCTTTGCGCGCAAGCGCGAGCGCGTCCACGCGGTGGCCGACGTCAGCCTCGACGTTCGCCGGCGGGAGACGCTGGCCCTGGTCGGGGAGTCGGGGTGCGGAAAGTCCACGCTGGCCCGGTGCCTCATGCGGCTGCACGACCTGACGTCCGGCCGGGTCGTGTTCGACGGCCACGACCTGTCCACCTTGTCCCAGTCCGAGCTGCGACCGTTTCGCCGCCGGATGCAGATGGTGTTTCAGGATCCGTACGGATCGCTCAATCCGCGCCGCCGGGTCGGCTCCATCATCGGCGACCCGTTCGAGATCCACGGCCTGGCGAAGGGCGACGACCGCGTGAGGCGGGTGCAGGATCTGATGGAACTGGTCGGCCTCAACCCGGAGCACTACAACCGGTACCCGGGCGACTTCTCCGGTGGCCAACGCCAGCGCGTCGGGATCGCCCGTGCCATCGCGCTTCGCCCCGACTTCATCGTGTGTGACGAACCCGTCTCGGCGCTCGATGTGTCGATCCGGGCACAGATTCTCAACCTGCTCGACTCGCTGCAGGACGAGCTGGGCCTGACGTATCTCTTCATCTCTCACGATCTGTCCGTCGTCCGCCACGTGAGCGACCGGGTGGCGGTGATGTATCTCGGGACCGTGGTGGAACTGGGGCCGGTGCGCGACCTCTACGAGCACGCGCGGCATCCCTACACACGGGCGTTGCTCTCGGCGATGCCGCATCCCGATCCTGACCGCGCGGAGGCCAGACAGGAAATCGTGCTGGCGGGCGACCCGCCCTCGCCCATGGATCCGCCGGCCGGGTGCCGGTTCCACCCACGATGCCCGCGGTCACAGGCGCGGTGCGCGGCCGACGTGCCCGAGCTCGCGTCGTTCGCTGGCGATTCGGCTGAGCACGTGGCGGCGTGCCACTTCCCCGTGGCGGATGGTGAGGCGCTGGCGGTGGCCGGCGCGAGCCCGCCTCTACCAAGTGCATTGGTGATCGAGCACACGGAGCCGGGCGAGCCTCGACGAAGTGCGTCATCGATCGAACGAACGAAGTCGGGCCGCGAGGAGGCATCATGACGTCCCCCCCGCGCGCCGTTGTCCGCAGCCGAGGACCGTGGGAGCTCGCCTTCGCGCGTCTGCGGCACGATCGAACGGCGATCGCCGCCGCGGCCACACTGACGGCCGTTGTGGTGGCGGCCGCCGTCGCCCCGCTGATTGCCGCCGCGGTCGGCCATGGTCCGGCCCAGCAGTACCTGGATGTCGGCCTGTCGCCGACAGGAATTCCACTGGCGCCCAACAGCATGTTCCTGCTCGGCACCGACAGCCTCGGCCGCGACATTCTGGTGCGCATCGCGTACGGGACGCGGGTGTCGCTGCTGGTGGGCGTGCTGGCCAGCGCGCTCGCCGTCCTCATCGGCACGATCGTCGGGATTGTCGCCGGCTGGTACGGCGGGCTCGTGGACCGCGTGCTGTCGCGGATGATGGACGTGTTCCTCGCGCTGCCATTTCTGGTCTTCGCCCTGGCGCTGGTGGCGGTCGTGGGGCCGAGTCTGGCTATCAGCGTCACCGTGATTGCCGTGTTTTGCTGGGCGTCGGTAGGGCGGATCGTGCGGGCCGAGACGCTGTCGATTCGTGAGCGCGAGTACGTGCAGGCGGCGCGCACGATCGGGGCGAGTCCGGCGCGCATCATGTTCGTCGAGATCCTCCCGAACGTGGCACCCACCGTCATCGTGTACACCACGTTGCTCGTGCCCGGGGCGATCGTGTCGGAGGCGACCTTGTCGTTTCTCGGCTTGAGCGTGGTTCCGCCCACTCCGTCGTGGGGGAACATGCTGGCCGACGCGATGGCGTACTACAAAGTGGCGTGGTGGTTCGTGTTCTTCCCGGGAGCGGCGTTGCTGATCACCACGGTGGCGTTCAACCTGCTCGGCGACAGCGTCCGAGACGCACTCGATCCGCGTCGGGATCAAGTGGCCCCGGCCATCGGCGAGGAGGCGCCATGATTCGCTATCTGCTCGGGCGCCTCGCGTGGACGATGCTGGTGATCTGGATCGTGGCCACCAGTGTGTTCGTCATCTACTTCGCCGTGCCGCACGACGTCGCTCGCCTGATCGCCGGGCGGCAGGCGAGCGCGGAAACGGTGCAACTGGTGCGGGCCAGGCTGGGCCTCGATCAACCCGCCCACATCCAGTACGCGCAGTTCCTCGGGCGCCTGGTCCGCGGGGATTTGGGCTACTCGTTCAACACGCAGGAGTCGGTGAATACGATCATCGCCCGCGACTTTCCCGTCACGGTGTCGCTCGCCTTGGGCAGCGGCATCTTGTGGCTGGTACTCGGCGTGGGCGCGGGCGTGCTGGCGGCGACGAAACGACGGTCGGCCACCGACCGCATCATCACCGCCGTCGCGCTCGGGTTCTACTCGATGCCGACGTTCCTGGTGGGCCAGTTGTTGCTGTTCTTCCTGTTCTTCCGGCTCTATATGGCCGGATTCGAATTCTTCCCGCCCGGATCGTATGTCGCGTTTGGCGACAACCCTCTGCAGTGGGCGCGGTTCCTTGCGCTCCCGTGGCTGTCGGTGGCGCTGGTGACGGCGGCCACCTATTCGAGGCTCACGCGGGGCGCCATGCTCGACGTGATGGACGAGGACTACATCCGGACGGCGCGGGCCAAGGGCTTGACCGAATCGCGCATCACGTACCGCCACGTGCTCCGCAGTTCGCTCACACCCGTGGTCAGTCAGTTCGGCATCGATATGGGGAGCCTGCTCGGCGGGGCCATCGTCACCGAGGTGGTGTTCGGCCTGCCGGGCCTGGGCCGCGAGGTGGTGCAGGCCATCACGACGCAGGATTTGCCGATCATCATGGGCATCACGATCCTGTCGACCGTGCTGGTGGTGGCCGCCAACCTGGTGGTTGACGTGGCGTACGGCCTGCTCGATCCGCGCGTGCGGCTGGAATAGGCGGATGAGGAGCCGGACTGTCGGCGTGCCGTGTTGGGGAGAGGTTCGCGGTTCCCTGGCGACGGATCGATTGCGCGCGCACGACATGACCGGTCATATGAGTGGTCATGTTACGATGGAGCATGGCCAAACCCGACACCACGATGACGATCACGGAGTTCAAGGCGAAGTGTCTCCGCCTCGTCGACGAACTCGACTCGTCCGGAATCGTACTCACCAAACGGGGCCGGCCCGTGGCTCGTGTGATTCCGGCCGGCGCCACGAGCAATCGCGATCTGATCGGTTCTCTGAAAGGAAAGGTCGTCGTGCACGGCCACATCATGTCCACTGGGGTGAAGTGGCGTGCTGAATCTTGACACCCACATCGTCGTCGCATTGCTGGCCGGCACGCTGACCCGGTCCGAGGAAGCCCTGGTGTCCGACCAGCCGCTGGCGATCTCCGACATCGTCCTGTGGGAATTGGCGAAACTCGTGCAGTTGGGCCGTCTCGAACTGGACCTCGAGAGTCCCTCGTTTCGGGAATTCGTCCGGCGCATCACGGTCTTCCCCATCTCCGAGCAGATTGCCCGACGCAGCACGCGCTTGGACTTCGCCTCGGACCCGGCCGACGAGCTCATCGCCGCGACCAGCGTCGTGGAGCGCATTCCACTCCTGACGCGAGACCGCCGCATGCTCAAGTCGACCGTCGTGCCACTGGCGGTGAATATCCGCACGTGAGCGCCGACGCGGATGGCGTTTCCAGACGAGGACGTGGGACGGCTGGAGGCGGGAGGGACGCAGACCGCGCGTTCACCACACGGTCTGGACGTGCGCGTACGACTTGAGCTTGCCGTCCTTGCTCACGAGCGCCGCATGGTGATGGCGTGCGGTGGCCACGATGATCTGATCGGCGGGATCGCCGTGGAAGGGCTGCGGCAGGTCGCAACTCTCGATCAGAATGGCCGGCGTGAGTTCCAACAGCGACAAACCCGGAAGCGCCGTGGCGCGATCGATCCAGTCGCGCAGGGGCCGGTCGAAAACCAACTGTTGCTTCTCGACCTTCTTGGCCACTTCCCAGATGGAGATCATTGAGATCGCGACGCCGCCGCCACGAGCCGCGCGCTGAATGATCTGCGCCGCGCGACGTGACAGGCGGCGATCCTCGGTCGCCCACCACACCCAGGCGTGCGTATCAAGGACGGTCGTCATCCCAGGCCTCGCCGGTGCCGAACGGATTGCCGTGTTCTCCAAGCAGACTGCCGGCTAACGTGCCGGCGTTCTTGTCGGGGTTGGTAAACGGCACGACGGTGGCGACGGGGCGCCCTCGTTTGGTGACGACCACCGGCGTCCGCGTGGCTGCGACTCGATCGAGCACCTTCAGGCACTGGTCCTTGAATGCGCCGGCTGCCATGGTGACCATGTAGGCAATATAGCCATGGCCAGATGGCTATGTCAAGCCGCCGGTGGCGCGGCCGACGCGCGGCAACGTGTGTTCAGGATGCCCGCGCCGCGGCGAGACGACGATCGAGCCGGGGCTGACGAGGCGGGCACGCCGCATCCGCTTCACACCGCACGGCGCCGTCACGCCTGTCGTGCCCCGTCCCCGACGACGATCGGAGTCGGGTCGGGGTATAATCCGCTCACTCCACTCAATTGGGCGATGCCGTGGTTCTGACTCGTGGCGACCGCTGATCGATACACACGTCGGTTCCAATCGAGTCCGCGAACCGGTCGGCTTGGGTCTTTCAGCACTCGGGGAGCGTGAGTGATGAGTCTGGCACCTGGGATGCGCTTCGGCCCGTATGAGATCGTCGCCCCGCTCGCAGTGGGACTTCGCCGTAGCTCGAGGAGAGCCGGAGACGAGCGCAGGCGGGCCGTCGCCGACGTGAGAGTCCGCGCATGATCGGACGGCTGCTTGGTTCGTACCGCGTCCTGTCGAAGGTCGGCGAAGGCGGGATGGGCGAGGTCTACCGCGCTCGCGATTCGAAACTGAATCGCGACGTGGCGATCAAGATCTTGCCTGAGGCATTTGCCGCCGACCCGGAGCGCCGGGCGCGGTTCGCGCGTGAGGCGCAGGTGCTTGCCGCCCTCAATCATCCGCACATCGCGGCCATCTACGCCGTCGAAGAGGGTGGCATGCCCGCGCCGCTGTCGGCCGCCGGGCCAGCCGGGCCGTCGGCCCAGACACCGTTCCTCGTGATGGAGCTGGTCGAAGGCCCGACGCTCGATGCGCGCATCGCCGGCAGGCCCGTCCCGATCCCGGAAGCGCTGGCCATCGCCGCGCAGATTGCCGACGCGCTCGATGCGGCGCACGAAAAGGGGATCGTCCACCGCGACCTCAAGCCCGCCAACATCAAGGTGCGCGACGACGGCACGGTGAAGGTGCTGGACTTTGGTCTCGCCAAAGCGCTCGGTGCGGAGGGGGCGAGCGCGACGGCGGATGCCATCAACTCGCCGACGATGACCGCCATGGCGAGTCGGATGGGCGTGATCCTGGGCACCGCGGCCTACATGAGCCCGGAGCAGGCCCGGGGCCGGGCGGTCGACAAGCGGACCGATATCTGGGCGTTCGGGTGCGTGCTCTACGAAATGCTGACGGGGCAGCGGGCGTTTCCCGGCGAGGATGTGGCGGAGTTCATCGCGGCCGTGCTGACGCGCGAGCCGGACTGGATCCGGCTGCCCGCGGCGATGCCCCCGCGCATCGTCGACCTCCTGAGACGCTGCCTGAAGAAGGACCCGCGCGAGCGGCTGCGCGACATCGGTGACGCGCGGGCAGAGATCGCGGAGGCGCTGGCGGGGCCAGGCGCCCCGAACGGGCCATCCCCGACCGCTGTGCCCGCGTCGTCATCACACGCCGCTTCGCGTCGTCGCCCGATCGTGGTTGCCGGCATCCTGGCGTTGGCCGCCGGCGTCGCCCTTGGCGCGGGAGCCGTCCTGCTGAGCCGGCCTCGCGCGGAGGTGCCCTCGTCAGTACGGTCGGCGATGCTCTTGCCGTCGGCCGCGCCGATGCTCCGCGGTTCCACGCCGAGTCTCGCGATCTCGCGCGACGGCCGACGCCTGGTCTACGCGGCGCAGGAAGGGCCGTCCACGGCGCTCTTCGTCCGCGACCTCGACGGCCGCGTGGCGACCAGGGTGGCCGGCTCGGATGGGGGACACCTGCCCTTCTTCTCACCCGACGGGACGTGGGTTGGGTTCTGCACCGAGGACGGCCGGTTGCTGAAGCTGCCCGTGGTCGGGGGCAATCCGACATTGCTCGCGCCTGCCACCGATGTGCGGGGGGCGAGCTGGGGCGACGACGGCTGGATCGTGTTCGCCCGCGATGTGGCCGGGGGCCTCTACCGCGTGCGGGAGACGGGCGGCGCCGTGGAGCCGCTGACCACCCCCGAATGGACCTCCGGGGAGAAGACCCACCGCTACCCCGACGTGCTGCCAGGGGCGGGCGCCATCATCTACACGATCGGGGCCGCCGACCTTGTCTCCTACGCCGGCTCACGCGTCGTCGTGCGCGTGGTGAAGACCGGCGAGACGCGCACGCTCATCTCGGGCGGGATGTGCGCCCGCTACGTGGCACCTGGGTTCCTGGTGTACGCCAGGACCGGGTCGCTGTGGGCGGTGGCGTTCGACGTCGAGCGGCTGATCGTGTCTGGCGATCCCGTCGAGATCCTGCCGGACCTCGCCACGCGGGCCGGGTATGCCGTCGGCCACTTTGCCGTGTCTCGAAACGGGGTGCTCATCTACGCTGCCGGCGGAGAGCAGCCGATCGAGCGGAGGGTCGTGCGTGTCGACCGCCGCGGGCGGCCGGAACCGCTCATCTCGGAAAAGGGCGGCTATATAGAGGCCGTGCTCTCGCCAGACGGACGCTACGTGGCGTTCACTCCCGAAAGCGCCAACGATGCCATCTGGTCGTACGACACGAGTCGCGGGACCTCCGCGAGGTTGACGAGGGACTGGAACTGCGGAAGCCCGGCGTGGTCTCCGGACGGACTGCGCCTGTTCTTCAAGTGCAACAAGGAACGTGACTACTCGCACATGTTCACGATGAAGTCGGATCGCGGCCAGCTCGAACCGCTGCTCGACCAGCGCATCCAAAGTGTGGATGGACAGGTGCGCGGCGACACGCTCGCGTTTTCGACGTGGGACCCCGCGACCAAGGAAGACCTGTGGCTGCTGTCTGTGGCCAGTCGGCGGGTGCGGGTTTGGCTGAAGAGCCAGTTCAGTGAGGGGGCGCCGGCTCTTTCGCCCGACGGCCGGTGGCTCGCGTACGCGTCGGATGAATCCGGCCGTTGGGAAGTGTACGTGGCGCCCATCGACGATCGCGACCGACGCGTGCAGATTTCGTCGGGCGGCGGCCACCAGGTGCGGTGGCACCCGAACGGCCGAGAACTCTTCTACACCAACGGCACGCGATTGATGTCGGTGACAGTGCAGGGCGCACCCGCGGGCGTACGCCCGGGCCAGCCGGCGTTGGTGTTCGAAGGAGGCCCGTACTACGTCGAACTGGGTGGCGGCCCGGTCTTCACCGTCGCGCCGGACGGTAATCACTTCGTCATGATCGAGGATCCGCCCGCCGCCGCGCCTGCGACCGATCTGAACCTCGTGACCAACTGGACCACAGAACTCAGGCGCAAGCTCGGGGTGAAGTAGCCGAACCGGGAGGACGCGGGCCTGCGGCTTATCCTCGGGCGAGGATGGCCAGAAGCGCGAAGTAGTCGGCCTTCAGGGTGATGGCGGTGGCCTGCGCCGTTGTTCCGTCCTGGTTCGCCGCGGCCTGCTCGAGTCTCGTCAACTGCGCCATCGTCCGCGCCGCGAGTTCGGCCCAGCCTCGCTGCACCTTGAACGCGCCAGCCGAGGCGTCGATCTCGGTCCACGTGGTGCGCGCACGCGCCGCGTGGTCCTTGATCGCGGCGTAGTCGTCGGCATTGAGGACGATCTCGTTTCTCAGGCCGATGCGGCTCTCGAGTCGTTCAACCGCTTCGTGGTAGTCGGTCAGCGCGTCGTCGAAGTTCCGCGAGGCGTGTCGCGCACGGGCGTCGCGCAGCACGACGCGAATGCCCTCGAGCTCGGCGTGCGCCTCGGCCACGTCCTTCGCGGCCACGTGCATGCGGGCGTCTTCCAACATGGCGGCGACCACGGCGATGGGTGTCTGCCCTCCCGCCGCCACGTCCCGTGTCCATTCCGGTCCGCCTGGTTGCGCGGCCTTGGCGACGGCTTCCCATTTCGTTCTCATAAGGATCAGCTGCCGCAGGCTGGCTTCCGTATTTCCATGCGCGCTGACCGCCAGCACCGCGTAGTAACTGGCCATCGCCGAACGGTACGTCGCGTCGAACGTCTCGGCGCCTGCCGCGTAAGCGGGCGTCGTGGACATCGCCACCAGGGAGACCAGCACGAAGACGGGTGTGAGCATGGCACGCATAACGGGCTCCGGAAGACGTCATCAACGGCCGGGGCGTGTCCACGCCGCGGCACCTGTGATTCCATCATACCGCGCGCGCAGCGGCAGGGCCCTGCTCGTGCGAGGCAACGCCGCCGAGACGGATCCCGTATGACCGGCGTCATAGCGGACTTGCCCCTATCGGCCTCATCCTAGGGGCCAGAAGACACACCATGGCCATCGGCATAAGGCTCCCCGACCTCGAACACTGGAAGGCCCAGGTCAGGTGCCAGACGGGCTGTCCCGTCTCCACCGACGCGGGCCGCTATGTACAACTGATCGCGGCTGGCCGTGACGAGGACGCCTTTCTCGTCGCTCGTGCGCCGAACCCGTTTGCCTCGGTCTGCGGCCGGGTCTGCGCGGCCCCATGCGAGGATGCGTGCCGCCGAGGCGCGATTGACGCCCCCGTGTCGATTCGTGCACTGAAGCGCCACCTCACCGAACAATATGGCGTCGAGTCGACGCGTCCCGGCACTCAGGATTGCCTGAGGTCGACACTGGTCGGCGAAGGCAACCGGTACGCGGGTCACCTGCCGGTCTCGCCGGGCCGCCGGGACCCATCCGGTACCGGGCGGGCGCCGCGCAAGGTGGCGGTGATTGGCGGTGGGCCGGCCGGCATGGCTGCCGCGCACGACCTCGCGCTGCTCGGCTACACGGTCACGGTGTTTGAAGCGGCCAGCGAACCGGGTGGGATGATTCGCTTCGGCATCCCGGAGTACCGTCTGCCGCGCGCGCTCATCCGTGCCGAAATCGACAAGATTCAGTCGCTCGGCGTCGACGTGCGCCTGGGCACGCCGCTCACGCCGGAATTCGGCCTGGCCCAACTGCGGAGCCAGGGCTACGACGCGGTGTTTGTGGCGGTGGGCGTATCCGAGGGCCGGGATCTGGACGTGCCGGGCGTCGAACTGGACGGCGTGATCAAGGCCGTCGACTATTTGCTCAACGTCAATCGCGGCTATCGGGTGGATCTTGGCCGCAAGGTGGTCGTGGTGGGCGGCGGCTTCGTGGCCTTCGACGCCGCGCGCACTGCGCTTCGCGAGGGCGACGACGCGGGCGAACGGGCGGGCCTCGAGGCGGCGGCCGACGCGCGCGTCAAAGAAGCGCTCGATTCGGCCCGGTCCGCGATGCGCGCTGGCGCCCGAGACATCACGATTGTGTCGCTTGAGAACTTCGACGAGATGCCGGTCCTGTGCAGCACCCAGGGCCTCGAGGAATTTGAGGAGGCCCGCAAAGAAGGCATCCGCTTCCTCACCCGCCGAGGACCGTTGCGGTTCGAGGGGAGCGGCCGCCTGTCGTCGATCGCGCTGAGGGCGGTGCGGTCGGTGTTTGACGCCAGCGGCCGATTCGCCCCCGAGTACGACCTCCAGGACGTGATTTCGCTCGAGGCCGACACCTGCATCCTCGCCATCGGCCAGCGCCCAAACCTCTCGTTTCTCAAGCCGGCCGACCAGGTAGGCCTCACACCGGGTGGCACGATCCGCATCGACCCGGCGACCATGGCCACGTCCGCGCCCGGCGTGTACGCGGGGGGCGACGTGGCGTTTGGTCCCCGCAATCTGATCGAAGCGGTCGCCAACGGGAAGCGGGCGGCTCGCTCGATCCACGAATATCTTGCCGGCGGCGGAGCGCAGATCGTGCGCCACCTCGACATCGAGGCGCTGCCCACACCGCGCTACCGCATGATTGCCGGCTTCGAGCATCTGGATCGCAAGGCTCCGCCCACCCTCGACATCGGGCGTCGCACCGGCATCGCCGAGGTCGAAACCGGGTATGCGGCCCCCGATGCGCTGGATCAGGCCGCGCGCTGCCTGGTCTGCCATGTCCAGACGATCTACGACCCCGAGCGCTGCGTCCTCTGCAGCCGGTGCGTCGACATCTGCCCCGAGTACTGCCTGGCGATCGTGCCGTTCGGCAGTCTGGACCTCGACGCGGCGACACGCGACGCGCTGTCGACCAGGGCTGGCGCAACGGGCCTGCCGCTCTCCGCGATGATCAAAGACGACGAACGGTGCATCCGGTGCGGGCTGTGCGCCACGCGCTGCCCGACCGACGCGATGACGATGGAGACCTTCACGATTACGGAGCGGTTCGCGTCGGCGGAGGCGTGAACCCGGTGATACAGGCGCGTGGTTTCGGACTGGACAGGCTATGAGCGATCCCAACGACCCCCATCGCAACGACCGGCGCGACTTTCTCTGCAAGATCGGCACGGGCGCCGGCCTCGTCGCCATCGCCGCACAGGCGGGAGCGTCGCTGCGGTCGCTGGTGCCCAACCTGACCTATGACGCGCCCACGACGGTGAAGTTAGGCCCGCCGGAGGAGTTCCCCGACGGGCTCAAGTTTCTGCCCGACGAGCGGGTCTTCGTGTTCCGGGCGGGCCGGACGTTTCATGCGATTTCTGCGGTCTGCACGCACCTGGGCTGCACGGTGCGCGCCGAGGCGCTGCCGCGCCCCGAAGACACGACGGTCGAAGGATTGCCCCTGCGCCTGACGCACCGGTTCCTGTGCCCGTGTCACGGCTCGAAATACAGCGGCGACGGCACCAACGTCGCCGGTCCGGCTCCCAAGCCGCTGGCCTGGTATCGCCTGTCGGTGTCTCCAGACGATGGGCAGTTGATCGTGAACCTTGCTGACGAAGTGGACCATCGCTTCCGACTGACGGTGGCCTGAGGTGCGCACATGACGTTGTTGCCGAAACGCGCGAATGGCGGGCCCACCGCGCCGGGCGTGCATCCGAGACGCCTGTGGAGTGTTCGCCCTGCATCGGACCGGGAGGCCGGCGATGCCGTCGTGTCGAACCTGCTGCTGCACTGGTTTCCCGCCAAGGTCGACAAAGGGTCGCTGGCCTGGACCTACTCGTTCTGGCTGGGGACGATCGCCGGCGCCCTGTTCGGGCTGCTCATCTTGTCGGGGCTGCCGCTGATGTTCTTGTACGTCCCGTCGGTGGAGCGGGCGTACCAGTCGGTCAAGGACATCGAATACGTCGTCACGTTCGGCTGGTGGCTGCGGGCCGTGCACCGCATCGGCGCGCACCTGATGGTGGTGGCGGTGGCGTTGCACCTGGCGCGGGTGTTCTTTACCGGCGCGTACAAGAACGGCGTGGGCGATGGGCAGCGCCGCGAGTGGAACTGGGTGATCGGCGTCTCGATGCTGCTGCTGACGCTGTTCCTGTCGTTTACCGGCTACCTGCTGCCGTGGGACCAGCTCGCGTTCTGGGCCGTCACCGTCGGCACCAACATCGCGTCGTCGGTGCCGCTGGTGG
This sequence comes from Acidobacteriota bacterium, assembly GCA_037133015.1. GTDB lineage: Bacteria > Acidobacteriota > Vicinamibacteria > Vicinamibacterales > JAKQTR01 > JBAXOX01. The sequence continues at coordinate 16,721 of JBAXOX010000011.1, forward strand.
GTCCGAGGATCCGGGAGTTGCTGATCGGCGGGCGCGCGATCGAGCAGGCCACGCTGATTCGCTTCTACGTGCTGCACATCATCGTGCTGCCGGGCGCGCTGGGCGGCCTGGTGGCGTACCACATGTGGCGCATCCGCAAGGACGGCGGGCTGGCGCGGGCCGACCGCGCGAGCGTGCTGGAGCAGGCGCGCGAGACCAACCCGGTGCCCTCGAAGACCTACACGCTGCTCGGCGTGGCCTCGGGCACCTCGCCACTGGTGCGGACCCTCTCGCTTGAGGCCCCAGACACGACGGTCAACGCGGTGCCCGACCTGACGCGCCGGGCGCTCATCGTGGTCCTCGGGACGTTTGCGGTCATCAGCATCCTCGCCAGCGTGATTGGGTCGCCGCTCGAGGAGCCGGCCAACGCCCTGGTGACGCCGAACCCGGCGAAGGCGCCGTGGTACTTCCTGTGGCTGCAGGAGATCGTCACCGACACGACGCTCACGATCGGATCATTCACGATCAACGGCGCGTTCCTGGGCGGCGCCATCCTGCCCGGGGTGCTGGTCGGATTGCTCACGTTCTGGCCCTGGATGGACCGCTCGCCTCGATCGGAGACCGGCGTCTGGTTTCCGCGGTCCCGTCGCGCCCAGAATCTGGTGTTCATCGCCCTCACGTTCGTCATCATCGCCTTCACCGTGGTGGGACTGCTGATGCGCGGGCCGTACTGGCACTTCTACTGGCCGTGGGAGACGTGGCCGGGCATTCCGGGGAGGATCTGAGATGGAACAGCGAACGCAGTCGCCGTTTCCACGGATCGACCGACCTGTGCTGGCCGTGATCGGCGTCGTCCTGGTGATTGCCACCGCGTTGTTCGCGTGGAGCGATCGGCAGCACGACTACAAGTATTACCAGTACACGTTCAGGAACATGGTGGCCGAGAAGTTCGGCGCCGAGCGTGCGGCCACCGTGCCGTCCGGCATGCAGCAAATCTGGGTGCCGGGGCTGCGTCGGGCCGACCGCTGCATCACGTGCCACCAGGCCGTGACCTGGAAAGGGTTCGAGACGGCCGCCGAGCCCTACCGGTCGCATCCGGTCGAACTCCTCAGGGCGCACCCGACCGAGAAGTTCGGCTGCAGTGCGTGCCACGGCGGACAGGGCTGGGCCATCGACACCGCGGCCGCGCATGGCGAGGTGGCGCACTGGGAGGAGCCGCTGCTCGGCAAGCCCCTGGGGGCGTCGTACTCGCTGGCGGGCAACACCGCGGCGCTCATGCAGATGAACTGCAATCTCTGCCACCGCTACGAGCGCGACACCAAGGGGGCCGAGGCGATCAACAGGGCCAAGGCGTTGGTCCAGAGCAAAGGCTGCCGCGCCTGCCACGTCATCAACAGCCGGGGCGGCACGATCGGGCCCGACCTGACGTGGGTCGGTGACAAGGCGCCCGAGCAGTACGACTACAGCCGGTTGTCGGGCCAGACCACCGCGTTCGCGTGGCACGTGGGCCACCTGAAGGATCCGCGAGCGCTGGTGCAGGACACGGTGATGCCGAACTTCAACCTCAGCACCCAGGACGCGCAGGCGCTGGCGATGCTCGTGCTGTCGTGGAAGAAGGCGCCCTTCGATGCGGCGTTTCTCGCCGGGGTGCCCCGCACCGATCCCCAGACCGTCGATGAGAAGAAGGCGGAAGAGGACATGAAGACGGGGCCCGGCGCCTGGTTCGTCTCGACGGGCTGCTTCGTGTGCCATTCGATCGCGGCGCTCAAGGTGAAGAGCCCGGCGCAGATCGGGCCCGACCTGTCGACCGCCGTAGAGGACACGCAGAAGCGCTTCGGCCTCACCGTGGACCGGTTCCTGAAGAATCCGACGGGCACCATGTCGGTGGTGCTGTCGCGGCAGATTATCCTGACGCCGGAACAAAAGGACATCGCGATCCAGAAACTGCGCGAGGCGTTCGCCGCCTACCAGCGGCAGGTGGCCGAGGGCAACAACCCGCTGGCGCCGGCCGGAAGCGAGGGCGCGGCGAAGAAATAGTCGGTGTCGTCTGAGGCCGCAGGCAACGCCCGGTTGACCTGGATCCCGCCTCTCGCGCAGAAGGGCCCGGGCTGCGATGGTGGTATGGAGGAGAGGCATATGAGCTGGATTCGATTCCGAACGGCGGGTTGGGCGGTGGTCGGCGTGCTGGTGTTGATCGTGTTCGCGAGCCGCTGCGCTCCGAGTGCGCCCAAAGCGGGCAAGACGGCGGGGGCCGGCACGTCGGATATGGCGGTGGCCGCGCAGAAGACCTACGTCGCTCCGGGCGACCTCGACGAGTACTACCTCTTCTCGTCGGGCGGCCACTCCGGGCAGGTCTACGTGTACGGCGTCCCATCGATGCGGCACATCTCCACCATCCCGGTCTTTACGCCCTATCCGGGCACCGGGTACGGCTTCGACGACGACACGAAGAAGATGCTGGGCAACCTCACGTGGGGCGACGCGCACCACCCCGCGCTGTCCGAAACCAAGGGCGACTACGACGGCCGCTGGCTCTTCATCAACGACATGAACGGCCGGGTCGCGCGCATCGACCTGCGCGACTTCAAGACGAAACAGATTCTCGGACCGATCCCCAACGTGTCGGGCAACCACGGGTCGGCGTTCGTCACGCCCAACTCCGAGTACTCGATGATGTCGTCGCGCTTCTCGATCCCCCTCCCCAAGGGCACGCCGGTCGAGGTCGCGAAATACGCCACCGACTACAAGGGCGTGATCACCGGCATCAAGATCGACCCGAAGAGCGGGGAGATGTCGTTCGGGTGGCAGGTGCTGGTGCCGCCGTTCAACTACGATATCGGCGACGCGGGGAAGCTGGTCTCCGACGGCTACATGTTCTTTACCTCTTACAACACCGAACGCGCCACCGGCAAGCTTGAGGTGACCTCGACCCAGCGCGACCGCGACTACATCGCCATGGTGAACTGGAAGATGGCCGAGAAGGCTGCCGCCGAAGGCAAAGGCACGATGATCGGCGGGGTCAAGGTGCTCAGCCCGAAGGAACTTCCGGGCCTCGTGTACTTCCTGCCGTGCGGCAAGTCGCCCCACGGTGTCGACGTCGCGCCAAACGGCAACTGGATTGTCGGCTCCGGCAAGCTGCAGGGCGTGACCACGGTCTTCAACTTCGAGAAGATCCAGACCGCCATCCGCAACAAAGACTTCACCGGAGACGAGGACGGCATCCCGGTCCTGAAGTACGAGTCGATCAAGGACGCCGAAGTGTCGGTGGGCCTCGGGCCGCTGCACACGCAGTTCGGGCCTGACGGCTGGGCCTACACGTCGCTGTTTGTCGACAGCGCGATCGCGAAGTGGAAGCTCGGCACGTGGGAAGTGGTGGACAAGGTGCCGATGTCGTACTCGATCGGACACCTCGCGGCCGCCGAGGGCGACACGGTGAGCCCGGACGGCAAGTACCTCGTGGGCCTCAACAAGCTGTCGCACGGGCGGCACCTGTCGGTCGGGCCTTCGCAGCCCGAGTCGTCGCAACTGGTCGACATCTCCGACGAAAAGATGAAGCTGCTCTACGACGCCTTTACCGAGCCCGAGCCGCACTACGCCCAGATGGTGAAGGCCGACAAACTCCATCCGATCGAGGTGTACCCGAAAGAAGAGAGCAAACATCCGCTGGCCATCTGGGACGTCAAGGACGCGGGCGTCACCCGGAACGGCAACAAGGTGCTGGTGAAGATGGTGGCGGTGCGGTCCACCCTGACGCCGACGGATTTCGAAATTCGGGAAGGCGACGAGATCACCATCGCCATCACCAACATCGAGCAGACCACCGACGAACTGCATGGCCTCGGGATCCTCGACTACAACATCAACATCGTCGTGGACCCCGGCGAAACCAAGACCGTGACGTTCAAGGCGGCCAAGAAGGGCGTGTTCCCGTACTACTGCACGAACTTCTGCTCGGCGCTCCATCAGGAGATGCAGGGCTACATGATCGTCCGCTAAGACCGACGAGGCAGGTGCGCCCGTGCTGATCACGGGCGTGCCTGCCATATTCGACTTCGATGGGGCGCTCGGGCGGCCGGCACCGCCCGCGCCCCGCGCCTCCTCCCCCCGGAGTACCTGCCATGCACAGTGTGTTCGAGCGGCTCAACCGGCGGCTTGCGCAACCGCTCGGGGCCGGGCCGCGCGTGATGATTTTAGCTGCCGCCCTGCTGGCGATGGCCATCTACGTGCTGCCGCTCTGGAACCTGACGATGTTCGCGCCCCAGTATCCGGAAGGGTTGCGGCTCGACATTTACAGCTACAAGCTGGAGGGCGGGCACAACGGCCAGGACGTCAAGGAAATCAACATCCTGAACCACTACATCGGCATGAAGGACCTGGTGACCGAAGACTTCACCGAATTCAAGTGGCTGCCGTTCGTCGTGGGAGCGCTCGCGGTTCTGTACTTGAGAGCAGCCGTGCTGGGCACACTCGGACAGCTCGTCGACGTGCTGGTGCTCAATTTCTATTTCTCCGCGTTTGCCCTGTGGTCGTTCGGATACAAGTTGTACTCGTATGGACACAACCTGGCGCCGACCGCCGCCGTCAAGGTTCCGCCGTTCATGCCGCCGATGTTCGGCTCGAGGCAGTTGGCCAACTTCGAAGTCTATTCCTATCCGGAGGGCGCATCCTACGCGCTGGGCTGCGCCACGGTCCTGCTGTGTGGCGCGCTGATCGTCGGGTGGCGACAGAGCATCCGGGCCGAGGGGCCAGGCGAACGATGACGCGTCTGGTGTGCGCGGCCCTGCTGATCGGTGCGACGGCGGTGGCCGCCTCGGCCGAGGCTCAGGAGTCGCACGCCGCCGTGCCCGGTGCCCTCGAAGGCCGTCCAGACGCGCGCGCCGCATCGCCCCTGCAGCGCCGCATCGACGCGGCGAAGCCCGGCGATCGACTCGTGGTCGTTGCGGGCACCTACAAAGGCGACCTGCTGATCGACAAACCGCTCACGCTGACTGGCGAAGGCAGGCCCCTCATCGAGGGCTCCGGTGCCGGCAGCGTGATTCGCGTTCGCGCCGCCGATGTCACCCTCGAGGGGTTCGACATCGACGGCCTGGGCCGGGGCGACCTCGGCCTCGACTCCTCGGGTATCCACGTGGCGGCGCCGCGCGCCACGATTCGGGACTGCCGCGTCCGCGGCTCCCTGTTCGGCATCTACCTCCGCGAAGCGCCCGGCTCCACGGTGACGCACTCGGTGGTGACGGGTGTGCCACGCCTCCAACCCGGCGAGAAGGGATCCGGCATCCACGTCTGGAACACCGACCGGTTCACGCTCACCGACAACCTGATCGTCGACGTGCGCGACGGGTTCTACATCCAGTCGTCGCCCCACGGGTACGTCGCCAGGAACACCGCGCGCGATCTTCGCTACGGCCTCCACTACATGTTCTCGGACGACAATACGTTCGACGACAATACGTTCGAGAACGCGGCGGCCGGCACGGCGCTGATGTACTCGCGGCGCATCGTCTTCCGGCGCAACCGGTTCCTGCACAACCGGGGCTTCGCCTCCGTCGGCCTCCTGTTCAAGAGCTGCGACGATGTCGTGGCCGACGACAACCTCATCGCAGACAACGCCCGGGGGGTGTTCCTCGAGGGATCCAACCGCACCAGCTTTCGCCGCAACGTCATCGCCGAATCCGACACCGCCGTCGTGCTCTATGACTCGTGCACGCAGACCCGCTTTACGGGCAATTCGTTTGTCGCGAACCTCACGCCGTTGATGCTGAGCGGCAGGCGCACCGACGCGGTGTTCGACGGCAACTACTGGTCCGACAACACCACTCCCGACCTGGACGGCGATGGCATTGCCGATCGGCCCTTCCGGCTGTCGAACGTGTTCGATCATGTCCGGGGAAACCTGACGGCCGCCGATCTGTTCGCTCAGGGCCCCGGGGCATCGGCGCTGGCGGCCGCCGAGCAGGCCTTCCCCGTGCTTCGGCTCGTTCCCGTCGAGGACGCCCGTCCGCTCGCCCGCCCGCCCGCGCTGCCTGCCGTGCCCAGCCCGGATCGGCAGAGCCGGGCCGCCAGACCAGCGGGCATCGCCTTGTCGCTGGCCGCGGTCGGGATAGGTACGCTTGCCGCCGCCGCCAGCCGTGTCCGTCGCCGCGCCGCCTGCCGGAGACCGGCATGATCGTGTTCCGCCGCTTCCGCAAGCAGTTCGGATCTCAGGTCGCCGTCCACGACTTGGATCTCGAGATTCGCCAAGGGGAGGTGGTCGCGCTGCTGGGTCCGAACGGCTCGGGCAAAACCACCTCGCTCAAGGCGGCCGCCGGACTGATCCGCCCGTCCTCGGGCGACGTGTTCGTCGGAACGCCGGGAGCGTCATCTTCGCTGGCGTCGTCGCGGGCGTGCCTGTCGTACCTTCCCCAGCGAGTGTCGTTCCCGGAAAGCCTGACGGGCCGCGAGGCGGTGGAGTTCTTCCGCGCTCTGCGCGGCGTGGCCCGGGAGCGCGTTGACGAGGTGCTGCAGATCGCTGCCCTCAATGGCGCAGCTGAACGGAATGTCGGCACCTACTCCGGGGGCATGGTCCAGCGGCTGGGGCTCGCGGTCGCCCTGCTGCCGGCGGCGCCGGTTCTCGTGCTCGACGAACCGACGGCGGCGCTGGACCCCGATGGCCTGTCCACCTTTTACGCCGTCGTCGAACGACACACCCAGGAGGGGCGCACCGTGTTGTTTTCGTCGCACCAGTTGGGCGACGTCGAGCGGCTGGCCGATCGGTTCGCGGTCCTGGTGGAAGGCCGGCTGGTGGCCGTGTTGACGCAGCGGGAAATTCACGAGCAGTTGTCTGCCGCCGGTAGCATGCGCCTCCGACTGCCGTCGTGTGCCGAAGAGGTGATGCGCAAGGTCCGGGCGCACTCGCCGGACGCGTCCTGGACGGGTGAGGAACTGGTGGTGCCAGGACCTCCCGCGATTCGGCCCGTCGTCATCGACAGCATTCGCGCGGCCGGCGTCGAGATTCGCGGCCTGACGTCGGAAGAAGGCCGTCTCGACAACTGGTACCGGGACGTGGTGAGAACGCGATCATGATGAGGACCGCTGCGCGCGCGGCTCGGACAGTTGCCGTCGTGGCCCTGTCGGCCGCTGCCGCCGCCTGCAACACGGGTCCCGCGAAACCTGCCGCACTCGGTGGATCCGCCGAGGCGTGCCGCCACTGCCGCATGATCGTATCAAACCCGCGGTTTGCCGCGCAGATAGCGGCGCCCGGTGAGGACCCGGTCTTCTTTGATGACATCGGATGTCTGTCGACATACCTGCACAGCGCTGCCGCGCGGCCCGCCGGATCGGTGGCCTATGTCGCGGACCATCGTACCGGGGAATGGGTGCCGGCTGCGGTGGCCGTCTTCACCGTGGTACCGAGCCTCGAGACGCCGATGGGTTCGCACGTCGTCGCGCACGTCACGGCGGCGTCGCGTGACGCCGATCCATCCACGCCGGGCGGCCGCGCCGTGCCGCTGTCCGCGTTGTTCCCGCCGGACATATCGGAGGGCCGCCGATGACCGCCGTCTCCGCCTTCCGCGTGATGTGGGTGTGTGCCCGCCAGGAGCTGACACTCGCGGTACGTTCGCGGTGGACGCAGATCTTCGCCGGCGTCTTTGCGTGTCTGGCGCTCGTCGTCGCGGTGTCGGGGTACATCTTGTCTGGCGGCAGCGGCGTCCAGGACTTCGCCCGCACGGCAGCATCGTTGGTGCAGCTGGTGCTGTTGCTGGTTCCGCTCACCGCGCTGCTGCTCGGCGTCCTGTCGCTCGCCTCGGATCCCGGTTCCGCAGAACTCTTGTTCTCGCAGCCCGTCCCGCGCGGTGTGATTCTCGTCGGGCGCGTCCTGGGACTGTTGGCGGCGCTGGTCGCCGCTCAAATGATGGGGTTCGGATTGGCCGGGCTGGCGATCTACTCGCAGGCGGGCGACGACGGCATCTCTGGGTTTCTCGTGGTCATCGGCGCGTCGGTCGTCCTGACGGCCGTGTGCCTGAACCTTGCGGCCTGGATCACGGCCGGCAACATCGGCCGGCGGCGATCTCGCGCGCTGGCCATGGCGTTGGTGCTGTGGTTCTCGCTGGTCGTGCTGTTCGATCTCGTGGTGCTGGGCGCCGCATCCTTCTTGCGTTCGGGAACCGCGTCGCGCGTGCTCATCGTGTCGGCCCTGGTCAACCCCGTGGACGCCGCCCGTACCGGCGCGCTGCTGGCCATCGAAGGCACGGCCGCGTTTGGCGCGGCGTCGCTCGCGCTGCTGCGCTTTACCGGCGGCGCAGCCCAGGCGCTGCTCCTGGTCGGAGTGTCGCTCGCCGCGTGGCTGGTGATCCCGCTGCTTCTGGCATTCAGGCGCCTGTCGAAAACAGATATCTGAGGCGGGTGCGTGTGTGCGGGGATCTTTGATCCGCGAACAGCCAGCCGTAACCAAAGCCCCATTTGAAGCCCCTGGCGCCAGCACACCCGAAACACATCATCCTCAGACCCGGCGGCCGCTGAACCGTTTAGACTGCTGACGGCGTCAGACACAAAGAGGTCTGCCTGGCGCTGGAATGCCGGATCGACCATGACCCAAGGGAGAGACGATGAACAGGACGCTTGGATACGCGGCGCAGAGCGCGACAACACCACTCGGATCGTTTGAGTTCGACCGTCGTGAGCCCGGCTCGACCGACGTGGAGATCGAGATTCAGTACTGCGGCGTCTGCCATTCCGACCTGCACATGGCCCGCAACGAGTGGATGAACACCACGTATCCGATTGTGCCTGGCCACGAAATCGTGGGCCGTGTCAGCCGCGTGGGCAGCGCCGTCACACGCTTCGCCACTGGCAACCTGGTCGGCGTGGGCTGCCTGGTGGATTCCTGTGGCACCTGCCCGGATTGCGCCGAAGGCCTGGAACAGTATTGCCAGACCGGGTTCACGCTCACCTATAACAGCCCCGACAAGCACACCGGGGGGATGACGTACGGCGGGTACTCGAAGCGGATGGTCGTGAACGAAGGATTCGTCGTGCGCGTGTCCGACACGCTGAGCCTGCCCGGCGTCGCCCCGCTGCTCTGCGCGGGCATTACCACGTACTCGCCGTTGCGGCATTGGGGGGCGGGCCCCGGCAAGAAAGTCGGCATTGTCGGACTCGGCGGGCTTGGCCACATGGGCCTCAAGTTCGCCCATGCCTTCGGCGCCCGTGTCGTGCTGTTGACCACGTCGCCCGGCAAGGCGGCCGACGCACGCCGGCTGGGTGCAGACGATGTGGTGATGTCCGCGAACCCGGACGACATGAAGCGCCACGCCGGCAGTCTCGACTTCATTCTCGACACCGTCGCCGCGCCGCACGATCTCGATGCGCTCACCAGCCTGCTCAAGCGCGACGCGACGCTGTGCCTGGTGGGCGCGCCTGGCACGCCTCACCCTTCGCCCAACGCGTTCAATCTCATCTTCAGGCGGCGCCAGATTGCCGGCTCGCTGATCGGCGGCATCCGCGAAACCCAGGAGATGCTCGATTTCTGTGCCACGCACAACATCACATCCGATGTCGAAGTGATCCCGATGCAGAACATCAACGCCGCCTACGAGCGCATGCTCAAGAGCGACGTCAAGTACCGGTTCGTGATCGACCTCGCGTCGCTGCGGTAGACTGCGGGCCGAGACCTGAGCGGCGCGGCCGCCGCCGAGCCGTACGCCGGCGGGGTGACTGCCGACGACAGTGACGTGTTGCCACCGGTCCAGTTGACCGAAGAATCGAGTGAACCGACGTGATGAAACACCTGCTGATGATCGCGGCGTTGACGCTCTCGCTTCAGGCGTTCGCCAGCCCGGCATTGGCGCCGCCGTCGTATCAACTGGACGCCTCCTGGCCGAAGCCCCTCCCCGAGAAGTGGATCACCGGGCAATTGGGAGGCGTCTGCGTTGACGCGCACGACCACGTCGTCGTCGTCAACCGCCGCGACATCACCGAGGAGGAAGCTGAAACAGGGGAGCAGGCTCCGCCGATCCTCATGTTCGACCACGGTGGAGCGCTCGTCGCCTCTTTCGGCGACCCGAATGCGGTGCCGGTATCCATTCACGGCTGCACGTTCGACGGCGAGAACAACTTGTACGTCGCCGGCAACGACGATGGCATCGTCCAGAAATATTCGCACGACGGAAAGCTGTTGCTCCAGATCGGCACGCGCGGAATGTTCGATTCGTCCGATGGAACCGAGAAAGGGACGTTCAAGAACGAGAGTCGCGAGCGATTGTTCAATCCGGCCGGCGTGGCCATCGATCCGGGCAATGGCGAGATCTTCGTGGCTGACGGGTACGGCAACAAGCGTGTCGCCGTGTTCGATCGCGCCGGGCGTTTTCTGCGCCAGTGGGGCAGGCAGGCGACCTCCGCCGAATCGTTGGCGGGCGAACCTGGCGCGTTTGCCAATGTCGTGCACTGCGTCGCGATGAGTCGCGCCGGACAGGTCTACGTGTGCGACCGTCAGGGCGACCGCATCCAGGTGTTCGACAAGATGGGCACATTCGTCCGCAATATCTGGATCCGCACCGGCACGCCTTCGCTGCCAGACGCACGCGGGACGGCGTGGTGGGTGGGATTTTCCAGGGACGCCGCTCAGAAGTACATGTACGTCATGAACGGCCGCAACGAGACGATTCACGTGCTCGATCACGAGAGCGGCAAGATTCTGGCGACCTTCGGCCGGCCCGGGCATCAGGCCGGCAGCTTTACCCACGGGCACACGCTGGCGATCGATTCGACCGGCTACATCTACATTGCTGAAACCAACTGGGGCCGCCGCGTGCAGCGCTTTCGGCCCGTCGCGCAGACGGCAACCACCGGAAAAGTGGCGCCGTTTCAATAATGCCGAAGGATTACTCTCGGAGGTTTCGTGCGTCTCGAAACCGATTGGACTCGCATCGCTCAGTTCACCAGTACCAGGAGGCTCCCATGACACGATCGGCCGCAGTGCTTTCAGTTGTACTCGTGCTCGGCGCGGCGAACCTGCTTGCGCAGGCGCCTGCCACGCCGCCGAAGGGCAAGCAGGTGTTCGGCCCGGCCAAGTACCGCGAACCCTGGGAACGCGTCGTGTCAACCGAGGCGGTGTCTCACTCGGACATTCCGGTCGACATCACGCTGCTCGAGACGGTAGACGGCTTGTTCACGCCCATCGGGATCCGGCATCCCAAGGGCAACGGGCCATTCCCCGTCGTGCTGTTCTTCAGCGGCAACGGCGGCGCGGGGCTGGCGCAGGTCCGCGAGTACATCAACAACAACGCGTACACGATGGAACGGTTTCTGGCGGCGGGCTACGCCGTGGCCTGGCTGCAGTACCGCGCCGAGGCCTGGTATGCCTACCAGCAGGTGTCTCCGTTGCAGGTCGGCAAGCAACAGGCGAACCAGTTGATGAATCGGCCACCGCTCGAGATCGACGACCTGGCGGCCATTGTTGAGTACGTGAAGCGCTTGCCGTATGTCGACCCCAACCGCGTGGGGCTGTGCGGCAACAGTCACGCCGGCGGCATGATCCTCCGGGCGGGAGCGCAGGGGCTCGATGTGAGAGCGGCGATTGTCTCAGAGCCTGACGCGAGCGAGTTTCTCGGCCTGCCGCAGGAGTACTTCGCCGTGCCCGAGCCATTGTTCCGCACCATCGAGTCGGCCGCGGCGTACCTCGACAAGAAGACGGCCATGGAACGGCTGCGCGCCATCAAGTTCCCGATGTTCTTCTTGAATCGCGATCAGGACGAACTGCAGGGATTGTTCGAGACGGTGGCCGCGTGGGCGAAGGAAGCCGGCAAGACCATGGAACACGCCACCTACGATCATCCGGTGCACGGCTACATCGTGCGCGTGCAGCGGGACGACAAGGGTGTCTACCACCCGGATGCGATTCAGTTGAAAGCGATCCAGCAGGCCGTGGACTTTTTCGGCAAGTACATGCCTCCCGCTGCGCGCTAAGGCGGAGGGAGGACGCTGCGGAGCGCCTCCCTCTGCTTCCCGGCGAGCGTCAGCGGCGCGGTCGAACCGGCCGACATCATCACTGGCTTGGCCAGCGGAATGTCCGGCGTGGGATGGAGTTGAAAGAGCTTCCTGCGGTTGGCATCGCCAGCCAACTGCGCCCGGGCCTGATCGGCCGCCGCCTGCTTCTGGATTGCGGTTCGCTTGGCGTAGACCCCGGTCGACTGCGCGCGCACAGCCGAGGCCGCGACTGCCTGAGGACGAGGCTCGGGCGGGACTCAGTCTGCCAACTGGGCCCGCGGTATGGCTATTGGGTAGTCGGTGGATTGCGCGCCCGAAGTGTGCTCTCCACCCATATGCGCAACTCCCGCAGACTTCCGCGCGCCGCCGCCCGGTCTAAGGAGACCGGTGCGTCGTAGTCCTCGTAACGGTAGATCGCGCCGAAGGGTGTCAGCGCGTCGAGGTTCTCAAACTGTGCGGGCAAAGGATGGCCCGCTCCGGTCGCGAGAGACATCAACGCACCGATGTCGTGCGTCTTTCGGAATCGGACACCAATATCCGAGAGCAACGCTTTCAAGATCTTCTCAGCAGCCTGTTGGCAGTGAAACCCGATGATCTCGTCGCTGATATCGCCCGACGTCAGCACCTGGTCCAGCAGGGTCTCGTCCTGCGCAGCCTTGCGGAGCAACAGCAGGGCCTGTTCACGCCGCTTCATAGAGAATCCTGCCTTCGCTCGCCGCCTCGAAATACACGTTGCCCGGCGTGTCTCGCCAGTACTCGAACCTTTCCGTGCTCACCACGAGCAAGTCCACGGAAACGTCGAGCGGGCGCAACAGGCGACCCAGGCGTACCATCTCCCCGCCACGATCGACGATCTCCGACTCGACGACCATGACGTCGAAGTCGCTCTCCTCCGAGGCGTCGCCGCGAGCTCGAGACCCGAAGAGGATGATGTACTTCGGCTTGGCGGCTCGGGCGAGCAACTCGGTCAGGCGCCGGAGTGTGTCATTGTCGGTTGGCCGAGATCCCTCAAGCACGGCGCCCTCCGCCCCGTAGTGTGCCACAAATCTCGGCAGGACGACTCTCCGGAAGTTGCGCCGCATCCTCTTCGGCGTTGGCGCCCTGGCCGAGCGCTACGACATCGACGTTGTGACGGCCTGGGCCCCGCCAGGAGCGCATTTCGAGCCAAATTCGCTACGAATGAGCGCCGGCGTCATCGTCGAGGATGGCGTGTGTAAAATCGATCGCGCTTCGCACGTAGGCTCGCTTCTCCAGGTAGCTCCCGGGAAAGAAGCTGCGTTTGAAGCCGTAGATCAAAATGTCGCGCACCTCGCGGTCCGAAAGGTCGAAGGCACCGACGGCGCGCTGGATTTCGTCGGTGACGGTGGTGTTCGACACGAGCCGGTTGTCGGTGCAGAAGGTCGTCGACAGCCGCCGCTTCCGCATCTCCCCAAACGGGTGCCGGCTCAAGTCCTCGCCCAGCTCCGGAACCGTCTGCTGATTGGACGTGAGGCACACCTCGATGGTGATCCGCTTGTCGGCCACGAACTGCGCGAGGCGCTCGACGTAGGCCTTGCGATTCGTGATGCGCCGGCCGGTGATCTTCGACTCGTCGAACAGCCACGTTCCGTGGCCGATCCGGTCGGCGTGCAGGTTGCCGATGGCCTGGAAGATCGACTCGGGCCCGTAGTCCTCGCCGGCGTGCACCGTCTTGCCGAGAAACGCTTCGTGCGCCACCTGGTAGGCCGCGCGATGGTCTTCGGCCGGATAGCCCTTTTCCTGTCCCGCCAGGTCGACGCCCACCACCAGCAATCCCTCGTCGTGCTTGAGCCGCGCCGCCGCCCGCGCCACCTGCACGCTGGCCGCCGAGTGCAACTCGGATGGCGAGGCCTCGGGCAGCGCCTCGACGATGCGGCGGTATCCTTCTGAGAGTCCCGGGGTGAAATGGCGCAGCGCGCACAGGATGATCCCCGCCGCGAAACGAGGTTCGGTGCCGTCGGCCACCTCGGGCCGAGCGTTGAACGCGGCGGACGCCCGGCGGATTCCGGCGTCCACCGCGCGCACGACTTCCGAGAATTCGAACTCCTGTCGCACGTGAAGCTGAGGCGCGAAGCGAATCTCGACGTACCGCACGCCCTCCGCCTGGCAGTCTTCGCACAATTCGCACGCCGCCCGTTCGAGCGCGTCGCGACTCTGGAGCGCGGCCACGGTGTAACGGAATCCTTCGAGATACTCGCCAAGGTTGGCGTACCGAGAACGGAAGACCGTCTCCCGAAGGCCAGCTTCCGTATACGACGGCAGCTCAACGCCACCCTCTCTGGCCAGTTCGATGAGCGTTGGCAGGCGCAGCGATCCGTCGAGATGCACGTGGAGATCGGTTTTCGGCAGGCGGCGAATCACGTCACGCGTCATGGCGCCTCCACCATCACTATACTCGCGCCGTTCCGCCGCGGTGAGGCTCGAATCTGGCGGGATGACATGAGGACAAGTTGCAGGGCGCGCATCGAACCGCGTGAGGGTATGATCAACAAAGGCGCTGAGGGACCAACTGCGAACGTGTCGGGCGCCCGCGGGGCGTAGGCGTCCTTGCGACTCGAAGTGCGAACGGAGAACCTATGAACAACACATCGTGTCAGTGGGTGGGTGCGCTGGTGGTCTCGATGATCGGCCTGATGCCCGCCGCCGAGGTGGCCGCGCAGAGCCGCCCGGCGCCGGCGCCCGAGTTCGATATCCGTGCCCACTACACGAAGTACGAGGCGCGCATCCCCATGCGCGACGGCAAGCGCCTGTTTACGTCGATCTACGTTCCGAAGGACACATCGAAGACCTATCCCTTCCTGATGACGCGCACCCCGTACACCGTCGGGCCGTACGGCGCGGACAACTACCGGCAACGACTGGGTCCCTCCGAGTCGTTCGATCGTGCCGGCTACGTCTTCGTGTTCCAGGATGTCCGCGGGCGGTACATGTCGGAAGGCGCGTTCGTCGAGATGCGGCCCCACATCGACGCTCCGCGCGGAAACCAGGACGTCGACGAAAGCACCGACACCTACGACACGGTGGAGTGGTTGTTGAAGAACGTCGCGAACAACAACGGCAAGGTGGGGATTTGGGGAATTTCTTATCCCGGGTTCTTCACGGCTGCCAGCATCATCGACTCGCATCCGGCCATCAAGGCCGCCTCGCCCGAAGCGCCGATGACCGACCTGTTCTTCACCGACGATGGCTACCACGGAGGCGCGTTTCAGCTGGGGGCGAACTTCGGGTTCTACACCTCGTTCCGACCGCGCGACCCCGTGCCCTGCAGCATGCCCCCGTGCAAGAGCGCGGGCGGCGAGCCCACGTTGCCACCCAAGTCCAGCATCCCGTTCGACTACGGCACCACGGACGGCTACCGGTTCTTTCTCGATCACGCCGTCCCGCTGTCGAAACTCGATGCGCTGTTCACCGAGCCCAATTGGCTCTTCCAGGATCAGGTGCATCACGCGACGTACGACGCGTACTGGCAGGCCCGCGACCTGTCGCGCCACATGCACGGCATCAAGTGCGCGGTGCTCACGGTCGGCGGGTGGTTCGATGCCGAAGACCTGAACGGCCCGTTCAAGACCTACCACGCCATCGAACAGCAGAACCCCGGCATCTCCAACGCCATCGTCGTCGGCCCCTGGGTGCACGGCGGATGGGCGCGCTGGCAGGGCGCCAGCCTGGGTCGTGTCCAGTTCGCCTCGAACACCGGCGAGTTCTGGCGCGAACACATCATCCTTCCGTTCTTCGAGCAGCATCTGAAGGGCAACGGCGACGCCCGTCTGCCGGAAGCGTACATGTTCGAGACCGGCACCAATCAGTGGCGGGAGTTCACAGAGTGGCCTCCGAAGAAGGTGCAGGCCAAGCCGCTGTATTTCCATGCCGGTGGAAAGTTGTCGTTCGACCCGCCAGCCGAGGCGCAGCCGTCGTTCGACGAGTACGTGAGCGATCCGGAGCATCCGGTGCCGTTCATTCCGTACACCAACGTGGGCCGCACCGAGCAGGAATACATGGTCGCCGACCAACGTGTGTTCGCGCGGCGCCCCGACGTTCTCGTGTACCAGACCGACCCGCTCGACCAGGACGTGACGGTGGCCGGTCCGATCTCGGCCAAGCTCCGCGTATCCACGTCGAGCACCGACTCGGACTTCGTCGTCAAGCTCATCGACGTCTTCCCGAACGATTATCCCGAGCCGGAGGCGACGCCTGCCACTCGGCCGACCGACGTTCCGCTGCCGACCGAACGGATGGCGGGCTACCAGATGCTCGTGCGCGGCGAGCCGATGCGCGCGAAGTTCCGCAACAACTGGGAGAAGCCCGAAGCGATGACACCCGGCAAGGTCGAGGCCGTCAACGTGGACATGCCCGACGTGCTGCACACGTTCCGTCGAGGCCACCGCATCATGGTCCAGGTGCAGAGTTCGTGGTTCCCGCTCACCGACCTGAACCCGCAGACCTTCGTCGACATTCCGAACGCCAAGGCGTCGGATTTCAAGAAGGCGACCGAGCGTGTGTATCACGACAAAGCCGATGCCTCGCGGGTGATGCTGGGAGTACTCGGGAAGTAGCCGTAGTCCGTGGTCGGTGATCGGTGATCGGTGGTCAGTGATCAGTGATCGATCACCGGCCGAAGCCTCACGTCTTCGATCCGGCGTCTACGTCGGTCGGTCTGTGACGGCCACGATCAGTCCCTGCAGCACCAGGTGGATGAAGCAGCCGGCGACGCGCGTACCGGTCGCCGTCGCGATGGCCTCCGCGTACGTCCAGACCTGTCCCGTGTAGCCCGCGGCCGCCTCGAGCGCCTCGTCGCGATTGCCGCCCACACACTTGTAGTCCACCAGCACAACGCTGTCGGTCTCCATCAGCACCATGTCTGCGTAGCCGACAAGTTCGGTGCCGCTCGACTGACGCAGCCGGACGGGCCACTCCCGGCGCGTGCGGGCGGTCGACCAACGACGCGCGGTCCACGTCCGCAACGCATCAGCTGCAGCCACCAGGTCTTCGGCGCGTAACGCACCCTGAACAGTCCAGCGTTTCAGAACGGCGCCTGCGATCGCGAGGCGATCGGGTGTCGCCAATCCGGCCGCATCAGCCGCAAAAAACGCGTGCACCGCGCTGCCCAGCGCCGTCCACTCGACGGGGGGCTGAACGAATACGGCAGATCCGATCGTCTCGATTTCGCCAAGCGCGCCGGCGCGGGCGATGCTCGACATGGTCTGGCTGGCTGGAGGATAGTCGCGCGGCCCCGCCGCGTCGTAGCCGAGGCCAGGCTCGGGCATCGACACCGAGGCATCGCCGGGTGCGACCGAACGAATCCGAGCCTCCACCGCGCGTCCGGCCCATGTGCACGCCACGCCAGGACCGGGCTCGACGACCAGTGCCGTGCCGTCGGCGCTCCGGAGCAGGCCAAGCGCGGTGCCAATGATCTTGCCGGGCTTCCCGGCCAGAACCAACCGGTCCTTGGCGCGCGTCCAGCCCACGTAGAGAAGCCGCAGCATCTCCCGGGTCTCGCGCGTTTCGGCGGCTGCGTGCTCGGAACCGAGGCTCACCCGTTCGTGGAGGGCCGTCGAACTTTGCGGCGCATACGGATCCGGCCAGTAGCGAATCCAACGGCCGCCCAGCGGATCGGCAAAGTCGAAATGGGTCCGGTCGCTTTCCAGATGCACGCCAAATGCCGTGGGCGTTCGGGTGGAATCAATGTCGTAGAGCACCGTCACGGGCCACTCAAGACCCTTCGCACTGTGCAGCGTGCCGACAAAGACCGCGTCCGATCCGGTCAGCACGGCCTGCTGGTCCTTCTCCTCCTCTTCGAGCGATCGAAGATGCGCGACCAGTCCCGCGACCGTCGCCGCCTCGCCGTCCACCTGGCAGGCGGCCACGTAACGGTGCGCCAATGCGCGCAGTACGTCGAGATTGCCGAGGCGCTGATCCGGACGGCCCCACTGCAGGCAGGCCTCGCGAAGGCCGACGGCCTCGATGGCCGCGTCGAATGCCTCGAGCGGCCCGGCCATCGGCATACGCGCGGTGGCCTCCGCGATGCGAACGACCTCCGCCTGGGTCTCGAACGCCTTTCCCGGCGCGACAAGCACCCCGGCGACCCACGCGTCCTCGTCGTCCGGATATGCCAGCACGCGGCCCAACTCCGCCGCCGCCAGCGACTGCGTGGGCTCGACCCAGAGTTGCAGCGCGGCGAGCGTGATGCGGGCTTCCGCCGATCGCGTCAGCCCTTGTCGGGGGCGGACCGCAGGGATTCCACGCGACTCGAGCGCCTGCGTCACGCGCTCACAACTGGTGTGTGCGCGACACAGCACGGCGACGTCTCGCCGTTGAACCCGGCGCGGCTCGTTGGTCAGCACATCGCGGACCAGCACGTGCGAATCGTCGATCAGTTCGCGAACCGCGGCGGCCAGCGCGGCAGACTGCTCGTCTTTGATGCGGCCCCCCAGCTGCCAGATTTCGACCACCGGGCCGAGCGTGTCGGGAACCGCCTCGATCGCGGGTGCTGGCTCGAGTCGAACCCGCTCGGCGGGTATGCCTTGCGGCCCGAATGCCGGCGCAAATACGTCCGACGTCAGTCGAACCAACTCCGGTCGGCTTCGATAGGAATGCGGCAGCGTCTTCTGTGCCGACGCGCCGTCGCGTTCGAGCAGCGCCGCCAGCGCGGCATCCATCAGCGCAGGATCGGTCCCGCGGAATCCGTAGATGGCCTGCTTCTGGTCGCCCACCCAGACACTGCTGGGCGCCACGCGCGACAGCGCCAGAAAGATATCGAGCTGCAGCGGGCTGGTGTCCTGGAATTCGTCCACCAGGACCAGGTCCACTTGTTCGCGCAGAATGTCCTGAACCTCGGGCCGGCGCATCAGCTCGAGGGCCTTCACCTCCTGGTCGATAAAGTCCATCACGCCCCACGCACGCTTGTGGGCCGCGTACGCCTCAAGCGCCTGCGCCGCCAGCTCAAAGACCAGCGTGATGCACGTCCGCACGTCCTCGCGCAGCAGCGGATGTGGTTGGTGGCCCCGCGCCGCCTCGCGCACCGGTTCGGCCAGGGCGCGGGACTTCGCGCCTGGCTTGGCGGCTGCCAGTTTGGCCCATGCCCACCACGTGAGCGGCCGACCGGCCTTCAGACTCGATTCCGCCTGGCGTACCAGCGACAGCAGATCGGCCGTATCCTTCGTGGTGTCGATGGCCGGCGGGACGAACTCGCTCACCGCCCGCATCAGCGTCTGTTCCAGCGGGGCACCCTCTGCGGCTGCGGGACCCAGATACCCGAGCAGGCCGTCGACGCTCCGTGTCGCAGACTCGCGCAGCATCTCCGCCGTCATCGCGTTGGCCCGCGCGCGGCTGGCGATGGTCCGCACGTCTTTGGGCCAGTCGAGTTCCTTCCAGCGCTCCTTGAGCTCGGTGAGCGTGGCGCTGGCATCCCCGGCGAAGGCGAGGGCAGCGCCGTCCTCGTCGCGCGACCGCGCGACGCCCACCACGTTCGACAGCGCGTGCTGGAACGCCTCTTCGGCCGCCTCTTCGTCGAGGACCTGCGTCTCGGGCGAGATGCCGAGTTCGAGCGCGAAGTCTGTCACCAGCTGCCCGCAGATGGAGTTGACCGTCCCGATGCGGGACGCGCCCAGTCGATGGGCCTTGTCGACGTGCCCCGCCTCGAGCAATCGCGACCGCACGCGCTCACGCAGTTCGGCGGCCGCCTTGACGGTGAACGTCGTGGCCACGATGCCTTCTGGACGGACCGGGTCCTCGGCGCGCGTGATGGCCTGCTCCAGTTCGTCGACCAGGCGATGCGTCTTTCCGCTGCCCGCGCTGGCGGAAATCAGCAGGATCGGACCGGGGCCTGTGCCGCTCATATGGCCTCCTCGAATGCCCGGCCACATAGCGCGTCGTAGTCGCAATACTGACATCCTGGCGGCACACGCAGCCTGCCGTCTTCCACGCAGGCCTCCTTCAACATCTGATCGTTGCTGTCGCCTGTGACGCCGCGCGCGCCAATTCGCCCGGCGGCCACCGCCTTCCATTCCAAGCCGTGCGTCGCTTCGACCAGTCGCCACGTCTCCTCTGGCGCCGGACCTTTCACCACCTCCGCGTTCGCAAATGCCGTGGAGTCGGTCGTCATCAGCCGCTGTCCGTCCATCACGAAGTACCCGACCGGCGGGAATGCGCCGTGTCCCTGCCGCTCCAGCAACGAGTACGCCGCCAGCTGGATCGCGGCCCCCACTTCGAGCAGCCGGCGTTTCCTCGCCGCCCCGGCCCATTTCAAATCCAGAATGCGGGGCGGATCGCCCATCACCAGATCGACGCGTCCGGCGAAGGTCGTGCCGAGCGCGGCCCCTGTGCGTTCCTGCTCGGTGGAGATGACGTGCAGGCGGCCTGCCGCCATGAGCGCATAGAGGGATCGCGCCGTCGTGGTGGCCACCCGGCGCACGTGGACTCGCTGCGCATCCCTGCCAGGCAGGAAGAGCGCCGCCACCAACCGCGGTCCTTCGCGATCGAAGACCTCTCCCGCCTCTCGCGCCGCGTCGTCGGGTTGTCGCGCCGGCCCGTCGAACAGCCGGTTCATGATGCGGTGCAGCAACTCTCCGAGCACGCGCGGGCTCGTGCCTTCCTCAACCTGCGAGGATTCGGGTCCGGCGATCTTTCCGACGTACCGCAGCACCCACTGAAACGGGCATCCGAACAGCGTTTCGATGCTGCTCGGGGATTCTTTGTCGCGGCGCGTGATCGGGACCCCTGCCACGTCCCAGTCGCGGCGTGGAGCGGGCAGCCGAAGCCGTGGTCGGCGGCGCCGCGGGACATCCTGGTCGAGCGACGTGCGCAGCAGGGCGGCCTCGGCGATGCGACGTGTGTTGGTGGCCCTGACGCGCGAGACCAGTTCGTCCCACAGCGGATGCGGATGCAGGGCTTCGCCCTCGACATCTTTCTCCGGGCACACCAGGAGCAACCGCTCGCTCGCCTGAGCCAACGGGCGCAGCCAGCGTCGCGCTTGCGCTGCCGCCAGCTGGCCAGGATCCGGCAGCATCACACCC
Organism: Acidobacteriota bacterium; assembly: GCA_037133015.1. Lineage (GTDB taxonomy): Bacteria > Acidobacteriota > Vicinamibacteria > Vicinamibacterales > JAKQTR01 > JBAXOX01. Next base: position 37,693 of record JBAXOX010000011.1, read on the forward strand.
AGCGACCGGAGCTCCGTGTGTTCGGCACGCGTCAGCGGCAGCCGGCCGATGCTTTGCGCGGTGCTCGCGTTGAAATCCCACCAGACGATGACGGGGGCTGGACCGGCGACACCGCCCGGGGACCCGACGTGCGCGATGCCCGCCTGTGGGGGGAAGGGACTCTCAGCGCCTGCGCCCTCGGTGGCTTCGATCACCAGGTGGCGCACCTGTGCGGCGCTCAACTCCTGCAGCCCCGCGTGCTGGACCAGATCGATCAGGCTGCCGCATTGCGCGGCTGCGGCGCCCCATTTGTCTCGGTCCTGGCCGGCGACGGCCATGCGGCCGCCCAACCACGTGCGAAGCATGGCCACGCGCCGCACCAGTTCCGGCATCGGGTACTGTCCGGAACGCGAGACGCGCGCGTCCCACAGCACGGCCATGCGCTGTTTTACGCGGTCGCGCCGGACCGGGTCTTCGATGGCGGCGAGTCCCGCAGCCATGGCTTCGCGCCACTGGTCGCTATCGACGGCGGGCCACTTGGCCAGCGCCCCCTTGAGCCGCCAGCGCAGTTCGGACGGCACCGGACTCGACGTCAACGACAGCAGTTCGTAGGCGCGCTGCGGGTCTTGTGGCGTCCAGCCGAGGTCCAGCACCAGCGGCAGGATCTGAAGCGGCGCGCCATCACGCCGTTCGTGTGACGCGCCCATCGTCGGCAAGCCATGACGGTGCAGCGCGGCATCCAGAGCCGGGTCGCCTGAGACGATGAGCACGTCTGATAAACGGCCGAGCGACGCCAGCCATGCCGCGACGTCTTCTGCAGCCGCCAGCGGGCCTGAGGCACGCAACAGACGCAACGTGCCGTCGCCGTTGGGCACAAATCGTTTCTCGCGGGCACCGGAAAGGTCGGTCGCGTTGGCACTCTGGACAGAGGGCAACGCCGTTTCGATGACGCGCGTGCCGCGACGTTCGAGCACGTCGAACGTCCGGCGCCACAGCGGTTCCAGTTCCTCGCGCGGCGCGTACAGCTCGACCGAGTCGATATCGGCAGATCGGCATGCCATCGCGTTGTGGATCGCGCGCAGTCGATCCGGCACGCCGGGCGCTGCGGCCGCGGTCAGCGCCGCGAGCGCTGCCAGTCGCGGCTGTGCGCCTTCGCCGTGCCAGCCCGCCATGGCGAACGTGTCGCGCCATGTGAGCAGGCGGCGCGCGGTGGCAAACGGGTCCACCTCTGCGGATGTCGACCAGAAGCCGTGGGTGCTGCGAATCGACGGCACGAGCATCGCCGCCCGCTCGCGAGAGGTGTGCTCCGGCCCGCCCAGCCCAAGGGCTGTTTCCAGAAGCTGGACCAATTGCGACGGACCGACCCAGTCCTCTCCGGCGGCAGCCGGTCCGCCACGCAGGGGGCCCGGCCAGCAGCCTTTGTCGAAGTCGGCATCGAAGACGACGCGCATCTGAGGCCCCTGTGTATCCGACAGACTCGATTGGTCGCCGCGGCGACCGCGCGCTTCCGCGTGACGCGCGATGAGGGGAACGCCAGCCACTCACGACCCCGCCAAGTCAGGCGAGCGCGCGCCCCTTGGTTTCCGGTATCCAAATCCAGGCGATGGCCGCCAGGACGAAGGCCACGGCTGCAACACCGAACGCCACGCCGAAGCCACGCCCTGCAGCCAGCGACCCGACCGCGTACGGCGCCACCGCGCTGGCGAGGCGCCCGATGTTGTAGGTGAAGCCCTGGGCGGTCGCTCGAATCTCGGTCGGATAGATCTCGGCGGTGACCGCGCCGAATCCCGTAAAATAGCCGGTCGCAAAGAAGGCCGTCACCGGGCCCAGCACCAGGAGCACCAGCGGTGTCCGCGTCAGACTGTAGCTCATCAGGAGTGCCGCGGCGGTGAGCACGTAGATCACATACGCCCGTTTACGACCAATCGCATCGCTGATGAACCCGAACGAGACGTAGCCAAACCACATGCCGACCTGCATCGCGATGATGAACCCGGACATCACGCGCGTGGAGAGCCCGATGCCGCCATCGGTCACCGGCAGCATCAAGTACGCCGGGATCCACTGGTTGAATCCCCACCAGGCGAACATCGTACACGCGTTCATCAGCGTCACCGGCACCGTAAAGCGCAGCAGATCGCCTTTGAAGATGTCTCGCAGTCGGGCACCAGACCCAATCGATCGGCCTTGACGCTCGCGCCACATGGCCGGTTCCTCGACCCGTTTCTGCACCCAGATGGTCAACAGCGCCGGCAGCACGCCGACAAAGAACACCGCTCGCCAGCCCCAGACCGGCATCACGATCGCCACGACGAGGGCGGCCGCCGCGTAGCCAACCGCCCAGGCACTCTGCATAAAGCCGAGGGCCTTGCCTCGGTACTCCGCCGGCCACGTCTCCGACACCAGGGCGGCGCCGCTCGCCCACTCCCCACCCATGCCAAGGCCGAGGCAGACGCGAAAGACGGCCAACTGCATCACCGTCTGCGCGAACCCGCACATGGCGGTAAACACGGAGTAGATCAGGATGCTCGCGATAAGAGCCCGCGTGCGCCCAAACCGGTCCGCGATGACCCCGAACGCAAGCCCCCCAACCGCGGAGGCGACCAGCGTGACCGAACCCAGCAGGCCGGCCGTATCTTTGCTGATGCCGAGATCCCTGATGAGCGCCGCCAGCACCAGCGCGTACAGCATCACGTCGAAGCTGTCGAGCATCCAGCCGAGGCCGCCAGCCACCAGCGCTCGTCGTCCTTCGGGCGTGCCGGAACGCCACCACCCAAACCAGCCGGACGCGTCGACTGCGGTCGTCATCGATCCCTCCCTCGCCTTGTCTGTTCGAGTGCATCTGCCAGATCGCCGCAGCCGTCGGCCGCCAGCTCGCTTCCCGCGTCTTCGTCGTAGATTGCCTCGGCGGGCGCGGCAGGTCTGGCCCGCTCGGGTGCCACCAGCGCGTCGAGCACCGCTTCCACCTCGCGCAACCGCAGGCAGGCCTGGTCGAGGTCGACGGCGCCGAAGCGCACCTGGTCGCCGGGCGCGGCCTGTGCGAGCCGCCACAGGTCGGCCGAAATCACCGTGGCGATCTTCGTGTAACCGCCCGTGGTGCCCCGGTCCGCCATCAGGACGATGGGCATGCCGTCGCCGCTCACCTGGACGATCCCGAACGTGGTGCCGTCCGACACGATGTCCGCCGTGGTCCGATGAGCGATCCGCGGCCCGTCAAACCGGCAGCCGATGCGGTCCGACTGCGGCGTCATGGTGTACGCGGCGGTCAGAAACGTCGACCGTCCCTGGTCGGAAAAGGCGTCGTCTTGCGGACCCAAGACCACGCGGACGTGATGCTGGTGGCCGTAGGATGGAATCGCCGATGCCCGCATAGCGCGTCTGGCTGCGGCTGTCTCGCGCGTCGGTTCACCAAGCGGCAGGGTATCGCCCGCGCGAACGGGCCGTCCTTCGAAACCGCCGAGTCCGGTCCGCGTGGAGGTCGAGCGGCTCCCGAGCACCACCGGCACGTCGATGCCGCCGCCGATCGCGACGTACGCCCGCGTCCCGTCGCGCTGGCCAGAAAACGACAACACCGAACCCGCACGAACCGCGATCGTGCGCCACATCTGGATCGGACGCCCGTCCAGGCACGGGCCGAGGTGAGCACCGGTCACCGCGATCAGCCCGGACTGGGCGAACTGTACCTCTGGGCCGAGCAGCGTCGCCTCGAGGCCCGCGGCGGTATCGGGGTTGCCGACCAGTCGATTCGCCGCGCGGATCGCGAAGCTGTCCATCGCACCCGACACCGCGACGCCGAACCGCTGGTACCGGACGCGCCCAAGATCCTGGACGGTGGTAAACAGGCCTCCGTCGAGCACGGCGATCGTTGGTGTGCGCCGATCATTCACGGGGGCGCACCGTTGGCGTCCACGCGCCGGCCGCGATCTGTGAGGCGATGGCCTGCGCCTGCTCAGCGCTGGCCGGCACGAACCGGATGTAGTCTCCCGCTTCGAACAGAACGGGAGGGTCGTGCGAGGCGTCGAAGATGCGTACCGGAGTCCACCCGATCAACCGCCAGCCGCCAGGCGTTTCGGTCGGGTAGATACCGGTCTGTTCCTGGGCGATGCCGACCGACCCGGTGGGCACTTTCGTGCGTGGACTGGGGAGCCTGGGCATCGCGATGCGCGGCGACAGGCCGCCGAGGTACGGGAAGCCCGCCATGAATCCCATCATGTACACGAGGTACTCGCGTCCACTGTGAAGCGCGATCACCTCGTCGGCCGCCATGCCAGCCCATGCCGCCACATCGTCCAGATCCGGACCGTACCCACCTCCGTAGACCGTCGGAATATCGATCACCCTGGGCGGCGGCAGGAACACGTCGGCCAGCTGCTGCTCCGCGTCGAGCACGATGGCTTCGACCTGGCTGCGCGGCACGCGCAGAGGATCGTAGTGCACCATCACCGAGCGGTAGGTCGGGACGATTTCGATGATGCCCGGATCGCGGCGCAGAGAAAGGGCCGCGGCCAGCCGTCGAACGCAGAGATTGGTGGCCTCGTCGATGGCATCGCCGTATTCGACGACGACGGCGGAATCGCCAACGGTGAGAAACGCGGGACGTTCGTACATGAATTACGTGAAAAGTGGCCCAAGGCTACTCGCGGGTCCATCTTCCTGTCAAAACGACCTCACAACCGCGCCCGCAACGTCACTCCGAGGAGCGCCGTTGCGGGAAGGACGCGGTCGTGGTGATCGGCGGCAGCGGCTACTTGGCTTCGGTTGGGGTCACCTTCGCGGCGGCCGCGCTCGCCGCGCCGGCCGCGCGCCCTGGCATCACCGGCCGGATTCGCAGCAGTGTCAGCGTCGAGCCGTCGCGCTGCCCGGCCTCCTCGATGCGCTCGGTCTTGTACTGTCCGTCCTCCAGGTACTTCACATGGGCCATCAGGAAGGAGAAGCCCGCCTTGGTCACCAGATTGAGCCACGGACCTTGCGCGGTTTCATCCGGGGCTTCGGTCATCCCGCTGTTGAACGTGACTTGCGGATACGAACTCATCGTCCCGCGCCGGCTCCCGCTCTGGGCGCTCTGGCCGGTTCCTGCCGGGGTCGGTGCCCGGCGGCTCCCGCGTAATTCGCCGGACTCGGGATCGCTGAAGAAGATCGTCGTGTCCTTGTACACCTGGATGTTGTAGACATGGGTGCCGAACCCGTTCGCCCAGCGCAGGTAGCGAGCCTGGGCGCGCACGTCCATGGCGCGCACGTCGGCGTTGCCGCTGACCTCCCGCACCACCGCCTCCCGCAACGCGTTGGTCGCCTCAGGAATATCGGGATACCGAGGATCGCGCAGCCCGCTGATCATCGTGTACCAGCCGCGCGAGGTCCAGTACGCCCGGAACTGCGGCGACACGTAGCCGGAGAACTGCTGTACCCATTCGTGCGACGGATACCCGTGAGGATTCAGGTAGATGTCGGGCAACCACTCGCGCCAGATGCGTCCCTCGACCTCGGCCTCCGGCAGCAGGTTGTTTTGCCGGGACGTCACGTCCATCCCGAGCGCGCTGTAGCGGCCGGCGTGCAGCATGTGGTTCGGCGTGAGTTTCTGCAGGTCGAACGCGATCTGCGCGCCATCCGGGTTCATCACCGGATCCAGAATGACGTTCACCTTCTTGAGGATCTCCCGGTATTTCGGGTCGGTGGCCAGCAGTTCGGCCAGCCGCAAGATGTGGCTCGTGGATGACACCTCGTTGGCGTGCTGACGTCCCATCACGAAGATCGTGGGTTTGTACGCCGACAGCTTCGTCACCGACACCAGTTCACTCGGCGTCGGCAGCGTGATTTCCAGCACCGACATGTCGCGCCGGCGGTACGACTGGCCGACGCGGTACGCCTTGACTTCCCGGTAGGCCGAGAGTTTCTTGACGATCTCCTCGGCTTCGCCGGGACTGATGACGTGGTCCCACGTGACGACCGGTAATGTCGGCGTGCGCTGCGCCGTGCGGACGTTTGACGGGAGCGTCGAGCCGGTGTTCTTGATGACGCGCCGCGATCGGACCTCCTTGAGTCCAATCGCCACGGCAATCGTGTCGACGTGGTCGAACGACAGGGTCTGGCGGAACAGCCCCGCGGCGTGGAGACGCGCGAGCCCGTCGAGTGCGTCGGCGGCACGGGCCGCTTCCCGATCGTTGGTGGCCTCGACCTGCAGCTCGATTTCGCTCACCCGATCGGCGCGCACCACCGCCCGCAACGCCTGTGGAGCGGTGGTGTCAATCCGGCCGAGCGAACGCGTGAGGGTGACCGGCTTGTCGGCGTCCTTCTCCTTGTAGGTGACGTCGAGCCGAGGATTGGTCGCCGCGTTGGCGGCGTAGAGGATACGCGCTTCACCCGGCTTGCCCGGACGGCTCGGGTGGATGATCGGCAGGATCTTTCCCGGTGCGCCGATTCGCTGGCGCGTGATCGTGCGGCCCATGGCGCTGAAGAAATCGAGCGTGACGAAATAGAGATCCTCGTGGAGCGATTCGAGCGACGAGATCTGCTCTTCGTCCACGCCGATCCGGAAGTCGGGCTCGCTCATCCAGACTTCGATGTCGAGGTCTCGGAAGAAGGGCTGCTTGTCGGTCGTCGGCCGTCCACCGGTCACTTTCATGACGTGGTCGTACACCTTCGGCAACACCTTGGCCTGGTAATAATCCCAGAACCGTTCGGGATCGGTCAGGATCCGGGCGTCGATGGCAGGCTTGCCATCCACCGTCGCCGTGATCCAGCCGGTGGTCACCTCGACTTTCGCCCAGCCGGGAAACTTGTCGAGATACTCACGGTCGGCGAACTTCGGGTTGAACGACGCGTGGAACACGGTCTTGCCGGCCGCATCGGCGACCTCAATCGCGTAGATGTCCTTGGCGTCGTCGACCAGTTCCATGGTGAAGGCGTCTTTCCGGATGCCGAGGTCGCGTTCGAACACCTCGTCGACCGGGAACAGTTCCTGAAGCCAGCGGCTCGGCACCATGTAGAACTTGTACTTCTTGGCGAGGTCCGGCTTATGGGCCAGCACTTTGATGTGCACCGACCGGGCGCCCTTGCCTTTCAATTCGGGAAGGACCTGCTCGGTCAGCCAGAGATAGCCCTGCTTGTAGGCCGAGAGCACCTTGACGCGGGGCTTGACGGCGCCGGCTTTCGTCAGTTCGGCCTGTGCCTGCCCAGCGAGCGACGCGCGAAGCTCGGGCGGCTCGCTCAGCCTGACTTCGAGGTCGACGGCCGATCCGGCCTTGACCTTGGGCAGCACCTCGGCTTTGAACTTTGCCCAGAACTCGTCGACCTCCCACGGGATCTCCGGCTTGTCTTCCAGCACCGGCACCGGATCGGTGACGCCCTGGCTGGCGACCGTGATCTTCGCGTCGGGAAACGCCTGCTTCACCTGACCGGTGAGGTATGTGGAGAACTCCGCGTCGCCGTTTTCCAGGTAGAGCTTTGCGTCGAGCGAGTCGACCTTCTTGCCTTTGAGATCGTCGAGAACGGAGGCGAGTTCCTGGACTGCCTGTGCGGCCTGGCCGGCGCCGTTCTTGCCGCCGAGGAAGCGCGCGGTTTCGTCGATCAGATCGTCGTAGGAAAACGCTCCGCGGGCAATGTCCCACAGATACGGCACCCGCCGCGCCAGATAGAGGCTGGCCGCGTCGGTGCCCGCCTGGTCGGCTCCAGCGACCACGGTTGCGGTGGCCACGCCGAAGGCGCGGGGGACGATCTGAATCGTGCCCTGGCCCGGCTGCAGATCGTCGAGCTTCGCCCGTCCAATCTTGACCAGTTGCCGCACCTGCGTGTTGGTGCGGCCGACCAGAATCGGACTCGGCTCGCGGCTGGGATCCCTGATCTTGTCGTCGGTCTTGGTCAACGGCAGGCTGATCCCGGTCGATTCAAGCCCCAGCCGCGCGGCGATGTGCGCTGCCCCGAGCGAGTCCTGTGCGCCTCCGAGCACGATCGTGGTTTCGGTCCGATCCGGAATCAGGTCGACAAAGGCGTCGCCGAACCAGCCGTCGATCGAATAGGCGTTCGACAGGTCGAAGGGCTTTGCCGTGACGGGCACCGCCGGGACGGCGCCGGGCGCGCCTCCCCCGTCCGATGGAGGCGCCGCCGCTGCCCCCGCAGACGCGGCACCGGTCGCCGCCGAACCGCCTGCGGCCGTGCCAGCGCCCGCCGCGCCGCCGGCTCCCGCTGTGGCGCCACCACTGCCGGCTCCGCGGCCGCCGCCTGCCGCCGGTGCCGGCGCCAACGGATCGGGCATGAACTCCTCCGGATCGACCGGTGGTGTCAGCGTGCGACCGTTGAGGCCCGACCGGCGCACCGAGGCCCGGCCGACGGCCTTGCCGTCAACCACGACCGAGACAATGGTGGCCGCGGCGTCCGAGAAGTTGAGGACGCGGGGTTCCTGCCCGCGCCGGTGCGCGCGATCGAGATCCTCGATCAGCGCGACGGCCCGCTTGGCGTCCTCACTGCGCACATGGAGCGTGACGGTGATGGAGGCGATGCCCCGCCGGTCGCTGTCGACAATCAACGCGGTGACGGCTGCGCGCGAAGCCGTGAGGCCCTTGGCCCTCAGGTACTGGAGCGCCTGTTGCTCGATAGCCGCCAGCGTCACGCCCGACATCGTCCACAATCGCGGCAACCGCGCAGCCAATTCCACGGCCGCGTTCAGCGTTCCCGCCCCGTCGCCGCCGACCACGACAATGCCGACGGGGCCTCCGTTGGGCGCGTCCACGATGCCGAGCAGGCCCTGTCCGGGTGCGAGCGCTTTGAGGTCGATCGCGCCCTTCTCCGCCATGGTCTTCACGAACGTATTCTCACGACCGACAAAGATGGGGAGTGCGATCGCGGTGAGGTCGGCGACCTGATCGTCGCGCAGCACCAGCGGGAGCGTCAGCGCGGTGGTTTCGTAGCCGAGCCTGGCGGCGATGTTGGTGGCCGCTTCGATATCTTCGATGGCGGGCGTGGCGGGCACGATCACGCGCGCCGCGACGGTGTCGGCGAGGCCGTCGGCATTGGTGTCGCGGACCGCGCCCCGGGCCAGTTCGAACACCGAGCCCAGTCGATCCAGTCGAGGAGCCGACAACACCGCCGCGCTGGTGCCGCGAGCCTGAATCGCACCAGTGATGAGCAAGACGACCAGGAAACCCGCAGCCGCAATTCGATTGAGCACCTTCGACCCTCCCGTTTCAGTCACCGATCTGGCACGGACCCGCCACGCGGACATCGGGCTGGCGGCGGCGCCGCCGGCCCGACGTCTCTCACACGTGGTCGATTAGAACTGGTATCGCAAGGCCAACTCGATTTGGCGTGACGGGGCATTGATGTTGCCCGCCATCCCCGTCGGCTGGCCGAACAGGGCCGACGTCAGGCTGCCGGTGGCCGTCCCGAAGTTCGCACGGTTGAACACGTTGAACAACTGGGCGATCATTTCGACCCGGTGCGACCCGCCGAAGCTGAAGAACTTCGAGAGGCGCAGATCGACGTTGACGTAGCCGGCGCAGGAGACCGCGTCCGAGGCGACCGTTGTCAAGCCCCTCGCCGCCCTGAAGGCGTTGACGGCGTCCAGGTTGAGGGACCGGCAGCCGCTGCCGGGAATCACGCCAGCCGGCAGGTCGTTGCTGTAGCCGTCGCCGTTCAGTTCGATCGACGAACTCGGCCCGAACGGAAGGCTGCTGCGGAAGTCGCCGATCACCGAGAGTTGCGCGTCGCCGGGCAGTTGCGCGACCCCACTCACCACGAGGCGGTGCCGCCGGTCCGCCGCGCCGGGGCGGGCCACCGAGATGTAGCCATAGTGGTCGGCCAGGGCGTTGGTCGTGCTGACGTCTACCGCCTTGCTGAGCGTGTAGGACGCCATGTACTGGTAGCGATGGCTGAGCCGCTTGTCAACTTTGAGCAGAAACGCCTTGTAGGTGTTGTCGGCCGTCGGCACCCGATAGCTGACCCGGTTGTACTGCGGATAGGGTTTGCTCGTGGTGACAAACGGCGTCGCGGGCAGATTGGCGTCGACCGTTTCCTGATCCGAGTAGCGGTAGACCATCAGCAGGTCCGCCGTGACCCCGATATCGTGGCCAAGCATCCGCGTGAACCCGACGTCCAACTGATGCGCATACGGATTGGGGGTCGAGTTGTCGTAGACCGTGATGTTCCCCGGCGCGGTCGAGAGGAAGGCATCGCGCGACTTGCCCTGAAATGGATCCGGGAACGACGGCTTCTGAATGGTGATCGTCTTGCCCTGCGGCCACGTCAACTCGCCGAAGTTGTTGAGCGTCCGCATGTTGTCATAGAACATGCCGTAGCCGGCGTGCACGTTGGTCGCATTGTCGCCGGTCGGGTCCCACGCCAGCCCGATGCGCGGCCCGAAGTTGTTGCGGTCTCCCCGCTTCTGCCACCCGTCCTGCCACGGGCTGATGGGCACGGTGTAGCCGGTTCCCGCCCCCAGTTTCGCGGCGATCTTGGCCAGCAATCCGGGCAGATCTTCGTTGAACGAACCGGTCTGCCGGTCGTAGCGCAGCCCGAGGTTGAAGGTGAGCCCGCTTCTCACCGCCCAGTCGTCCTGCACGTAGAACGCGACGTGCTTGGTCAGGATGTTCGCGTAGGTCGGAAGCGTGTTCGTGTAACTGGTCGGCCACGTCGTCGAATCGTTCGCGTCGTAGACCTTGTCTTTCGGGAAGGTCCAGCTGCCGTACGGCGAGCCCATGTTGTCGCCTTCGAACGGAATCCGGCTGTAGTCGAATCCCATCTTGATTTGGTGCCGGCCGCCCCAGCGGGCGAGCAGGTACGAGAAGTCGTCCTTGATCTCCCAACGGGTCTCGGGTCCCATCTGTGCGTTGCCGCAGCCGCCAAACGTGATCGACGGATAGCTGTAGACCGGCGTGCAGAGCGGCAGGCGGGCGGTAAAGTCGGCCGGCGCCCAGCTGCCGTGGCTGTAGGGCGGGGCGACCTCGTACTTCGAGAACGCATACTGGAAGCGGAAGTCGTTGAGCGCGCGCGCGCCCATCACCCACGTGTGGCCGAGCACCGCCGAATCACGGGGCACGGCAAAATCGTACGCCGCGCTCGGCGTCGTCCGGCCGCCCGCCGTGATGATCGGCCGGTATTCGTTTTCCTGCGCCAGGCGGAGGAACGCGTTCTGGGTGGAATTGATCTGGTGGTCGATCTTGGCGGTGTACGTCCAGCGCGTCTGCTTGCTCAGGTAGGAACGATCCTGATCGGCCCAAATGCCGCCGGTGTAGACGGTCATGTACTGATTTTCGTTGGTGGCTTCGTACGCGCCGAAAAAGTGCGTCCGGTTCTTGATGATGGGACCGCCAAACGTGCCGCCGTACTGGAACCGGCGGAAATCGGGCTTGCCGTTGGTCGACGTCACCTTCGGCCCACTGGTCCCGTCCTGCAGTTGCTCGAAATAGGAGGTCGCGGTCAGCGCCTTGTCGCGGAAGAACAGCAGCCCGGATCCGTGCAGTTGGTTGGTTCCCGACTTGGACACGACGGTGACCAGCCCCCCGGTTGCCAGCCCGTACTCGGCTTTGTAGTTGGACGTCGACACCTTGAACTCGCGGATCGAATCCATCGCGAAGTTCTGGCGCGGCTCGCCCATCTCAGCCCAGGTGTTGTTGACGCCGTCGACCACGAAGCCGTTCGAGTACTCGCGGGTGCCGGCGCCCACGTTGACGTTGCCCCGATAGAAGGTGCCTCGGATATTGTCCTGCGACGTGCCAGGCGTCAGCATGGCCAGGTCGATCCAGCGGCGCGAGGCGACGGGAAGCGACTGGATCTGTTCGTTCGACACGCTGGTCGAGACCGTCGAGACCGTCGTGTCGACAATGGGCGATTCGGTGGTAACGGTGACCGACTCGGCGATCGACGCCGGCTTGAGGATAAAGTCGATGGGGGCTGTCTGATCGATCACCAGAACGAGGTCCGACCGCGTTTCCGTGTTGAACCCCTGCAATTCCATCGAGACCGTGTACGTCCCTGGCGGGAGCGCCGACAGCCGGTACTTGCCGGCCTGATCGGTGACCGCGGTCCGGGCCAGTCCCGTATCTTTGTTCTTGGCGGTCACGACAGCGCCGGGCACCAATCCGCCGCTCTGGTCCTTGGCCACGCCGACCACCAGGGCATTTTGCGCAAACAGCGGCAGCGGTCCGACCAGCAGAAGCGCCGCCGCCGCGACGAGAGTCCACGCCGACTTTCGCATATCGTCCTCCTCCGTCCACGATGTTCGCGGACAAGCCCCCGCAGTTGACGTTCCGGCCGTTGTCGACGTCGGCGGACCAGCGCCGCCGGTTTCTCGATGGCGAGACAGACTGCACCCCGCCACCGTGCGGCAGGGGCTGTCGCGCCCCGCTCGAAACTCAAGAACGCGTCGTGTTGCGGCTACCGCTGCGTGAATCGTGTCGCGGTACGTCCGCCCGTTTGGGACGCGTTGCCAGATGATGCCGGTGCGGAAAAAAATCGTGTGCGGTCAGAGTAAGGATGATGAGGGTCCGCGACTGCGGGAAGGATAGTGAGCCGGGAATGTGGGAGGTGTTCGTGCTGCAGGAGCGCGCCCGAGATCGCGGTGAGCACAACGCGTCGACGCCGGCCGTGATCGGGCCTGGGCGAACATCTCGCGTCTGATGGGGGGCTCAGCAACGTGATCATCAGTGTCCAAAGGCTAGCAGCGTCCTCGCCAAGCGGTGCCGACCCGCGTCGGGCGCCGGGGGCGCTGCTGGATGTCCAGTGTCGCGCACTCTACAGCAAAGGACGACGACGTGGCAACCGTCTATCCCGTTTATAATCAGGAATCCCACCATCAAGGAGTTGTGCCATGAGCGGTACTCGTGCGAAGAACCTTCCCGTCGCGATCGGTCTGAATCTCGTGCTCCCCGGCGCCGGTTACATGTACATGGGCAGGGTGATACTCGGAATATTAGCCTTGCTCCTGGTCCTTGGAGTGTTGGTGTCGACCGGGATGGCGTTGCTCGTCCCTACCTGGCTGGGCCTGAACGCCGTCATGGCGATCGACATGGTGATCCTGTTCAGGAAGAACAGGGCGGCGGCGGCTCGGGCGTGACGCGCGGGCGTCACGCGCGGGCGTGATCGAGATTGCCCGGCGCTACCAACGGAGGTAAAATTCTTACACCTCGACAATTTAGGACAGGATGGGGCCCAACCCCGGGAGTCGTCCGTCTCGACGCTGGCGAGGAGGAGGATGGTATGCACACGAGACTGTTCCGCTGGTCGGTGGTGGCCCTGTTGGTGGGTCTTCTCGTCGTGACGGGTTCTGCCCAGCAGGCCCCGCCCCAATTCTATGTCGTCGTCACCTACCTTAAGGCGCTGCCAGGCCAGGCCGCGGCCTACGAGACCTACGTCAAGACCACATCCAAGAAGTTCTACCAGGAACTGGCGAACGTATCTCCCAACCTGGTCCACTGGAGCCTTGCGCGAGTGATGTACAAGGGCATCGAGGGCTTCGACGTCGACTACATCTCCGCCAGTGTGACCGTGGGTCCGCCTCCGGAACCGGGCTCCAATTCGGACCCCATCTACGCGAAGCTGGGGACGACCCAGGCCGAGCAAACCAAGATACTGAGCGGCTTGCGGACGAGCGTCGGGACCGATGTCCTGCGGCGGGTCGCCGGCACCAGCGCGACAGGCGCGGGTGGGTACAAGGAAGGGGACATCCGCGTCTCCAATCTGATCCGGATCAAGCCGGGCATGGCCAGCGCCTTTGTGGATCGCAACGTCACGCTGGCGCAGCCCACGATGCAGGAAGCCGTGGCGCAGGGCGACGGCAAGGGGTGGTCGATGTGGAGCCGTGTGTTTCCGTCTGGCGCCGCCACCAGCTACGACGCGATGGGCGTGACGATTTATAAGGATGTCGCCAGCGCGCTCGGAGGGGGCAGCAACCCGAATCGGGGTGCGGAGTTGTTTATGAAGGCGAATCCCGGGAAAAACTACGCGACGTATGTCGCCAACGGCACCGAGTACAGCACCTCTCAGCGCCGGATCGTCACGCAGTTGATCGCCCTGGTGGAGCGCACGGCGCCCGCCGGAAAGACGTCCGACAACAAGTAGGGATTGGAGGGGCCGGGACGTGCGACTCGACATCGCACATCCCGGTTCCGATTCCCGCGTGCGGTCAGCCGCGTCTACTGCTTTTCGTAGAGCGCCACAGAGTTGATGGTCTGTCCCAGGGGATTGGTGCCCTTGGCCGTGATGGTATAGGTCTTCCTGTCGCTCGACACGACATTGGTTGTGGTGATGGTGACCTTGCCATCCTTCTTGTAGACGAATGTCACCGTGTTGGCATCGACTCGAGTGCCAGCCGAGGCGTCGCCGCTCAGACTGTTACTGATTGGGTAGTCCTTTCCGTCGTAGACGCCCACCTTCGCGCTCCTGGCGGCAAGAGAACCTCGTCCACAGACTTGCTGACGGCGGCCCGATCGCGCCAGCGGTTTATGAGGATTGCCGGCCTCACCAAAGTCGATTACGCTCTTGAAGATCCCGCTTCTTCCGCGTCAACGATGTGCGTCGCGCTCCCGCTTATGTTCGTGGTGCCCTGAGAATGGATACCGGTCGTCAATACGACGTGTTGGTGGTTGGCGGCGGGAACGCCGGGCTGTGCGCCGCGATCAGTGCGGCGCACTTGGGGGCCCGCGTACTCGTGCTCGACGCCGCGCCGAAGGATCTTCGCGGCGGCAACAGCCGCCACACGCGCAACCTGCGCTGCATGCACGACGCGCCGTCTGGCACATTGACGGACGCGTACCCCGAATCCGAGTACTGGAAGGACCTGTGCCAGGTGACGGGTGGACAAACCGACGAGCCACTGGCCCGGATTCTCATTCGGCGGACAGGCGACTGCCGCGAGTGGATGGCGCGGCACGGAGTCCGGTTCCAGCCGTCGCTGCACGGAACGCTCCACCTGTCGCGAACCAACGCGTTCTTTCTCGGCGGCGGAAAAGCGCTCCTCAACGCCTACTATCGGGCGGCGGCACGCTTGGGCGTCGAGGTGGAGTACAACGCCGAGGTGGTGGACCTGTCGATTCGCAACGGCGTCTTTGAATCGGCCGTCGTCGAACGCCACGGCTCCCGGCAAGAGGTTCGCGCCAACACGCTGGTGGCGGCCGCTGGTGGATTTCAGGCCAACCTGGAATGGCTGCGCGAGGTATGGGGAGCCGCCGCCGATAATTTTATCGTTCGGGGTACCCCGTACGACAACGGTCGCGTTCTCCGCGTACTCTTTGGGCATGGCGTCCGGACCGTGGGCGAAGCGTCGCAATGCCACGCCGTGGCCATTGATGCCCGGTCTCCACGCTTCGACGGCGGCATCGTCACTCGCGTCGACAGCGTGTCGCTCGGCATCGTCGTGAATCGGCGCGCCGAACGGTTCTACGACGAGGGCGAGGACTTCTGGCCGAAGCGGTATGCGATCTGGGGACGCCTGATCGCGTACCAGCCGGATCAACTGGCCTGTGCCATCGTCGACGCTCAGGCGGCGGGATTGTGTATGCCGACGGTCTTCCTGCCAATTGAGGCCCAGACGGTGCGCGAACTCGCCGTCAAACTGTCGATCGATCCCGACGCGCTCGAGCGGACGGTGGCGGCCTACAACGCAGCCGTGCGGCCAGGGACGTTCAACCACAACGTCCTCGACGACTGTCGCACCGAGGGGATCACGCCCGCCAAGACGCATTGGGCGCGTCGCATCGAACGACCGCCGTTTCTGGCCTATCCGCTGAGGCCTGGGATCACGTTCACCTACCTCGGCGTATCGGTCGATCAGCGCGCGCGCATCGTGATGGCGGATGGCGCGCCGGCGTCGAATATGTTTGCGGCCGGCGAGATCATGGCCGGTAATATCCTTGGCCAGGGGTACCTTGCAGGATTTGGGATGGCGATCGGGACCGTATTCGGCAGGATTGCCGGGGAGGAGGCGGCGCGTGTGGCCCTCGGATAGCGCTGGCGCCGGATCGATTTCGAAGGCGATCGTCGAGGACGGAGATCGGTTCACGCGGATCTGCAACGCCTGCCGGTACTGCGAGGGGTTCTGCGCCGTCTTTCCAGCCATGGAACTGCGCCGGACGGTTGACGAGCACGATCTGGCGTATCTGGCGAACCTCTGTCACGACTGCCGCGAATGCCTCTACTCGTGTCAGTACGCGCCCCCGCACGAATTCGCTGTCGATCTGCCGAGGTTGATGGCCGAGGCTCGCCGACAAATCTATTCCGCGTACGCGTGGCCCGACGCATGCGCGGCCCTGTGCCGGCGCCAGTGGCTGCTGCTAGTGGCAGCGATGGTCGGGGCGCCCGTCTTGCTGCTCGTGTTCGTGGCTGGGTGGATCGGGCCGGCGGCCCTGTTTTCGGCGCATCCCGGAGCTGGCGGATTCTACGCCGTCATGTCGCACGGCGCGATGATCAGCCTGTTTGGCGTTCTTGGCCTGGTGGCCGCGATCGCGATCGGCGTTGGTGCGGCCCAATTCTGGCGGGCCATCGACGATCGCGCGCTCACCGCCGGAACGTTCAGGGCGGTCGTCGTGGCGATTCGCGACGCGCTGACGCTGAAATATCTCGACGGGGGTGGCGAGGGCTGTGCCTATCCGGATGAGGTGCCAACGCACGCGCGGCAGTGGTGCCATCACTTGACGTTTTACGGTTTCCTGCTCTGCGTCGCGGCGACCGCCGTGGCGGCGATCTACGACCACGTGCTGGACTACCAGGCGCCATACCCGCTCTTGAGTGTGCCGGTCATGCTGGGATGCCTGGGAGGCGCTGGCCTGCTCGTCGGGCCGCCAGGGTTGCTCTGGCTCAAGCGGGTGATCCCGACCGAAGCCGCGGACACTCGCCAGACCGGGATGGATGTGGGCTTCCTGATCCTGCTCTGGATGACCGCCGCGACCGGGTTTCTTCTGCTCGCACTTCGTGAGAGTGCGGCCATGGGCGCGGTCCTGACCGCGCACCTCGGCCTGGTCGCGGGGCTGTTCCTGACGCTCCCGTACGGCAAGTTCGTCCACGGGATCTATCGCCTGATTGCCCTGGTGAGACACGCCCGCGAACAGGCACCGGTCGGGAAGGACGTCGGTACGACCGACCAGACCAACGACTGACGCGCCTCCGCCTTACGACGCCGTATCGGCGAAGGTCCGATCGTCGGAGTGTCGAGCCAGCGTGGCCGGATCGAGCCAGATCGCGGCGATGAGTCCCAGCGCCGCCGCCAACGACAACCACACGCCCGGAATGGCTCGATTGCCGGTCACGTGAATCAGGTAAGTTGACACAGCAGGAGTGAAGCCCCCGAAAATTCCGGTGGCCAGACTGAAGGCCAGCGAGAACCCCGCCGCGCGTACGTGCGCGGGCATCACTTCCGCCAGATGCACGACCATCGCGCCGTTGTAGCTCGCGAAGATCAGCGAAAACCAAAGCTCGACCAGCAGCAGCCGTGAAAACGACGGCGCCGCCACGAGCCAGGCGAGCACGGGGTAGGCCGTCAGCAGCGCCACGGTCGCCACGATGATCAGTTGCGGTCTGCGGCCGACCCGGTCCGAGACGGCACCGAACACCGGCAGCAGCGCGAAGTTGGAGAGGCCGACGCACATGGTCACCAGGAACGCATCGGTCGAGTTCAGGTGTAACACCAGGGTGCCGAACGTGGGCGTGTAGGCCGTGATGAGGTAGAAGGTGACCGTCGTCAGGATCGACAGCATCATGCCCAAGCCGACCAGCCGCCAGTTCCTGGCGAGTGCCCGCACGACCTCGCGTGGCGTCGGCTTGTGCACGCGGCGCAGGAAGTCTGGGGTTTCCGTGAGCGACCGGCGAAGGACGAACACGAACGGGATGAGGGCGCAGCCCAGCAGAAGAGGCAGGCGCCATCCCCACTCCTGCATCTGGACGGGAGAGAGCACTTGCGTCAGGAGGAGCCCGATCGAGGCGGCGAACATGACGGCGACCTGCTGGCTGGCCGATTGCCAGCTGCAGTAGAAACCCCGATGCCCGGGCGTGGCGATCTCGGCCAGGTAGATCGAGACGCCGCCCACTTCGACCCCGGCCGACAGACCCTGCACGAGGCGGCCGGCCAGCACCAGCAGCGGCGCGAGCAGGCCGAGCGTCGCGTAACCGGGGACGCACGCGATCGCGAGCGTGCCGAACGCCATCAGGGCCAGCGTCAAGACGAGGCCCTTGCGGCGCCCGTGATGGTCGATGTAGCTGCCAAGGACGACCGCGCCGATCGGCCGCATCAGGTACCCGGCCCCGAACGTCATAAAGGCCAGCATCAGCGAGGTATACGCGCTGCCGGCCGGAAAAAACGCCCGCGCGATCGCGCTCGCGTAGTACCCGAAGACCATGAAATCGAACATCTCGAAGAAGTTCCCCGTCGCGACGCGGAACACCGCACCGAACTTCGAGGGCGAGGAGGCCAAGGCAGAAGGTGCTGTCAAGGGGCTGGCAGTCGAATGGCGTCGATGGCGAGTGCGAAACCAGCCGACACCCTGACGGGGAGCAGATCCCGACCGCCGCGCACGCCGGACTCTCCGTCATTCGGAGAGTCGGCGTCGCACAGGAAGCCGGCAGCGGACTTCAAGCAACAAGAGACACGCGCCACGAGTGGATGATACATGGTTCCGGTTGGCCTCAAACCGATTGTCGCGCGAGTCGGACCAGCATCGACTACTGCCTCTCGTAGACCTCCACAAAGTCAACGCTCTTTCCCTTGGCATCCGTGCTTTTGCCCGTGATGGTAATCGCCTTCCCGTCGCCTGATAAGACAGAGGTCTGCGTGACGGTGACCTTCCCATCTTTCTTGTAGACGCTGTTCACCGTATTGGAACCGACCCGCGTGGCCGCCACCACGTCGCGGTTCGGACTGCCCGTGACGGGGGAGTCCTTCCCGTCGTAGTTCGTGGTGTATATCCAGTGGCTCACGCTGCCGTCCGCATTCACCCCATCCACGGTCACCTTGACGCCCGCGCCAGCCGCCACGATGGTGAAGGTGCTGTTCTTGGGCGCCTCGCCGCCGGTGTACGTCGATTTTGCGAGGTTCAGCTTCCAGCTGCCAATACGCGGATTATTGGTCTGCGCGAGTGCCGCGCCAGCCAGTACGACCACCAACCCAAGTGCAACCGCTGCGAACAGAGACGCCTGACGGGTTCTTGCCTGCATGGTTCCTCCTCCGACTGTGCGCCGAGGTTTACGCCGACTTGTGACGGATGGGCGAGTCTACTTCAATTCCGGCGGGTGAGCGCGGAGAAATTCGACAGAAGAATCGGACGAGAAATCGGACGACGCAAGGACCATCTACTTCAGACCCTTGATCACATACAGCTGGCTGGCGTCCCTGTTGTAGCCGTAGGCGGTCGCGCCGCTGGGAGACACGATGAGGTTGCTCAGGCCGCTGACCAGCGACTTGAGCGGATGGACCGTCTTCCAGGCGGATCGGCGACCGGATGCGACGTCCAGTCGGTCGATCTTGCCCTCGACCAACTGTCGCTGGTAGACAAACAGCGACTGCCCGTCCGCGCTCCAGCCGGCCACGTTATCGCCGTCCAGCGTACCCGCCACCGGATGGCAGACCGGCTTGGTGATCGTGCATGTCACGACCTTTCCGGCCGCGTCCACCGCGACGATGCGCGACCCGTCCGGCGAGATCAGATTCGTTCCCATGACGGGCAGTGTCACACCGCCCGGCAGCAGCGTTGTTATCTGGCGGCCGTCCGCCGACAGAATGAAGACCGATGGCCTGGACCCGGGGCGCGTGGCTTGAATCACCAGCCGCCCATCGGGAAGCCAGCCCCCCCATGAGACCACCTCGACCGGGCCCATGTCGACGATCTGCGGTTGCCCGGTGCCGGTGGGCACGATCGAGAGCTTCGGCGGTGTCTGCAGCGATCGAACCAGCGCCTTCTTGCCGTCCGGAGACAGTCCCACGCCCGACCCGTCCGCAATCCGGACAGGCTGCGCCTCCTTCGGCTGCCACGCGTAGACAGACCCTAGAAATCCGCCGCTGTCGCCACTCCCGTCGAATAGAAGCGTGTGGCTCGTCGAGAACGCAGTCAGCGTGGCCGACTCTCGCCACGACCGATCGAGAGGCGTCGGATCGGATCCCTCGACCACTTCAATGCGAGAGCTGATGCGATCGAACGACACGAGGGCGTCGCCCTCGGCCGAGATGTCGTGCAGTGTGATCGCGCCCGGCGCACGAAACACCGGGCGCTGGTGTCCGGCAAGGTCCAGGCTGAAGATCGTGGTCTGTCTTCCCGAGGTCTCTGTTGCCGCAAACCAGACCTCGTTCGACGGCGTCCAGGCGAGCGCCCACCAGTCGAAGAACGGCGAGCTTTGGGTGACCAGTGTCCCGGACCGGTCGACGATGTTCACTCTGTACGCAGAGGCCACGTGGAGGTCGAAGTAGGCCACGTGGGCTCCTGACGGGGAGACTCGCGGCGCCGCGTAGATGCTCATGCCTTCCGATGTTCGGCCAGCGGTGACAGGCACCTCGGCCAGCACGTGCCCGACCGGGTACTCCAGCGCCTGGCTGTGCGCATCGTCGCGAACCACAGCCACCGTGTTGTTGGGACCGAAGTCGGCGAACCTCACCCTCTCCAGTTCTGGGCGTCTGGCGCCACCGGTGAGCGAGCCCTTTGCCAACGTCCCAATCCGCCAGTAGGGATTGCCGGCGGAGACGGCGGATTCGTTGAGAATGGCGAGTTCTCCCGAGCGCGAGACCCCAAGCAGGTCGGCTCCCGGAAATCCGAGCGACCGGTATTCGGAGCTGTCGACGCTGGTGAGGTACACGCCGCGCGGCTGTCGTTCCCAGTCGGCGCTGTAGACGATGGTGCGGCCGTCGGCCGCAAAGCGTGCGGCAAAGACGAACCCGTCCTCGAAGGACACGGGTTTGAAGGTGAGGTCAGCGGCCCCCGCCGATTTCGGTGCAGACGCGCCGCGGCCCAGATACCCGGCGCTCGCGCCGAGGACGAGGGCGGCGACAACAGCCGACGCGATGAGGAGACGCGCCCGCGGGCGCCGCGCGGACCCGACCACCGCCGCACCGCTGAGGGCGGTGCCGGACGCCGATCCAGACAGCGCCTCGAGCGCAAACGCGATGTCGCGCGCGTTCTGAAAACGCTCGTTTACGTTCTTCTCCAGACAGTGCCGAATGATGCGATCGAGGGCGGGCGACAGATCCGGCCGCGAGCCGACCAGTTCCGGCGGGTCGAGGGTCAGGATTGCCGTCATCGTGTCGGCCGCCGTGTCGCGCTGATACGCGCGCTGGCCGCTCACCATTTCGTAGAGCACCGCACCCAACGCAAACAGATCGGCGCGCGCATCGACGGCCTGACCGCGAACCTGCTCGGGCGCCATGTAGCCGACGGTGCCCAACACGGAGCCGGGATCGGTGGCGGCCATCGTCTGCATACCGCCCGAGTTCTCGGCCGCTGTCGCGTGTCGCGCGAGACCGAAATCGAGGATCTTCACCTGCCCGTCGTCGAGCAGGAAGATATTCTCCGGCTTGAGGTCGCGATGGACGATGAGCTTGCCGTGCGCGGCCCCGAGGCCTCGCGCGATCTGCACGGCGATGTCGACCGCTTTGCGAACCGGTAGCGCGCCGCCGGACAATCGTTCCCGCAGCGTCTGTCCCGCGAGCAACTCCATGACGATGTAGACCGCGGCCTGGCCGGGGCCGGCCTGCCCCAAGCCACCAGAAGAGGTCTCAGGTTCGTGGAGGCCCGTGTCGAAGATGGCGATAACGTTGGGATGCGACAGGGCGGCAACCGCCTGCGCTTCGCGTTCGAACCGTGCCCGCCGGCCAGGATCGTCAGCGAACGAAAGCGGCAGGACTTTAATCGCGACGTCGCGGCCAAGGCGCGGGTCTTTCGCCTTGTACACCTCTCCCATCCCGCCGGCACCGATGGCAGAGACGATGTCGTACGGGCCGAGTCTGGTTCCTGGCGCGAGGCTCATCGAGCACTCCTGCCCGACGTCACCGGGCACCTGATTCGTAGGTACGCGACCTCACGTGCACCGAGACGACTGCCGGGGGCAATCCATGTAGGGAAACCTGACGGTCATTATAGCCGTGTTAGCGCGGTATCATGATATACATTTGGTTGTACTGTATGTATATTACGAAAGCATGATCAGCCGACCCTTCTGGCAGCGCCGGCTCGAGCAAGCGTGGCACGACGCCCCGATTGCCTGGCTCTGCGGGGTTCGTCGCTCCGGGAAGACCACACTCGCAGCGGCCCTCGGATCCAAGCGGATGTTCCATGTGAACTGTGACCTGCCGGTGACGGAAGACATGGTTCGGGACCCGCAGGTCTTCTTCCGCTCCGTCGGCAGACCCGTCGTCGTCTTTGACGAGATCCACCAACTTCGGGACCCTGCCCGCCTCCTGAAGATCGGCGCAGACGGGTTTCCGAAGCTGAAGATCCTCGCGACCGGTTCGTCGGCGCTTGCCGCCAGCAGGAAGTTCCGCGACACGTTGACGGGGCGGAAGCGGACGGTCCACCTGCTTCCTGTTCTGTGGGAAGAGCTCGACGCCTTCGGCGTGACGCTGACCGATCGCCTGTTCCGAGGCGGGCTGCCGCCCGCGCTGCTCGCCGACGCCAAGACCCCGGCGTTCTACCGGGAGTGGCTGGATTCGTTCTTCGCGCGGGACATCCAGCGCCTCTTCGGATTCCGGGACATCAACCGCTTCAACGCGTTCTTCGAGTACGTCCTGCGGCAAAGCGGCGGGCAATTCGAGATCACCTCCGCCTCGCGCGACCTTGGCATTACGCGACCCACGGTCGAGAGCCATCTGCGTGCGCTCGAGATCACACATGCAGCCACGGCGATTCGGCCGTTCCATGGCGGGGGTCAGAACGAGCTGACCAAGCAGCCAAAGGTCTATGCGTTCGACACCGGGATGGTGAGTTTCGCGCGCGGGTGGGACCCGCTCCGCCCCGACGACCTCGGCGTGCTCTGGGAGCATCTGGTGCTCGAACACCTCCAGGCGCACGTCCCTGACACGCCCGTGCGCTATTGGCGGGACAAGGCCCAGCACGAGCTCGACTTCGTGCTCGCGACTCGACGCAATGCCGTGGATGTCATCGAATGCACGTGGAATCCCGCCGACTTCGACGTCACGGCGCTTCGCGTCTTTCGCGGCTACTACCCCAATGGACGGAACTTCCTCGTCACACCATCCGGTGATCCGGCCTACACCAAACAGTTCGGCAGGCTGGACGTGCGCGTCTGCACACCGAGCGGACTGCTGCTCACATAGCCAGAGCCCTGGCGCCCAGGCGACTCACGACACAGAGGTTGCCGAGCACAGTTCAGACGTTATTCCTGATGACGAATCGTGATCAGACGTGATCACAAGCGTGCGCCCGCGACGACTCTCGTCGCACATATTCGCGCACGCCCACCGCTACTTCTGCCCCGCCGCCAGCCAGTTGACGACGACGGTGATGAAGGAGGAACTCCGGCGCTGTTCAAGCACTTTGACGAGAAATCGATTGCCGTCCTTGGCGACGGCGTACTGACGATGGTTGTTGCCCGTGCCGGTGCCGGAGTAAACAGCGCCGGTGGGAAAGAGCGCCTTGGGCACGCCGGCCTCGAAGTCCTTCGCCGTGGAGACGCTCGCCGACGTCAATGTGCCGTCCAATGCGAGAAAGAATAACTCTTTGCCGTCGTCCCGCCACATCGGCAACGTGCCGCCGTCGCGCGACACCATGTAACTGCCGCCCGCGGCGGGAAACGGCCGGACGTAGACCTCGGGGCGGCGGGATTCGTTCGAGTCGTACGCGATCCAGCGCCCGTCCGGCGAGAATGCTGCGTTGTCCTCGTCGTACGGCGTCCGCAGGAAGAGCACGGGTTTCGTGTCGCCGGAGAGCGGAAGCAACCACAGGTCGAAGCCCGTTGCGGTGGCCTGATCGCTGTACGCGAGCAAGCGCCCGTCGCGCGACCAGTCCGTCACGTAGTTCGGCGTATCCGACTTCAACGCCAGTTTCTCCGGGCTGCTTTGGTTTGCCGGCCTGATGAAGATGTTCGCCGGACCACCTCGATTCGACACAAACGCAATCTGAGAGCCATCGGGTGACCAGACGGGCCCGAAATCGGCTGCCGGATCGAACGTGAAGCGCGAGGGCGCGGCGGCACGCGCGAGGTCGATCAGCCAGACGTCGAGGTTGCCCGGCGACCCGGTCAGCAGCCCCACGGCCACGCGGCGCTCATCCGGACTGAGCGCAATGTTGTAGTAGGCCCCGATATCGCCTGCCGTGCCGAGCGGCGTGCCGGCCCGGTCGAGCCACGTGGGTCGTGCCGTTCGTCGTCCGCTGCCGGATACGTACGTCAGCACGTTGCTCGTCGTCACCGAAAACGCGCCGTATGCCGTATCGTCGACGCCGACCTGCTCGGCCACCGACACCGCGTCCGCGGTCGTTTGCCGCGTGTTGACATCGAACGACTGCGCCATCAGGCTCCCGCCGCGTGCGAACAACAGATGCCCCGCCGCGTACAGGCCATTCGAGTCCGATGGCGCGATGGCCACGCCCTCCTTCGAGTCGAGCGAGCCCGTGCGAATCTCGCCGGTCGTGCCGTCGCCGGTCCCGACGAAGTAGAGGAAATGGCGGCCGTCCGGCAGAAACGTCGCCCACCGGTGGGACGTCTCGCCTTTCGCGAGTGCCGTCACCGGCGCGGGTGCCCCGCCGGCCGACGTCACGCGCTGAAGCGGGCCGTTGAGGGTGGGGGAGAAGAGGATGACGTTGTCGCGATTCCACGTGCCGCCCCGCTCGGACGGAGCATCGCAGAGCTCCGCCGGAGGTCCGCCGATCGCCGGCACCGTCTTCAACTTGTTGGCGCTGAAGAAGCCGATGGTTCGGCTATCGGGTGACCAGAACGGATGCGTGGCCCACTCGGTGCCCGGCAGGGGACGCGCCACGAGCGTCGAGAACGGCCGGATCCACAGCGCAAGGGCACCTCGCAGCGAGGCGACGAAGACAACCTGCCGTCCGTCGGGAGAGACGGCAAACTGCGGCGTCGGCCCGCCGAAGAGCGAATTCTCCGGCGCGCCCATCGTGAACTGGATCGGATCCACCACCGGCGCGGCTTCGCGACGCTGCAGCACGATGATCGTCGCGGCGCCGACCAGCGCGACACCGAGCACCGCGGCCGCGATCCACGCGAACCGCTCGCGGTTTCGCCGATGCGCGACGACGGGCGCGGGTACCCCGGCCGCGCTGCCACCATCGGCAATCCACCGCAGTTGGAGCAGCAGGTCGTGTGCCGTCTGAAACCGGGCGTCGGGATCTTTTGCGAGGCATACACCGACGACGTGGTCGAGCGCGGGCGATGCCACCGGAGTCATCTGACTGACTGGCGGGGGCTGCTCCTTGAGAATCGCGCCGAGCAGGCCCGCTTGGCTCTTGCCGGCAAACGCGCGACGGCCTGTGAGCATCTCGAAGAGCACGGCGCCAAACGCGAAGATATCGGTGCGGGCGTCGGCTTCCTCGCCTTCGATCTGCTCGGGCGCCATGTACTGGAAGGTGCCGAGGATCGTGCCCTGGGCGGTGAGCGCCTGGCCGGGCGGCCTGGGTGACGTCGCGAGCGCGGTCGGTGCGGCCCCGGACACGGCGCCGGCCGGTCCGCTCTTCGCGAGGCCGAAGTCGAGCAACTTCGCCTGCGTGGCGTCCGATCGCGCGCCGCCCAATTTCACCAGCATGATGTTGCCGGGCTTCAGATCGCGATGCACGATGCCCTGTCGATGCGCCTTGTCGAGCGCGCTCGCGATCTCGGTTCCGATCTTGAGCGCGTCGGCCAGCGGCAGCGCGCCTCGCTCGAGCCGCGTGGCGAGCGTCTCGCCCTCGAGGTACTCCATCACGAGGTAGTCGACAACTGACCCGCCGGCTCCCTGGGGTGCGCCGGTCGACCCCACGTCGAACAGCGTGCAGATGTTCGGGTGATTCAGGGCCGAGATGCTTTTGGCTTCGCGCTCGAAACGGGCCTTGAAGTCGGGATCGGCGGCAAGCGCGGCGGGTAGAACCTTGATGGCGACCGTGCGATCAAGGCGCGTGTCGTTCGCCTTGTAGACCTCGCCCATTCCGCCGGCCCCGAGCGGTCCGAGGATTTCATAGGAGCCGAGCGTTGTTCCCGTGGCGAGCCTCATCGCCCGCGACCCACAGGTGTCGTCGCTCGCCGTCGCTCGGAACGACTCTGAATCCGTCGACGTGTCGAGGGGCCTTCGCCCAGCTTGGCGAGGATCTCGTACGGGCCGAGGCGAGCGCCGGGGACAAGGGGCATGTTGGGGTGGCAGGAGTATAGCACCGCAGCGAACGGCGCCCTGGCACGGGACTCAACGTCTCAGAGACCGACGGTCTCATCGCCGTGTCACAGGGGATCCCGGGGAGACTATTTCGGAAGGGTCCCCGTAATTACCCGTTTGAATGGGGCGCCATCCGCAATCGGAAACCCGGACTGGCCCTGCTGAAATGTTAAGCCATTATTACCGAGGTACTTTGTGGTCTTCCCGTAGGCAGTACCCTGCAGGTGCAGAGTGCAGTGGTACTTTTCGGTGGCGCCGGAAAGCAATTGTGCCGTTGCGTTATCGACGAAGATTCCGACTTCCGCCTCGCCGCGAAAATCGATGCCGGTTTCCTTGGACGTCGTCGTCGGAATCGCCCCGGTTGCTCCTCCTTTACCGTAGAAATTACTCTTGAGCAATCCCACCACACAGTCCACCTGATACTGATCGACCTCTGGCGGAATATGGGTCAAAACGATGGGAACGGTGAGTATGAAGTGTGGTCCCGGGATTGTTTTGTCCTTGCCTTCGGTGCTTGCGGTGGATGACGTGACTGGTCCCTGACCACCGGATGCCGCGTGAGACAGTTGGGTCGTGGATGGAATCAGGACCATCAGCGCGAACACGATATGTGCAGTTTTCATGTTGGCTCTCCTTGCTCGATCACCGTCGACATCTCTCTAGCGAATCGAACCCGTACCTGTCACGGTCATGGCATCAGTACGCAAGCGCTTGGGTACAAACGGCGGGCCTTCGGCCAATCCGCCGATGCCAGTCACGGTCAAATCCTCCGTTCGTCCGCGCCTGGGTACGAATGGCTGACCCTCGGTGAGTGCCCCGGTGCCCGCAACTTCCATCGTTTCGGTCGTTCCCCGCTTTGGATACGACGCACTCGCCGGCGTCGGGGTCGTTGCAGAAGCCGCATTCAGCGCGCCGGCTGACGACAGCAGGTTGCCGAACGCCGCGCCGGCACCTGTGGTGAGGTTCTCGAAGGTGAATCCGACATAGATCATGCGTCCCCGGCCAACCGCCTGGCTGGTCGCCACGGGAACGGAGCGCGGACCTTTGCCGTCAGGGTCGAGCGTAGCGGAAAACAGCACCTGCGCGCTGGCCGGATTGAGGGCACTGACTTGGGTTTCCACGGGCGGCTTCTTCGCGACGACGAAGTTGCTGCCGTCGGCCGAGGTGACCGCAACGTCCTTGAAACGCTGCAGCAGTCCGCGTCCGCCGCGCACGCCCAGAACGTCCTGCAAAAAAGCGGAGTCCTTCTTGTCCCAAAGCGCCGACCCGCCGGCGCCGAGCGCATTGTTCAGGTATCCCGGAGAAAACAGGATGACCGAGCCGCCAGTTTCCTGGAGATAGGTACGCACCGTGGCTTCATCCCGAAGACTGATCACGGCCGTGTTGTCGCGATTTCCCCCGTTGGAGGCACCGGTGTACCAGATGATCAACGAATACGGCCGCAACCGATCGACGCCCGGGCCATCGGAATAGCGGGGAACGACGAAGGTATCGAACTTGAGCGACCGGTCTTGCAGCAACTGCCGGTAGAACGCATCAGACACCGACAAGCGCGAGTCGCCCGGATTGTTGTTGTTATCCGATTCGTCATCATCGACAAGAAGGACGCTTGCCGCCGCTTGACTGGTACCCGCCAGCCATGCCGAACGGGAAACGGACGGGCCCGTGGCGCCGACCGACGTCGCGCTCGGCGCAAGCGTGGTTGAATGCACGACCGCCAGAATCGCCAGCAACGATGCCTGCACGGTGGTCGCCCAATGTCGATCCGGGCGTCGCGTGGACGCGTCACTTGGCATAGACACACACGCTCGAATAGAAATTGTCCGCGTTGAATTCGTACGCAGTATTTCAGAATACCGGTGCGAGGGTCAATTGGGAGCCGGTTGCCGAGATCGCCTGAGTGTGACGACCGACCGTGGAGAGCAGTGGGGTGACGCCGCGCCACCCCACCCTGACGATTTCCTCGAAGAGCGGTCGGTACGGCCTACTGCTTGTCGTACACGACCACCGAGTTGACAGTCTGCCCCGCGGCATTCGTGCCCGTGCCCGCGATGGTGTCCATCTTCCCATCGCTGGACACCGTGTGGGTCTGAGTGACGGTGACCTTTCCACCCTTCTTGTAGATGTATCTCGTCGTATTGGCATCGAGACGGGTGGCAGCCACGATATCGCCATACGCACAGTTGCCCGTGATGGGGTTGTCCTTCCCGTCGTAGCTGGCCGAGTATGCCCACTTCGCCACAGTGCCGTCCGCACTCACCGAGTCAACTTTGACCTTGAAGCCAGCGCCCGCCGCCTCTACTGTGAAGGCGGCGCTCTTGGGTGCCTTGCCCGCGCTGTATTTCGACGTCGCCAGATTGATCTTCCAGGTGCCGATCATTGAATTACTGGACTGCGCGAACGCCGCGCCTCCAAGCAGAACCACCAACCCACATGCGACGACCGCGAATAGACACGCCTGACGGATTCTTGCCTGCATGGGAACCTCTCGTTCTCTGGTGCCGACGTTGACGCTGAGTGGTGACGGATGGGCGAGTCTACTTCAACTCCAGCGAGTGAGCGCGGAGAAATCCGACAGGAGAAATCCGACGACGCAGCGCGTCGCGGTCGCCTTGGCGAATGCGCCTCAGCGTCTCAGCGCCTCCGCATCGTTGAGGACGACCGTGACCGGCGGGGTCGAGACCGCCCTCTTCTCGCCGGTTGTGGTCGTGAGTACGAGAAAACGCTGCGCGTCGGGCGCGACCCCAACCAGATCAGAAAGCCGCAGGTTGACCCCAATCCGTTAGCTGGACTGGCATAACGGCGACGCCTGAGTCAGAATGGTGGTGCCATGAAATACAAAGTCGCCCTGAGAAAGTCGAAGGAAGGCTACAGCGTTTCGTGTCCCGGCCTGCCGGGTTGCTGGTCGCAAGGCAAGACCGAACGAGAGGCCCTCGAGCACATCCAATTTGCCATTCGGGAGTACCTCGAAGCGGTCGCCATCATCTCAAAACACTCCAAGATTCGGGAAGTGGAAGTCGCGATATAAACGGCCGTGTCAAAGCTAACCGGTGTCAATCATCTTCGGGCGGTTCGAGCTCTCGAGAAGGCCGGGTTCACCATTGCCACCCAAGGCAAACACATCGTGATGACTGACGGCACTCGAATCGTCACGGTGCCTCGCAACAATCCGGTCAACCAATACACGACGGGCGGTATCGTTCGCGACGCCGGCATCACAATCGAGCAGTTCAAGAAGTTGCTCTGAACCAACCGATCAGCTTGCGCGAAGGGCCGGGCGCGTCATATTGATCGCGGTTGCCCTTCGACTCGCTTCGCTCGCTCCCTTCGACGGTGCGCAGGGAGCCCCGAGTATGGCCGAGGGGCTCAGGACGCCATTCGCCTCGGTCTCGAGACAAGACAGAACAGCAGGGTTTACCCGTCCACCGAAACCGACCAGGCCCACCTGTTCCTGCGCGGGTGGCGTGACCTGTCCTGTCACACCTGTCGCGTATCCTCTACATGGAGCCGGAAGCCGTTCGAACCGCCCCGTGCGAGCCCCCGGACCGGGGCCAAACACCGTAGCACCGAGCCCGACTGGCTGTCTTCGCTGGCGCCGTGCTCCCCGGGTTCGTGCTTCCCGTTTATCAGGCACGAGGAGGACCCATGGCATTGGACATTCGTATCGACCGCCACCTCATCAGAGCTGCGGGCGGCAGCGTGCGCTACCTACTCGCCACGGTAACCGCGCCGCAGGCCCCGGCCAAGAACAACCGCGACCCGCTCAACGTGGCGCTCGTGCTTGACCGCTCCGGCTCGATGGGCGGCTCCAAGATCAAGCTGGCGCGCGAAGCCGTGCGCCAGGCGCTGCAGAATCTGCGCCCGGAGGATCGCTTTTCGGTCGTCGTCTACGACGAAGACATCACCACCGTCGTCGAATCGACGCCTGCCTCGGCCGAGGCGCGACGCAATGCGGTCCAGAAACTCGGCCACATCGACGCTCGAGGCCAGACCGATTTACACGGCGGGTGGCTGGCCGGTTGCGACCAGCTGGCGGGACGACTCGCGGCCGACGGCGTAGGCCGGTGTCTCGTCCTGACCGACGGCCTCGCGAATGTCGGCGTCACGGACCGTGACGAGTTGGTCCGCCTGGCTGGCGCGGCGTTCCGCGAGCGACGGGTTGCGACCAGCACCTTCGGCGTCGGATCCGACTTCGACGAGCGTCTGCTCAACGGAATGGCCGATGCTGCGGGCGGGCACTTCTACTTCATCGAGCAGCCCGCGCAGATTCCCGACCTGCTCACGAGCGAACTCGGCGAGTTGCTCGAGGTCGTGGCTCGCGACGCCTGCCTGACGTTGCAGCTGCCCGACGGCGTCGAGGCCGTACCGCTGGGCGCGTTCGAGTTCCTCAAGACCGACACCGGAATTCGCGTCGGCCTTGGCGACCTGGTCTCGGGCCAGGAACTTGCCGTGGTCGTCCATCTCAAGTTCCCGGCAGGACACGTTGGCGACACGATCGCGGTGCAAGTCGGCCTCAGCGATCGCGACGGTGTCCTGGCGGTGCCGGCGCAGGCCATCGGTTGGAGTGTGGCCGCCGATGCCGCCTGCGATGCCCAGCGTCGGGATTCGATCGTCGATAGGGAAGTGGCGAGGCTCTACGCCGCTCGCGCTCGCAACGAGGCGCTGGAGTTGAATCGGCAGGGGCACTACGACGCCGCGCGTGCGCTGCTCGAGCAGACCGCCCGCCGAATCCTGACCTACGCGGGAGACGATGATGAGTTGAAGGCGTTGGCAGCGGCGTTGATGGCCGACGCCCGCGAGCACCAACAGTCCATGGGCGCCATGGACATGAAGAAGCGGCACTATGCGTCGTACAGCGTGATGCGGAGCCGCGCGCCCGATGGCAAGGCGCGGAAGTGAGCGGATGGGCTACGCTCTGGCGCGTGAGGCGTGGAGGTCACCGTCACCGGGCGCACGCCACACCGATCCATCACGGTGTTCGAGATGCATATAATTCGGCAGTAGGACACCTTTGGCGCGAGTAGTACACGGAGGTCGACGTGATGCCGTCGCATGACATGCCCGTCATCATGCGGGAGATACTAAAGGGTTACACGCTGCCTCAATGGGGCGACCATGGCGTCCTCCATTGGGCACGCGTGATGGAGAACGGCCTCCGCGTGGCCGACACTATCGGGGCCGACCGCGAGGTCGTCACCCTGTTCGCCCTGTTCCACGACTCGCGCCGGCGCAACGAATACCGCGACAACGGCCACGGGCTCCGAGGCGCCGAGTTCGCGCAGTCGCTGCGCGGCACCCTCGTTCATTTGGACGACGAACGATTTGACTTGCTGTTCCGCGCCTGTCGGCTGCACACCGACGGTCTCATCGAGGGGGATCCCACGATGCTCGCGTGTTGGGATGCAGACAGGCTGGACTTGGCACGCGTGGGGATCACGCCCCGTCCTCATCGGCTGTGCACGGATGCCGCCCGCGAGCTCGTGACGTGGGCAAGCCAACGGGCAGAGAAAGGGCATGAGCCAACCGGCGTGCTGGCCTCGTGGGGCTTGGACCCGAACGCGCCTGAACGACGTCATTCTTCTCACCAGTCGAACCGCGACAGGGATTGAACTCGATGTAGACGACGGTGGGCCGTCTTTCAGGCGGTTCAGAGACGAGGCGAGCAGGGGGGCTCACACCACGTAGATAGAATGAGACGCCGGAGCGCAAACGGGGACTACCGCGACGTTCGCGGCTCTTCGAAGAACGAGAAGGCCCGCGTCTGGCTGGGC
Organism: Acidobacteriota bacterium; assembly: GCA_037133015.1. Classification (GTDB taxonomy): domain Bacteria; phylum Acidobacteriota; class Vicinamibacteria; order Vicinamibacterales; family JAKQTR01; genus JBAXOX01. Next base: position 69,712 of record JBAXOX010000011.1, read on the forward strand.
TCGAATAATCCCTGCGGATCCTCGAACGACATCCGCGGCGCGTACTGCTCGCGGGCGCCTTCGATTTCTTCGAGGATGCGTTCGGCGAACGCCGTTGGCTTCTCGACGCGCGCCGTGGGTCCGAAGCTGAGGATCCAACTCTGTAGTGCCCAGTCGGCGCAGACCTTGAGCGACAAGACGATGGAGCCGTCGCTCCGTTCGCGGATGCGCTGCGAGGCATGCCACTCGCGCTCACGGATGTAGGGCGCGGCGGCCGGCGCGAAGGCGATCTCCACCGACTCCGGCTTCCCGCTGTTGATGCCCATCGAGTTCGCGAACGGCTTGTCCGATAGCGTTTCCACCGGGTTGAAGTGCTCTTCGAGCATGCTGAATGTCTTGATCCGCGCCACCGCAAACGTGCGCATCTGGACGTACTCCGGCACGAACGCGAACAGGTATAGCCCGCCCTGCCCGTACGCCAGGCGGTAGGGTTCGACGACGTAGTCCTTGGTCCGCCCACTCGAAAACGAGTCGTACGTCATCTTGACGCGTCGATGCGTGAGCGTGGCTTCGACGAGCTTGCCGATCGGGGCCTTCGGTGTGCCTGACTGCTGACGAATGGTCGGCTCGTCCTTGGCGACGAGCACCGTCGGCAGCTTGTCGAGAAAGGCCCGCATCCGGGGCGTGAGCACGCCGGCCAGTTTGTCGAATCCGCTTTTGAGATCGGCGGCGAACGGGGCGCCGGCCAGGCACTCGAAGATCGTCCGACTGAAGTAGAACGCGCAGAGCTCCGACAGGCTGAATCCGGTCTCCGCCAGCATCTTGAATGGCTGCCCGCTGAGCTTCCAGAAGACGCCGCCGTCGGCCTTCTGGTCGAAAAGCGGGAATCCGGCCTCCTGCAGGGCTTCGAGGTCACGCCGGATCGTCCGCGTGGTCACGCCGCACATCTTGGCCAGGTCGACGATCGTGCCGCGGCGCGATGCCTCGATTTCGAGCAGGATCTTCCATTGCCGGACGACTTCAGCATTTCGAGGCATGTGCGCTCCTTGTCTTCCGGTACTCGTCGAGAATGTCACGAGAGACCAACCACGTAAAGGAGCGTCGGTCGATCCACTGACGAAGCAGCGTAGCGCTGGCGTCGTCCGGATCGGGGACTGGGCGCCTGAAGCCGGAGATGCCAGCCACCAGTACCGACGTATCGACCACGCCACGCAATCGTCTTCGGCGACTACGACTCCGGGGCAGAGGCTGGAACTTCTTGCTGCGGCCCGGTTTCCTTGCCATCTCGCACCCTCGAATGGCTCATCACAAGCAGAACTAGGGTTGCGCCTGTTCCATCACACGAATCCGGCCTTCGACTCGCTTCCCTGAGGGACGCCGAACGATGATGTCGATGTCGCGCCCGAGGGAGGTGAGCAGGCGCATGAGACGCTCGCTTGAGAAGTTCGCGATTCGGCCATTGAGAAGCGCAGACACCTTCGGCTGGTCCACGCCCATCAGCGCGGCGGCAGCGGCTTGGGTGAGGCGGCGCCGTCTGATGACCTGTCCGATAAGACTCGCGAGTTGCGCCTTGGCGAGTTCTTCTGCTGGCTCCACGAATCCGAGGTCGGCAAACACATTGCCCGAGCTCGGCGTTACCGCGATGCGTGGCGGCTTCGCCATGATTTGTAATCCTCCTGCGCCTTCGCCAATCGTCGAGTAATCAGGTCCAACACGGACTTCGGCGTCGCAATGCCGCGCGTGGACTTCTTCTGGAACGCGTGGAGGACATACACGACCCCGGCAAACCGGACCGTGTAGACCGCGCGAAAGGTGTCACCATCGAAGTCATCGACGACTTCGAGCACACCAGCATCGCCGAATCCTCTCAGAGGCTTGGCGAACGGCGCTTTCAATCCGATCTGGGCATCCCACAGCGCTCGACCAACGCGTCGCTTCACGTCCTCGGGGAATGCGCTCAGGTCGACCTTGCTCGTTCCGATCCAACGAACGGGTTTCGGGGCGACGTGGGACGGCGTCGGCTTGTTCATCCGCGCTGTAACAGAGTATATGCCAATTCAGGCATGACCACGCGGTCGGACCTTCGTTACGCCCGACGAGGGCGCCGATGGGGTGGGGTGCCGTGCTGGGGCTGATTTGGGGCTATGGAACGCGTGTTCAGCGGGCCGCGCGCATTGCGAGGTCGCGCACCAACCCACCCTTTGTCCTTGTACTTGATAGCCAAAGGGATGTTGTCGGCCGGCTCGGGAGGAGGTTCAGGCCGATTCCCGTTTGGGGCTGGCATGTCGGCCGTCGTCAACTTCGTGCTGGCGCCGCTCATCCTGAACCAATCGTCGATGAGCTTGGCGGCGTCCAATGGGCCGACGTTCTCCATCAACTCGACAGTCGCGCAATGAGTACTCCGCCATGCTCAAGAGGGGAAGGCGGCTGTTTGGGGGGAGCGTGAAACAAGGGGTGTTATTCGGGTGAACGGTCTCCAGTAGCGCCACCAAGGCGCTCCCAGAGATGCTCAGGCACGGCTTCGCGCAACTGCCACGTGACCGTGATCGGTTGTTCGCCCTGCCACGAAACGAAGTCGACGTCGCCGCAGTAGACGAAAGGTGCGGCGCGGCCGTGCGGGGTCTTGCTCTGAGCTCGAATGAACAGATGCACGTCGATTCCGCGCTCTTCGTGGTGACGGATGTTCTGCCCGTGTAGACTCGCCTGCGATGTCCGGTTCTGGCTTTGCCATTGGAACGAGTCGGTTGTCAGGAAGCGGTCTTCATACTGGTGGGTCTCTTGCTTGCCGCGCTTCTCTAGGGTCACCAGAAGAAACATGTGGCCGGCTTGCACGACGAATCCCGCGTTCCAGATGGCGCGTGAGAAGTCCAGGCCAAAGAGGCCTGGGATCTCCTCGCGGGAATACGCTCGCCACACTTCTAACGCGCTGGCTCGCTTCCCAATCGGCGCCAAGTAGATCGTGTCGCCACGACGTTCGAAGACGGCGTGGTGTACCGTTCCGGGCCGGCCCGCGTCAGGCCCGAACCAGCGGCGGAGAATGCCGGGCAACTCGTTTTCGTCGGATCCAGGCTTCCGAAGAACGTTGACGGCCACCTTCACGAAGTTCGCTTCGTATGGTTCAGCATCGGCGACGACGTTGGCCCATCCGCTTGGAATGTCCGAGCGCTCGTCGCGACTTGGGAGGAACAGCATCGGCCGCCCGTCCGCATGGCTTACCTTGCACTCGATGGCGGTTGATGGGCCGCCGGGGCCGACCGAGACAGGTCGATCCAGATACTCTGCGAGTCTCCAGTCGGCGACTTCTCTGACCAGTTCCCGCAGTGGTTCTCGAGCTTCATCAGAGACGCTGATGGTGGTCTTGAACACCTCGCGGTCGTACGCGAAGTACGACACGCCGCCCGTGCCCAAGCCTCCGGTCCAGGCGGCGATCGGATTTCGTTCCAGCATCCCCTGCAGCGACGCGTCGTCGTAAAGATCACCACCGCACTCGCGGGTCAGATGGGGGTTGCGCGTGGCGAGCCGCTTGAACCCCTTGGCCAAGTCAGCGACTGCGATCTCGCCAGGGAAACGCCCGGCGTTCAGCATCGCGAGGAGCGTCAGCATCTTGTGGCCACGAGTCATCTCGGTGACTTCGAGGCTGTCGAGCAGGCCGGCAGCCTCCTTCAGCGCGAGTTGCTGCGGTTGGTCGAGGTGGCCCATGCTGCGAACAAACCGGAGCCACGAATCATAGATCCGCCGAGCCGAGCGTGGATTGTAACCGTCGTGGTACATCTCGGACGCTGTCGGCCGAACGCCGTGCAATTCCCGGAACTCTTCGTAGTGCTCCTTCAGCGCATCGCCACCGCTCGCCCTGGTCAGCGCCATCAGGATGTCGATCGTCGCCAGGTCATATGTCACCTCACAGCCGGGAGGCAGTTCGAATTCACCCGCCTTCAACTGTTCGAGGGCATGCAGCACCTCGGATCGAGCTGTTCCCAGGCCAAGGAGCGTCTGCGTGCCGAGCAGAAACGCTCGATGATTGCCAATGTAGTCGATGACCGTCAATCGCTCTTTGTTCTCGGCCTTTCTGAGACCTCGCCCAAACTGCTGCAGCCACAGGATTCGCGACGCGGTGGGGCGGAGCATCATCACGGTGTCGAGGGTTGGGATGTCTACGCCCTCGTTGAACATGTCCACAGCAAAGACGATGTCGAGATGACCAGCCGAGAGTGCCTCCAATGAGGCCGCTCGCGGCGCACTGTTCTCGCCGGCGTGGACCGCCACCGCTCTCAAGCCCTGTCCCAGGAAGAAGTCGGCCATGAAGTCGGCATGGCGTTGCGACACGCAGAATCCCAATGCCCTCCGACCTCCGCGTCGTCGATACTGCTCAAGCGCGTTGGCAGCCCGTGCCCGAGTGGCCACGGCCGCGGTGAGCGCTTCTTCCTCGAACTTGCCACTCCGCCAGGGGATGTTCTTGTAGTCCACTTCGTCTGGGACCCCGAAGTAGTGGAACGGACACAGCAGGCCGCGTCGAATCCCTTCAGCCAGATCCGATCGGTAGACGAGGTTCTCCTGGCACAGCGCCAGCAGGTCCCCGCCATCGGTGCGTTCTGGTGTGGCGGTGAGTCCCAGCAGGAACTTCGGTTGAAAGTAATCGATCAGACGACGGTACGATGCTGCCGCCGCGTGATGAAACTCGTCGACGACGACGTAGTCGAACGTGTCGGGGGAGAAACGCTCCAGGTGACGGATTCGCCCAAGCGTTTGGGTTGACGCGAACAAGACGTCGGCGTTCGTGTCCTTCTCAATCCCCGTGTAGTGGCCGAAACTGGCATTCGGGCGAATCCGTCGGAACGTCCGCTTTGCCTGCGCGAGGATCTCCTCGCGATGCGCGACGAAGAGCACGCGGCGGTATTCGGGCCGATCGCTGTCGAAGGCGCTGAGCCATGTCTTGCCGAGGCCAGTCGCGAGTACTACGAGTCCAGCTGTGTTGCCCTCCACGCGGGTTGCCTCAAGAGCGCGGAGGGCGGCTAGTTGGACTTCGTGGGGCTGGCAGACCTCGGATGGCTCGTCCGCCACGTCTACCGGTTCGCTACCGTCGTGATGCTTGGTGGGTCGACGCCGCAGTTGATATGCGGCAATCCACTCCTCCGTGAGCGTCGTTGTGGCGGGATGGGCGAAGAGCGCTTCGAATGTTGCCAGGACTTCGCGAAAGCTGCGTTCGTCCCGTGAGGATACGACGCGGTAGTTCCACTCGACACCTCCAGCCAGCGCCGTGTCCGTGAGATTGGAGCTGCCAACGAACGCGATGCCACCTCCGCCGGCCTCCTTGCAGATATAGGCTTTCGGGTGAAAACTGGTTCCCTTAGCCTGGGCCGTTCCGGCAAGCGGGCCAGTCTGAAACACCCGTCGCTCCATATTGCCATCGAGATCCCTCAGCCGACGAAGTGCAGACGGGTCGGTCACATCTAGGTAGTCGCCGGTCAGAAACCGCACTCTGCCGCCGGCGTTGAGAACGTCTTGAAGATGCTCTTCAATCCGCGCGAGTCCTCTCGGCGTCACGAAGGCGACAGCGATGTCCACGTCTCTGGATCGGGAAAGATGCCCCACGAGGTGCGGAAGAAGCGGGTCGTCAAAGCCTCGGACCAGTGCGCCCTGGTGCGGAACTGGCGCCGTTGAATCCGCCTCGGCTCTCCCGGCATCCCCGTAGAAGCCCCTTCCTGCGATCACATGTCTGACGCCTCCTCTGGGGTCTGGTACGTCACCTCGATATCTTGGAATGACGTGGACATGAAGGTGGAGCACGGTCTGGCCGGCCGCCTCGCCAACGTTGATCCCAATGTTGAACCCGTCTGGCGCGTGAGCCTCAGCGATGGCCACCTTCGCGGCCGCGATCGCCTCGACGAGCTCAACCTGCTCGTCGGGCGTCGCGTCGAACCAGCCCGCTACGTGCCGCCGAGTCGTCAGCAACGCGTGTCCCGGCGAGACCGGGTAGGCATCCCACAGACCGAAGACCCGAGCGCCGTGGTGGAAGATGCGGTCTTGGGAGACGTTGCAGAAAGGGCACTCCGTCATCGAGCGCCCTCGACCGAGTGACGGCGAATGAGCAGCTTGCCTGGCAGGCCCGTTTCAACGCAGCGCTTGCACAGCCACACGCTAACCGGACGGCGAGCGCGGCGTGTGAACTGGCACACGGGGCAGCGGTGTTCATAGATGCTGTTCGCTATCCGCCGTCGTGGAGTGCCTGTTGCGTGGTCTGGTCGGCATCGACTGGCGAACGTGGCCCGCGGCTCGAAACCCGCGGCGCGCATCAGTTCCGCCCATTCCTGACCGTGGGGTCTCGTTTCGGGTCCCACGCGAGTAGACAAGGCCAGATGCGCGGCTTCGTGGCAAAGCACCTCAAGCCGCAATCGCCGCCCACGTGTCAGGAGGCCAGGACTCAGCTCAATCACGTTGGCGGCTGTCATCGAACGCGCGAGGGATACCGAAAGCCGATGATTGACGACGACCTGCACGCGGTCGGCCAGCGACGGAGAAGCCCAGACGCGAGCCCACCGCTTAATTTCTTTCTGAGCCCATGAGTCGAGCGCTCGTTGGGAAAAGGGCATCGATAAAGCCGCTATCGTCAGGCCAGAAGAAGTCTTCGCCGCGTGGTTCGTGTGCGGGACCGGCGGCGCTCAGGACGGCGCGGTGATACCACTGGGGGCGGACCGGCCCAGCAAGTGCCACGAGGCAGGCGATATTGCAAACGACCAGAAGGCCCGTCCTTGTGTTGACACCTCGACTCCCGCACGGGCGGCTCGCCCGCAAGATCGCTTGAGCACTTGTTCTTCGACACCGAGACCGCCGGTCCTCCACGGAACTACCAGGGCGCCAGCATCCGACTTGAAGAACTGGAAGAGGATTGTTCAGCGGGCATGGCTGCTCGCCCACGCACCCAGAACCATGTGCGCGGCTTGCTGATTCTTGCGTGCACTCGGCTCGTGCGAAGTTGCGATGCCTATGGCGATCTCCGTCGGACCAGCCGCTTGCCGGCCATGCGCATCAAGTCTGGGACGCCGTGAGCCGTCACGCGTTCCTGGAGCGACGCGCCACGTACTGGCGCAGCACGCCGTCCATTCGTGATTGCCAGCCCGTGCCCGTGGACCTGAAGTAGTTGACGACTTCCGGGCTGTATCGCACCGACACGAGCAGTTTCCTGTTCGCGGACCTGAGCCTGCCACGCAGGGCGCGAATAGGGACCATGGCCTTCAATTGTCGTGGCGTCAGCGGCTGGGCATTCGGGTCTGCCTTGGCCGCAGTCGTGATCGCCTTGTCCTCGATTGGACTCGGCATGACGAGTGCGGGACGCTTATGCGTGTTCGACATAGTGCTTGACCTCGCGGCGATTGGCTCGCCTCAGGTCAATCCGCCGCCCGGACATTGTTCCGGCGGACGGGCACATTGTCCAAGTGTGCCACGTCAGGAGAGGTCACAGTTCTCATTGTTCCATTCAGTGCGGACCTTGTATGGCGGGGCACCCTGGCGGGGCTGAGCCCGCGACGTGCCCATGCGGGCACCGTTAGACCAGTCCGAACTGCCGGTAGTGGTGATTGAGGTGCACGCCGTGCGCGTGGATCCAGTACTCCATCGGGATGGGTCCAAGGATGGGGCTGACCGTTGTTCGTCCAGGGTGCTGCGCCGCTTCGGCGACGAAGGCGTCGAACGCGTCCAGCAGTCTCCGCTGTTCCTCCTCGAAGCTGCCATCGGGTTCGGGAAGCATCTGGGCCGATGACTTGAATCGCCCCTTGGGCCAGGTCGTGAAGGTGTCGAACACCAGCCATCTGCCAAGCCTGCGTACGATTGGGATGCTCCGGTCGATGACGCCGCGATCGTCCACACTCAGTGCGACCGACGTGCGCAGGTGACACAGCATGTGGAGGACATCCATCCTGCCCCAGAGTCGCTTGGATGCCGGGGTCAGGGCGTTGATTCGTGCCTTGTGGTGTTCCAGATGCTCGCGGTCGAGCGGAATGATTGTCATATCAGAACCCTTCATCGGGCGCCTACGATCACATGATATCCACTGCCAGAGCCGCTCACACATCCGTTTTCTGAGGTTCCCGCCAGAGCCGAAAGTGGCGGAAGCTGGCGCCTCCGATGCTATCCAAGCCTGATGATTCCGGACGGCTCGACCCGGGGCGCTGCTGAAAGATCGAATGTCATCGGCACCTGCGCGCGCTCGAACTGGAGCTTCACGTCGCGAACAGCAAGCTCGGCGCTGTTGCGCTGGTGCGAGAGGTGGCCCAGCATGACCGCGCTCGGCGTCTTGCTGCTCTGTCTTACGGCGTCACACAGGAGCTTCGCCGTCTTCTGATTATTGAGGTGGTAGTGACTGGAAGGATTTGGGTGCTCTCGGAGAAGGGCGAGATCGTGATTGGCTTCGACGAAGATGAAGTCCGCATCGACGAAGTGTTCCAGCAGGCCGGTGGCGTCGTGGAGGTCTGTGCAGATGACGACTTTTCTGTCTCCGGCCATTATGACGAAGCCATAGTTCGGGAAGTGGGGCGCGTGGGGGACTTCGATCGCCCGAATTGAGAAGTCGCCGACTCGAAACGGACCGGGAGGAAGGGCGCGAAGCGTGGGTGGGTCAGCCCATTCCGACAATCTGTGCGCGGCGTGAATCTGATCCACAACGTGACGGTGACCGTGGATGCTGATGTTCTCCTTCTGGAGGACGCGCAGCGACGCGTAGGACATGTGGTCGCCGTGAGCGTGGGACACCAGGACTGCATCCACCTTGCCGTGCATCCGCTGGTGTCCCTCCAGCACGTCGCGGCATTCATTCTGCCGCCTTACGCCACAGTCAATGAGCACCGAAGAACCTCTAGTCCAGAGCGCCAGGCAGTTCCCGCTGCTGCTCGACCGGAGGGACCGAAAAGACACAGGCACCAGGCGACTCTACCATCGACAGAGGGTGACGGTATGGCACTCCGGCCTGACCCGCATGTCAGAATCGGCTGATGCTTGCGACATGTCGAGTACGTGGCCGACATAGACGAGGTCACGCGGCGCCATGCAACGGTTCGGCGGCGCCCAGGACCTTGTCTCGGATGCGCGGACCCAGGAACGTCGGCGTCACCATGTCGACGCGCCGACCATGGAGGAGTTCAGAGAATTCGCGTTCGATCGTGATGAAGCGACAGTCTGGCGGGTGGCCGGGCAGGAATTCGACGAGGACATCCACGTCGCTGTCGGCTCGGAAGTCGTCGGGCAGCAGGTCGAGGCGGTGAGAGATGCCGCGAGCGTGGAGCGTCGTGGGATGACGAAGCGTCACCCCACCCTGACGCCCACCGCCCGGCGCGGTCCGTGTTGCCTACTGCTTGTCGTAGATCGCCACGGTGTTGACGGGCTGACCGAGAGCATTGCTGCCCTTGGCGGTGACCGTATAGGTCTTCCCATCACGGGACGCGACGTTGGTTGATGTGACGGTGACCTTGCCGTTCTTCTTGTAGACGAACGTCAGCGTATAGGCATCGACGCGCGTGCCAGCCACCGTATCGCCGTTCATGCTGGTGCCTGTAATCGGGTACTCTTTTCCGTCGTAGACCTCGATGTTCTCGGAGTGAGCTGCCGTCCCGTCGGCACGCACCGAATCAGCTGTGGACTTGATGCCAGCGCCCGCCACCACGTTTGTGAAGGTGGCGCTCTTCGGCGCTGTGCCAGGAGCAAACGTCGACTTCGAGAGATTCAGCTTCCACGTGCCAAGATTAGAACTGCCGGGCTGCGCGAGAGCCGTGCCTGCGAGCACGACCACCAACCCAAGTGCGACTGTCGCGAATAGACACGCCTGACGGATTCTTGCCTGCATGGGAGCCTCTCCTTCTCTAGTGCCGAGGTGTGCGCCGAGTTGTGACGGATGGGCGGGAGTGTACCGCAGTCTCAGCGTGGAAGCGAAACAATCGACCCACGAGGACATCGTGATCCGAACTGCCGTCGGACCGGATTCGCACACACGGCCACAGGGTCCGCCATTGGGGGTCCTTGTCCAGAGCAACGGCCCCGCACTTGTCGAACTGTAAGCCTTTGGCGTGAAACGGGGTCCGCCTTTCCGCCTCCGCCCTGGGGGCTACGGCGGGACAGGCGCCTGAACGGGCTATGGCGAGACAGCCTTCGCGACTCATTCGCCCACCCACACTCTTGCGAGTGCCGGCCCCTCAAGCTGGCCAGGACCGTGAACTCGTGCAGCAGGCCCCGTATTGACGGGGCCTGCTGTGCCTCGCCGTGACCGCTGGAGACTCGTGTGAACCCGTGTTCCGGAATGTGTTGCAAATTCCAGCGACGCGAATCCAACCGAGCGGGCGGCACCTGCCGGAGAAATCCGTAAAGGGGACCGGGGCGCCTGACCGTGGCAGGTCTCAGTCAGCCAGCGAGAATAGACACGCTTGACGTTAATAACGCATAACGTTACTATCCCCTCGTGATTGTCTCGTTCCGCGGCGTCGAGACCGAGCGGTTCGCCCAGGGCTGGCGAGTCAGGCGTTTCGCCGCCATGGAGTCCGTCGCCAGGCGCAAACTGCGGCAATTGCAGATTGCGGGTCGCCTGGCCGACCTCCGGGTGCCTCCGGGCAACCGACTGGAAGCGCTCAGTGGCAACCGCGCGGGTCAGCACAGCATCCGTATCAATGACCAGTACCGAGTCTGCTTCCGATGGACGGCGTCGGGAGCTGAGGATGTGGAAATCGTGGACTACCACTAGAGGTGATGATGATGGCGAAACTCAAGCCCGTGACGCCAGGCGAACTGCTGCGGCACGAGTTCCTCGCACCGATGGGTATCTCGAACTACCGGCTCGCCAAGGAGATCGGCGTGCCGGCCCAGCGCATCGGCGAAATCGTGGCCGGTCGTCGTGTCGTCACTGCTGATACCGATCTGCGCCTGTGCCGGTTCTTCGGTTTGTCCAACGGCTACTGGCTGCGCGCACAGGCGGCTCACGACACAGAGGTTGCCGAGGGCGTTCTGGCGAAGACGCTCCAGAAGATCAAGCCGTGGTCTGAGACCGCAGCGCCGCTGAAGCGCACGGCGTAGAGGCGGTATCCCGCCGGGAGCGCTAGCCGGAACGGTGGACCAACTCGAAGGCCTTGCGCGCCGCATCACATCGGTCGAGGCACTCGACGCCATCTTCCTGCAACCTGTTCATGAACAACTGATGACACTTGGACCGGAGGACGCCGACCTCGTCGTTCGCTACATGCTCGTGCTCCGGGTCGCTGCTGTCGAGCAGGACCAGGTCCGTGTAGATGCTCGCGAGTTCGGGCAGCGTCAGTGAGCACCGCCTGCTATCGCCCGCGGGAATCGAGCGCGCACATGCGGAGGTTCTCATCCGCGTCGTACGCGTCGCAGGTCAGGCCTGTCGCTTTGCCAACGGCCTTGCTTGCCATGTCGAGCACGTGGCCGACATAGACGAGGTCACGCGGCGACATACAACGGTTCGGCGGCGCCCAGAACCCTATCTCGGATGCGCGGACTCAGGAACGTCGGCGTCACCATGTCGACGCG
>JBAXOX010000012.1:0-78279 GCA_037133015.1 Acidobacteriota bacterium
GGTCGTCATCAATCCGAGCCTCGACTGGGGAACCGACGATCGCGCTCAGGGGCCGAAGTACCACATTCTGGGGCTGCCGGATAACGGCACGTACGCCGAGTTGATCGCGGTGCCGGCGGAGAATGTGTGTCCGAAACCGGCGGCCCTCAGTTGGGCGCAGGCCGCCGCGATCCCGCTGGCCGGATTGACGGCCTACCGGGCGTTGTTCAGCAGGGCTCAGCTCAAGGCTGGAGAAACCGTCCTGATCACCGGCATCGGCGGCGGGGTGGCGACGCTGGCGCTGCTGTTCGCGCGTCACGCGGGCGCCAGGGTGCTGGTCACGTCGGGCAGCGACGACAAGCTCGCCAGGGCGCGCGACCTGGGTGCCGACGGCGGCGTGAATTATCGTGTCGAGGGATGGGCCAAACAGCTGCAGGCGCTGGCGGGAGGAGGCCCCGACGTCATCGTCGACAGCGCGGGCAAAGACAGCTTCGCGTCCCTGCTCGACATCATCAAGCCGGGCGGGCGCATCGTTACGTTCGGCGCCACGACGGGGTCGCCATCGACCATTGAGGTGCGCAAGCTGTTCTGGAAACAGATCTCGATCCTCGGCAGTACGATGGGCACGGCGGCAGAGTTCGGCGCGATGCTCGAGTTGTTTGCGCGAGGCCTCGCACCGGTGGTCGACCAGGTGTGGCCGCTCGCCGAGACGGCGGCGGCTCACGCGCACATGGATCGGGCGGGACAGTTCGGCAAGATCGTGCTGTCGATCGCGTAACCACGGCGTCGGCACGCCGTCCCGCCTCCGCGGTCCGGTGCCGGCTCATCGAGCGGGGTCGAAGGGTCGGCTCCGGGAAGGCGTCTTCATGGCTGTCGCGCATCTGTTTTCTCCGCTGACGATCCGCGAGACGACGTTCCGCAACCGGATCGGCGTGTCGCCGATGTGCCAGTATTCGGCCATCGACGGCCAGGCCAACCAGTGGCACGCGGTACATCTCGGGAGTCGCGCGGTCGGCGGGGCGGGGCTCATCATCGTCGAGGCCACCGCGGTCGAACCCCGAGGCCGCATCTCGCCGGCCGATCTGGGCATCTGGGACGACCGTCACATCGCGGCCCTCGAGCCGATGGTGGCGTTCGCGAAATCGCAGGGTGCCTCGATGGGTATTCAGCTGGCGCACGCCGGGCGCAAGGCGAGCACGTCGTCGCCCTGGGATGGGGGCCGGGCGCTCGGAGCCCACGAGGGCGGATGGGCCGTGGTTGGTCCGAGCGCGATCGCGTTCGACGCGCACTCGCCGGAACCCGAGGCGCTGACGCTGGCGGGGATCGAGGACGTGGTGCGCGCCTTTGGCGCGGCGGCGCGGCGATCGCGCGAGGCGGGATTCGACGTGATCGAGATCCACGCGGCGCATGGCTACCTGATTCACGAGTTTCTGTCACCGCTCGCCAACAAGCGCACCGACGAGTACGGCGGGTCGTACGACAACCGCACCCGGCTGCTCAAGCAGGTGTGCAAGGCGGTGAGGGCGGAATGGCCGAAGACCAAGCCGCTGTTCGTGCGCGTGTCTGCCACCGACTGGGTGGAGGGGGGATGGGGCCCCGAGAACACCGTGGCCCTGGCTCACCACCTGTCGAGCTGCGGCGTCGATCTGATTGACTGTTCGTCGGGCGGGATCGCCCCGGGTATCGCGATTCCCGCGGGAACCGGCTTTCAGGTCCCATTCTCGCAGCAGATCAAAGACACCGTGCCGATGTTGACGGCGGCGGTCGGGTTCATCACGTCGCCCCAGCAAGCCGACCAGATCATCCGCACCGATCAAGCCGATCTGGTGTTGCTGGCGCGCGAAGCGCTCCGGGATCCGTACTGGCCGCTGCATGCCGCCAAGGCGCTCGGCCACGACGTGCCGTGGCCCAATCAGTATGCGCGAGCGAAATAGATGACCTCGGCTGAAGGCGCCTGTTTGCGCCTTCGCCTCTCGCTTTTAATCCCGGCGGCATGGTACCGTCTGCTGCGTTGGGCCGTAGAGGATGACTGACACACACCTGCCACCGGGCGATACGACGCGGGCCCGCCCGTCCCGTGTGCAGTTGTTTGCGACGTGCCTGGTGGACCGGTTTTTTCCGGGCGTGGGACATGCCACCGTCGCCGCGCTCGAGCGAGCCGGCGTCGAGGTGCACGTGCCCGTCGATCAGACATGCTGCGGGCAGCCAGCGTTCAACGGCGGATTCACCGACGAGGCGGCGGCGATGGCCCGGCACACCATCGACGTGCTGCTGCAGAGTCCCGACCCGGTGGTGGTGCCGTCGGGATCGTGTGCCGACATGATCGTGAACCGATACCCGGAGCTGCTGGCCGGCGATCCGATGTACGGCCCGAAGGCCCGCGAGCTCGCGTCGCGCACGTGGGAGTTGACGCAGTTTCTCGTCGACGTGATGGGGACGACCGACCCGGGGGGCCACACGAACGCTCGGCTTGCCTATCACGCGTCGTGCCACGGCTTGCGCGGGCTGGGCCTGCGGGACGCCCCGCGGCAGTTGCTCGCCGCCGCCACCGGCGGGTCGTGTGCGGACCTGCCGGATGCGGAAACCTGCTGCGGGTTCGGCGGCCTGTTCGCCATCAAGATGGCCTCCGTCTCGACGGCCATGCTGCACTCGAAGCTCGACGCCATCGAGCGCAGCGGAGCCGAGCGCGTCGTCGCCACCGACGTGAGCTGCCTCATGCACATCGGGGGCGGGCTGCGCAGGCGCGGCAGCCGCGTCCGCGCCACGCACATCGCCGAAGTGATCGCGGGGCTCGGCGATGAGTGACGCGGCCTCGCACGACGGCGGCGTCCGGTCGTCGTCTGCCGCGCACCTGGCCAGCGCGGCGTTCCACACGCGCATCGACGAGGCCCTGGCGGACGGCCAGCTGCAGCGGGCGATCTCGTTTACCGCAGACCGGCTCGCAACCGGGCGAGCGACCGCCTTTGCCTCTCTGCCTCACGCCGAAGAACTGCGCAACGCCGCCCAGCGGATCCGGGCGCACACCGTCGCACACCTGGACCGGTACCTCGTCGAATTCACGTCCAACGCCGAGCGCCTGGGCTGCCACATCCACTGGGCCGACACCGCCGACGACGCGACGCGGCTGGTGGTCGAGATCGCGCAGGCCAACAACGTGTCGCTGGCGGTCAAGTCGAAGTCGATGTTGACCGAGGAGATCCGACTCAATGCCGCGCTCGAATCGGCCGGCGTCCGCGTGGTCGAAACCGATCTCGGAGAATTCGTCGTGCAGCTGGCCGGCGATCGGCCTTCGCACATCATCGTGCCCCTGGTGCACCGCCGACGCGAGTTCGTCGCGGCGCTGTTTCGGGACAAGCTCGGGGCGACCGCCGACGAGGTGGCGACCATTCCGGCGATGACCGCGTTTGCCAGAAAGACGCTGCGCGACCAGTTCGTCAACGCCGGGATGGGAATCAGCGGCGTCAATCTCGCGGTGGCCGACAGCGGCACGCTGTGTTTGGTGACCAATGAGGGCAACGGCCGGCTCACCACGACGTTGCCGCGCGTGCATGTGGCCCTGCTCGGATTGGAACGCCTGGTTCCGACGTCGGCCGATCTGGGCGTGATCCTGCAGTTGCTGGCGCGAAGCGCGACCGGCCAGTCGACGCCGGTCTACACGAACCTGCTGACCGGGCCGCGGCGGCGGGGCGTTGAAGGCGGCGCACCCGGCGAGCCCGACGGCCCCGACCAGGTGCACATTGTCATTGTGGACAACGGCCGCACGCGCCTGCTCGGATCGGCGTTGGCCGAAATTCTCGCGTGCGTGCGCTGCGGAGCCTGTCTGAATATCTGCCCGGTCTATCGGCACATCGGCGGCCATGCCTATGGCGGCGTGTATCCGGGCCCGGTCGGGTCGGTGGTGATGCCGGGGCTCGAGGGGCTCGACGCGTGGTCCGAACTGCCGCAGGCCAGCACCCTCTGCGGGGCGTGCCTCGACGTGTGTCCGGTCAAAATCGACATCCCCCGCCTGCTCCTCGAGCTTCGGAAGCAGGCCGTTCAACAGCGGTTGGCGCCCTGGTGGCTGAAAGCGGCCATTCGAATATTCGGAGCCGTGGCGACCCGGCCAGCCGTGTATCGCGCCGTCGGCAATGTGGTGGGGCGAGTCGGGTCGGCGCTCGCGAGGAGCGGATGGTTCTCGCGGCTTCCTGGCCCGCTCTCGGCGTGGACCGGTTCGCGCGACTTCCCGGCGCCGGCGGCGAAATCGTTTACCCAGTCGTGGCGGCCCACCCGCCGGACTCGGGAGGCGCGGCCATGACCGACGCCCGCGACCGCGTGCTCGGCGCCGTGCGCGACGCGCTCCTGCGCGCGACGCTCCCCCACTCGGCCGCCGTCCGCCCGTTCTACGTCGTTCCCGACGACCAGACGACGAAGGCCGACAGAATCGCGCAGTTCACCAGCGCGTTGATCGCGCTCACCGGCGAGGTGCACGAGGCCGGTTCGCTCGACGCGATCTGCGACCTCATCGCGCAGATCGCCAGACGCGACAACGCGACGAGATACCTCAGCTGGAGCGACGAAGCGATCGAGTGTCCGGGGCTGGCCGCCGGGCTGCTGTCGCGCGGCATGCGCCGGGTGACGTACGACTTGCCGGTCGATCAGGCCGGCAGACTTGGCGCGGCGCGGTCGCTGGCAACCGTCGAACTCGGGGTGACGGGCGCAGACGCGGCGCTGTCGGACGGCGGCGCCATCGTGCTGGCCAGCGGCCCCGGGCGCGGCCGGCTCGCCTCGCTGCTGCCGCCCGTCCACATCGCGCTGGTCAAATCGGATCGCTTCTATGGATCGCTGCCGGCGCTGCTCGCGGCGCGGCCCGATCTGGTGGCCCGCGGCAGCAACTTCGTCGTCGTCGCCGGTCCGAGTCGGACCGCGGATATCGAAATGATGCTGACGCACGGTGTGCACGGGCCCAAACACGTGCACGCGATTCTCATCCCATGAGCGAACCTGCCAACATCCCGGGGCTCGGGCCTCTATCCGATGACGGGGGCCTCGTCGCGAGCGACGCCTCGAGCGATGGCTATTTCCGCGCGGGACGCGATGGGGTCGAGCGCATCCTGACGCCCCGCGACGGCCGTGTCGAGTTCGTCGTATTCGCCGATCGCACGCTGGCCTGCGTCACGTCGGCCCTCGGGTACCCCGCGTACTACCCGGTGCACCCGGTACGGATCGAACGGCCCGTGCGCGCCGTGCTGATGGACCTGGACGGCACAACGGTCCACAGCGAGCCGTTCTGGGTGTGGATGATCGAGCAGGCCACCGCCAGCCTGCTTGGACAGCCGTCGTTCCGCCTCGCCGACGACGACCTGCCGTTCGTGTCGGGATTCAGCGTGTCGGAACACCTGCAGTACTGCGTCACCAAATACTGCCCCGAGAAAACCGTTGAGCAGGCGCGGCGGTTCTACTTCGAACACACGCGCCGCGAAATGCGGGAGATCCTCGAAGGGCGCGGCCGCGCCAATGCGTTCGTGCCGGCTCGCGGTCTCAAGGCGTTCCTGCTGGCCCTCAAGTCGAAGGGCGTCAAGATCGGCATTGCCACCTCTGGCCTTCACGAAAAGGCGTGGCCCGAACTGGTCGCCGCGTTTCGCACGATGGGACTGGGAGACCCAGCCGCGTTCTACGACGCGATCATCACGGCGGGGCATCCGGTGGGACAAGGATCTCCCGGCACCTTGGGCGAACTGTCGCCCAAGCCGCATCCCTGGCTGTACGCAGAACTCTGTCGAATCGGCCTGGGGATTCCATTCGACCAGCGCCATCACGTCGTCGGCATCGAGGACAGCGGGGCCGGGGTGTGCGCGATTCGGCTGGCGGGGTTCTCCCCCATCGGGATCGCGGGCGGCAACATCCTCCAGAGCGGCACCCGCGCCTTGTGCGATCACTACTGCGAATCGCTCGACGAGGTGCTGGCCGTGATCGGTGAGTAAGACCGGGACGCGTCGACACGCGTCGATCGCGTCCGACGTCGTTCTTGCTCCCGCCGTCGCGTTCCGCTACGATCCGGCCGTCCGATGCTGGCACGGCCAGCGTCTTCAATACGTGTCCCGGTGTCGCCCCCACCGCACAGTGTCTTCAGGAACCGGTTCGGAGGTCGCTCAATGAATATCGTGCTGCTGGGTCCGCCCGGGGCGGGCAAAGGAACGCAAGCTGACGCCATCACGCACGCCCTGAGCATTCCTCAGGTGTCGACAGGCGACATCATCAGAGCCGCGATCGGCACGGGGACGCCGCTCGGGCTCGAATTCAAGAAGTACGCGGAAGCGGGTTCCCTGGTCCCCGACGATCTGGTGCACGCGTTGGTTGAAGATCGGCTCACGCAGCCCGATTGCCAGCCCGGATTCCTGCTCGATGGATTTCCCCGAACCGTGGTCCAGGCCGAATGGCTCGACGGCATGCTCGAGCGCTATCACCGATCGCTCGCCCACGTCCTGCTGCTGGAAGTCGACGATGCGGTGATCCTGGAACGGATCGTGGGCCGGGCCACCGACCCTGTCACCGGGCACATCTATCACCTGAAGTTCGATCCGCCGCCTACGCCCGACATCGCGGCCCGGGTCGTGATTCGCAAAGACGATACCGAGGACGTGCTGACGACGCGCCTCAGGGAATATCACGCCAAGACGCAGCCCCTGATTCCGTACTACCAACGGACGGGGCTTTTGCGGCGGGTTGACGGCGTCGGATCGATGGAGACCGTTAAAGCGCGGGTGCTCGCGACGCTCGGCCTGACGCCGGCGGCGTAGCCGGCGCCCACGCCTCGCCATCGACGCGTCTATTCGGACGAGCGGACGAACTTCCACTTCTTCGCCGCGCGGCCCGAACGGGCGGCCACTTTGGCGGCTGCGGCTTTTTTCAATCCGCGCGCCCGCTGAGACGCCGTCCGGCAGCCCGAACACGGCTGGGTCGCCAGATCGGCCAGCGAGTAGCGGTCGAGCACGTCGCGCAGTTCGTGCGTCACCTTCACCCAGATTTTGCGGGACACGCACGTCGGGCTGTGCTCGCACATCGTCGGCGCGTCCACACATTCAATCAGGCACATCGGCCCGACACTCGACTCGACCACATCCCGCAGGCTGATGCGATCGGCCGGTCGGCCGAGCGTGTATCCGCCGGTGCGCCCGGGTCGTCCCTTGATGAGCGCCGCCTTCCGAAGAGGGCCGGCAATCTGTTCAAGATACCGCCAAGGCAGATGCGTGGCCTCCGCGATCTGCTTCAATCCAATCGGCTTGGGATCTTTGCCGTGGTACGCCAACTGCGTGAGCAACTGCATGCCATACCGACCACGAGTATTCAAACGCACGAACAACCTCCATCCGGCATCACTATCAATTCGTATCTCTTCACTCGGATTCAGTCAAGCTTTCTCTCGGGACGGTCGGACGACCACGCATCGTGTTGCGCGCAGTTCCCGCTCGCCTCGCCAGCCGCGTCCGGGTATAAAATAACGCACCGGCCGGCCCCGCCCGGCCCTCGGGCCGCGACAGCCTGCGACTCGTCGCCACGTCAGGAGGCGTTTGTGCCGGAATGGATGGTCGTCAAAACGTGCAGCTATCAGCATGAGGCCGAGTTCGTGAAAAGTCTGCTCGAAGGCAGCGGCCTCGACGCGATCACCAACAGCGACGACTGCGGCGCGCTCGATCCGGCACTTGGACTGGTCCGCGGCATCGCGGTGCTGGTCCGATCGGATCAAATCGAGCTGGCCGAGAGCATCCTGACCGCGTTGCCCGGAGACCTGCCTCCGGACTCGACGTCGCCCGCGTAGCGCCCATCAGGAGCATGCAGCCCTTTTCCCTCACCAAGTGGTATGTCGACTGTGTCGACTCCTCGGGCCGCGTGGCGATCGCCTACTGGAGTGCCATCGCATGGGGTGGCCTCGCCATCACGTGGCACAGCCTGTCGCTGTGCGAGCCAGGTGCGGAACCTGTGCACGCATCGAGCATCGCGTCGGTCGACGCGCCGACGGTCACCGACCAGCGCATCCTCTGGCAGTCGTCGCCGCTGAGGGTGCGCCTTGACTGCCGCCGCAGCCAGCCGCCGGTGGGGCTGCGCCTGCTCGAGACGGCCGAGGGCCATCTGGACTGGTGCTGCGAAGCCGCGGCAGGCCAGGTGGCATTGGTCGTCGGTGATCGCCAGACGTGGCACGGGCCCGGGTACGCCGAGCACATCGAGATGACGATTCCGCCGTGGCGACTGCCGATAGATCAACTGCAATGGGGACGATGGATTGCGTCGGGCGGCCATCACTCCGTGGTCTGGATCGACTGGCGCGGGCCGCAGCCACTCACGAAGGTGTTTCGGGATGGAGGCGATCAGGCAGACGCCCGTGTGGCTGGTGATCGCATCGACGCGGGAGACACCGTCTTGACGTTGACCGAGCCACACACGATTTACTCGCGCTCGTTGGCCAACACCCTGGGCGGGTTGCAGACGGTGTTGGCGCCGTTGCTGCCCGCGTCGTGGCTGGCGCTGGAAGACCGAAAGTGGTTGAGCCGCGGGCTCCGGCGGACGGCGGGTCGCGACGACGAAGCAGGCTGGGCCATTCACGAAACGCTGGGATGGCCATCGTGACGGGGCGCCGCGAACCCACGGTCGCGAGCATGCGTCACCCGGCGGCCGGCGTCGCGGCATACGCCGCGCTGTTCGCCGTCGTGCTGCCCGTCTTGCTGGGTGCCTGGATGTACCGGCTGGACCGCCTGCTGTCGTTGCCCCGCACCGGATCGGTCGTTTCTGGACTGGCGATGGCCGCGATGGGGATCGCCATCATGGCGGCGGCCGTGTGTGCGCTTTGGCGCTTCGGCCACGGCCTGCCGATGAGTCCCTACCCTCCGGAGCGGTTTGTCCGGCGGGGACTGTACGGCGTGGTGGCCGACCCGATTTATCTGGGTGCCGTGCTGGCGTGTCTGGGCGTGGCGGTCGCGATGCAATCCGCCGCGGGCGTCTGGATCGTCACGCCGGTGCTCGCGTTGTCGGCCTCGGCATTCGTGTGGGGATTCGAGCGCCCGGCCACGCGCGCTCGCTTTGGTCCACAACCCGATCCGTGGCTGCGCATCCCGGCGGCGACTGGGGACGCCCCGACGCTGCGCGACCGCGTCTCGGTCCTGCTGATGGTCCTGCTGCCGTGGCTCGTGCTGTACGAAGGCGTCAGCCGCCTGAGCCTGTCGCAAGCCGCCTGGTCCACCTACATGGACTGGGAAATCGCGATGCCGGTCCTGCCGTGGACCGAGAGTGTATACGCCGCGACGTACGCGCTGGCCGTTCTCGCGCCGTTCTTCGCCGTCCAACGGCGCCACCTGCGTCGCTTCGCGGTCCGCGGTCTCGGCGCCACCGCAGGCATCATTCCGTTCTATCTATTGGTCCCGCTGGTCGCCCCGTTCAAGGCCGTGCCCGACGGCTCGATCTGGACGCGGCTGATGCAACTCGAACGGTTGAGCGATCAGCGTGCCTGTTCGCTGCCCTCGTTCCACGTCGTCTGGGCCTGCCTGGCCGCCGAAGTGATTGTGGCGGCGCGGCCGCGTCTGCGCTGGTTCGCCGTGGCGGCGTGCGTGGCGATCGGCGCCAGTTGCGTGACGACCGGCATGCATTCGACGCTGGACGTGACGGCGGGATTTGCCGCCTATGGAATCGTGGCGAAGGGCGGGCGCATCTGGGCCTGGTTGTGCCGATCGTCGGAACGCCTGGCCAATTCGTGGCGCGAGTGGCGTATTGGGCCAGTGCGCCTGATGAGTCACGGGATCTATGCCGCGGTGGGCGGCGCTGCGGGCGCGGGTGTGGCCGTGAGCGTCGCGGGCCGCGAACAATTATGGTGGATCGTCGGTCTGACACTGGGCGCCGAACTGGGCGCGGCGATGTGGGCGCAGTTGGTCGAAGGCTCGCCGCAACTGCTCCGGCCCTACGGGTACTTCGGCTCGGTCGTCGCTGTGGTTGCGTTGACGATCGTCGCGGGCGCCGCAGGACGCGATCAGTGGCTGCTGCTGGCGGCGATGGCCGTCGGCGGATGCGTCACGCAGATGCTCGGTCGGCTTCGCTGCATGGTGCAGGGTTGCTGCCACGGGAGACCGGTCGATGCCGCGTGGGGCATCCGGCACGTGCATCCCCGATTGCGCGTCGTACGATTGAGCGGGTTGGGCGGCCAGCCGGTGCATCCGACGGCGCTGTATTCGATGATCTGGACGCTGGTCGTGCTGGTCACGCTGGTGCGGCTGTGGCTGCTGGGCATGCCCTTGCCGTTCATCAGCGGGAGTTATCTGGTGCTGGTGGGCCTCGGCCGATTTGTCGAAGAACACTATCGAGGCGAGCCGCAAACCGCTGAGATTCTGGGACTCAGGCTGTATCAATGGCTCGCCATCGCGTTGCTGGTGGGCGGCGCGGCGCTCACCACCGTCCCGGGGGCGGCTGCGCCCTGGCCGCAATGGCTGGAGGCCGAGTGCTGGCCGGTGTTGGGCGGCGTGCTGGCGATCACCTATGCCGGGTACGGTGTAGACCTGCCGGACTCGAACCGCCGCTTTTCGAGACTGGTGTAACGGCACGAGCCCGACTGGTGCCGCAACGCGAGACCGACCCGGCATCGATGCGGCGACGGGCTCGAGCGTGACCACCGCGTGCATGATTCGCTACGATGGCGAACCAGGACGATCCGGGCGGACGGGCGGACGGGCGGACGGGCGGTGAAGGTGAGTACACCATGATTGAAACGCGACGCGACTTCCTTTGTCATTCCACACTGGCCGCCGGGGCGGTGCTCGCGCCGGCTGGCCCGTGGCTCCAGGCCCGCGGTAGCAAGACGGTGAACGGGCGCGGGCGGATGGTGCTGCGGTTCCGACCGTACACGCTCCAGCTCAAGCACGTGTTTACCGTCGCGGTGAACTCGAGGTCGACCACACCGGTGGTGCTCACCGAAATCGAGTACGACGGCGTGGTCGGCTACGGCGAGGCGTCGATGCCGCCATACCTGGGCGAGTCGCACGAGACCGCGACGGCGTTTCTCGCACAGGTCGATCTCAGCCGATTCGCCAATCCCTTCGATCTCGAGACCATCCTCACCGCTGTTGACGGCATCGCTCCCGGCAACCCCGCCGCGAAGGCCTCGATCGATATCGCGCTGCACGACGTCGTGGGCAAGCTGATGAAACAGCCCTGGTACAACATCTGGGGCTACGACGCGGCCAGGGCGCCCGTCACCACGTTCACCATCGGCATCGACACGCCCGAGGTGGTGAAGGCGAAGACGAAGGAAGCCGCCGAATTCAAGATCCTCAAAATCAAGCTCGGCCGCGACACCGACAAGGCGATGGTGGAAGCGATTCGCTCTGTCACCGACAAGCCGCTGAGCGGCGACGCCAACCAGGGCTGGACCGACCGTCAGCAGGCGCTCGACATGATGTTCTGGTTGAAGGAACGCGGCTTCCAGTACGTCGAGCAGCCGCTCCCGAAGGAGCGCATCGACGACATGGCCTGGATCACCGAACGGAGCCCGTTGCCCATCATCGGCGACGAGGGCGTCCAACGACTCGCGGACATTCCGAAGGCCAAGGGCGTCTACTCGGGCATCAACATCAAGCTGATGAAATCCACCGGCATGCGCGAGGCCCAGAAGATGTTGCACCTGGCGCGCGGCCTCGGGATGAAGGTGATGCTGGGTTGCATGACGGAAACGTCGTGCGGGATTTCGGCCGCCTCACACCTCTCGCCGATGGTGGACTGGGCGGATCTGGACGGCGCCCTGCTGATCTCGAACGACGTCTTCGACGGCGCCAGAGTCGTTGACGGCAAGGTCACGCTCAGCGACCGGCCCGGGATTGGCGTCGTCACGATCGCGGCGAAGGGCTGATCGCGCGCCGCGCCGCGTCGTCATTTCGGCGACGGCGCGAATCCGGGCGGTGCTAGTTTTGGCCTTTTGCGGTGCCACCGATGCGCGGCCACATCGGATCGGCTTTCGTGGTGTGTCGGGCGCCGACCGCATTCCACTCGGCATCCTCGAGCCGATGCTCGCCGGCACCCTTCTCGACGCCAACGCGGCGAAGAATCTCGGCCGCCGATGCGGGCATCACCGGCAGCAGCAGCACGGCCGCGACGCGCAACGCCTCGGCCACGTCGTAAAGGATGGCGCCGACCCGATCGCTGTTGGCCGGATCCTTGGCCAGCTTCCAGGGCTCGGTCTCGGCGATGTACTGGTTGGCCGCATCCACCAGACCGAAGGCGGCGCCCACCCCGTCCTGCAGCGCGAACCGATCCATGGCGATTCGGTACGACGCGAGCGCCGCGCCAGCCACCTGGCAGAGGCGTCCGGCGGCCGCCCCCGACTGCGGCAGGCGCCCCCCGCAGTACTTATCGGCCATCGTGGCGATGCGACTCACGAGATTGCCGAGATTGTTGGCGAGGTCCGAGTTGTACCGCTCCTCGAACCGTTCCCAGGAAAAGTCGCCGTCCTGTCCGTAGGCGAACTCGCGCACGAGGTACAACCGGAGCGGGTCTGGGCCGAACTTCGCCGCCGCGTCGAGCGGATCGACGATGGTGCCCAGCGACTTGCTCATCTTCTCGCCCTTGAAGTAGACGAACCCGTGGCCGAACACCCGCTGCGGCAGCGGCAAGCCGGCGCTCATCAGCATCGCCGGCCAGATCACGCAGTGGAACCGCGTGATGTCCTTGCCGATCACGTGCAGCGCGGCTGGCCACCACCGGTCGAACGCGGTGGCATCGCCGCCGTAGCCGAGCGCCGAAATGTAATTGATCAACGCGTCGAACCAGACGTACACGACGCTCGCCGAATCGAACGGCAGCGGGATCCCCCATGCCTGTTCCGCCCTGCTGATGGAGATGTCTTCGAGGCCGCCCCGGATCAGGTTCAGAATCTCGTTCCGGCGCACGTCGGGCTCGAGAAACTCCGGGTGGGCTTCGAAATGCCGGAGGAGCGGCTCCTGGTACTTCGACAGACGGAAGAAGTGATTCTTCTCGCGAATCCAGTCGGGCTTACTTTTGTGTGTCGGACACAGGCCGTCCACCAGGTCCTTCTCCTGTTTGAACGCCTCGCACGACACGCAATACCAGCCCTCGTAATGGCTCTCGTAGATGTCGCCCGCCGCCTGGATGCGCGTGACCAACGCGGTCACGCCGACGCGATGGCGCTCCTCGGTGGTGCGGACGAAATCGTCGAACGACACGTCGAGCTGGCGCCACACCTCCCGGAATTCCAGCTCCATCCGGTCGCAATACGCTTTGGGATCGAGGCCCTGTTCCTTCGCGCGGCGGTACACGTTGAGCGAGTGCTCGTCGTTCCCCATCAGGAACCACGTCGACACGCCGGCCAGGCGCTTGTAGCGCGCGATGATGTCGGCGGTGATTTTCTCGTACGCCGTGCCCAGATGCGGCCGGCTGTTGACGTAGTCGATCGCGGTGGTGATGTAAAAAGACATAGGAGACGGTTTCAAGGCCTGCGTGATGCACGGTGGACGATCCGCGAGCACGGGTCAGGAACCCGGTCCGGCGGCTGTTCAATCCTATCAGGCCTCCCGGGTCGCCGCGTTTGCTATACTGACGGCATGCCTCTTTTCGAATACCGCTGCAGCGATTGTGGGAACGGCTTCGAATTCCTGGTGCGGGGCGAGACCGAGCCGGTCTGCCCGGCGTGCCGGAGCCAGAAGGTCGAAAAACAGTTGTCCGTCTTCGCCGTCGGCGGCAGCGCGCCGAAAGCCGCCGCCATGCCGGCGGGAGGCCCGTGCGGAGGGTGCCACAACGCCGGCGCCTGCGGGATCGCGAACTAGAGAGAGCCGGGGCTGCCTTGCGGCCCCTACTTCCCCACCAGCTTCGCCGCCGTCACGAAGATCGGCTGAATGTCGACAGGCACGTCGACCAACTTGTCGAGCAGCCGCTTGAACTCCGGCTCGATTTTCACCATGTCAATGAGGCCCTTGGCCTCCGCGTAGTTGCCCTGGGCCTCCAGCGTCATGAGGTCGCCGGTCAACTTCGCCACGGCGGCCTTGATCTTCGTCGGATTGACCGCGAACGTCCCGTCCTTGGCCACGACGAACGCGCCGGCATCGAGCAGGGCGATCAATTGGATCCCAATGCCCCGCCCGTGCGCTTCGTTGATGCCGAAGCGAATCGACCGGAACGCCGACGCCAGGAACGTCGTGTACATGGTCTGTTCCATCGACTTGGGTATCACGCCCTTGTCGACCAGATACTGGAGCGCGAACAGGCCAGACATGTCCGCCTTCGCCTCCTCGATGGCGCTGTAGGTCTCCTTGAGTTCCTGGCGAACCGTGGTGGCGCGCCCGGCCACGGTGATGTTGTGCGGACCGAGGCCATGCATCAGTTCGTGCATCAGGATGTGCGTAAAAAAGGCCTCGAACGAGACGTTCTTCTGATCGGCGGCAGACAACACGACTTTCGAGATGGGCACCAGCGCCTTGCTGAACTTCGCCTCCTGCACGTTCTTGAGCATGACGCGCTTGGCGCCCTTCTCGCGAATCACGCGCTCGTCGTTCGGCAGGTTGAAGGCCGCGGTCTGCACGCCGCGGTTGCCATCGCCGGCCGCCAGCACGACGTTGACCACGCGGATGGGCGCCATCCCGCCCAGTTTCGGATTTCGGAGCTTCGGGTCGATCGGCAGATGGTTCTCAATCTCCTGCAGTTCGCCCGAGAACTTCGTCAGCTTGGCCGACTCCGCCGAATCGCGCACCGTGATGAACGCCTCGAATGCGGCCTTGTAATTGAACCATTCGTCCTCGTAGACCTCGTACGGTCCGATGGTGGGCTCGATCGCCGAGTCGAGCTCCATCCACGCGACATCGCTGGCGTAGTAGTCGTTCGACAGGAACGCGTCGGCACGGGTCGTCAGGAACTTCTTGAGCGTCGCATCCGCCGTGAGGGCGGCCGCCTCGCGCAACAGACCTGCTGCCCGTGTGAGTTCCGCCCGGTACTCCGAACTGTACGGCGTGATCTCGAACTGGCCTTCCTCGCTGCGGCGAATAGTGGTAAAGAACGCCGTCGCCTTCGCGTGGTCGGTGGGCGACAGCGTCGTCAGCCAGGTATCGAGAAACGCCTTGGTCGCGCCGGTCGGATAGAAATTCGCGCCGCCGGGTTTGGCGGGCACGCCGGGGACGAACGGCGCGTCGTGGTCGAGACGCGACCAGGGCCCCTTGTTGATCTGGAAGTAGTTGAGCCGGGCCTGGCCGATCGCCGACTTGTCGGCCTGCAAGTCCCGCAACGTGAATTCGTTCCGATCCCAGACCTGGCGGAGAAACAGCCGATCCATCGCGTAGCCGGCCTCGACCAGTTTCCCGAGCGCCTTTTGTTCGTTGGGAGGCAAGGCAGAAATATCCGCCCCGATGTCGACCGGAGCAAACCTGGCGGCCATCGCCTGCAGGCGGGCCACGTCAGGCATGTCCTGGTCCTTGTCCTTCTGTTGACCCGACACGATCACACCTCCAACACCGAGCAGAACAACGGCGACCACGCCCACGTACCGCATGTGCACGACCTCCCGAGAACACCCCTTCAACCCGACCCCTCGGGTCGGAACAGATCCCTCACGTTGTACACCACCGGGCGGATTGATGCACCGGCATTTTATTCGCAACGCGTTGGGGGCGGCACCCGACGTTCGGCGTGGTGCCCACCGTCGAGTTATACCTCGATCCCGACAGCCCGCATCAGCGCGAGCGCGTTGCTCGTGGTCACCACGCCGGGCCGGCAGACGTAGTCGAAGCTCATCCGGCCGCCTTCGAGACGGTCTTCGAAGTGCACGTTGGCCGCGCGAGGGGCGAGCGCGTCGGCAATCTGCGACAGGGCCAGATCGTGCGTGGTCACCAGACCGATCCCTCCGCGTCCGATCAGGCTTCGGAGCAGGCCCTCGGCCCCGATGCGGCGGTCGTGCGAATTGGTGCCGTTGAGCATCTCGTCCAGCAGGAACAGCGCCGCCGGCGTCCCGCTGGTGAGATCGACAATCTTTCGCAGGCGCGTGATCTCGGCGTAAAACCGCGACGTGCCGTCCTGCAGGGAATCGTGGATGCGAAGCGTCGCGCCCACCGCCAGCGGCGTGAGCACCAGCCGGTCCGCACGCACCGGGGCGCCGGCCAGCGCCAGCACGGCGTTGACGCCGACGGTGCGCAGCAGCGTGCTCTTGCCCGACATGTTGGAGCCGCTGACCACCAGCGCGCCCGGCCCAGGGCCGGTCCCCACGCCATTCAGGTGCACGTCGTTGCGTATGCACGCCGCTTGGCCGAGCAGCGGATGGCCAAGCGCGTCACCTTCGAAACGCGGCCCACGATCACCGTCCACCACTTCGGGAAACGGGTCTGCCGGATTTTCCCAGGCGTATCCGGCGAGCGCGCACAAGGCCTCGAACTCGCCCACCGCGGCTAACCACGTCGGCACGGCGGGCCCCGAGGCGGCCCGCCACGCCTCGATGGCGTGCGCGCACTGCGTGCCCCAGAGCAAGAGATACGCGAACGGTGCCACAAGCTGGTTGCGCCGGACGTCGAGCACCTCGATGAGCCGCCCCAACCGCGCGATGCGTCGCGACGGGGCCGCCCCGGCGGAGTCGAGCGCGGCACGCAGCGCCACCAGACGCGGACTGGAGAACCGCTCGCGCTCGAGGCGGGACAAGATGTCGGCAAGCAGCGCGAGTTCAGGGCCCGCGACATCGACGTCGCCGGTCACCCGGCGCACCCGCGCTCTCAGAGGCAGCGTCAGCGCCAGGTCGACGGCCGCCGTCGCCAGGAAGGGCATCGGACCCATCACGCCCGCGCCCCACAGCGAGAGCGTCGCCACGCCAGCCAGGGCGAGCAACCCGGCTGCGCCCCGCACGACCATTGACGACAACGCGGCCGGGGCGGTGCCCCATGCGGCAAGCGACACAGGATGGACGCCGGCTCGCACGTCGGCGCCCACCAGCGACAGGTCTTCGCGCAGATCGACCAGCGGCCGCAATTCGCGAATCGCGTCCTGGCGCGCGCGGATCTCCGAAGGATGCGCGGGCGCCAACAGCCACGCCGCCAGCGTCTCCTCGCCGGCCTGTGTGCGCGCGGTGCAGAGCCGCTCGAAGAGGGAGCCGCGGCCGAACAGATCGAGATCGGCGGCGTAGAGATGCGACGGGTCGAGAAAACGGTCGCCGGCCTCACCGTGCCCCATCCACTGGCCATCCAGCCGCCCCAGACCCATCTGATAGAACGACACCGACCGCATCGCGCGGCGGTGCGCCGCAATCACGCGTCCATGGACCACCACCAGCGCGCCCACCACCGCGACGGGGGCGGCGAGCCACCAGGAGGACACGACGGCGAGCCCCCACGCCAGCCAGCCCACCACGATCGCCACGCCGCCGAAGGCGAGCCGGGCATTCGAAATCAGCCGATCCAGACGGGCCAGACGGGAGGCGTCCGCCTGGCGCGCAGCGAGCCGGTGCTGATAGTCCTCACGGGGTGCCATCGGTTCGGTCATTGCCGCCATTGTAGCCGCCCCGGCGGTTCAACCCCCGCACCGAGGTCTGCGACGCCGCCGACCCGCCAAACCGAAGGCACCTGGTGTGGAGGCTCGATGCCGCTAATGAATCCGTTGCCGCACCAGTCGAACCGCGTCGCCATCACGCTCGAAGATGTGCGTTTGTCGACGTGTGCCGCCTCGACGTTCGTGAGCCACACCGATCGGGCCGGGGTCGATTCGGCCGCGCCGGAGCAGATCCTCGACGAACGCCCGGCTGGCACGCTCCGGAGACACGGGCGGAACCGATCCAAGATCGGGCGCGGCGGACGCGACGCTCTGCTCCGAGTTCGCCTGCGGAGCCTCAACCATGACGTGCCCGATCGAGAGCCCGTAGGTGCCGCCGTCAATCGACACCGGCATCCATCTGGGGGGCGAGGCTTCGGCCTGGCGTGCGGCCGACACGTGCGACACGTCCTCGCGCTCCATCACCCGCGCCGCCGATGATGCGGAGAGCACGCCCCGGCCGACAAACGCGCGTCGAAGCGCGGTGCGGTAGGTGCCATGAAACCGCGCCGCGTCGGCGCGGATCATCTCGGCCGCCACCTGAGCGAAGAAGTTGGATGCGATCGGCGCCGACCGCGCCGCCTGGACCAGCAGCACGCCGGCGTCTTGCGATACGCGGAGCAAGTCGGCTGGCGAGGATCCGGCATGGCGCGTCTGGCGGGCGTCGCCGGGTTGGCCCTGCTCATCACTCGCGCCAATCGTGGTGAACATGCCCGCCAGCGCGTCCAGCCACGCCGCCGTAAACACGCGCGAGAACGAGTGCGGCTGCGACGACAGCACCGAAGCGGGGGCCAGCGGAGGCAGCGCCTCCGGCTCGCTGTAGAAGAACGAGTTCGCCGCGTTTCGAAGGCAGTCGCGGTCCACCGCATCCGGGTGCGACTGCCGAATCGCCCAGCCCAACTGTTCGGCCAGACGCGAGATCCGCGAACTGCGTGACAGGCGCCCTGACGTTTCTTCCAGCACCGCCGTCCGAACCGATTCGAGTTGAAGCGCCGATAACATCGCGCTGATGTCGCCGAACGATTCGTGAAAGGCCGCCGCCTCGATCGCGGCGGTGTTCCAGAGACTCGGCACGATCGCATCGAGCACGGCATGGCCGAGTTCGTGGCACAGCACATCGGGGCTCTCTCCCGAATACACGGCTTCGCCCGCCACATGCGCGTGGAAGAAGTACAGGCCGTGTCGGTCGTAGTAGGCGTTGAGATCGTGGCCCGCATCGATGGTTGCGGGAAGCACGCCACCGCCGACCCACTGCGTCGGCGCGGGCACGAGCCCCGCCCAGAACTGCGCGGCGCGCGTCAGCGAAGCGGCGGCGTTCCAATAGCGAAACCCGCTGGTGTCGTGGCGATAGCGCTCCGGAAGCGGTTGCTCGCCGACCATGGCAACGCCGAACCGGCGTTGTTCGAGCGCGGGCACGGGGCGACTGACAGGCTTGGCGGACGGGTCTGATTTCGGGTCGTCTTCCCACGCGGACACAGTGACCATGACGGTCTCCTTTCGTTGCGCCCGATGGTAGAGAGCGCGCGCGGCCCGCTCAACCAGAACTGCACGCGCACCCCTGGACGCGGCCAGATGGTGTGCAGTTGGAATGTGAGAACACGCAGGAACACGCAGGAACACGCTGCAGCACGAGACGTGTTGGGCGGAAGGATGGGGGAATCTGCGCCGGTCGAGAACGCCGCGCGTCGGCAACGCAGACGCGCGTGCGCACCGACACGGTCAGTCGCGGCGTTGGCGCGCCCAGACGACGTGCTCGGCGACGACGGGGTCGCGAAGCGACGGCGCATCCGTCTCGCTCGGCGGGTCGGCAAGGGCGCGCGCGCTGGCCGGGTCGGCGCTGTTCCCGAGCGCGACGGCGAGATTGCGCCGCAGGCCCGCCACGCCACGCCTCGTCAGCGCGGTGCCTTCGATGGCGTCCGCAATGGCCTGGTCGGATCGCCTCCACACGTCGATCAACAACGGCTGGTCGAGCGCCTCGCGCGGCGCCCAGTCGCGGCCGACCGCGCACGGCGAGCGCAGATTGTACGGGCACACGTCCTGGCAGATGTCGCAGCCGAACACGCGCGATCCCAGATCGCGACGGCGATCGGTCGGAATACGGCCTTTGATCTCGATGCTGAGATACGAGAGGCACAACCGGGCGTCGAGGACGTGCGGCTCGACAATCGCGCGGGTCGGACACGCCTCGATGCAGAGGGCGCATGTTCCGCACTGGTCGAATGCCGGCACGTCCGGCTCGAGCGCGAGGCTCGTGACGATCTCGCCGAGCAGGAGCCAGGATCCGAAGTCCGGGTGAATCACGCAGGTGTTCTTGCCAATCCAGCCAAGGCCGGCACGTTGCGCGTACACGCGTTCCTGCACCGGCCCGGTGTCGACAGCCACCCGCGCGTCGAACGCGTCGGCCGAGACGGCCCTCATCCACGTCAACAGGAGGTCGAGCCGATCGGCGATGACGCGGTGATAGTCGGTGCCCCAGGCGTACCGCGCGATCAGCGCGACGCCGGGGTCGTTGACCTCAATGGAGTACGGCCGCTCCGTGTTGTAGCCGCAGGCCACCGAAATGACGGATCGCGCCGACGGCAGCC
This sequence comes from Acidobacteriota bacterium, assembly GCA_037133015.1. Taxonomy (GTDB): domain Bacteria; phylum Acidobacteriota; class Vicinamibacteria; order Vicinamibacterales; family JAKQTR01; genus JBAXOX01. The sequence continues at coordinate 20,082 of JBAXOX010000012.1, forward strand.
AGTGCCGCACGTCGGCCCGTTTCTTCGCCGTCCGATTCAGGTAGGTCATGCGGCCGGCTCGGCCCTCGCGGAGCCACACCGGCAGGTAGGTCAACTCGGGAAAGTCGCCGACCGGCGCGACGCCACACAGATCGAATCCGAGCTCTTGCGCCCGGGTTTTGATCGCGCGAGACGTCACCTGTTCGCTCACGTGGGCCGACTCCAACCGCCCCCTACGTCTTCAACATCTGCCGCACCATGTAGGGCAGGATGCCGCCGTGCCGGAACGACACCAGTTCGTCCGGCGTGTCGATGCGCACGGTCGTCGTCAGCGTCTTGCTCGCGCCGTCGGCGCCCCTGGCGTTGACCGTGATCTCGCCCCGCGGCGACAACCGGTCGTCGGCCACGCCGACCATCTCGAACGTCTCCTGGCCCGTGAGCCCGAGCGACGCCGCGTTCTGGCCCGCCTTGAACTGCAGCGGCAGCACGCCCATGTGGACGAGGTTGCTCCGATGAATGCGCTCGAAGCTCTCCGCGATCACCGCCTTCACTCCGAGCAGCGCCGTGCCCTTGCCCGCCCAGTCGCGCGACGATCCCGACCCGTATTCCTTGCCGGCCAGGATCACGAGCGCGACGCCCGCCGCCTTGTACCGCATCGCCGCGTCGAAAATCGGCATCACGTCGCCCCCCGGCAGGTAGGCCGTGACCCCGCCCTCCACGCCTGGCACGAGCAGGTTCCTGAGGCGGATGTTGGCGAACGTGCCCCGCATCATCACCTCGTGGTTCCCGCGCCGCGCGCCGTACTGGTTGAAGTCCTTCGGCGCAACGCCCTTCGACTGCAGGAACCTGCCGGCCGGACTGTCGGCCTTGATGTTGCCCGCCGGAGAAATGTGATCGGTGGTGATGCTGTCGCCCAGCACGGCCAGGACCCGCGCCCCGACAATCGGTTGAGGCGCCGGCGGCTCAACGGTGAGCCCGTCGAAGTACGGCGGATGCTGGATGTAGGTGGAGGCCGCGTCCCAGGCGAACCGGTCGCCCGCGGGCGGCACCACCTTCTGCCATCGCGCATCACCCTCGAACACGCGGCCGTACACCTCCCGGTACATCTGGGCGGTGATCGACGCATGCATCGTCTCCTGGATCTCGCGCTCGGTCGGCCAGACGTCCTTCAGATACACCGGCGCGCCGGCCCGGTCGGTGCCGATCGGCTCGGTCGTCAGGTCGATCGTGATCGATCCGGCCAGCGCATACGCGACCACCAGCGGCGGCGACGCCAGGTAGTTCGCGCGAATCAGCGGCTGCACGCGGCCCTCGAAATTCCGGTTCCCGCTCAGCACCGACGCCACAATCAAGCCGCGCGATTCGACCTGCGCCGCCACCTCGTCGATCAGCGGACCGCTGTTGCCAATGCACGTGGTGCAGCCGTAGCCGACCAGGTTGAAGCCGATGGCATCGAGATACCCGGTCAGGCCGGCCTTGTCGAGATACTCGGTCACCACCTTCGAACCGGGTGCCAGGCTCGTTTTGACCCACGGCTTGCGCGTGAGGCCCTTCTCCACCGCCTTCTTCGCCACAAGGCCCGCGGCGATCATGACGCTCGGGTTCGACGTATTCGTGCAGCTGGTGATCGCCGCCATCACGACCGCGCCGTGATCCACGGTGGCGACGGCCGTGCGGCCGCCTGCCGCGCCAGGCGCCGGTGTCTTGCGCTCGGCCAGCATCTGCGGGAGCCCTTCGGCAAACCTCGCCTTCGCATCCGACAACGACACCCGATCCTGCGGGCGCTTCGGGCCAGCCAGCGACGGCACGACGGTGGTGAGGTCCAGTTCGATCACGCGGTCGTAGGCGGCCTCCGGCGGGTTGCCCTCCAGAAAGATTCCCTGCGCCTTCGCGTAGGCCTCGACCAGCGCCACCGTCTGCGCATCGCGGCCCGTCAACCGCAGATACTCGGTCGTCATCACGTCGATCGGGAAGATGGCGATCGTCGCCCCGTACTCGGGACACATGTTCGACAGCGTCGCGCGATCGGCCAGCGTGAGCGATGCGAGACCGGATCCGAAGAACTCGACGAAGGTGCCCACCACGCCCGCCTTGCGCAGCCGCTCGGTGACGGTCAAGACCACATCGGTGGCGGTGGTGCCGGCCGACGGCGCGCCCACGAGCCTGAAGCCGATCACGGGCGGAATCAGCATCGACATCGGCTGCCCCAGCATCGCCGCCTCGGCTTCGATGCCCCCGACGCCCCACCCCACCACGCCCAGCCCGTTCACCATCGTCGTGTGCGAATCGGTCCCGACCACCGTGTCGGGATACGCCCACGCCACGCCGTCCTTCTTCGCGCTGAACACCACGCGCGCCAGATACTCCAAATTCACCTGGTGAACAATGCCCGTCTCGGGCGGAACAACACGGAAGTTGGCGAACGCATTCTGGCCCCAGCGCAGAAACGTGTACCGTTCCCGGTTCCTGGCGTACTCCAGATCGGCGTTCAGCATGAACGCGTCGGCCGCGCCGAAGTGATCCACCTGCACCGAGTGATCAATCACCAGCTCCATCGGCAGCATCGGATTGACGCGTGTGGCATCGCCGCCCAGCCGGGCCGTCGCATCGCGCATCGCGGCGAGGTCCACGACGGCGGGCACGCCCGTGAAATCCTGGAGCAGCACACGCGCCGGCGTGAAGGCGATTTCTTTCTCCACCCGTGGCGCAGCCGTCCACCGCGCCAGCACCTCGATGTCGCTCTTCGTGACGCGCACGCCGTCCTCGTTGCGCAGCAGGTTCTCGAGCAGGATCTTCAGTGAGAACGGCAGCCTGGCGACGCTCGGAAAACCGGCCTGTTCGAGGGCCGGCAGGCTGGCGTAGCGCAACGTCTCGCCGTTGACGTGGAGGTTGCGAAATGTCCCGAACGAATCCAGCATTGCCATGATGTCGTGAACTCCATGAGCAGACGCGCAGGGTCTGAAGCCCCTGACCCCATGCCGCGCCACAGTCCGGACACAGGCCGGATCCTCAGACCCGGCCCTCTGCTTCCGGCCGTCATCGGTGACGACCATCCCGGGCAACGGCCGACCAGTTCATCAGATGGCCGACCGTGATTCAGGCGGTCCCGCAGAGCGCGAGCACCTGCTGTGCGGCGCAGCGGGTGGCCCCGGTCGCGCCGAGCCTGGCGTGCACCTCCCGCAGCCGTTCGCGGGTGCGGGCCGCATACGCGGAATCGTCGAAGTACCGCAGCGTCTCGGCCGCGACGGCATCGGCTGTCAGCCCGTCCTGTATCAACTCGGGCACGATCGTCTCGCCGGCAATCAGGTTGGCCATGCCGTACGTCGAGACGTTGACGAACCGTTTGCCAAGCCGGTAGGTCAGCGGCGCCACGCGGTAGACGATCACCATGGGCCGCTGGTGGATGGCGGTCTGCACGGTCGCGGTGCCGGATGCCGTGATGACGACGTCGGCCGCCTCGAGCACGTCGTCGGTACGACCGTTGAGGGTGGCGACTCTGATCGACGGCGCCAGCGTTGCCAGCGGTGCGAACAGCGCGTCGGCCAGATTCGGCGCACGCGCCACGAGAAACTGTGCGCGGGGCAGTCGGGCAACGATCCGCGGCAGCGCCTCGCAGATCGTCGGCAGGATGGTTCGCAACTCGTTGGGCCGGCTGCCGGGCAGCAAGGCGATGGTCGGCGCGTCGGGGTCGAGTCCCGCCTGCGCCAGCACCGCTGCACGCGAGGGTCCGGCCTGCACCAGATCGAGCAGCGGATGTCCCACGAAGGTCACCGGGATCTGCGCCTCGCGGTAGATGGCCTCCTCGAACGGAAAGATCACGAGCGCGCGGTCGACAAACCGCTGCATGTCGCGCAGGCGCCCGCGCCGCCAGGCCCAGACTTGCGGACAGATGTAATAGATCACGGGCACGCCCATCGCGTGCAGCGTCGAGGCCAGGCGGAAATTGAAATCCGGAAAATCGATCACCACCAGCGCGTCTGGCCGCCGGGCCCGCGCGTGTGCCACCAGCGCGCGTTGCATCTGCCACGCCCTCGGCAGCACGCGCAGTGCCTCGACCAGTCCGGTCACCGCCAGTCCGCGATAGTCGCCGACCAGCGTGGCGCCGGCCGCTGCCATCCGCTCGCCGCCCAGTCCGGTGACACCGATATCGGGCCGCAACCGTTTGAGCTCGGTTGTGAGCGCCCCGGCGTACAGATCGCCAGAGGCCTCGCCGCACGAAATCATTACGCTGGTCATGCTGTGCTGTCGCTGCCCGATTATGGCACGCCCATCGGCCCTGTCGTCCGGGCGCCCCGGCCCCGGACCCGCAGGCGGGCGCTACGACTGGTCGGTGGGTTCGGACTTCGGGCCGGCTTCGACGGCCGCCAGCCTCCGCTCGAGATCGGCGACGGCCTTCTTCAGTTCGGGAAGCCGGCGGAACACCGCCGACGACTTGAGCCAGTCGCGGTTCTCAATGGCGGGATACCCCGAGATGAACGAACCCGGTGCGACCGAGTTCGGAATACCCGACTGCGCCGTCGCCTTCGTGCCTTTCCCGATCTCGAGATGTCCGGCGACGCCCACCTGGCCGGCGAGAATCACCGAGTCGCCAATCGTGGTGCTGCCCGCGATGCCCACCTGAGACACCAGCATCACGTTGCGCCCCACGTGCACGCCGTGGGCGATCATCACGAGATTGTCGATCTTGGTTCCCGATTCGATCAGCGTCTGACCGACCGCAGGCCGATCGATGGTCGAGTTGGCCCCGATCTCCACATCGTCTTCGACGACGACGGGGGCGATCTGCGGGATCTTCTGATACGTGCCGTCGGGCCGCGGGGCGAATCCGAACCCATCGCTCCCGACGACGGCCCCGTTCTGCACGACGACCCGGCAGCCGAGCCGGCAGCGTTCGCGAATCGACACGTGCGCGTGAATCACGCAATCCTCGCCGATCACCGCATCCGGATAAATGGCCGCGCTCGGATGAATCACGGTCCGGGCGCCGATCACCGCGCGGGCGCCAATGGAGGCGAAAGGTCCGACCGACACGCCATCACCCAGGTGCGCGTCCGAAGCGACCACGGCATGCGGCGAGACGCCGGCCGGTGGCCGATCGTCGGGGGCGAGCGCCGCCACCGCGTTGGCGAACGCGAGGTACGGGTCTGGCGTGCGCAGCGTCGCGCACGGCGCGGCCGGCCCGTCGATTGCGAGAATCACGGCCGAGGCCTTGGTGGACGCCAGCGACGAGGCGTACTTTTTGTTGGCGAAAAACGAGACGTCGCCCTGGGCCGCTTCGTCGAGCCCGGTCACGCGCCGAACGATGATGTCGCCGTCGCCCTCGAGGCGGCATCCGAGACGGTCTGCCAGTTCGCTGAGTGTCAAATCGCGAAATTATAGCACGGGCTTGACGGCGGTCATGCGCTCCACGAACGTGGCCAGATGCGGCAGATTGAGGCGTGCGGCCACGCGGTGCGCGATCGCGTCGCGGGCCGCCGGGTCGAGGCTGGCGCAGGCACGCAGATCCGTCATCTCGGCGCTCGGCACGTATTTCCACACGACCCGCCGCATCCCGTGCCGCGCGCCCATGGTCGACAGCAGGTGGCCGACCGCCCGAAACGTAAAATAGTAGCCCGGCAGGTTGGGCCCCGGCAGCGGAGCCAGCGGCAGCATCGCCAGGCCTCCGCACGCATCGACCGACATCCAGACCGCGTGTCGGCGTGCGTCCCGTTGCAGCGAAGCCATGACGATGTCGGCCGCCTCCGCCTGGGTCAAGTCGTCCGGGTGGTGCACCGTCGCCGTGTGTTCGGTGCGCAGGTGCCAGAGCAGCCGCTGTTCGGCCACGCGCTCGGCGATCCACGCCATCATGCGGTCGCGCTCGCGCTGAAGACGCGACCCCGAGTCGGCCAGATGCGCGCGATCCTCGCGCTTGTGCCGTTCGTTCTCGACGTAGGTCACCGCGTCGTGAAACGTTCTGGCGAGCCGGCCCCGAATGCCGCCGCCCGTCCCCTCGACCGGCACCACCGGCTGTGCCTCGATTTCGCAATAGAGTTCGTAGCCCTGGAGGCCCACCGGAACGAGCTGGATCTCGAAGGTGGCGGCGCTCATGCCCGGTCGCCAAAGACATCGGCCTGAAACCGGTACAGCGACGCCCCGCGCTTCCAGGCATCACGCGGCAATCCGGCCTTGAGGCAGGTCTGGGACACGAACGCGTCGAGATCCCATCCCCACTCGACGGCTACCTGTGGGAGCAGCAGTCCGCGGTGCCCCCGCTGTTCGACGATCAATCCATCCCGCCCGATCTGGATGGTGGATGGATCGGTGACAGGTTCGACGGGCGTGAGCACGGAGATTTCGATGTCGATCTCGGGTAATTCCGCGGCGGTCACCGGGGCAAACCGGTCATCGGCCGATGCAGCAGCCACCGAGGCTCGCGGAACCGTGTCGGCCAGAGCCGGACCGCCGTCCGGATACCCGATGCAGCCCCGCAAATCGCCGTGCCGATGCAGCGACACGAACACGCCCTGCCGCCGCGCCAAGACCCCATCGGCCACTGGCGTGGCCAGCCGCCGCCCCGCCACGTGCTCCGAAATCGCCTCGCGAGCGACCTGCAGGAGGCGGCTCCGTTCGTCGGCCGACAACGCCACGTTCATGACGACATCGCCTCCTCCGAAGCTTCGGCGGTGAGGGTGCCCAACACGGCGGCCAGATATCCGACCACCGACGCCTTGTCGCCCGAGACGTCTCCCGAGTCGGCGTACTTCATCACACGGGCATCGGCGGCTCCAAGCCCGCGGGCAGCCAGCATGGCGGTGACGAGGGGACCGCCGCCGCACGCATGATCGGGAAACTTGGCCAGCGCCCGGGCGAGCGCCTCGGGGTCGAATCGATCGACCGCATGCACGACCACGCCATCGAGTCGGGCCGCCCGATCCGAATCCTGAAAATGCGACAAGTCGCTGCTCGCCACCAGCAAGGCCCGCCGCGGCGTTAGCGCGCCGACCAGCGCGTCGGCCAGTTGCCGCACGGTCTCGGGGGTCTGGTGTCCCATCACCAGGGGCACGATGGGTGTGTCGGGCAGCACACGCTGCAGGAACGGCAACTGCATTTCCAGTGAGTGTTCTCGGGCGTGCGCGGCCGGCCGATCGTGAACCGCCGGACACGCCGACGCGACCGCGTCGGCATCGGCTTCCGAGATCGGCACGCGGCCCAGCGGCGTTTCGAACGAGCCGCTTCGCTGCATCGCGACGCCCTCGAAGCCGGCATAATGCGACGGGCCTATCAAGACCACCACATCGTAGGCCCGGCCCGCCACCGATTTGTACGCGTGCGCGGCCACCGGCCCCGAATACATCAGACCCGCGTGCGGGACGATCAGGCCGACGATCTCCCCTTCGGCAATCCGATGCACCTGCGCGAGATGCTGGTCGACGTCGTGCGCCAGCACGTCGGGTCGCCCCGAGTACCACGTCCCCGCCACCGCCGCGCGTCTGATTGGTTGCGACATCGTCAACCTGAATGTTAGCATCGGCCATGCCTGCGCGACGAGACGACTTCGCGATCCGCCACGTCGCCTCGCTGGCCCGCCTCGCCTTGACGCCGGCCGAAGAAGACCTATACACGAGACAACTTGGCGACATTCTGGCCTACGCGACGCAGTTGCTGCAGCTTGAGACGCCCGCGCTGCCGATCGCGACACCCGACCCATCCGCCCGCGTGCCTCTGCGCGAGGACCGCGTGCAGCCCTCGGTCGCCCGGGATGCCGTTCTGGCCGGCGCACCCGACGCCGATCAGGACGCCGGGTTGTTTCGCGTGCCGCGGGTGATCGGTTGATGGTCGATCCCGACTGGACCGCTACCGCGATCCACGCACGCTTTGTCCGCGGTGACATATCGGCGTCCGAAGCGTGCGACACAGCACTCGCGCGTATCGCGGCCGGCAATGCCGATCTCAACGCCTTTCTGCTGGTGGATCAGGACGGCGCCCGCCGGCGTGCGGCCGATCTCGACACCGCACCGGACCGGGCCGCCTGCGGGGCGCTGGCGGGTGTGCCGGTCGCCATCAAGGACAACCTCAGCACAGCGGGACTCGACACCACCGCGGGGTCGCGGATGCTGCAAGGCTACCGTCCGCCCTACACGGCCACCGCGGTGGCGCGTCTCGAAGCGGCCGGAGCGGTGGTGGTGGGCAAGACCAATTGCGACGAATTCGCCATGGGATCGTCCAACGAGCACTCGGCGTTCGGCCCGGTCCGCAACCCGTGGGCGCGCGATCGCACGCCGGGCGGGTCGAGCGGCGGATCGGCCGCAGCCGTGGCCGCCGGGATGGCACCCATCGCCCTCGGGTCGGACACGGGCGGGTCGGTGCGGCAGCCGGCGGGATTCTGCGGCATCGTGGGCATCCGTCCCACCTACGGGCGCGTGTCGCGCTACGGGCTCGTGTCGTTCGCTTCGTCGCTCGATCAGATTGGCGTCTTCGCGACCACCGTCGCCGACGCGGCCCGCGTGCTCGGGGTGATGGCGGGCGAGGATCCGCGTGACGCCACCACCGCCAGCGCACCGGTGCCCGACTGGACTGCGGCGCTCACGGGGGATATTCGCGGGTGCCGCATCGGTGTGCCGACCGCACTGATCGCGAGCGGCGTCGATCCCGACGTCGCCCACGCGGTCGCAACGGCCGCCTCCGTGTTGCGCGATCGGGGCGCCACCGTGGAGCACGTCGATCTTCCGCATTCGGCGCTGGCCATCCCGGTCTACTACGTCATCGCCACGGCCGAGGCCAGTTCCAACCTGGCGCGATACGACGGGGTCCGGTACGGCCATCGCACCGACGAGCCCGGTTCGCTCCTGCAGATGTACGAACGATCGCGCGACGAGGGCTTCGGCGCCGAAGTCAAACGCCGCATCATCCTGGGCACCTTCGTGCTGAGCGCCGGCTATTCCGACGCGTTTTACGCCAGGGCCCAGCAGGTGCGCCGCGTCATCACCGCCGAATTGGAGTCGGTTTTGACCGGCGTGGACGCCGTGCTGCTGCCGACCAGCCCGACGCCGGCGTTCCGATTGGGCGAGCGCCTCGACGACCCGCTGCAGATGTATCTGGCCGACGTCTTTACGGTGGGATCGTCGCTGGCCGGCCTGCCGGCGCTCTCGATGCCTGGCGGGTATTCCGCCTCCGGCCTGCCCATCGGCATTCAGCTGATCGGAAGACGATTCGACGAGGCGGGGCTGATGCGTCTGGCGGAGGCGTACGAGCGCGACACGCGATGGTTCGAGCGGCGGCCCCCCGCCGCGTGCGGCGGCCGGGAGACACCCGGCCGGTAGTTACGCGTGCGGCGGAGCCTCGGCGGGTCGGGCCAGCGCCTTGGCCAGCACCCACACCACTGCGCCGGCGAGCACCACGGGAACCAGCGGCAGCACGACCGCGACCACCGCCGCGATGCCGAGCCCCACCAGCCCGATTCCCCCGGCCACCACCAGCACGGGCAGGAACAGGAGGCCGAACGCCAGTTTGAGGGCCACGCCCACGATGCGCAGCGGCAGGAGGACGACCCAGAACAGCAGGTGCACCAGCAGCGCCAGGATGCCGAGCACCAGCACGATCCCCATCAGCACCGCGCCGATCGCCAGAAGTTCGAACATCGGATCTGCTCCCCGGCACCGTTGCGGCGCCGCCATCGGGGAGGGCCTGCGGCACGTGCCGCGGCAACCCCGCTATCTGGATCTTACGAGGCGGGGGGCCGAGAGGTTTCGTGAAACTGGAGGAATCGTCAGGGCGTGGGGCGGAAGCCCTTGAGGCGGTCGGTCACGCCACGGGGCGTCGAGGCTGGCAGGTACTCGGCCGGACGGCCCAGCGATTCGTCGAGGGTTCGCACCGTCATGGTGGCCGGGCCGCTCTTGCGCAACTTGAACACGTCGATCGCCAGACACACGCCAATCATGAGCACGACGACGAAGACGGCGCCGCCGCCAGCGCCCTGCACCGCCGCACCGAGGGCCGTGAAGACGTCGGACGCACTCACGTGGGACGCTCCCGCTGTTGCGGGGGCTTGTGGTCGGGCAGGTCGTACTGGATGAAGCCCCGCTTGACTTCCTCCATCGCGATCCGCTCGGCCTTGTGAGGCAGCGCGGGCGCGATGTCGATGTCGATGCCGGCCAGCGTCAGGCGATTGAGCGCGCCTCGACGGAGCTGCTTGGCGCGTTGCGCCGCAATGTCGACAAACAGGAAACGCCGCTGCATTGGCTCGACGGCGAACTGCTGGTCGGCCTGAGGCGGTGGTGGAGTGTTCTGGGGATCAAGTACGTCATTCACAACAGTTGAGCGTACTTCACCGCCCGCCTCTGACGCAAGCAAAGAAAAGGGGCCGCGCCCGCGACGCGGCCCCTCCACACGATCGGCCACCTGGGTCAGATGCACGTCCACCCGGCCTGGTGGACGGCCAGCCAGCCGGGCGGTTTGGCTGGTCAGCCGGGCGGCACGGCCTGGCTAGTCCTGCACTTTCACCTGAATCTGCTTCGGCTTGGCCTCTTCCTTCTTCTGCAGCACCACGGTCAACACGCCGTTTTTGTAGTCGGCCGACACCTTCGTCGAGTCGATGGTAGGCGGCAGCGAGAAGGTCCGGCTGAAGCTCCCGTAGACCCGTTCGATGCGATGGTACTGATCGTCTTTGACGGCCGGATCCATCTTCTTTTCGCCCTTGATCGTCAGCGCGTTGTTCTCGACCGTGATCTCGATGGCGTCTTTGCTGAGGTCGGGCAGCTCGGCCTTGATCACCATCTGTTCTTGTCCGTTGTCGAAGATGTCGACCGGCGGCACCCACAGCCCCCGGCGCATCACTTCGTCGTCCACACCTCGGTAGCACTCGTTGAAGACGCGGTTGACGCGATCCTGCATTGCCGCGAAATCACTAAATGGGGTCCAGCGAACCAGTGTCATGGCATTCCTCCTGAGTGAGACTGCGTTGTCGCTGGTCGACGGCCCCGACTCCGTTGTCGTCTTCCAGGGCCACCACATCAACCAGCCAAGACCAATATACGCATAATATGCGCTCGTGTCAAGTATATTATCTGATATGTTAGCACTCATGTTTACCCGTTGTGGACCATTCGGGAACTCCTGCCGGCGTTTACCGCCACCTCGTGATCCCGCTCGCGCGTGGCGAAAAGCTCCCGCCGGTCGAAGCACGTCCTGACCAGCGGTTCGGGATCTAGCGGCCAACCGGGTCTCTCGGGTATCCTGTCGGGACCCCCTGGGGCAGTGAGGCCACTGTCCCACTCAGGACCCGGCGCCGGGTCCGACAGACAAATCCCGTCCCCCGTTTTTGAGGTTGGCATCAATGGCGACTTACAAGATTGGCTGGCTCCCTGGTGATGGCGTTGGCGTGGACGTGCTCGAGGCCGCCAAAATCGTGCTCGACCGACTGAAGCTCGACGCGCAGTACGTGCACGGCGATATCGGCTGGGAATTCTGGTGTCAGGAAGGCGACGCGCTGCCGACGCGGACCCTCGAGGTGCTGAACAACGTGAACGCCGCCCTGTTTGGCGCCATCACGTCGAAGCCCGCCAAGGAGGCCGACGCCGAACTGGCGCCCGCCCTGCGCGGCACAGGCCTGATCTATCGCTCCCCCATCGTCAGGATGCGGCAACTGTTCGACCTCTATATCTGTCTGCGGCCGATCAAGGCGTACCCGGGCAATCCGCTCAACCACAAGGACACGATCGACCTGATGGTGTTCCGCGAAAATACCGAGGATCTCTACGCGGGAGTCGAGTTCAACCCGGTGCCCGACGAACTGGCGGCGACACTGAAGAAGCTCTCGAAGCCCTTCTCGCATTTTGCCGGGCTCAAGGGCGACGAGTACGCGATCTCCTGCAAAATCAATACGCGCAAAGGGTCCGCGCGCATTCTGGAGGCCGCCTTCGCGTTCGCGCGCGAGAAGGGGCGCAAGAAAGTGACCGTGGTCCACAAGGCCAACGTCGTGCGGGCGACCGACGGGATGTTCCTCGAGATCGCCAAAGACGTCGCCGCGCGCTATCCGGACATCATCTTCGACGAGGCCAACGTCGACGCGATGACGATGTGGCTGTTGAAGAACCCGTTGAACTACGACGTGCTGGTGGCGCCGAATTTGTACGGCGACATCATTTCGGATCTGTGCGCGCAGATGGTCGGCGGTCTCGGCTTCGGCTGCTCGGGCAACATCGGCGAGAAGCTCGCGGTGTTCGAACCGACGCACGGCTCGGCGCCCAAGTACGCGGGCCAGTACAAAGTGAACCCGATCGCCACGGTGTTGACCGTCAAGATGATGCTCGAGTGGCTGGGCGAAAAAGACATGGCCGAACGGCTGGAGCGGGCCACCGCCGCCGTCATCAAGCAGGGCCGCGTGCGCACCTACGACATGGGCGGCACGCACACCACGCTCGAGATGGGCGAAGCGATCGCGAGAGAACTCTAGGGCGCCGCGGCATCATGGCCAAAATCATCCTGCACGACGTCGGCATGCGCGACGGGCTCCAGATCGAGGCGCAGACGGTTCCCACCGATCGCAAGCTCGACTGGATCGATCGGCTCACCGCCTCGGGTCTCGACATGATTCAGGTGGGGTCGTTCGTCAACCCGCAGAAAGTGCCGCAACTGGCGGACACCGACGAGCTGTTCCAACAGCTCTCGGTGCCAGGCCGGCGTCGGCCCGGCGTCGTCTACACCGCGCTGGTGCTCAACGAAAAAGGTCTTGAGCGCGGATTCGCCTGCGGCGTGGACTTCTTCTGCATGGGGGTGTCGGCCAGCGACACGCATAGCCGCAAGAACACGGGCATGGGCACCGTCGAGGCCACCGATCGCATCATCGCGATGGGTCGGCACGCGATGGCCGAAGGCAAGGGCGTGCAGGTGTCGGTGCAGTCGGCGTTCGGGTGCGGCTTCGAGGGCCACGTGCCCCAGGCACGCGTGGTGGGCCTGGCGGCGCGGTTCCTCGACGCGGGCCTGACGACGGTGAGCTTGGCGGACACGGCGGGACACGGCAGCCCTTCGCAGGTCCGCGACCTGTTTGGCGCGCTGCGCGGCCTCGGGAACGGCGTCTCGATGGCCTGTCACTTTCACGAAACCTTCGGGCTCGGGCTGGTGAACGCCTACGCGGCGTGGGAAGCCGGAGTCACGTTTTTCGAGGCGGCGTTCGGGGGCCTCGGCGGATGCCCGTTTACGGCGGTTGCTGCGGGCAATGTGTGCACCGAAGACCTGGCACACTTGTTCCAGCGCATGCAGGAACGCCGCGACGTGTCGCTCGACGCCATCGCGGGCGTCGCCACCGATGCGGCACAGTGGTTCCAGCGGGCGCTGCCGGGCCGCATCCACACCACCGGCCCGATCCCAGACGGTCGGCCCGACTGACCCGCGAGACTCGCGGGACTTGCGGGACTCGCGGGACTTGCGGGACTTGAGGGACTCGCGGGACTTGAGGAACTCGAGGGACTCGCGGGACTCGCGGAACTCGCGTGCGGCGACAACAGGAACGCATCATGAAACTGCTCGACGGCATTCGCGTGCTGGACCTGACCAATGTGCTGGCCGGACCGTTTGCGACGGTCCATCTGGCGCTGGCCGGGGCCGACGTGATCAAGATCGAAAATCCCGACGGCGGCGATCTGGCCCGCAAGCTCGGCAACGTCCCGGCGCTCAACGAGGCGTTGATGGGCACGAGTTTTCTCGCGCAGAACGCCAACAAGCGCTCGCTCACGCTCAATCTCAAGCTCGACGAGGCGCGCGAGATTTTCCGGGCGCTGGCCCGCACGGCCGATGTGGTGGTGGAGAACTTCCGTCCCGGCGTGATGGATCGGCTGGGCCTGTCGTACGCGTCGCTGCGCGCGTCGAATCCGCGCCTCATCTATTGCGCCATTTCCGGATTCGGCCAGGACGGGCCGGACGCCTTCAAACCCGCCTACGACCAGATCATCCAGGGCCTGAGCGGCGTGATGGACGTCAACGGCGACCAGCGCCTGCACCCGCTGCGGTGCGGCTTTCCGATCTGCGATACGGTCGGCGGCATCAACGCCGCCTTCGCGATCATGGGCGCGCTCTACCATCGGGAACGAAGCGGCGAGGGCCAGTTCATCGACATCGCGATGCTGGATTCGGTGATGCCCTTCATGGCGTGGGTCGCCGCCAACCTGCTCATCGGCGGCCAGGCGCCGGTGCCCATGGGCAACGACAATTTCACGGCGGCCCCGTCGGGCACCTTCGCCACCCAGGACGGCCACATCAACATCGCCGCCAACCAGCAGGCCCAATGGGAATCGGTGTGCGATGTGCTCGGGGTGCCCGAGCTCAAGACCGACGCACGCTTTGAGAAACGGGATCCGCGCAAGGCCAATCGGGCGGCGTTGACGCCGTTGCTCGAAGCCAGGCTCACCCAGCGCCCGACGGCCTACTGGGTCGAGGCGCTCAACCAGAAGGGCGTCCCGTCGGGTGATATCCTCAGTCTGGAGGCCGCGCTGACGGCGCCGCAAATCCTGCACCGCGGCACGCTGCAGGATGTCGACACGCCCGGCGTCGGCACCATCAAGTTGTTCGGTCTGACCGCCAGGTTCGAAAAAACGCCGGGAGCGATCGAGTCGCCGCCGCCGCGCCTGTCGGCCCACACCGACGAGATTCTCGGCAGCCTCGGCTATTCGTCCGAGGCGATTGAAGGATTCCGGAAGAAGGGAGTCGTCTGAGGCATGGGGATGACGATTGCGCAGAAAATCCTGGCCAGAGCGTCTGGCCTGACATCGGTCGCCGTGGGCGAGGTGGTCGAACCGGCCGTCGATCTGGCGATGTCCCACGAGAACACCGCGTTGGTGATCAACCAGTTTGCCGAGGTGTTTCAAGGCACCGGGCTCGCGCCCAAGGTGTGGGACCCGAGCCGCATCGCGGTCGTCTTCGATCATCGCGTGCCGGCCGAGTCGGCCAAGACGGCGACCAACCAGAAGAAGGTCCGTGAGTTCGTGGGCGCGCACCGCATCGCGAAGTTTCACGACGTGCGCGGCGACAGCGGGGGCATTTGCCACCAGGTGCTCGCCGAAGAGGGCTACGACCGGCCCGGCTACGTGATCGTGGGCGCCGACAGCCATACGACGAGCCATGGCGCGTTCGGCGCGCTGGCGTTCGGCGTGGGCGCGACCGAAATGGCGTCGGTCTGGACGCTCGGGCGCGCCGTCAACATCCAGGTGCCTTCGACGATCAAGGTCGTGGCGCGAGGGCGATTCAGCGATCGGGTGACGCCCAAGGATCTGATCCTCCACCTGGTCGGCGTCCTCACAGCGGAAGGCGCGAACTTCAAGGTGATCGAGTTCCATGGATCCGCCATCACCGCCATGTCGATGTCGGGACGGCTGGTGCTGTGCAACATGTCGGTGGAAGCCGGGGCCACCTCCGGCATCGTGCCGGCCGATGCCGAGACGGTCCGCTTCCTGCGCGACGAGGCCGGCGTCACCGACCCGCTCGATCTGGTGCAGCCGGATCCGGACGCGGTCTACGAGCGCGTGGTCGAGGTGGACGTGTCGACGCTGGAGCCCCAGGTGGCGTGCCCGCACACGGTGGACAACGTCAAGAACGTCAGCGCCGTGGCCGGCACGAAGGTGCACCAGATCGTGATCGGGTCGTGCACCAATGGCCGACTCGACGATCTCGAAGTGGCCGCGTCCTTCCTCAAAGGCCGCAAGGTGGCGCGCGACGTTCGGATGCTGGTGTTTCCCGCCTCCTGGAAGGTCTACCAGGAAGCGATGCGCCGCGGCTACCTCGCCGATCTGATTGAAGCGGGCGCGGTGGTGATGAATCCGGGATGCGGCTGCTGCCTCGGGATCCACCAGGGCGCGCTTGGCGACGGTGAGACGGCGCTCTCGACGACGAACCGGAACTTCAAGGGCCGGATGGGCAACCCGACGGCCGATGTCTATCTGTGCTCGCCGGCCGTGGCGGCCGCAAGCGCCCTCACCGGCGTGATCACCGATCCTCGGAAGGGAGACTGAGCATCATGGCAACGGTGGTCTACACAGCGGGCGACGACGTCTCGACCGACGCGATCTACCCGGGCCGATTCATGGCCACGGTCCTGCCAACCGAAACGCCGCAGTACTGTTTCGCCGACGACAAGGCGTTCAACGCGGCGCTCCAGAAGCGCGCCTTCGCGCCCGGCAGCGTCGTGGTGGCGGGCCAGAACTTCGGCTGCGGATCGTCGCGCGAGCAGGCCGCGTCGACCCTCAACGGCCATGGCCTGGTCGTGGTGGCCAGGGGCTTCGCGCGCATCTTCCTGCAGAACTCGTGCAACCTCGGATTGCCGACCGTCATCTGTCCCGGCATCGAGGCCGCGCTGGGCGACGACCTCGACATCACCAGGACCGCGGTCCGTAATCTGACGTCGGGCCGCGACTTCCCCATCGTTCCGTTGCCGGCCGCGCGGCAGGCCGTGATCGACGCCGGTGGCCTGATCGCCTACACGAGGAAGCGTTTGATCGAACAGGCCGGGGCCGCCCGGTAGGTTGGCGCGGTGCCAACGGGGCCCGGGGCCGAAGCCGGCGGCGGTGGCGGCGGCCGGACGTCTCATGCGATCATGGTCGGGTATGCGCCAGAACGACACGATGCTGCCGCTCGACGACGTCGGGGATCTGGCTGAACAGATCCAGCATCTGTTCGAGGATCTCGACCGCGCACGCCCGTTGGACCATCGCCTGCTGCCCGGCGTGTTCACGCCGGCACTCGACGCGCTCGAAACCGCCGAGGCCGTCGAACTCGTCGTCGACCTGCCGGGCGTGGCGATCGACGACGTGCGCGTCCTGCTCAAAGACGAGATCGTGCTGGTGGTCGGAGGCAAGATCCCTCCCGACCCTGGCCAGCGCTCCGACGCGAACTTTCATCTGGTGGAGCGCGACTTCGGCCGGTTTGCCCGCGCGGTGCGCGTCGGCGGCGCGCTCGACGCCAGCCAGGCGACGGCCACGCTGGGCCACGGAGAACTGCGCGTGCGGATCCCGAAGATCGACAACCGCCGGGGGCAGGGCGTCCTGATTCCCGTCACGCACGCACCGGACGCGTCGTGACGACGCGAGTCAAGGTCGGCGGTGGGCGTACCGAATCATGAAGATCCTGTTTATCGGCGATATCGTCGGGCGGCCCGGGCGCGACCTGATCCGCCGGGCCCTCCCCCTGATCGTCGATCGCTTCGGCATCGACCTGACGGTGGCCAACGTCGAGAACGCGGCCGCGGGAGCCGGCATCACGCGCGACAGCGGCGACGCCCTGCTGTCGTACGGCATCGACGTCATGACGACCGGCAACCACGTCTGGGACAAACGCGAGGCGCTCGCCTACATCGGCGCCGAATCGCGGCTGCTGCGCCCGATCAACATGTCGGCCGAAGCGCCGGGACGCGGATCCTTCGTGGCCCGCGCGTCCAACGGCATGCTGGTCGGCGTCATCAACGCGATGGGACGCGTCTTCATGCCGCCGGTCGACAATCCGTTTCCCGCGGTGGCGGCCGAAGTCGATCGCCTGCGCCAGCAATGCCGGGTGCTGCTGGTTGACGTGCACGCCGAAGCGTCGGCCGAGAAGGTCGCGATGGGCTGGTATCTGGCCGGCAAGGTGACCGCGGTCGTCGGCACCCATACCCACGTGCCGACCGCCGACGCGCGCATCCTGAAGGGCGGCACGGCGTACATCACCGACGTAGGGATGACCGGGCCGCACGATTCGGTGATCGGCGTCGACAAGGCCGCCGCGCTCTCGCGCTTCCTGACCGGACTGCCGGCGCGCCTCGAGCCGGCCGCCGACGGACTGCGGCTGCAGGCCGTCGTCATCACGGTCCACGACGAGAGCGGCCGCGCCGAAGCCATCGAGCGGCTCGACTGGACGCTCGACGACATCGCGACGGCCCGGCTCGAGGCGGGAGCCGATCGCGATGCGTGACCTGTTCGACCTCCCGTTCGACAGCGACGACGACGCCGACGCGCCGGCCGTGACCGCCCAGCAGGAACCGGCGCGCCGCGTGCTCAGCGTCACCGAAGTGACCTCGGAGGTCCGTCGATTGCTGGAGACCGCATTCGCCGAGGTCTGGGTCGAGGGCGAAATCTCGAACTGCCGGCCCTGGACCACCGGCCACGTGTATTTCACGCTCAAGGATCCGTCTGCGCAACTGAAGGCCGTCATGTGGAAGTCGGCCGCCCGCTTCGTCAAGTTCACACTCGAAGACGGCCTGCAGGTGGTGGCGCGCGGCCGGTTGGCGGTGTACGAGCCGAAGGGCGAGTACCAGCTGGTCTGCGACCAGATCGAGCCCAAAGGGCTGGGCGCGCTGCAGTTGGCCCTCGAGCAATTGAAAACACGCCTGCAATCGGAAGGCTTGCTCGACCCCGCGCGCAAGCGTCCCCTTCCCACGCTGCCGCGCAAGATCGGCATTGTCACCTCGATCGACGGGGCCGCGTTGCGCGACATCATCAAGGTGCTCGCCCGCCGGTACCCGAACGCGCACCTGGTGATCGCACCCACTCGCGTGCAGGGCGACGGCGCGGCCGCCGACATCGCCAAGGCGCTCGCCAATATCGGACGCGTCGAGGGCGTCGATGTCGTGATTGTGGGACGCGGGGGCGGATCGATCGAAGATCTGTGGGCCTTCAACGAGGAGGCGGTGGCTCGAGCCATCGTGCGGTGTCCGGTGCCCGTGATCTCGGCGGTCGGGCACGAAGTGGACGTGACGCTGGCCGACCTGGTGGCCGATCTGCGGGCGCCCACACCCTCGGCCGCCGCCGAAGTCGTGGTGGCCGCGAAGAACGAGTTCGTGGCCCACATCGACGCCACCGAGGATCGGTTGCGGTCCGCCGCCCTCCGATGCGTTCGGGACGCGCAGCACCGACTGCAGCGGATCGAGGGACGGTCGGCGTTTGCGGGCTATCCCGACCGGATCGCGTTGCGCGGCCGACACGTGGCCGAACTGCTCGGCGATCTGCAGCAGGCCGGGCGAAACGCCCTGGCGCGCCGAACGCGCACGTATCAGGGTCTGCGTGCCCGCCTCGACGCACTCGACATCCGGCGGCTGATGGCCCGCGTGCAGAAGAGTCTGGCGCAGGCCGACGCCAGGCTCGACGCGGGAATGGCCACCCGCTACCACGCCGCCGACGCATCGCTGCGGGCGCTGGCGGCGCGGCTCGACGCGTTGAGCCCGTTGTCGGTGCTGGGCCGGGGTTACGCCGTCTGCCGGGACGCCGCGCGACAGAGCATCGTGATCGACGCGAACACCGTCGAGACCGGCGCGGCCGTGCGCGTCACCTTGCATCGCGGCGAACTGGCGTGCGTGGTGACGGGGCGCACGCTGGCGACCCAACGGGCATTGGAGTCCTGACGATCGTGGTCGCCGGTTCGTCATGCCGGCGCGCACCGGCATCCCGGCCGGTGCAGGATCGGATGCCGGGGATCGCGACACGCACGGCCCGAGGGCGGCCAGGAGCCGCCTACCGATGGAATCGGCGGAGAAGAATCTGAGGGAGTCATGGTGGACGTCAATATCAAGGATTTCGAAGCGGCCATCGCCGAGCTGGACGGGATCGTCAAGAAGCTCGAGGACGGCGACCTGGCGCTCGATCAGTCGCTGGAACTGTACGAGCGCGGCGTGCGCCTGTCGCGGTACTGTCACGTCCGGCTCGAAGAGGCCGAGCGGCGCATCGAAATCCTCGGCGAGCGGGGCGACCTGCAGCCCGCACCGCCTGGGCTTGCTGCCACCGCCGGAGACGACGAGAAGGGACGGCGTTCGTGACGATGTCTTCGCGCCTCGCCTTGCGCGACTACCTGGTGTCGCTGCGCGACGAGGTCGAAGGCGAGCTCAACACGGTGCTGCCAACCGCGCCGTTGTGCCCCGCCGTGATCGCCGAGGCGATGCGCTACAGCCTGTTCGCGGGCGGCAAACGGTTTCGTCCCATCCTGACGCTGGCCGCCGCCGACGCGGTCGCCGCCGAGCCCCGGGCCGCGCGAGTCCTGGCCATGCCGGCCGCCTGCGCGATCGAGATGATCCACACCTATTCGCTCATCCACGACGACCTGCCGGCCATGGACGACGACACGATGCGCCGCGGCAAGCCGACGCTGCACGTGGTCTACGGAGAGGGGATGGCCATTCTGGCCGGCGACGCGCTGATCGCCGAAGCTTTCGCCCTGCTGGCGCGGCTGCCGGTCGACGCGGGCGACGGCGCTGTGGCGATCCGCACACTTCGCACGCTCAACGGCATTGCCGAGGCCGCCGGTTCGGTCGGGATGGTCGGAGGCCAGGCCATCGATCTCGCCGCGGTGGGACGCGCCAGCGGCCAGTGTGCCTTCGATGCCGACGGGTTGCGCGACATGCACGCGCGAAAGACCGGCGCGCTGATTCGTGCGGCGGCTGTCGCCGGCGCCACCATGGCCGGTGGATCCGACACGCAGATCGACGCGGTCGACCGCTACGCCGCCCGACTCGGTCTGGCCTTCCAGATCGTCGATGACGTGCTTGACGTGGTCGGCAACGACAAGGAACTGGGCAAGACCGTCGGCAAGGACGCCGCGGCCAACAAGCCGACGTACCCCGCCTTGTTCGGCCTCGACGAATCGAAGCGCCTCGCCCGTGAGGCCGCCGACGCCGCCATCGCATCCCTCAGCGACGCCCGCTTGGAGGGCGGACGCCTCGCCGAGATCGCCGAGTGGGTCGTCTCCCGCACGTCGTAAGCCGCAGCACTGATGGCCGCCACGCCACGCACGCGCCTCGACGTCCTGATCACCGAGCGAGGATTGGTCGCCTCGCGCGAGCGGGCGCGAGCCGTGATTCTGGCCGGGCGGGTGCGAGTCGAGGGCGTCGCGGTCAGCAAAGCCGGCGCGCCGGTGAGGGTCGATGCCCACGTCGACATCGAAGGATCCGACATGCCGTGGGTCGGGCGGGGCGGCCTCAAACTGGTCCACGCCCTCGATGCGTTCCACGTCGATCCGTCGGGATGCGAGGCGCTCGATATCGGCGCCTCGACCGGCGGCTTCACCGATGTCCTCCTGAGCCGCGGAGCCATCCGCGTGGTGGCTCTCGATGTGGGACACAGTCAGCTCGACTGGAAAATCCGCACCGATCCCCGGGTCGTGGTGGTCGAGCACCGCAATGCGCGCGAACTGGTTCCCGACTGGCTGCCCGCGCCGGTCGACATCGTTACGATCGACGTCTCGTTTATCTCGCTCAGGTTGATTCTGCCAGCCGTGCCCGCCGTCCTCAATCCGGGCGGCCACGTCGTAGCGCTGGTCAAGCCTCAGTTCGAAGCGGGCCGCGAGCAGGTCGGCCGTGGCGGCCTCGTCCTCGATACCGCCGTGCACGACGAGGTCCTCGCCCGCGTCACAGAAGCGGCCGCCGCGTGCGGGCTCAACCGCCTGGGCCTGACGCCGTCGCCGATCACCGGCGCGACGGGCAACCAGGAGTACTTTCTGCATCTTCGACCGGCGCCATCCCGCGCGACGTTCAACCGGCCCTGACGACGCCTTGGCCACCGCGAGCGTCTGGCCGACGGCCCAGGAGTTGTTTGATCCGATGCGGCGCGGCCGGGCCTGTCGTTTTGGCGAAGACCTCAAATCCAGGCGGGACATGCCGTCGCCTCGGGTATAGAATTCGGGGGCACGGACCCATCACATGTCATCACCAGACAACTCCGATCGTCGGCCGACGGCCCCCGACTCCGGGCGCATCACGCGGGTCGGCATCGTCGCCAAGCCTGGGCTCACCGACACGGCGGTCGAACTCGACGCGGTGACCGCGTGGCTTGATGCCCGCGGCATCGAGTCGGTGGTGGAAGACGAAACGTCGAACATGGCCGATTTGCGATCCCGGCCCAGGGCGTCGCGCGACCAACTGCCCTACCGGGTGGACCTGATGCTGGTGTTCGGCGGCGACGGCACATTGCTCGGCATGGCCGATCGCATCGCGCAGGCGGATCTGGAAATCCCGATTCTCGGCGTCAACTTCGGCACGCTCGGATTCCTGACCGAGATTGCGGCGTCCGAGTTGTTTCCCTCGCTCGAGGCGGCGCTCGACGGCACGGCGCTGATCGAACCCCGCATGATGCTGCAGTCGAGGGTCGAGCGGGCCGGCCACCCCGACGTGGACCGCGTGGTGCTCAACGACGTCGCGGTCACCGGCGGGTCGCTCTCCCGTATCGTGGAGTTTTCAGTCTCGATCAGCGGCGACTTCGTCGCCCGGTTCAATGCCGACGGCCTCATCATTTCGAGCCCGACCGGATCGACCGCCTACAATCTGTCGGCCGGCGGCCCCATCGTCCATCCGGCCGTCGATGCGCTGGTGCTGACGCCGATCGCGCCCCACGCCCTCACGAACCGGCCGATCGTGATTCCGGCGACCGCCGACGTCGCCGTGCAGCCGATCCTGCAGCGCGCCGGCGACGAAGCGTTTGTCACCTTCGACGGCCAGTCGGGCGTGCAACTCGAGAATGCCGACGTGGTCCACATTCAGCGCGCCAGGCGTCCGATGCGGTTGGTGCGCGGATCGGCCCGCAGCTATTACGACGTGCTGCGAAGAAAATTGCGGTGGACCGAGCGGTGAGCTCGAGGCACTGAGGCCGGGCTGAGCCAATCCGGCGCGACGCGTCGGGCCTCGGTGGCGGCTACCGCCGGCGCGGGTCGGCGGAGCGCGCGGGCCGAGCCGGGATCTTTCGGGGGGGCGGCGCCCCTGGTCCGGCGTGTGCGGCCGCCTTCTGATCTCTGAAATAGACGATCTGATACGTGTGGACGTTGCGGTTGTGCGCCTCGAGCGTCGCGGCGAAGGCGTGCGAACCGTCGTTGCGGCTCACGAAATAGAGGAAGTCGACCGGCGCCGGATTCACGGCCGCCTCCAGTGCGGCGCGCCCTGGCGAGGCGATCGGCCCGGGCGGAAGGCCTGGATACCGATACGTGTTGTAGGGCGAGTCGAAGCCCAGATCGGCGTGCGTGAGGTTGCCCGTGTAGCGGCCGGCGCGTTCGAGCGCATAGATGACGGTCGGATCGCACTGCAGCCCCATGCGAATGCGAAGCCGGTTCTGATAGACCGCCGCCACCACCGGCCGCTCATCAGGACGCGCCGTCTCTTTTTCGATGAGCGACGCCAGAATGACCACCTCGCGCACCGACATCCCACCCGCGGTGCCAGCCTCGCGCAGCGCGGGCGTGAACACGGCCTCGAACCGCGCGGCCATTTTGCGGATCAGATCCGCGGCGGTCGCGCGACGCGGCAGCGCGTAGGTGTCGGGAAATAGATAGCCTTCGAGATCGCGGGCGCCCGGATCGAGACGTGACCGCAGCGCGGGATCCGCGGCGGCGTCGGCGAACGCGGACGCCTCGCCCAGGCCCGCGGCCTGGTAGACCTGGGCCATCTGCCGGATCGTGAGGCCCTCGGGAAATGTCACCGACCGCAAGTACACGTCGCCGCGCACAAGCTTCCGAATGATGTCGTCGACGGTCATCGGGCGATCGAATCGGTACTCGCCGGCCTTGAGCCTGGTCGCCTCGCCGCGGCGCCACAGCGCGATGCGCCACGTAAGAGCGTCGGCCACCACGCCGTGCTCGACCAGGAGTCGACCGATCGCCTGCGGCCCGGTCTTGGGTGGGATGTCGACAAACTGCTCGGAGCCGCCGTAGCGCTTGAACGGGTCGCTCAACCGCGCATAGCCAGCCACGCCGAACAGCCCGGCGGCGACCACTACTGCGAAGACGACGAGCAGGGAGATGAATCGTCGCATGATGTTCGCGTCATCGGCTGGAGAGTGGTTGTTCCGCGTCCCCGCTCACGCCGGCAAACTGCCCCTCCACAATTCCTAATCCCCAACCCCGTCGGGCATCGCCGAGCCATGCCCATCCAAGTACTCCTGCAGGATCACGGCAGCGGCGGCCGCATCGAGCTTGCGCTTGCGGACGCGCCAGTCGCGCTCGCGCTCGGCCAGTAGACCATCGGCGTGGTGACTGGTCAAGCGCTCGTCCTGCAGCACGATGGGGCGGGCCGACCGGGCCCGAAGCAACTTGGCGAAGGATTCCACGCGCGGTGTCTGGTCGTTGGGCGATCCGTCGAGCCGGCGCGGCAGCCCCACCACCACCAGCGCAATGGGGTCGTCGTCGTGTTCGAGTGTGCGCACCTGATCCATCACCCGGTCCACCGCGACCACCTGGTTTCGGTCGCCGGGAATCGCGCCGACCGGTCGCGCGAGCATGCCGGTCGCATCGCTCACCGCGATGCCAATCCGCCGTTCGCCGTAGTCCACGCCCAGCACTCTCATGTGGACTGGAAGCGTACTACAGCCTCGCGGTGCGGCGAGAATCGGTACGTTATACTGCACACACCTCACAATCACTTCAGGAAGAACCACTGTGAAGAGAGCTACCGTCGTCGTTCTGGCCGGCGCGATCGCGTTGGGTGCGATTCACTGCGGGCGATCCGCGCCTCCCGAGACGTTCAAGCAGAAGCTGGTGATTCTCGGTTACGACGGCATGGATCCGGTGCTGACCCAGCGCTGGATGGCCGAAGGCCGGCTGCCGAATCTCGCCGCGCTCGCCGCGCGCGGCGGCTTCTCCCGGCTTGGCACGAGCCACTCGCCCGAGTCCCCCACGTCGTGGTCGTCGTTTGCGACCGGCACGAATGCGGGCAAGCACAACATCTTCGATTTCCTGGTGCGTGATCCCAAGACGTACATGCCCGATCTGGGCATCGTCAAGAAGGTGCCGCCCGAGTTCCTCTTCAATTACCTGCCGATCAAGAAGCCGGAGATTCGATCGATTCGCGGGGGCACGTCGTTCTGGACGACGGCGGGTCAAGCCGGCGTGCGATCCAGCCTGCTCACCATCCCGATTACGTTTCCGGCTGAACAGGTGGACAACGGCGAGATGCTCTCGGGGCTGCCGCTGCCGGACATTCGGGGCACGATCGGCACGTTCTATTACTTCGCCTCCGACCTGTCGCGGTATGAAGAGGGCAACACCGAGATGGGCGGCATCCTGAAGCGCCTGGTCTTCGATCAGAACGTCGCACGCAGCGAGTTGATCGGTCCGCCCGACCCCACCGTCAAGGCCCAGCAACGGGCGATTCGCGCCAAAGGCCCGGCGATCTCGGACACCGATCGGGCGACGCTCGCCGAACTGGCCGCCCGCGAGGATATCCGCGTCCCGCTGACGGTCCGGTGGAACCGAGCGGAGCGCAAGGCCACGATCGACATCCAGAACACCACCGTCAGCCTGGGCGAGGGCGAGTGGAGCAAGTGGGTGACGCTCGAATTCCGCGTCAACTACCTCGTGCGGATCCAGGGCATGGTGCAGATGTATCTGGTGGGCGCCGACAAGGACCTGCGGCTGTACGTCTCGCCCGTCAACTGGCGGCCCGACAACCCGCCGTTTCCGATCTCGTCGCCCGCCTCGTTCTCGAAAGATCTCGACGAGCGGCTCGGACACTTCCGGACGCTCGGCTGGTCGGAAGCCACCTGGCCGCTCAACGAGGATCGGATCGACGAGAAGACGTTCATGGACGATCTGTTCCGCGCCTTCGACGATCGCGCCCAGGTGATCATGCATCGCCTCGACGCACGCGGGTGGGATCTGTTGATTGGCGTGATCGAATCCACCGATCGGGTCAGTCACATGATGTGGCGATTCGAAGACAAGACTCACCCGATGTACAACGCCGACGCCGCCGCGAAGTACGGCGACTCGATTCTGCGGGTGTACCAGCGCGTCGATCAGATGGTGGGCGAGGTCGTCAAGCGCGTCGGCCCGGACACCCAGGTGATCGTCATGTCGGATCACGGATTCCATTCCTTCCGGCAGGCGGTCAACCTCAACACGTGGCTGGTGAACCAGGGGTATCTGGCGATCAAGGGGCAGCGGACCGAGCAGAAGAACCTCAGCAATCTGTTCCTGGGCAGCGGCCAGTTCTGGGAAAACGTCGACTGGTCGCGCACCAAGGCGTACGCGATGGGTCTGGGGCAGGTCTTCATCAATCTCAGGGGACGCGAGGGCGAAGGCGCGGTCGATCCGGCCGACTACAAAGCGGTGACCGACGATCTCGCCGCCAGGCTGATGGCCCTCACCGATCCCGCCAACGGCGCGCGCATCGTGAGCGCCGTGTACAAGCGCGACGAGATCTACTCCGGCGAATTCGTCAACGACGCCCCCGACCTGCAGGTCGGCATGGTGGATGGCTACCGCGTGTCCTGGCAGACCACGCTCGGAGGGTCGCCGCCAGGCAGCATCGTTTATCCCAACTTGCGGAAGTGGAGCGGCGACCACTGCGGGTTCGACTACAAGACGATTCCGGGATTGCTGATCTCGAACCGTAAACTGGTCGCCTCCGATCCGAACGTGATGGACATCGCCCCGTCGGTGCTCAAGTATTTCGGGATCGCGATTCCGAAGGCGATTGACGGCAAGCCGCTGTTCTAACGTGCGGCTCAGCCGCGTGGGCGGCGGCGGTCCGGTGCCCGGCGGCTCTGGCGGCCGGAGGCGTGCGGGTGGTGTGAGGGGCCCTGGGTTCTGTCGTGTCGGTCTCTCGTGTGTCCGATGTCGCCCCGGGCTCGTCAAGCCCCGGGTGGTTCGTCGAGCCGCGTGCGTTCGGGAACTGAGATGATGAGCGAGCAGGCCATCGGCAGACGCCCGCTGATGTCTGGCCGTCCAGCCCGGAGGTTGGACTGGTGCGCTGCGCTGATGGTGGTGTGCGCGGCCGTGGGCGTGCACGGGCAGGCTCCGGCCCGCGAGACCGACGCGCGGGAACTGGCGCGGCGCGCCGCCGCCCGCATCGGCGCGTTGCAGCGCGAGGCCGACGCGCTGGCCTCCAGCGAACAGACGCTGCTCGACCAGTTGCGCCGCCTCGAAGTCGAGCGCGATTTGCGGACCGTCCAGTTCGAGCAGGGCGAACGCGATCTGGCCGGCATCGAGAACGAACTGCGAACCACCGGGGCCCACATCCAGGATCTCGAGACCCGCTCGCGTCAACAGGCGTCGGCGCTGGCGTCGCGCATGGTCGAGTTGTACAAGCTCGGCCGGGCCGGCTACGTCCGGCTGCTGCTCAACGTCGAGGATCCCGGCGAGGCCGGTCGCGCGTATCGCTTCGTGTCGGCGCTGCAGCAACTGGATCGGCAGCGGGTGGCGGAACACGGCCGCACGCTCGCCGAGTTGCGCGGGGCGCAGACCTCGCTCGACGCCCGGCTTCAGGCGCGCGTCGCGCTCCAGGGCCAGATGGGCGTTGCCCGGCAGTCGGCCGAGCACGCCGCGGCCGACCAGGCGGCCCTGATTCGGCGCATCGATCAACGGCGCGATCTGGCCGCCCAGTTGATGGGCGAATTGCAGACCGCGCAGCAGCGGCTGCAGCGGCGACTGGTGGATTTCGAGCGCGACGGCGCCAGCGCCGCCACAAGCGCGTTGTCGCTGCCCTTGCGGCCGTTCCGCGGCGACCTCGACTGGCCCGTCGGCGGGCCTGTGATCGGCACGTTCGGCCGTCAACTCCAGGCGCGCTTCAACACCGCGACGATCAGCAACGGCATTCGCATCGCGGCGTCCCGCGGCACGCCGGTCGTGGCGATTCACGACGGCACGGTGGTGTTCGCCGCGCCCTTCACCGGTTTCGGCAACCTGGTGATCGTCGACCACGGCGCCCAGGCGTTCACGATGTACGGCACCCTGGCCGACGTCACGG
Source organism: Acidobacteriota bacterium (assembly GCA_037133015.1). GTDB lineage: Bacteria > Acidobacteriota > Vicinamibacteria > Vicinamibacterales > JAKQTR01 > JBAXOX01. The sequence goes on from JBAXOX010000012.1 coordinate 47,710, forward strand.
TGTCGGCCGGCACGCACGTGGTTCGCGGTCAGAGGGTCGGCACCGCCGGCGCGTCGCCCGAAGGCGTGGCCTCGATGTATTTCGAACTGCGCGTCGACGGAAAGCCGGTCGATCCACTACAATGGCTCAGAAAGAAATGATTGACGTCCCTCTGATATGACGACTCGCACGCGCATCGCCGTCGTTCTGATCTCCGCGCCCATCCTGGCGTTCGCGGTGGTGGGCGGTCTGCTGGGCCGGGCGTCGGCTGCACAGGAAACGTATCCGCACCTGCGCGTGTTCGACGACGTGTTCAGTTTGACGACGGGGAATTACGTCGAGCCGGTGGACGTCGACAAGCTGATGCACGGCGCGATGCACGGCCTGGCCGATTCGCTCGATGCCGACAGCGCATTCCTCTCGACCGACGAAGCCAAGGCGGTGGCCTCCGGCGCGACGCTGCCCCCGGGCGACATCGGCGTGGATCTGGCGCGCCAGTACTACCTGCGCGTCATTGCGGTCCGGGACGGATCCCCGGCCGCCAAAGCGGGCATTCGGTCGGGCGATTTCGTCCGGCTGATCGAGCGCCAGCCCACCAGAGAAATGTCGGTGTGGGAAGGCGTGCGCAAGCTGCGGGGCAAACCGGGCACCTCGGTGAGCCTCACGCTCATCAGAGGCAACGCGGCCGATCCCCACGTGGTCAGCCTCACGCGCGAGGCGCTCGCGCCGCTGCCGATCGCCACGAAGATGTCGGGCGCCGACATCGCGGTGATCCGCGTCGCCGAGTTCGCCGACCAGACGCCCTCGGCGCTGCGCGCCTCGATCGCGGGGCTGCAGAAGCGTGGCGCGAAAGCGTTGGTCCTCGATCTGCGAAACACGGCGCGTGGACCGCTGGCGGCCGGGATCGCGGCGGCGCGACTGTTTGTGCCGACCGGCGCGTTGGCGCTCCGCGACACGCGAGGCGCGAGTCGGCAGACCGTGTCGGCGGCGGCCGGAGACGGCGACCTGACGATGCCACTCGCCCTGCTGGTGGATGTGGGGACCACGGGCGCGGCCGAACTGTTTGCCGCGGCGGTCTCCGGACAGAAGCGCGCGGAGTTGTTCGGCGAACGAACGGGCGGACGGGCCGCGCAACAGCGGCTGTTCAAACTGCCCGACGGCAGCGCGCTGTGGATGTCGTACGCCTGGTATCTGACGCCGGCAGGCAATCCCATTCACGAGCACGGCCTGCAGCCGGACGTCGCGGTGGAACAGCCCGATCTGGAATTTGGCGTCGAACTTCCGGCAATTGATGCGACACTTGACAAGGCGGTCGAGCGGTTGCGCGGCCGAGCAAAATCGTAATTGGCTTGACAGCCAGTGATACGTTGCGTATAAACGCGACGGCGCAGTGGGAGCGGTCATCCCACACCCAGGGTCCGGTTCAGGAGGATACATGAACAAGCAGGAATTTATTGCGAAGCTCGTGAAAGAGACGGGCGCGACCAAGGCGGCGGCCGGCAAAATGCTGGACGTCACGTTGGCGACCATCAAGACGGCGCTGAAGAAGGGCGACACCGTGTCGTTTGTCGGCTTCGGCACGTTCAAGACGTCGCAGCGCAAGGCGCGCGTCGCCCGCAACCCGCGCACCGGCGCTCCCATCAAGATCGCCAAGCGCCGGGTGCCGCGCTTCACGGCCGGCAAGGCCCTGAAAGACGCCGTCAAGTAGAGGCGTTGCGCATTCAGCGTCGGGATACCCCGGTCCTGCCGGTTTGGGCCCCTCAAGGTCCAACCAGCAGGATGCTCTGGCAGGACCGGGAACCCTCCATCGAACCCCTCGGATCGTTGACGGATCTGCGAGCCGGTTGCTATACTGGCTGGTCCGGTAAGCCTTGCCTTTCCGATGCTTGGCCCTCCGATTTACAAGTTCGGTCGCGATCTTGTTCCCTCGGGGCCACGTGGTGAGCGAGTCTTCGGCCGGACCGACCCGCCAGAATGCGTAACCGTTCTTGCGAGTCGAACCACTTAGGCGCGTAGCTCAGCTGGTTAGAGCGCCTGCTTGACACGCAGGAGGTCAGCGGTTCGAGTCCGCTCGTGCCTACCACTTCCCCACGTCCGTCTGCCGGGCAGCTCGACTGGGGTGAGGAGCCGGGGCCCTCGCAAGGGTGGGACCTGCCAACGTACTTGATGAATCAGATTTCGGTCACGCTTCCGGACGGCGCCTCCCGGGAAGTCGCGCGGGGTACTCGCGTCAGCGAGTTGGCGGCGTCGATTTCGCCGCGGCTGGCGAAAGCGGCCTTGGCGGCCGTGGTCGACGGCCGGCTGGTCGACGTGTCGACCGCGCTGGACGCCGACCATGCGGTTCGGATCGTCACCGCCGACAGCCCTGAGGCGCTGGACCTCTACCGTCACTCGACCGCACACCTGATGGCGGCGGCGGTGACGAGCCTGTTTCCCGGCTCCCAATGCGGCATCGGCCCGTCCACCGACGACGGGTTCTTCTACGACTTCGTCGTCGAACGCCCGTTCGTGCCCGAGGACCTCGAGGCGATCGAAAAGAAGATGCGCGATTTCGCCTCGCGCGATCTCCAGTACGAGAGGAAGCTGCTGGCCAAAGACGAGGCCAAGGCGTACTTCGCGCAGCGCGGCGAGCCGCTCAAGGTCCAGCTGATCGAAGAAAAAGGCGGCGCGACGGTTTCCTGCTATGCGATTGCCGATGTGTTCATGGATTTCTGCACCGGCCCGCACGTGCCCACGTCGAGCCGGCTCAAGGCGTTCAAGCTGCTCAGCACGTCGAACGCGTACTGGAAGGGCGACGCGGCCAACCAGCCCATGCAGCGCATCTACGGCACCGCGTTTTTCAGCGACGCCGACCTGAAGGCCTACCTGCAGCGGCTCGAAGAAGCCAAGAAGCGCGACCATCGCAAGCTGGGCCGCGAACTGGGCTTGTTCATGTTCCACCCGTGGGCGCCGGGAGCCGCGTTCTGGCTGTCGAAGGGCACCACGCTCTACCACGAGCTCGCCGGCTACATGCGCGACGTCTTGTTTCCGGCCGGCTACGCCGAAGTCAAAACGCCGATCATCTTCAACAAGGCGCTCTGGGAAACCTCCGGCCACTGGGAACACTATCGGGAAAACATGTTCCTGGTCGAATCCGAAGGCCAGCAGATGGGCGTCAAGGCCATGAACTGCCCGGGCCACATGCTGGTGTTTGGCGCCGGCACGCGCAGCTATCGCGATTTGCCGCTGCGCCTGCACGAGCAGACGCCGCTGCACCGGCACGAAGCCTCGGGCGTGCTGTCCGGCCTCACGCGGGTCCGGCAGTTCTCCCAGGACGACGCGCACATCTTCGTGACCGAATCGCAAATCGGCGACGAAGTCGAACGCCTGCTGCGGCTGGTGCAGCAGGTGTACGCCGACTTCGATCTCACCGTGCACATGAAGCTGTCGACCCGGCCCGCGCAATTTCTGGGCGAGATCGCCACGTGGGACCACGCCGAGTCGGAGCTCACGCGCGCGCTCGACGCGGTGAAGCTGCCCTACCAGATCAACGCCGGCGACGGCGCGTTCTACGGCCCGAAAATCGACTTCGACGTGATGGACGCGATCGGCCGCAAATGGCAATGCGCCACCATCCAGCTCGACTACCAGCTGCCGGAGCGCTTCGACTTGACGTACATCGGCGCCGACAACACCGAGCACCGCCCGGTCGTGATTCATCGGGCGATTTTCGGCAGTTTCGAGCGGTTTATCGCCCTGCTGATCGAACACTACGCCGGGGCGTTTCCACTGTGGCTGGCGCCGGTCCAGGCCATCGTGCTGCCGATTGCCGATCGCCATATGGCGTACGCGGCGGGCGTACGGGATACACTAGTCAGTTCGGGCCTGCGCGTCGAGTTCGACGACCGTCAGGAAAAGGTCGGGTACAAGATCCGGGAGGCGCAGTTGCAGAAGGTGCCGTACATGCTCGTGGTCGGGGACCGCGAGATGGCCGACGGCACCGTGGCGGTTCGCAATCGCGCCGCCGGAGACCTGGGCCCGCGCACCGTCGAGGCATTTGCCGACGCGGCCCGGCAGGAAATCCGCCGCAAGGGGCACGAGCCCCAGGCATTGTAAGGGGAGGCGCTTATCGCTTTCGAACGTTCTGGTCCGCGCCGTGAAGAGCGCACTCGCATCAACGAACGCATTCGCGTCCGCGAGATCCGGGTGATCGACGACACTGGCGCTCAATTGGGCATCATGCCGCCGCCGCAGGCGCTGGCGCTTGCTCGCTCCAAGGGGCTGGACCTGGTCGAGGTCGCCGCCGCGGCCACCCCGCCGGTGTGCCGAATCATGGACTTCGGGAAGTACCAGTACCAGGAGCAGAAGCGCACCCGCGAGGCCCGGAAGCACCAGAAAGTGATCGAGGTCAAGGAAATCAAGTTCCGTCCAAAGGTCGACGAGCACGACTACCAGTTCAAGAAGAAGCACATCGAGCGCTTCCTGGCGGACGGCGACAAGGTGAAGGCCACGATCTTTTTCCGTGGCCGCGAAATGGCGCACCCCGAGATCGGGCTGCGCATCCTCGAGCGGTTGATCGAGGAACTGGTCAACGAAGCGGTGCCGGAAAACATGCCGCGGCGTGAGGCCAATACGATGCACGTGATTCTGGCCAAAAAGGCCGGCAGCGGTCCCAAGCAGACCGGCACGCCGCGTCCGCATGCCCCTCGCCCCGTGGCACCGGTGGCTGCGGTGCCGGCGGCCGGGATCGACGAGACGGCGGCCGACCTCGCCGTGTCGGTCGAGGAGGGTATCGACGAGGTGTCCGCCGTGGTCGAACCGGAGGCCATCGACCAGGTGGCCGCCGTGGTCGAACCGGAGGCCGCGGCCAAGGACGGCGCGCCCGACGCCTAGCAGGCGCGACGGACCGAACGCGGCGACTTCGGGCGAACCCGATCGGCGCAATGTCGGGCATCGGCACAACGCGATGCCCCCCAGGTGAAACCTTCGGGCCGGCCAGGTGACCACACCGCCGCCGGCGGCCGAAGCAGCGAGAGAGACGACAGGAGAGTAGCGACGTTATGCCGAAGATCAAGACCCATCGTGGCGCCGCCAAGCGTTTCAAGAAGACGGCGTCTGGCAAGTTCCTGCGCCACTCCGCGTTCAAGCGTCATTTGCTCGGAAGCAAGACGACCAAGCGCAAGCGGCAGCTGACCAAGGCCGTCTTGGCCTCGGATCCCGACCAGAAGACGCTGGAGAAGATGCTGCCGTACAAATAGGCCACACGCCGCGCCGTGCGGGCCAGACGCGTACCGTGCGGGCCCGCGGCAACGTGTAGAGACCGGGTCTTCAGACGCTGTCGGCGCTGGAGGCGCGGTGAAGAGGGCTCGAGGAAGGCCGGGTCTTCAAACCCGGCGACGAGTTGGGATCACATCTGGGAACCGGGGATGCCACCCCCCGCCAACGATGTCGGTCCTGTAACGGGCTGGGGCCTCACCGCCCCGCCCATGGTCCACTGAACCTGTAAGTGGCTGAGAAGAGGCACACATGCCGAGAGTCAAGCGTGGCACGGTCCGGAGAGCAAAGCGCAAGCGGCTTCTCGATCGTGCAAAAGGATTTTTCCTCAATAAGAGCAAACTGTACCGCGCCGCCAAAGAGGCGGTCGATAAGGCCCTGAACTATGGGTTCGTCGGTCGCCGCAACAAGAAGCGCGATTATCGCCGACTCTGGATCGTTCGCATCAATGCGGCCGCCCGCGAGCACAGCTGGACGTACCGGGAACTGATCCACGGCCTCGCGCTGGCCGGCATCACCATCGACCGGAAGCACCTGGCCGATCTCGCCGTCAACGATAAGCCGGCGTTCAAGACCGTCCTCGACCAGGCCCGGCGCGCCTTCGACGCGGCTCCCAAGAAACCCGCGGCGCCCGTTGAGCCCAAGGCCCCGGCCACCTCAGCCGCCAAGGCATAGCGCGGCACCAGCCGCGGCGGAGTACGTATGTCGAAGACCGAACAGCCGATTGAGGCCGACGCGCTCGATCGGCTCGAAGACAAGGTGCGATTGCTCGTGGCCCTGGTTGGACGGATGCGCAGCGAACTGTCGCAAACCGCCGACGCGCTTCAGCGCACCACCCGCGACCTCGACGACGCCAAGGTTCGCCTCAAGCAAGCCGAAGGCGCCAGCGCCGAACTGGCGGCGCTCACCGAGGAGCGCGACATGATTCGCACACGCGTCGGATCGCTTCTGGCGCACATCGAGGATCTGAATCTGTAGCCGCCATGTCTGACGTGGTGGTCCCGGTCGAGATCCTCGGGCAGCGGTACCCGATTGGCGGCGGGCTGGATGCGGCCTACATTCAGCAGCTCGCCAGCTTCGTGGATGAAAAAATGAGGGCGGCGGTCGGCCAGACGTCCGAATCCGATTCGGCGCGCCTGGCCGTGATTGCCGCCCTCAATATCGCCGACGAAGTGTTCCGCCTCAAGGCGCCGGCCGACGCCAGGGACGCCGCCCTGGCCGCGCGGCTGCGCCGCCTCGAAGACCTCATCGACGCGGCGCTGGCCGACTGACCGCCGACAGGTCGCTTGACCCCCATCTCCCCCCGTTCTAAGATCCCTCCAGACTTGATGTTGTGTTCCCTGCTTTGTGCGTGATGGTCGGAGGCTCGTTTGAGCCAACGTTTCACACAAGGAGCTGCGATGCCGAGCGGTGTGCATGCCTCCGCAGGAGGAAGCCTGAAGCCCGGCTTTTATAGCGGTTCCACCTGCTAATGGCAGGTTCATCGACCTCTCCACACGGCAAAGCGGGGACTTTTACCTAGCTAGCCCACCACGGCTACCATCGCCGCGGGGTTGCCAGACCCGTCAGAGTGCGTGGCCCCGCGAGACCCCCGCCCTCAGGGATCTCGGAAGGACGCGGCATGAACGAAGTGTTTTACGTCGTCAACGCCACGATTACGGCGGCCGTTGGCGCGATGTGCCTGTTCGTGTGGTTCGGCAATCGGCGGCGGGCGGGCCTCGCCCTGGTCAAGCAGGGCGAAGACAAGGCGGCAGGCCTGGTGCGCGACGCCGAGCGCGAAGCCGAAAACCTCAAGAAAGAAGCCCTGCTGGAGGCCAAGGAGCGGACCCACGAGCTGGTGGTGGAGGGCGAGCGCCAGGCGCGGGAGCGGCGGCAGCAGCTGACCGGTATCGAGCAGACCCTCAATCGCCGGGAAGAGAAGCTCACGGAACGCGTCGCCAGCGCGGAGCAGCGCGACAAGGAATTCCGATCGCAGGAGCAGGCGCTGCAGAAGCGGGACAAGACCACGGCCGAGGCCGCCGCAAAGTACCAGGCGCTGGTCGCCGACCAGCAGCGCGAACTGCAGCGCGTCGCGGGCCTCACCGCCGACGAGGCGCGCGAGTTGCTGCTGAAGCAGATCGAACAGGACGCCCGGCGCGATGCCGCCAACCTGGTCAAACGGCTCGAGGCCGAAGCCCGCGAAACCGCAACCTCGAAGGCCAGGCAGATCGTCACCGAAGCCATCCAGCGGAGCGCAGCCGAGCACGCGGTCGAAACGACCGTCTCGGTGGTCGATCTGCCAAGCGACGACCTCAAGGGCCGCATCATCGGACGCGAGGGCCGCAACATCCGCGCGCTCGAAATCGCCACGGGCGTCGATCTGATCGTCGACGACACGCCTGGCGCCATCATCCTGTCGGGCTTCGACCCGTACCGGCGCCAAATCGCCAAGCGCGCCATCGAACGCCTGATCGCCGACGGCCGCATCCACCCGGCGCGCATCGAAGAAGTGGTCGAGAAGGTCAAAGCCGAACTCGACGAAGAGGTGCGGCGCGAGGGCGAGGCGGCCGCCTTCGAAGTCGGGCTGCACGACCTCCACCCCGAGGTGCTGACGCTGATGGGCCGGCTGAAATACCGGACCAGCTACGGCCAGAACGTGCTCGACCACTCGAAGGAAGTGGCCTTCCTGGCGGGCGCGATGGCCAGAGAAGTCGGCCTGCGCACGCCGATGACCGTGCGCGCCGCCTTCCTGCACGACATCGGCAAGGCGATCGACCGCGAGATGCAGGGCACGCACCTCGAGATCGGGCTCGAATTCCTCCGCAAGCACGGGGAGCAGCAGGGGGTCCTCGACATCGTCGCCGCCCACCACATGGACATCGACTGGCCGTCGCTCGAAGCCATGATCGTGCAGTCGGCCGACGCGATTTCGGCGGCCAGGCCGGGCGCCCGGCGCGACATCCTGGAGTCGTACGTCAAGCGCCTCGAGAAACTCGAAGGCATTGCCGATTCGTTCAAGGGCGTGTCGAAGGCGTTCGCCTTGCAGGCCGGTCGCGAGATCCGGATCATGGTGGAAAGCGAGAAAATCAGCGACGAGGAAGCCGTGTGGCTTTCGAAAGACATCGCGCGCCGAATCGAAAACGAGCTCGAGTACCCGGGCCAGATCAAGGTCACCGTCATTCGGGAGACCCGGGCCATTGAGTACGCCAAATAGCGTCGCGACCGTCGGCGAGCGGGCGCTGATCGATCTGATCCGGGCGCGCGTGCCTCCTGCCCCGCCATGGGTGGCGCTCGGCATCGGCGACGACGCGGCCCTGGTCGAGCCCCAGCCGAGGACGCTGGACGTGTTCACCACCGACGCGCAGGTCGACGGGGTGCACTTCAACCGGGCCACCTCGCCGCCCGATGCGATTGGCCATCGCGCGCTGGCCGTCAATCTGAGCGATCTCGCCGCGATGGGCGCACAACCGCGCGTCGCGCTGCTCTCGCTGCTGCTGCCTGCCGATTTGCCGGTCTCGGATCTGACCGCCATCATCGACGGCCTGCTGGCCCTGGCCGCCCGGCACGAGGTCGCCCTGGTCGGGGGCAACATCACGCGCACCACCGGGCCGTTGGCGATCGACATCACGGCGATCGGGTCGGTGCACCCGCGAAAATTCCTGAAGCGGTCTGGCGCCAGGCCTGGTGACGCCGTGTGGGTGAGCGGCACGATCGGATCGGCAGCCGCCGGCCTCCAGTCGCTGACCGCGAGCCCCCCGTCCGACGGGTCGATGTCGGCGTGCCAGGAGGCCTACCTGAGGCCAGACCCCAGAGTTCGTCTCGGTCTCTTGCTCGGCCGCAATGTCGCCGCCTCGGCCTGCCTCGATCTGAGCGACGGCCTGGCCGACGGGCTGCACCAACTGGCGATCGCGTCGGAGGCGGGGCTGGTGATTGACGGGAACGCCGTGCCGATCACCCCCGAAGCCCGCGCGTGGTTCGTCGGACGCCAGGTCGATCCGTTGCTGGCCGCCATGGGTGGTGGCGACGATTACGAATTGCTGTTCACCGTCAGCGCTCGGCAACGGTCGCGGCTCGCGTCGGTGCAGAGGGTGCTCGGAGGGCTGCCCCTCACCCGAATCGGCACGGTGACCGCCGGACGCACCGTGCGGCTCAAGACCGCACTGGGCGAATGTCTGGTGCCACCGGGCTACGAGCACTTCCGATGATTCATGTCACCCGCGCCTTGATCCGGAAATGGGTGGAGGCGCTGCTGCACATCCACGACTCGCCAGAGCGAACCGCGGCGGCATTCGCGGTCGGGGTGTTCTGGGGATTCTCGCCCTTCTTCGGGATGCACACGGTTCTGGGCCTGGTGTGCGCCTTCCTCTTCGGGCTCAATCGCGTCGCCGTCGTCGCGGGTGTGTATGCGAACCTGCCCTGGATTATCGGACCCTATTACACGTTGGCGACGCTGGCGGGAGCCAAGGTGATGGGCGTGGGGCTGCCGGCTGATTTTGCGTCGCGGCTGGAACGGCTTTTCGCCGGCTCGGTATTCAGCGCCACGTTCTGGTCCGGCCTGTTCGACCTGATGCGGCCGCTGCTGTGGCCCTTCCACCTCGGATCGCTGGCGGGAGCGGTGGTGGCCGCGGCGCTCGCCTATTGGCTGGCCCTGCCCGCGATCGTGGCCGGCCGAAAGCACTTGCATCTGCGGCACCATGACGCGGCGCCGCCCGAGGTGCCCTGATGCTGTCGCAATCGGTCTGGCACAAAGTGCTGGCGACCGTTCTGGCGGCGATCGCCTTCGTGGCGCTGTACCAAGTGACGATCTACGACTCCCGCTACGCGGCGCGGCAAGCCGTGCTGCGCGAATCGACGGCGCTGCCCTCGGCGGGCGCCCGCTTGCGGTTCAGCGCCACCGCCTACTGCAAGGGCGCGTTTACCGCCTCCGGCGTGTGGCCGCGCTCGGGCGTGGCCGCCGCCGACCCGGTGCTGCTGCCGGTGGGCTCGGTCATCCAGGTGCTCGACGAACCGCCCTATTCCGGCGTGTACACGATTATGGACACCGGCCCGATGATTCAGGGCCGGCACATCGACATCTACATGTGGAGTTGCACCGAAGCGTTGCGGTTCGGCCGCCGATCGGTCGAGGTCACCATCCTCAGGCTCGGCTGGAACCCGCGCGACAGCACGACCGACGTTCTGCCCTCCCACCCGCTTCCTCTAGGCGAACTCGAACGGCTTCGCTAGCGGCCGCGCCGGTGTCCCGAGGCCGGCCTGGTGCGTGCGAACCGGCTGACGCAGAGCCACCCTACCTCCTCGGCTTCACCCATCCCACTCCCAATCCGATGACACCAAGTCCAATCACCACGGCGAACACGCCGGAACCAAAAGCCAGCCATCCGTTCAGCGTCGGCTCATCAAGCATCGAAATGGGCGTTCCCGTGCGAATGGAGTTGAGCGCAACGCTCGTGACCCACACGCCGCCAGCAACGGCGGCAAGCCCCAGCCAGACCGCGGTGCGGTTCTTTCGCTGTTCGAACGGCGTGACGACGTGGGGCCTCATGTGAGTGATCGCGTGAATCCCACCACACGAATGAACCGAAACGATCGGCGCGGTTGTCTAAGCAGAGGATCGAACGCGGTGGATATTACTTCATGGATCAGATGCTGGAGTGCTTTCTGGCGGCGCCGGAAGCCGAAGCCAACCAACAGCTCGGCGACCTTCTCACGATTCACGCCGCCCCGGTTATTCGGCGCGTGATTTTCAACCGGCTCGGTGTCTCGTGCGCGGAGGGCGACGACGTCGACTCGCAGGTACAACTCGAATTGATGCTTCGGCTTCGCCGGGGCAGAGTCGAACAGGACATTGACCACATCGACTCGTTCGCGGGCTACGCTGCCGCCGCCGCTCATCACGCCTGCGACCACCATCTGCGCCGGAAGTACCCGTTGCGTTGGCGTTTGCGCAACCGCATCCGCTACATGCTTGAGCACGACCGCGGCTTTGCGCTCTGGAAAACGGCCGGAGGCACCTGGTGCTGCGGTCGAGCGGGTTGGGTCTCGCGGCCGCCAGTCGAACCGCCCCCGGTTGAGGATCTTACAGACACTGGTGCCCAGCGCATTCTCCCGCTGCTGGATCGTCTCTTCCTGTTGAGCGACGGCCCTCTCGAATTGCGTGTCGTCGTCGACCTGGCGGCGACGGCGTGGCATGTCCCCCTGTATCCGCAGCAAGACAAACGCGACCTCGACGCGTTGTCCGGCCCCCACGCGCAGTTCGACGTGACCATCGCACACCGCGAGACGGCCTGGAAAGCGTGGGAAGAAATTCGCTTGCTGCCGGTGCGTCAGCGCCAGGCGCTTCTGCTGAACTTGAAAGACGATGCCATGAGCCTGTTTCTGGCCACCGGCACCGCGTCATTGCGCGCGATGGCCAGGTGCCTCGAGATGACCGTCGAGGCGTTGACGGCGATCTGGAACGACCTGCCACTTCCCGATAACGACGTGGCGGAACGGCTGGGGTGCACTCGTCAACAAGTGATCAATCTGAGAATGGCGGCGCGCAAGAGGCTGGCCAATCGGTTGTCGGGGTGGCACTAGTATCGACGGCACGCGGCCCCGATGACACCTGCGTCGACTGTACGGCGCACACATGGCTTGGCTGCTGAAACGAATCTTCGCCGTGGGGCGCGTGAAGCGGGCAAAGAGCAGCCCGCTGATGACGGCAACGCCCAGCAGGCCGACGAGCGCTTCACTCGCAACCAGATAGTTGGCCGCCGCGGTGTTTGGCACGAGCTTGCCGTAGCCGATCGTGGCGAGGGTCTGGACGCTGATTCAGCGCACAGTTCCGCAGCCCTTGTCAGTCGCAGCTGAATGGACGATGGTCAGCGGATCGCTCGAGAACCCGCCTTCACCGAGCACTCGATACTTGACGTTGAGCGCACGGAGCACGAAGTTGATGGCGTCGGTCACGGCCTTGGGGATGAAGTACCCGACGCCTCCGATCAGCGCGACGTTGAGTTCCGCTCCCTGGCAACGCAACATGCCGGCATCCGAGCCGCGGCTGACGCCGACTCCGGTATTGAAGGCGAAGTACGGCCCAGTCGCGAATCCCGCCGCCCCGACGCCGACGATGACTTTCAGTTGGTGATCCATATTCAGCCCGCTCGCACCGAGCGACACGCCCCCCATCGACTGCGCCAGGCTCTGTTTGGCGGAGAAGCTCGTTGGACCGAACAAACCCCACGTCTTTCCGCTGTACCCCACCTTGAAGGAACCACCGAAGGTGTAGTCGCCCACGGCCGACAGCGTTGTGTTTCTCACGCCGAATCCGGTCTTGATGATGAACTGCTGCCGGGCCGTCACGGCGAAGGGAAAGCCCAGTCCGATGATGGGAATGCTGAAGTCCGTGTTCGGCACGAATCGTCCGTTCACGTTGGCGCTTCGGCCCACATCCGTGCCGGCGTCGAACCGCATCGTCAAACCGGCTGCACCCGTCAGTTCGAGGTTGGCCTCCTGGACCTTTCCATTGGCGATCTGCAGGTTGACGTGGAGTTGCGGCGTCGCGAGATGGATCGACGCCTCCGCGGTCAGGAGCAAGCCGCCCTTATCAGACTTCGCGCGCAGGCCAACGCCCGACGAATTCGCGAACGGCACCACCTTGAAGTTCACCAGTTTCGTCACATCAGGGCTGGCCGGGTCGGCTTGACCAAACGCCGTGGATTCAGTCGTCAGCGCCACCGTTCTGACCCCTCCCGGGCCGGCTCCAGGCCATGCCGCCGCCATCAGCGGTGACACGGGCGTGATGGCTCCTGGGAGTTCTGGCGTGACGTAGGCAATGGCCTCGCCGAAGTCCACCGGCTGATCGAACGTGAGATGGGCGTCATGAATCAACTCGGTGATGTCCACCGGGCCGAGCGTCGCGACCAGATTTCCGCCGTCGCGGTGGATCTCGATGACGCGGCCGACCGCCCGTCCGGTGACGAACATGATCTTTCCGGCAGCCAGTTCCCCTGCGTGCGGGGCGTTGCCGTCGATCGTCCAGGTGAAGCCGTTGTCGCCCTGGGAGCGGATGATCTCGGCGCCGCCTCCAACGATGATCACCTCGGGCTGGTAGATCACCGACGGGCCGGGCGTCGGTGCGACGCCGTACTTCACCTCGGCCGTCGTCAACTCGCTGCGTGTTGCCAGATGGATCGAGGAGGACCGCGCGGCGCGCCGCTCTCCGCATCCGGAGGCGATCACAGCGGCCAGGAGGGTCCAGAAGAAGATGCGGGCGCGAGGTGATGCCAAAGATGCTCTCCTTTCAGATGGAGAGGGCCGGTCGACCTCGATATTGCCTCGCGAGGCAGGGCCGAACGCTGAGGCCCAGCTGGCGCAGTTGGCGTCGGCGCAATTTCCGCTCACGCCGGGGTTGACCCTGTCGAAAATGTAGTCACTCACTTACACGTGACAGATCCGCTCCGTAGCCCTCTAGCGTGCGCATGTCGCGCCGACACGGGGCCGTCCACGTCGTCACCACACCGCGCACCTACGAAGGGACGGTCTATCAGACCCACGTGTTGCGTCGCAGTTACCGCGAGGGCGGACGCGTGCGCAACGAGACGGTCGGCAACCTCTCCCATTTGCCGGCGCACATCATCGACCTCGTGCGACGCGCCTTGCACGACGAAGCGATCATTCCGGCCGACCAGTGTGAGATGGTCTCGTCGGTGGGCCACGGCGACATTCACGCCGTCCTGACCACCCTGGATCGCCTGGGCTTCTCGCGGCTGCTCTCCGCGCCGCCAGCCGAAGTCCTTCGAAGCACTAAGCCGCCAGCCCCCACTGGCCGATACTGTCGTCGTGAACCGAGAACAGATGCGTCTGCCGCCCTCGCCTGGCATCGGTGTGCTCGTCGTGCTGCTGGTGGCGTGGGTGGTCCCGGCATTGGCCCAGGAGTACGAGCCGCATCGCGGGACGGTGGCGCTGGGCGCCGATTTCGGATTCTATGTGAGCGACGAAGTGTTCAACGTGGGATTTACGCCCGATGCGTACGTCGAGGTCTATCCCACCAGCCGTCTGAGCCTGCGACTGCTCGGGGGGTGGGCACGGCCCGAGTACGTGGACGGCGGCCGGTCGCTCGATCACATCCGGGGCACCCTCAGCGCGGTCTACAACTGGGAAGCCGGCTACTGGCATCCCTTCGTGTCGGCGGGTATCGGCCTGTTTTCCATCCAGTACGTGGTGGGCGACGGCGAAAACGTCGGCGCGCGATTCCGGCGTTCGAGTCTCGACGCCGGTGCCGGCGTCGAATACTTCTGGCGTCCGACGATCGCCCTCAAGTTCGAAGCCCAATACCACTGGATGCGGGCGCTCCGCGACGTCCAGAGCGGCCCGGCCGGCTGGGCACTCACCGCCGGCCTCAAGCGGTACTTCTAGCCGGCAGCGGAGGCGGGCCCGCGACGCGGTCACCGTCGACCGCGTCCTCCCGCGCCGCCACGATGCCTACATCGCCATCACGTCGAACTGCTCATGGTGCAGATGCAGGTCTGGCTTGACCGACACGGTCTTGCGCAGCGTGTCCTGGAGTTCGCGCAGCACCGCCGCTTCCTCCTCGCGCAGCGCCTTGGCAATCTCCGGGTTCACCCGCAGCACCAGCCCCGGCCCATCCAACTCGGCGCCCACTTTGCGCACTTCGTCGAGAATCTCGTAGCAAATCGTCGCCACCGACTTGATGACGCCGGTCCCCGAGCAATACGGGCACGGGTCGGTCATCACGCGCTCGAGGCTCTGCTTGACCCGCTTGCGGGTGATGATGATCAGGCCGAAGTCCGACACCTGCACGGCTTTTGACGGCGACCGGTCGCGCCGCAGCTCCTGGTCGAGCGCCTGCGCCACCTTCTGCCGGTTCTTGCGCTCCTCCATGTCGATAAAGTCGAGCACGATGATGCCGCCCAGGTCGCGCAGCCGGACCTGGCGGACGATTTCCTTGACCGCCTCCAGGTTCGTCTTGACGATCGTGTCCTCGAGCCGGTCGTTGCGCTTGCCGACGAATCGTCCGGTGTTGACGTCGATCGCGACCAGGGCTTCGGTCTGATTGATGACGATGTACCCGCCGGACTTGAGCCACACCTTGCTGCGCAGCGCCTTGTCGATTTCCGACTGGACGCCGTATTCCTCGAAGATCGGAAAGTCTTTCGTGTAGTGCTTGACGCGCCCGGCCAGCGCCGGCATGAAGCGCTCGACCTGTTCCTTGACGGTGCGATACTCGGCCGGATCGTCGATCCGGATCGCCGAATACTCGTCGGTCAGCATGTCGCGCACCAGCTTGGAGACCAGGCCCTGCTCACGGTAGACGACGGCCGGGCATCGGGACGAATCGACGCGCTGCCGGATTTCGCTCCAGATGCGCTGGAAGTACACCAGGTCGTTGGTGACGTCCTCCTGCGGACGGCCGGCTGCCGCGGTCCGGATGATGACGCCGCCGGTAAAGCCTTCCTTCTCGCGGAACTGCTTGACGATGCCCCGCAGACGCGACCGCTCCTCGCGTGACTCGATCTTGCGCGACACGCCGATGTGGTCCACGGTGGGCATAAACACCAGGAACCGGCCCGCCATCGTGGCGTGCGAGGTCAGCCGGGCCCCTTTGGTGCCGAGCGGTTCCTTGACGATCTGCACGAGAATCTCCTGCCCCTGCTTGAGCAGCGTCTCGATCTTCGGCGTCTCGGCGCGTTCCTTGCCTTTGGCCTGGTCGCCGGCGGCCTCGTCGCGGGGCGCCTCGTCGGCCTCGTCGACCTCGCCGCCGAGCCGCTCGAACGCCTCCATCGTGTCCACCACGTCCGACACGTAGAGGAATCCGTCGCGCTCGAGGCCGATGTCCACGAAGGCCGACTGCATGCCCGGCAGCACCTTCGAGACGCGGCCCTTGTAGATGTTGCCCACGATCCCGCGCGAACGCTCGCGCTCGACCGACACTTCCATCACCTGGTCGTCCTCGAGGATGGCCACCAGCGTCTGGTGGCCGTTCGAGGTCACAATCATTTCTTTGTTCACTAGTTGGTAAACCTCCGCATCCTCACGTTGAGGATGAGCCCGAAGCCGGCGAGCGTGGCGATCAGGGACGACCCGCCGTAGCTCATCAGCGGCAGTGTGAGTCCCTTGACCGGCGCGAGTCCCGCCGACATCGAAATGTTGTAGATCACCTGGAAGGTAAAACTGGACAGTACCCCCACGATGAGAAACGTGCCCAGGCGGTCCTTGGCCAGCCGGGCGGTATCGAGCGAACGCACTACGATGAACAGGTAGAGGCCGAGCACCGTCAGCACGCCGGCAAAGCCGCGTTCCTCGGCCAACACGGAGAAGATGAAGTCGTTGTGAGCGACGGGCAGGAAGCTGAGCTGCCCCTGGGTCCCTTTTCGAAAGCCCTGTCCCCAGAGGCCGCCCGCCCCCACGGTGATCTGCGCCTGAATCTGCTGGTAGCCTTTCCCGCGGGGATCGCGCCACGGGTCGAGAAACGTCACGACGCGCGCCTTCTGGTAGTCCTTGAGCGCGAAGTTCCACACAATCGGCGCGGTGACGATCGCCAGGGCCAGCAGGACGCCGGCCACGCGCAACCGCATGCCGGCCACGAACGCCACGCCGACCAGCACCGGCACGAGCGTCATGGCGGTGCCCAAATCGGGCTGGGCCATGATGAGCAACAGCGGGATCCCGGTCAGCAGCCCCCCGACGACGATGTTGTTGGTCGAGGGCACCCGCCGCGGATTGGCGGCGAACAGGCGGGCCAGCACCAACGCCAGCGAGACCTTGACGAACTCGGAGGGCTGGAAATTGAACAGCGGGAGCGGAATCCATCGACGGCCGCCGCCCCGCACGACACCGAACACCAGCACGTAGACCAGAAACCCCAGCAGCACCATGTAGATCAGGTGCGCGCGGTCGGCGAGCGAACGGTAGTCCACCGTCAGACAAATAATGAAGGCGAGGGTCCCGATCAGGATGGCGTAGATCTGCACGACGAACAGGTGCGAGGTGGCCTGGCGCGCGGCGTCGCCGGTGGTGCTGTAGATCATCAGCACCCCGATGAAGCAGAGCGCGTAGAGCGCCGCCACCAGCGGCCAGTCCAGATGCAGATAAAAACGCCGATCGAACATGCCTGGCTACCCGCCTCCTGCTAGTGGGGACGATCCTGGCCGGCCGCGGTCGTTGCCGCGACCTTGACCACCGGCACGGCCGGAGGCGGAAGCACCGGCAATGGCCGCCCCGCCTTGATGGCAAAATAGGTCTCGATGATGTGCTTGGCGATCGGCGCCGCGTTCGCCCCGTGCTCGGCGTGCTCGGCGAAGACCACGCCGGCGATCTCGGGGTTGTCCTTGGGCGCGAAGAACGCGAACCATCCGTGCGACCGCACGTCCATCTCGCTCTTGCCCGCCGCCTGCTTCTCGCCCTGAAGGGAAATGACCTGCGCGGTCCCGGTCTTGCCCGCCACGTCATATCCCACCAGGCGCGCGCGGCCGCCGGTGCCCATGCCGTTGACCACCAGGAACAGTCCGTCGTGCAGCGCGCTGACCGTCTCCGGCTTGAGCGGTTGGCCTGAGGCAGCCACCGCGGGGACGGTCTTCCAGCCGGCCCCTTCGTTGACCGCGCGCACCAGCCGCGGGGTGACCTTGAGGCCACTGTTGGCCACCGAGGCGTAGGTCGTCGCCAGGGCCAGCGGCGTCACCGACACCTGGCCCTGACCGATGGCCACCGAAATGGTTTCGCCCGAGTACCACCGTTCGCCGGTGCGCGCTTTCTTCCACTCGCTCGAGGGGACGACGCTCTCGGCCTCGTTGGGCAGGTCGATCCCGGTCTTGCCAGACAGGCCCAACGCCACCGCCCACTTGTGGATCTTGTCGATCCCCACCATGTTGCCGAGGGTGTAGAAATACACGTTGCACGACTGCTCGATCGCGTGGCGCAAGTCCAGCGTGCCGTGTCCGCTTTTGAGATGGCACTGGAAGAACCGATCGAAGAACGTCGCACCACCGCGGCACGTCACCTTGAAGTCGGGCGTGATGATGCCCTCCTCGAGCGCGGCCGTCGCCACGACGACCTTGAAGGTCGATCCCGGCGAATAGCGGCCCTGCGTGGCCCGGTTCTGGAGGGGCCTGAGGCGGTCCGTGTTGAGGCGCTTCCACGTGGCGGGATCGATGCCGGCCGAAAACACGTTCGGATCGTAGGAAGGCACGCTGGTCAGGGCCAGCAATTCGCCGTTGCGCGGGTCGAGGACCACCGCCGCGCCGGCGTACCCAAACACGCGGAACCCGTCCTCGGCGGCCTGCTGGACGTCGTAGTCGATGGTCAACTGAACCCGGCGCCCTTCGGCCGCGGGGGTTTCGGCCAAGGTCGTGATCTCGCGGCCGACGTTGTTCACCATCACGCGCCGCTCGCCATCGATCCCCATCAACAGTTTGTTGTAGGCCTTTTCCACGCCCGACTGCCCCACCATCGCCCCGATTCGCAAGCCCTCCGTCGCCATCTGCGCTTCGGTAATCTCGCTCACGTACCCGAGCAGATGCGCCGCAAGGCCGCCCGAGGGGTACCGCCTCGTCGGCACGCGCTGCACCACGACGCCAGGCAGTTCGAAATCAAGGCGCCGCGCCAGCACCGCGGCGACCTGGGCCAGCGAGGCGTCCTCGATGA
Source organism: Acidobacteriota bacterium (assembly GCA_037133015.1). Classification (GTDB taxonomy): domain Bacteria; phylum Acidobacteriota; class Vicinamibacteria; order Vicinamibacterales; family JAKQTR01; genus JBAXOX01. The sequence goes on from JBAXOX010000012.1 coordinate 66,562, forward strand.
CCACGATGGGCTGATAGCGAGGCGCGCTCATGTGCCGCGACACCGTCTCGCGAACCCGTGCTTCGGTCACACCGGTGGCGGCGGCCAGCGCCTGCATGGTCTGATCGAGGTTGTTGCTGTGCTCCCGGAGAATCGAAATGGCGTAGGCATCACGGTTCTCGACCAACACCCGCCCTCGACGGTCGAACAGAATGCCGCGCGGCGCGCGGAGCGAGAGGTGCCGCTCGGTGTTGGCTTCGGCCATTTCGCGGTAGGTCTGATTGTGGAGCACCTGAATGTACCAGAAGCTCACCGCCAGCGCGGCAAAGCACACCCCCACCCCCACCGAGAGCACGGTCAGCCTGAGCGTGGTTCGATGCCGGCCGTCGGCCGTTCCGGTTTCCATAGGCTAATGAAATCGCACCTTCCGGCGACGCTCCCGCCGTATCCGCATCCGCTCGGGCAGACCGGGCAGCGTCTCAATCACGCCAAAGGCGACCAGCCCCACGCCTGCGTTGATCAACGCCTGCGTCGTGAGGGTCAGGTACGGCTGCTCGAACAGGCGCAACCCCAGGACCTGATACAGCCCCATGAATACAGCTCCGTGGACGAAGGTGGCGCCGACAAACAGCAGGAATCGCGGGATCGCCTGCGTCACGATGAACTGCGTCGCGATGGCGCCCGACACGAAACCCGCCAGGCTCGACGCCAGTCCGCCGATGCCAATCACGCCGCCCACCAGTCCATCCTGCGCGAGGCCCGCCAGGGTCCCGCCGAGCAATCCGGCCACCCGCCCGTACAGCAACGCCGCCGTCACCACGGCCACCAGCACCAGGTCCGCGGGCAGGCGGAACGACCCGGCCATGCGCGCCAGCAGGCTCTGCAGCAGCAGCGCGAGCGCCAGCCCCGCCACCGTACGCAGCGCCTTCACTGTTTGGCCCGCCCGTCAGCCGAGGGCCGTGCCGGAGTGGGGGGGGGCGCCGGTTCGATCACGATCAGCACCGATTCCAGACTGGTGAAGTCGACCGCCGGCCGCAGCGTCACCGTCCGGCCGACCTTCTCGACGTAGCCCACCACGATCCCCTTCTGGTAGATGCCATCAACGCCAGCCGTCACCACGCGATAGCCAATCTGCACGTCGGCGGACGCGGCCAGATAGTCGAGCCGCAGCGTGCCGTCTCCGTTGCCCAGCGCGACGCCCTGCGCCCTCGACGCCTCGACGATCACGGCGGCGGCGGCGCTCTTGTCGACAATCAACTGCACGGTCGCCGCATGGGCGCTCGGCCACACCACGCGACCGACCAGCCCGGCCGGGGTGATCACCGGCATGTCGCGGCGAAGCCCGGACTGGCTGCCGCGGTCAATCACGATCGACCGAAATTCCGGCGACACGCTGCCGCCGATGACGTCGGCGCCGGTGGTCTTCCACCCCACGCGCGACCGCAGGTCCAACAGGGCACGCATCCCCTCGACGGTCTGCGACGAGGCCCGCTCCTGCTGCAACTGGATGCGCAGGTCGCCCACCTCCTGGTTCAACCGCTGATTGTCGGCCCGCACGTTCCGGAGGGCGATGTAGCTCTCCCAGACCGCCTGGCCTGCCCCGAACACGGTCCACACCGCGCGCTGCGCCTCGGTGAACCCCGAGGCGAGCGCCGCCTGCAGCAACGATCCGCCGGATCGGGAACTGACCTGCGTCGAGATGAGCAGGATATGACCCACCATGACCGCCACAAACAGGTAGCGGACGCGGTGGCGGGTGTCGGGAAGAGCCATCAGGTCGCCGCCAGCTGGACCGACCGCGCCTGGGCCCGGCGGCCAGACGCCTCGGGCCGCAGGTGTTTATCAATCGATGGAAATCTTGCGCAGCAGATTGAAGTCCGAGAGCATCTTGCCCGCGCCCAGCACCACGGAGGCGAGCGGATCTTCCGCCATCGCCAGCGGCAACCCGGTCTCTTCGCGCAGACGCTTGTCGAGGTTCTTGAGCATGGATCCGCCGCCGGTGAGCACGACGCCTCGATCGACGATATCGGCCGACAACTCTGGCGGGGTCCGCTCGAGGGCCACGCGCACCGCGTCCACGATCACATTGACCGTCTCGGCCAGCGCTTCGCGCACTTCGTCGTCGCTGATGGTGATGGTCTTCGGCACGCCTTCGATCAGGTGCCGGCCCTTGATCTCCATCGTCAAACGCTCGTCGAGCGGGTAGGCGGAGCCGATCTCCATCTTGATGTGTTCCGCCGTCCGCTCACCGATGAGCAGGTTGTAGTTCCGCTTGATGTACTGAATGATGGCTTCGTCCATCTCGTTGCCGGCCACGCGCACAGCCTTGCTGTAGACGATGCCCGCCAGCGAGATGACGGCAATGTCGGTGGTGCCGCCGCCGATGTCGACAATCATGTTGCCGGTGGGCTCGGTGATGGGCATCCCGGCGCCGATCGCCGCCGCCATCGCCTCCTCCACCAGATGGACTTCGCTGGCTTTGGCGCGATAGGCGCTGTCCTTGACGGCGCGCTTCTCGACCTGCGTAATCTCGGAGGGGACCCCGATGACGATGCGGGGCCTGACCCACATGGCGCCGTTGTGCGCCTTCTTGATGAAGTAGGTCAGCATCTTTTCGGTGACTTCGAAGTCCGCGATGACGCCGTCCTTCATCGGCTTGATCGCCACGATATTGCCGGGCGTCCGGCCGAGCATGTCCTTGGCCTCGCGGCCGACCGCTTCGACCTTGCCGTTGATCTTGTTGATAGCCACAATCGAGGGTTCGTTGACCACGATCCCGCGGCCGCGTGCGTAGACGCAGGTATTGGCCGTGCCCAGATCGATAGCCAGGTCGCTCGAAAACAATGACAGTAGCGAACGAAACGCCAACGCTCTTACTCCTTGCGGCCCGGCTCGCGCTCCGAGGCCAGGCAAACGCCGTTTTTACCGTTCTCCTTGACGCGGTACATCGCCATGTCCGCCGCGTGGAGCAAATCGTCGGGCGACACCGCGTCATCGGGCAGCGTCGCGACGCCCACCGACGCGGTCAACCGCACATCCAGAAGGTGCGCAGCCAGAAACCGATGGGCGGCGACGCGATGTCCCACCCGCCTGGCGACCACCAAGGCCCCCGGGCTCGCCGTCTCCGGCAACACCACCACGAATTCGTCTCCGCCGTAGCGCGCCACCACGTCGCTCTCGCGCGCGCAGCCGCGAATCACCACCGCCGTCTCGACCAGGGCCAGGCTGCCATTGATGTGGCCGTGCCGATCGTTGACCAGCTTGAACCCGTCCAGATCGATAAACAGCACCGACAGCGCCCGCTGGTACCGGACCGCCCGTTTCGCCTCGCGTCCCAGGGCTTCCTTGAGGTACCGCGCGTTGTACAGCTCGGTCAGATCGTCGGTCACCGACAGCGCTTCGATCCGCTGCATCCGCTGGGCCTGATCGATCGACACCGCAACCGGTTCGAGCACCTGCCGCAACAACGGCGTCACGCCGACGCCGAATCCCGGCACCAGCCGGCTCGGGCCGCGATCGAACCCGATCACCGCTCCCACCGGGGTCCCGCGCGACAGCAACGGAAACCCGACGACCGTGGCCGCCACCACCTGCTTCACACGCGCATCAACGCTGAGGTCGCGCGTGAAGAACTCCTGCCCGTGCCGCACGATCCACGCACCAACGGCAAGTACCACCGCATGCGCCGCCACATCGGTCCCGGCCGACGCCGCCAGTGACACCGAACCGTCCGCGCCCGCCAGCACCACGCCCCACTGCGACGCCGGAATCCAGTGCCTCAGCCGCGCGATCAGCAGACTGGCGATCGCGGCGGGGTCGGGTTCAGCGTGCGCGGCCCGCACCATCTCGGCCAGCGTTGCGTGCCGCCGCAGATCCGCGCGCACATCACGTTGTACACACCGCAACCGCGTCGATAAATCGGGAGCCGCGGCACCCGCTTTCCGAACAGTCTTCACCGGCGACATTCGGATGACCGCCAATCGATCAAGCGGGCCCCTCCGCTAAGTCCCTCAGTCCTCGGCAAATATAGCACAGCGCGGGCCCGAAAACCCCCAGATCCAACGGGCTGGATGACCCTTTTCTGGTGCCGCTTTCAACTTCTTCGCGCGAAGTGCTTGCGGCGGCTTCCACTTGGACGATAAACTTAGAAGTTCTAGCGTTGTTCTGGACCCGGATTGGATACGCAATATGACGATGCTCGATCGCATGCGGCGCCACAAGGGCTGGCTCAAGTGGAGCCTGGCCCTGGTATGCCTGACGTTTGTGGTGTTCTACGTTCCCAGTTTCCTGGGCAGCGATAGCGGCACTTCCCCAACCGACGAAGTGGCGCGGGTGGACAACACCAGCATCAGTGTCGCCGAGTTCCGCCGGGCCTATCAGAACCAGGTCGCGGCCTACCGTCAGGCCTATGGCGCCGGCATCAACGAACAACTGCTCAAGCAACTGGGGTTCGAACAACAGGTGCTGCAGCAGTTGATCAACGAACGCGCGATGGCGACCGAGGCGAACCGACTCGGCCTCACCGTCACCGACGAAGAGGTCGGTCAGCGCATCGTGTCGATGCCCGACTTCCAGGAGAACGGGAAGTTCGTGGGCGAGCAGCGCTTCGAACTGGCCCTCAGGAATGCCAGGCCGCCGATGGTGCCATCGGATTTCGCCGCGGCGCTCAAACGGCAGTTGCTCGTCGAGAAACTGCAGGCGGTAGTCACCGACTGGGTGACGATCACCGACGCCGAAGCCGATACCGAGTACCAGCGCCGCAACGAAAAGGTCAAGGTCCAGCTGGTCCACGTTTCGGCGGATAGTTTCCGCGCGCAGGCCACAGCCACCGATGCGGAACTGGCGGCCGCGTTCGAGAAGAACAAGGACAAGTACCGGATCGGCGAGCGCCGCAAGGTGCGGTACCTCCTGGTCGACCTCGAGACGCAGCGCAAGAAAGTCGCGGTGCCCTCTCGCGAGGTGGAGCGGTACTACAACAACAATATCGAGACCTTCTCCACACCCGAGCAGGTGCGCGCCAGCCACATCCTGTTCAAGACCGAGGGCAAGGACGAAAAACTCGTCCGGGCCGAAGCCGAGAAGGTGCTCGCCGAAGCGAAGAAGCCGAATGCGGATTTCGCCGCGTTGGCCAAGAAATACTCCGAGGACGAACCGACCGGCAAGCTGGGGGGCGACCTCGACTACTTCGCCAAGGGCCGGATGGCGCCACCGTTTGACGAAGCCGCGTTTTCGCTGGCGCCCGACACGGTGAGCGAACTGGTCAAGACCAGTTTCGGGTTCCACATCATCAAGGTGGCCGACAAGAAGGCCGCCACCACGCGAACCCTCGATCAGATGCGGGCACAGATCACCGAGCAGCTCGCGATGGAAAAGGCACAGAAAGCCGCCGACGTGCTGGCCGACCAGGTGGCCGCGCAACTCAAGACGCCGGCCGACCTCGATAAGGTCGCGGCGGCACGCGGGTGGAAGGTCGAAGAGACCGGCTTCTTCTCGCGCGACGAACCGATGTTGACCCTCGGCGGCTCGCCCCAGGTGTCGGCCGAGGTCTTCCAGTTGGGTGATAAGGACGTGAGCGGCGCGCTGCGCGTGGGCCGCGGATTCGCGTTCGTGGCCGTCTCGGGCCACGAAGATCCGAAGATCCCGGCCCTCGAGGCGGTCAAGGACAGGGTCCGCGACGACGTGGTCAAGGAGAAGGCGAGCAGGCTGGCCTCCGAGAAGGCGGCCACACTGGCGGCGGTGCTCAAGACGGCCGCCGATTTCGGCGTGGCGGCCAAGAAGGCTGGCGTCGAGGCGAAGACCAGCGACCTGGTGGCGCGCGGCACCGCGTTGCCCGATGTGGGCGTCAATGCCACGGTCGAAAAGGCGGCGTTCTCGCAAACCGTCGGGGCCGTCTCCGACCCGATCGCGACGCTGGATGGGACGACGGTCCTCAAGGTGGTCGAGCGGAAGGACGTCAGTCCGGCAGACGCCGCCGGCGCCCGCGAATCGGTCAAGCAGGACCTGCTCGGCCAGCGGCGCAATCAGTTCTTCAATGCCTACATGATCAAGGCGCGCCTGAAGATGAAGATTCAGACCAACCGCGAGGCGCTCGACCGATCCACCGGCGCGTAGCGAACCGAACCGTCCGAGCCTGATTGGGGCGCAGCACCGGGACACCCCCGGGACTGCGCCCCGTTTTCTTGCTATTGCATGTACGCCATCGGCATCAACGCAAGCAGTTCGCCGCGGCGGAACAGCCGCATCGGCGCGGTGAGGGCCGCGACCGCCCGGCGATCGGTGAGGCCCAGCAGCGCGGCCAGTTCTGCCCGTCCGTCGATCACGGCCGTGTTGGCGCCGAACGATTCACTCAGGGCGTCGAAGAGCGTTTTGCGCGGCGGATAGATCACCAGCTCCACGTTCTGCGACGGCGCAATCTTTGCGCGCTCTTTGGCGAGCGCGATCGCCGCTTCGAGTCCCCCGAGCCGGTCCACCAGGCCGAGCTCTTTCGCCTGCCGCCCCGTCCACACGCGGCCTTGCGCGATCGCGTCCACCGCCTCGGGCTTCATCTTGCGCGACGCCGCAACCTTCTCGACGAACTGGTTGTAGAACGCGTGCAGTTCCTCATTCAGTTTCTGGCGCTCCGACTCGCTGAAGGGCCGGGCCGGCGACCCGAGTTCCGCGTTCCGGCCGCGGCTGACCGCCTCGATGTGCATCCCCAGCTTCTCGTAGGTGCCGCCGGTGACGATCTTGCCGCCGTAAATACCAATCGATCCGGTGAGCGTCCCGGGCTGGGCCACAATGTCGGGCGCCGCCATCGCGATGTAGTAGCCGCCCGACGCCGCCAGATCGGACATCGAAGCCACCACCGGACGCGTCGCGGTCCCGGTTCGCGCCAGCATCAGTTCCCGCCAGATGACGTCGGAGGCGACCGACGACCCGCCCGGGCTGTCGATGCGGATCACGATGGCGCGAATCGAACGATCGCGGCGCGCCTTGCGGATGTAGTCGATCAGCGTGTCCGATCCGACCACCGGGCCGTTCATCGGATCGTAGCCGCTGCGTCCGGAATTGATGAGGCCGACCGCATAGATCACCGCAATGCGCGGGCCCTTGTTCAGCCCGACCGACTCCAGGCTCACCTTGCCGTAGGCATCGGCGTCGAGGCGCGCGAACGCCTTGGTCTTCGCCAACTGCACCTTCTCCTCGATCTGATCCTCGTAGGCCACCACATCGACAAGGCCGGCGTGCAACGCGTTCTCCGGCAGGTAGGGCCCGTCGTCGATCAGGGCCCGGACCTCCTCGACACGCTTTTTCCGGCCGTCGGCGACCGCCTGCACCAGTTGATCGAAGAAGTCGTTGTTGAGCGATTCCGCCATCTCGCGATGGGCCGGGGTAAACGTGTTCTCGGTGAGCTGATTGGGCGCCGTCTTGTAGTCGCCGATGTGGAGGTAGTCGGCCGAGGCGCCGATCTTCTCCAGCGTCCCGCGCATAAACAGCGTGTAGCTGGCCAGACCGGTCAGGTCGAGCGAGCCGGCCGGCGTGAGGAAGATCTTGTCGCAGCCGGTGGCGAGGTAGTACTCGCGGGTGCCGCCGTACTCAAGGAAGCCGATCGCCTGCTTGCCTGACCGTCGGAAGTCCAGGATCGCCTCGCGGACCTCCTGCAGCTTCCCCCAGTAGGCAGACGAGAGATTGCCGGGCCGGATGACGACGCTCGAAATGCGGGCGTCCACCTTCGCCTTGCGAAGATTGTCGACCAGCCCCCGCAGCGTCGGCCGCTTGCTGGAGGTGAGCGTCCCGAGCACGTTGTCGGGCGCCAACTCCTCGAGATCGCCTTCCACGCGCAGGGTGAGCACGGAGTTGGTCGCCACCACCGGCTCGCGGCCCACCACCATCAGCATCACCAGCATGGCACCCACCGAGACGGTGATGCCCAGAATCAGCAACGTAACCACCAGGCCGACGCCGCGTCGAAGTGCCACTCACCGCCTCCTTGTGTCAACGGCGCGAGTATAGCATTGGGCCCGACCCCGTCAGGCGTCTGCCGACACCCGCGCGGGCCGCGCACGAGGGTCATCCGGCGCCGCGGTGTGTCGGAACGTGCGGCCGCGATTCGACCCGCTCCGGCGCGAAGAAGCGACCCACACAGCCGTTGGAGTAACATGCCCGACGGAGGCGGACGCGATGAGGCGAGTGATGCGTGGCGCAGCGTGGGGCGTGCTGGCAACAGGACTGATCACGGCTGTCTGGTGGCAGACGTCGCCGTCCGCGCAAGTCGCGCCACCACCGGCGTGGCAGGATCCCCAGACCATCGGCGTCAATCGGGAACCTCCGCACGCCACCTTCACCATTTATCCCGACGAAGCCTCGGCCCTCATCAACGCGCGGTCGGCGACGCCGTTCTATCAGTCGCTCAACGGTCCGTGGAAGTTCCACTGGGTCGGCAGGCCGGCGGACCGACCCGTGTCGTTCCACGCCGCCGACTTCGACGACACGGCGTGGAAGACGCTTCGCGTGCCGTCCGACTGGCAGCTCGAAGGCTACGACGTGCCCATCTACACGAACATCACGTATCCGTGGGGCAAGGCCGATCCGCCGGGCATTCCCGACGACAACAATCCCGTCGGGTCGTATCGCCGCCACTTTACGCTGCCAGCGTCGTGGGCGGGGCGGCGGGTGCTCGTCACCTTTGAGGGCGTCGCGTCGGCGTTCTACCTCTGGGTCAACGGCCGACAGGTCGGCTACAGCACCGACAGCCGGACGCCGGCCGAGTTCGACCTCACCCCGTACGTCGTGCCCGGCGACAACGTGATCGCCGTCGAGGTCTATCGCTGGTGCGCCGGGTCGTACCTCGAGGATCAGGACTTCTGGCGCCTGAGCGGCATCTTCAGGGACGTCACGTTGTGGTCGACCGCCGCGCTGCACATGCGCGACGTCGAGGTGCAGGCGGGCCTCACCGACGATCTGCGCGACGGGCGCGTGCGCATCGCCGTTGACGTCGCGAATGCGGGCGGCGGGCCAAGAACCGCCGCCGTGCGCGCCACGCTGCTCGGCACGCACAACACGAAGATCGCCGAAGACACCGTCGCGGTGTTTGGCGTCGACGCGGGGTCTTCGTCGCGCGCCACGACGACGCTGATGGTCCCGACCCCGAAGGCGTGGTCCGCCGAATCGCCCAGCCTCTACACGCTGCTCGTGACGCTGCTCGACCAAGGGGCGAGGCCGATCGAGGTGATTCCGCAGAAGGTGGGCTTCCGCAGGGTGGAGATGAAGGACGGCCAGTTCCTGCTCAACGGCCGCGCCATCCTCTTCAAGGGCGTCAATCGGCACGAGCACGATCCGGATACCGGCCAGTACGTCACCGTCGAGCAGATGTTGCGCGACATCCGGTTGATGAAGAAGCACAACATCAACGCGGTACGGACGTCGCATTATCCAAATACGCCGGCCTGGTACGACCTGTGCGACACATACGGGATCTACCTCATCGACGAGGCCAACATCGAGTCGCACGGCATGGGCTACGCGCCCGACAAGACGCTCGGCAACAATCCGGTCTGGAAGGCGGCGCATCTGGATCGCACGATGCGCATGGTTGAGCGCGACAAGAATCACCCGTCGATTCTGATCTGGTCGCTCGGCAACGAAGCCGGCGACGGTGTCAACTTCGAGGCCACCAGCGCGTGGATTCATCAGCGCGATCCGACGCGGCCCGTGCAGTACGAGCGGGCCGGCGAGAAACCGCACACCGACCTGGTCGTGCCGATGTACACGCCGCCGGGTGGCGTCGCGAGATACGCGGCCACCGCGCAGTCGCGCCCGATGGTGCTCTGCGAATACGCGCACGCCATGGGGAACAGCACGGGCAACTTCCGCGAGTATTGGGATCTGTTCTACAGCCACCGCCAGTTGCAGGGCGGCTTCATCTGGGACTGGGTCGATCAGGGCATGCGCACCAGGATTCCATCCGCCGGGACGCGACAGGAGCATCCCGAACGCAAGCTGCTGGCGGGCCCCGAATACGTGCGCGGTTATCGCCAGGTCGACAAACGCGACACCTACCTCGCGTTCGGCGGCGATTTCGGGCCGCCCGACGTGCCGTCCGATTTCAATTTCAACATGAACGGCCTGGTCAACGCCGACCGTGTGCCGCACCCGGGACTGCTCATCGTCAAGAAGAACTATCAGTACGTACAGATGCGCCCGATCGACCTGGAGAAGGGCGTGATCGAAATCACGAACTGGCACGACTTCACCAGTCTCGACGATGTGCTGACGGGGCGATGGGAAGTGCGCGGCGACGGCCTGATGGTGGCCAGCGGGCTGATGGCGCCGCTCACACTCGCCGCACGCGAAACGCGAACCGTGACGCTGCCGCTCCCCGTCATCACCCTGCAGGCCGGGGTCGAGTATTTTCTCGACGTCTCGTTCCGGCTCAAACAGCCGACGCTCTGGGGCGGCAGACCGGGCGACGAGATGGCGTACGAGCAGTTCAAGCTGCCGATCGGAAAGCCGGTGGCGCCGGTCGCTCCGGTCGCTCCGGCGAAAGGGACTTCGACAGCTTCGGCCAAACCGGCGAAACCCGAAACGGCGGCGGCGGCGGCCGCTGCGGCCTCGTTGATGAAGGTCACCGATAGCGCCGAGGCGCTGGTGGTGGAGGGACGCCTCGCGAAGATCTCGTTCGACAGAAAGACGGGGGTGATGTCGTCGCTGGTCTATGGCGGCGTCGAGTTGATCAAGTACGGGCTGCGTCCTGATTTCTGGCGGGCGTGGACCGACAACGATCGCGGCGCACAGCTCCCGACCAAGCTGGACATCTGGCGGCAGGCGAGCGGGGCGTGGCCGCTGACTCCGGCGCCGACCCGGCAGGTGTTTCCGGGCAGCACGCCGGTCGAGACGAACGCGTCCGCGCCTGGCGGGGCTGTCGCGCCGGCGGCCTGGGCGCTCGAGTCGATGACGGCCACCGCGGTGTCTCCCGACGCGGTGCGCGTGGATGTGAAGGCCACGATCCCGGTGATCGCCTCACGCTACGCGATCTCGTACACCATCCATGCGTCGGGCGACATCATTGTCGACGCGTCATTGACACCCGGCCGCGAGGATCTGCCGATGATGCCGCGGATGGGGATGCAGTTGCTGATGCCGGCCGGCTTCGAGCAGGTGACGTGGGTCGGGCCCGGGCCCGAGGAGACGTACGCCGATCGCAACGAAGCGCGCGTGGGTCTGCATCGCGGCACCGTCGACCAGCAGTGGACCGATTATTCGAAGCCGCAGGAGAACGGGAACAAGACCGAGGTGCGGTGGATTGCGGTGGCCAATGCCCAGGGCACCGGGTTGCTGGCCGTCGGCATGCCGCTCTTGAGCGCGGCGGCGCGGCACTATTCCCATGAGGATATGTGGTACGCGAAGCATACGTACGAGATGACGAAGCGGGCCGAGACCTACGTGAACCTCGATTTCAAGCAGATGGGCTTGGGCGGCGACAACAGCTGGGGCGCGCTGCCCCATCCGCCGTATCAACTACCGGCCAAGGCGTACAGCTATCGGTTTCGGCTGCGGCCGTTTTCGAATGTGGATGGTGTGCCCGCGAAGATCGCCCGGAAGCCGATGTAGGGCGAGTTGCCCGACGATGGCCGGGGCTGATATACTTTTCGTTCCTGCCGAGCTCTTCAAGTGCGGAAGTGGCGGAACTGGCAGACGCGCAAGCCTCAGGAGCTTGTTCCCGCAAGGGAGTGAAGGTTCAAATCCTTTCTTCCGCACCAG
>JBAXOX010000013.1:0-78245 GCA_037133015.1 Acidobacteriota bacterium
TGGGCGGCATCGGCATCATGAACATCATGCTGGTGTCGGTCACCGAGCGCACCCGGGAGATCGGCCTGCGTATGGCCATCGGAGCCAAGGGCCGCGATGTGCTCCTGCAGTTTCTGGTCGAGGCGGTGGTGCTCAGTGTCTTCGGCGGCGGAATCGGCATCGCGTTTGGCGTCGGCCTGGCAAAGGCGGTCACCCAATTATGGACCTGGCCGACCGCCGTCGATCCCAACTCCATTCTGCTGGCATTCGGATTTTCGGCGATGACAGGGATCTTTTTCGGGTTCTATCCGGCCACCAAGGCCGCCAAGCTCGATCCGATCGAAGCGCTGCGGTTCGAGTAACGTCAGGTCAACAACAAGGAGTCTACATGTCAAGAAGGTTCGTGTTCCTCGCGATTCTGCTGGCGGTCGCCCTCGCAATTCCGACACTTGCTCAGGCCCAGAAGCCCGACTTCTCCGGCAAATGGGTCCAGGATATGGATAAGAGCGACCCGGCGCCGGCCGGTCGCGCAGGCGGCGGCGGGCGCGGCCCGGCTGGCCCGCAGGCATTCACCATCACGCAGACGGCCACCGAGTTCACGCTGGAGCGGGAAACGCCCAACGGGCCCCAGAAGACCGTCTACAAGCTCGACGGCACCGAAAGCAGCAACCCGGGCCGGGGCGGCGATGTCAAGAGCAAGACCACCTGGGACGGCGCCAAGCTGGTCACCACGTATCAGCAGACGATGGGCGAGAACACGGTGGATGTCACCGAAACCCGTACGATCGAAGCGGACGGGACCCTCAAGCTCGTCACCGCTCGCGGTGCCAACGCGCGCACCATGGTCTTCAAGAAGGGCTAACCGTTCGCCTCGAGGGCTCGGCTTTCGAGCGTCTCGAGATCGCCATCGAGCTTCGCGTGCGCCCGCTCCAGCATCCAACGCCGGGCGGGCGCCGTGGAGCCGATGATCGCGTGAGCCCACCCTGGTGCCCGCGCGCGGTCACTGCCCCGAACCGCTGCCAGCACGGGCGGCGACCTCTTGAGCGTCGCACCAGCGACGGCACAACTCCCCGGCAGTCAACCCCGATACAGGATCGATCATGTCGGCAGCGATCTGCGCCAGCGGCACCAGCACGAATCCACGGTCTCGGAATCGTGGGTGTGGCACCCACAGTTCCGCCTGCTCGATCACCTGACCGCCGAACAGGATGAGGTCGAGATCGACGGTGCGGGGCGCCCCTGGATACGGCCGCGCACGTCCCAGCGCCGATTCGATCGCCAGCAACCGATCCAGCAGCGTCCGCGCCGTCCCGTGCCAGCCGCCAACCACGGCTCCGTTCAGGAACAGCGGCTGCGCTCCTACGTCAATCGGATCGGTTTCGAGAAAATCGGAGACCGCCATGTCGGACAGATCGGACCGAAGGTGGGCGACCGCCCGCAGCAACTGCGCCTGACGGTTTCCGAGATTGCTGCCGAGCGCAATCGCGACGCGCTCCCCCACAACCACACCCGGATTAGCTGACCCAGCGGGTCGACATCACGCCACCGCCCGTGCCGACCGAGTCCGGCCGACGGCCGAGCAGGTCGACGCGACCGGCGGCGGCCAGCTCAAAGAAGCGCTGGTGCTCGGCGGCCTCGCCCATCATCAGCTCCAGCATCTTCCGGTGCCGCGCCTGGCTCACCTGGTGCACGCGAGTCCGCCAGCGGGCAATGAATTCGCGCACCGCAACCACGTCGGCTTCGAGCAAGGCCACCGCCCCGCCCTCGCCCTTGGCGGGAACCGGCACGTCCGGCGGCGCCCCGCCGTCGTCGGCCGTCACGCCCAATGCGTCGAGCGCCGATCGCAGCCACGACAGGTGGGTGTCCTCGCGCTGGATGACGTACTGGTAGGTGTTGTTGAACTCGTAGCCCGACACCAACTCCGCGGCTCGTTCGTGCCGCCGCCTCAGCGCGAGCTTGTCGCGGTAGACGTCCTGCAACAGCGAGAGCAAGTCGGTCGGTTTCACGAGCTCTGTTTTTCCTTGCAGGTGATGCACACGCGGGTCCAGGGAATCGCGTTCAGCCGAGCCGAAGAAACGGGCTCCCCGCAATCCCGGCACAAGCCGTACGTGCCCTTTTCGAGCCTGACAACGGCTTCGTCGATCGCCTGAAGAATTTTTGCGTCGGTTTGTTTGAGTTTGAGCTGGATGTGGACTTCGTTATTGCCGCTGGCCTGGTCGGCCAGGTCACCCTGCCTCGAGTTGGTCTCGATGGTTGCCTGCAGCGGTCGGATGCCCCCCGTCGCCAGAATCTCGGCCCGCTTCTTCAACAGCGTTTCTCGGTAAGTATCGGACATGCTCTCACTCCTGCGTTCCCGGACGACTCGTCAACGTAAAATCATAACACGTCCTTTTACCTTCGTACTTCGAGTCGCAATTACGGCTCCGTATCGCGAGCGCCCACAACGTCCGCAGTTGCTCCCTCAGCACTAAGTCCTGAGGGTACAAATACGTTGCTCTATTTGTGCGTCGAAGGACTTAGCGGGAGCGCCCCCCCAGCTCGATTACTCCCCGCGCAGCGTGGCCAGCGGCTTGCGTCTCAGTACGTCAAGGCTGGCCAGCACCCCGACCACCGCGACCGCCACGGTTGAGACGACGACCCCCTCGACGGCGACCCAGGGAAGCGGATGCCACGCCACTTTCAACACAAACCGGCTGACGGTCCACGACAGCCCGAGGCCGCCGCCCGCCCCGATGATCCCGGCCAACAGGCCGAGCAGCCCGTACTCGGTCAGCAGCAGCAGGCTGATGAAGCGAGACGTCGCGCCCAGCGTCTTGAGAATGGCGGCCTCGTAGACCCGCTGGAATTTGGTCATCGAGATTGCGCCCACCAGGATCAGCATGCCGGTGAGCAGGACGAGGGATCCGACCACGGTAATCGCCAGCGTGACGATCGACACGATGCGCGCGGCCGTTTCGAGCACGTCTTTCACGTCCACGACCGCGACATTGGGAAAAGCATCGACCACCGCCCGCTGCAATCGTCCCCGAGCCCCCGCCTCGGCCGGCCCGCGCACCGGCGCGATGTAGGTCTGAGGCGCGGATTCCAGCACGCCGGGCCTGAATACGAACATGAAGCCGCCGGCTCTGGCATCCACCCAGTTGACCGACCGCACGCTGGAGACCCGCGCCTCGATGGCCCGGCCCAACACGTCGAACCGGATGAGATCGCCCACCACCACGCCCGAATGATCGCGCACGCCCTGCTCCACCGATACTTCGGGGATTGCGCTCGTGGTCGGGGGCCAGAACTGGCCATCCACCACCCGTTCGTTGCGCTCGAGGCCCGCCCGATAGGTGATAGTGAATTCCCGGCCAAGACCTCGTCGCCTGATGTCTTCGGGTGCGCTGGTCACACCCGACGCCCCGCGGACGGCGGCGATTCTGGCGCGCAGAACTGGTATCGCCTGCGGGGCACCCATGACGCCCAGCACCGGATTGGCGAGCAGGCCCTTGAGCGCAGCCACCTGATCGGTCTGGACATCGACCAGGAACAGGTCGGGAGAATCGGGCCGCTGCTCGAGCCGGAACTCGGCAAGCAGGTTCGATTGCACCATCCGGACGCCTACCACCAGGAACGCGCCCAGGCCGACCGCGGTCAGGATCGCCCGCACCTGGTTCCCCGGCCTCGACACCCTCCGCGACGCATACCGCAGCGGAAACCACCGGTGCGCCTGCAGCGGCCGCACGGCGCGAATCAGCGCCACCCCGGCCACGTTCAGCACCACCACGACCAGCGCAAATCCCGCCGACACGATCAGGCCCACCCGCACCGATCCGGCCTGCCAGCTCGCCACCGCGATCAGCCCCGCCGCCACCGTGCCAACGGCGGCCATTTGCATCCAGTCGATGCGACGAGGGTGCGCCGGCGCCGCCGCGCGGAGCAGCAATGACGGCTTGACGTGCCGCACGTCGAGCAGCGGTACCAGCGCGAACAATCCCGCCACCAGCACGCCCACGCCAGCGCCCTGCGCCGCAGCCGCCGCGGTCAGCGTATACGGCACATCGATGCCGCCGATTCGGCCGACCATCGGACCGATCCAGACCATCGCCGTCGCCGCCAGGCCGATCCCGCACAGGCTCCCGATCACCGCCAGCGTCATCACCTGCACGAGGTAGACCGCCACGATCCGTGACGACGTCGCGCCGACGCACTTCAGCACGGCCATCGCCGTGCGCTTCTGCTGCATGAACACCCGGACCACGCTCCAGACGCCCACGCCTCCGAGAATCACCACGACCAGGCCCACCAGACTCAGGTAGTCCTCGGCTCTGGCGAACTCCTCGGCCGTGTTCTGTTCGGCCGACCGAAACGACCGCACCCGCACGAACTGGCCCCTGAGCTGTCGCCCGATGTCGCGTGCGATCGGCTCGGCCTGTTCGTCGGGCACACGCACCAGCAGCCGAAACGATGCCCGGCTGCCCGGCCCCAGCAGACCCGTCTTGTCGAATTGTTCCCGGCTCACGAACATGCGCGAGCCGAAACTGAATGCGCCAGCCCGCCGGCCAGGCTCGGCAATGACGACGCCCCGAATGATCAGACGCGCCTCGCCCACCAGGATCGCGTCTCCCACACCCACGCCCAACTGCGCGAGCAAGTCGGCCCGCACCAGCGCTCCCCCGCTCCGCAGCAATTCGAACGAGTACGGCGTCCCGCCGTCGAGATCGAACCGGCCGTAGAGCGGATAGGCAGGCTCCACCCCGACGATCTCGACCATCCGGGCCACCCTCTTCGACTCATCGGCTGGCCGGACCATGGTCAGCGTCTCAACCGTCTCGGTGCGCGCCCGCACGTCGGCGCTCGCCAGCCGCTGTTCGATGACATCGTGCGTCGTCTGTTCCCAGGCGCGATTGGACGAGACGACCAGGTCGGCCCCCATCATCATCCGCGTCTCGCGCATCATCGTGGTGCGCACCGCCTGGATCACCGAACGCAACGTCACGATCGAAC
Source organism: Acidobacteriota bacterium (assembly GCA_037133015.1). Classification (GTDB taxonomy): domain Bacteria; phylum Acidobacteriota; class Vicinamibacteria; order Vicinamibacterales; family JAKQTR01; genus JBAXOX01. The sequence goes on from JBAXOX010000013.1 coordinate 4,969, forward strand.
CGACACCAACGGCAAGGCAGAGAAAGAAGAACAACAGGCGCTTCCACTCTGAGCGCAACTCGCGCCAGGCCATGCGGAGGGTGAACATTATTGGGGATGGTGACTTCGGGGTTCGGAGTTCGGGGATGGTGAGCCGTCCGGATCAACGCGGCCGCCGCGCAGCCGCAACACCGCGTCGGCGCGGCCGGCGAGCATCGGATCGTGGGTGGCGAGCACCAGCGTCATGCCCCGCGCGCGTCGAACCTCCATCAGCAGTTCCATGACGTGCCGCCCGTTGTCGGCGTCCAGGTTGCCGGTCGGCTCGTCGGCCAGGAGAATGGGCGGATCGTTGGAAAGGGCACGCGCCAGCGCGACGCGCTGCTGCTCGCCTCCGGACAACTGCGAGGGATAGTGGTGGCTGCGAGCCTGCAGGCCCACCTCGTCGAGCAGGCGCAGCGCTCGTCGCTTCGGGTCGGTCTGTCCGGCGATCTCGAGCGGCACCATCACGTTTTCGAGCGCGGTCAGCGACCCGATGAGGTGAAAGAACTGAAAGACGAATCCGATGGTCGCGCCGCGCAATCTCGCCAGCGCGTCTTCGCCCAGACCGGTGATGTCGCGGCCGTCGATCACGATCCGCCCCGACGAAGGCGCGTCGAGGCCGGCAATCAGCCCCAGCAACGTGGACTTGCCGCTGCCCGACGGCCCGGTAATCGCCAGAAACTGCGCCTTCGGCACGGTGAGGTCGAGCGGGTAAAGAATCGTGAGCGGCTGACCGCCGCTCGGCACGACCTTCGAGACCTGCTGCAGTGTGATCATGGTGTCAGTGCGTGTCGGACCGCGGCCTCGACCAGCGGCCAGAGATTGTCGGCGACTTTGCGCGCGCCATCAGGATTGGGATGGATGCCGTCGGCCTGATTGAGGCTTCCGACACCCGCGACGCCATCCAGCAGGAACGGAAGCAGCGCGACGTGGAACTGATCCGCCAGATCTCGATAGACCTTTCGGAACGCGGACGTATAGATCCGGCCCAGATTGGGGGGCGCTTCCATGCCGGCCAGGATCACCGTCACCTGCCGCGACTGCGCCCGCTCGATGATGGCCGCAAGATTGCGCCGCAGTTCCTCTGGCGGAAGACCTCGCAGCCCGTCGTTGCCGCCCAGCGCGACGACGAGCACCTGCACCGGCCCCTCGAGCGACCAATCGAGCCGGCGCAACCCGCCCGCCGACGTATCGCCGGAGACGCCCGCATTGACGATCTCGACGGCCAGGCCGCTGGATCTGAGCCGCGCTTGCAAGAGGGTCGGATACGACTCGTCCGGGGAGAGGCCCAAACCAGCGGTCAAGCTGTCGCCCAGGACGACGACCCGGGCCGTGGCCGCCGGCGCAGGCGCCGCAGCGGGCGCGGGCGTCCCGGCTGCCGCGGGCCGATTCGGGTCGGACCGGTTCCCGCACGCCCCGGCCAGCGCCGCGGCGAGCAGCATCCCCGCCAGCGCGCCTCGCGCCACCACCCGACAACGTCGTCGTTGGGTCATCCCGATGCGCCGGGGGTGAAAACCCGGCCTCCATTGATCCGTCCGTACCAAGGCAGGCGCCATCGATGGCGTCCCTGCCAGCCATCCACCCGATCGAGCTGCCGACCGCCCCGCGGCGGCGTGGGGCCTCGACACATTCGCGACCCGCCCCGGGCCTCGTCGGGCTTCGACACCATCCCTACCCGCGCCCGTCGGTGGCACGTGCTTGCGCCTCCGGCACCCTCCCATTATCATTCGGGCGCTCGGGACTTCACAAAGAACGGATGCCGTAGTACGCTGGGGCGGTTATCAGTGAGCGGTTCGCCACGAGCGCGGGCACAAGCGTTGATCCCCGGCATGACCCTCGCAGCGCACTCCTTCGTGCAGCCCCCGACGACTGTCCTCATCTGATGCCGGCCCGTGGAGGTTTCAGCCGACGAGAACTCGGCAGCACGGGTCTACGCCGCGGCGACCACGTCGGGACGTGGCTGAAACGGCACTGATTCCCGGAGGCACGCAGGTTGCGTGCGCCCGGGTGGGCTCGCCGGACTCGCCCCGGTTCGTGCCCCGTCGACACTCGACGGACTCGCTTGTATTCATTCCGGAGACATGACACATATGACACGGTCGCACATTACTATCGACGGCAACGAGGCAGTCGCCTCGGTCGCCCATCGCACCAACGAAGTCATCGCCATTTATCCGATTACCCCATCGTCGAACATGGGTGAATGGTCCGACGAATGGTCCGCCAAGGGCCACAAGAACATCTGGGGCACGGTCCCATCGGTCAGCGAACTGCAGTCGGAGGGCGGCGCCTCGGGCGCGGTCCACGGCGCGTTGCAGTCTGGCGCCCTCACCACGACGTTTACCGCGTCGCAGGGCCTGCTGCTGATGATTCCCAACATGTTCAAGATCGCAGGCGAGCTGACCTCGTTTTGCATGCACGTGTCGGCGCGCACGGTCGCCTCGCACGCGCTGTCGATCTTTGGCGATCACTCCGACGTGATGGCCTGCCGGCAGACCGGGTTCGCGATGCTGTCGTCCGGATCGGTCCAGGAAGCCCACGATTTCGCGGCCATCGGACAGTTGGCCACGCTCCGCTCGCGCGTGCCGTTTCTGCACTTCTTCGACGGCTTCCGCACCTCGCATGAAGTCTCGAAGATGGAAGAGCTCACCAACGAGGATTTGCTCGCGTTGCTCCCCGCCGAACTGGTGGCGGCCCATCGCCGGCGCGCCCTGACGCCCGACCACCCGGTCCTGCGCGGCACGGCGCAGAATCCCGATGCGTTTTTCCAGGCGCGCGAAGCGTGCAATCTCTACTACTCGGCGTGCACGGGCCACGTCGAAGCCGCGATGAACGCGTTCGCGACGCTCGTCGGCCGGCAGTACCAGTTGTTCGACTACGTCGGCCACCCCGAGGCCGAGCGCGTCGTCATCATGATGGGCTCGGGCGCCGAAGTGGCGCACGAAGCGGTGGAGTGGCTGGCGGCACGAGGCGAGAAGGTGGGCCTGATCAAGGTTCGCCTGTACCGGCCGTTCTCCATTGCGCACCTGGTCAAGGCGCTGCCCGCGACGGTCAAGGCCATCTCGGTCCTGGACCGCACCAAGGAGCCTGGCGCCATCGGCGAACCGCTCTACCTCGACATCGTGACCGCACTGCGCGAGGCCCGCGAGACCGGGCTGACCGCGTTCGCGACCGAGCCGAAGGTGGTCGGCGGCCGCTACGGCCTCTCGTCGAAAGAGTTCACCCCCACGATGGTGAAGGCGGTCTACGACAACCTGTCGCAGCCGACCCCGCGCAATCACTTCACCATCGGCATCATGGACGATGTGACGCACCTGTCGCTGACGTACGACATGGATCTGGACATCGAGCCCGACTCGGTGCGGCGGTGCGTCTTCTTCGGCCTCGGAGCGGATGGCACGGTCGGCGCGAACAAGAACTCCATCAAGATCATCGGCGAAGAAACCGACAACTACGCGCAGGGCTACTTCGTCTACGACTCGAAGAAGGCGGGCGCGATCACGATTTCGCATCTGCGGTTCGGGCCCAAACAGATTCGATCGTCGTACCTGGTCAAGCAGGCGGGATTTGTCGCCTGCCACCAGTACGAGTTCATGGACCGGTACGACGTGCTCGGCTACGCCGCGCAGGGCGGGACCTTCCTGCTCAACAGCCCGTACGGCCCGAAAGACATCTGGGGACACCTGGCGAAAGAAGTCCAGGAAGTCATCATCGAGAAGAAGCTGTCGTTCTACGTGGTCGATGCCTTCCAGGTGGCGCGTGACACCGGGATGGGCACCCGCATCAACACGGTGATGCAGACCTGCTTCTTCGCGATTTCCGGTGTGTTGCCCCGCGACGAGGCCATTGGCCAGATCAAGAAGGCGATCGAGAAGACCTACGGCAAACGCGGGCCGGAGGTGGTGCGGAAGAACTTCGCGGCCGTGGACCAGACGCTCGCCAATCTTCACATCGTCGAGGTGCCGGCCGCCGTCACCACCTCGCGCATGATGCCGCCGATTGTCTCGGACAAGGCGCCCGACTTCGTCAAGCGGGTGACCGCCGTGATGCTCGCCAACAAGGGCGACCTGCTGCCGGTGAGCGCATTCCCCGTCGATGGCACGTGGCCCACGGCCACCGCGCAATGGGAAAAGCGCAACATCGCCCAGGACATTCCGGTGTGGGACGCCTCCATCTGCATCCAGTGCAACAAGTGCATCCTGGTCTGCCCGCACGCGGCCATCCGAGCCAAGGTGTACGAGTCGGACTGCCTCAAGGGCGCCCCGTCCACCTACAAGGCGATGGATTTCAAAGGCAACGAATTCAAGGGCCTCAAGTACACGATTCAGGTTGCCCCCGAAGACTGCACCGGCTGCACGCTGTGCGCGGTGGTCTGCCCGGCCAAGGACAAGTCGAATCCGAAACACAAATCGCTCGACATGCACGAGCAGCGGCCGCTTCGCGACGCCGAGCGGGAGAACTATGCGTTCTTCCTCGACCTGCCCGAAGTGGATCGCAGCAAGGTGAAGCCCGACATCAAGGGCACCATGTTCCTGCAGCCGCTGTTCGAATATTCCGGCGCCTGCGTCGGCTGCGGAGAAACGCCGTACGTGAAGCTGCTGACTCAGTTGTTCGGCGACCGCGCGTTGATCGCCAACGCCACCGGTTGCTCGTCGATCTACGGCGCCAACCTGCCGACCACGCCGTACGCGGTCGATCGGAACGGCCGGGGACCGGCCTGGTCGAATTCGCTGTTCGAAGACAACGCCGAATTCGGATTCGGCTACCGGCTGGCCATCGACAAGCACGTTGAGCAAGGCCGGGAATTGCTCGCGCGCATGGCGTCGCAGATTGGCGAGACGCTGGTCGACGAGTTGCTCAAGGCGGAGCAACACTCTGAGGCCGGCATCGCCGATCAGCGCGCGCGCGTGGTGCTCTTGAAGCAGAAACTGGCGGGCATCGCCTCAAGCGAAGCGCGCTGGCTCGAGATGCTCGCCGACTACCAGGTGCGGAAAAGCGTGTGGATCGTCGGTGGCGACGGCTGGGCCTACGACATCGGCTACGGCGGGCTCGATCACGTCCTGGCGATGGGCAAGGACGTCAACATCCTCGTCCTCGACACCGAGGTGTATTCCAATACGGGCGGCCAGCAGTCCAAGGCCACGCCCATCGGGGCGTCCGCCAAGTTCGCGATGGCCGGCAAGGCCACCGGCAAGAAGGATCTCGGCATGATGGCCATGGCGTACGGCAACACGTACGTCGCCCACGTGGCCTTCGGCGCGAAGGACACGCAGACGGTGCGGGCCTTCCAGGAGGCCGAGGCCTATCCGGGTCCCTCCATCATCATCGCCTACAGCCATTGCATCGCGCACGGCTACGACATGGCGCTGGGGCTCGAACAGCAGAAGCTCGCCGTCGATTCGGGATACTGGCCGCTCTACCGGTTCGACCCGCGCCGGGCGGATGCCGGCGAGAGCCCGCTGGTGATGGAGTCGGCGGCCCCGAAGATCGATTTGGTCAAGTTCACCGGCAACGAATCGCGGTTCCGCGTCGTCGAGCAGATGGACCCGGCCCGCTACCAGATGCTGCTGGCGCGCGCGCAGCACGAAGTGACCACGCGATTCAGCGTCTACGAGCAGTTGGCGAAATTGGCATTCCCGGTAGTCAAACAGTAATCGCGCGCAATCATCGGCCCGGCTTCCCGATCGGGAGGCCGGGCGTTGGAGACCTCACATGGATTTGTCGACGACGTATCTCGGCCTCTCGCTGCCGCACCCGATTATGCCAGGCGCATCCCCGCTGGTGGATCAACTCGACCTGGTCCGACAGCTCGAAGACGCTGGAGCCGCGGCCATCACGATGCACTCGCTGTTCGAGGAGCAGATCACCCGGGAGCAGCACGGGATGGTCTACCACATGGAATTGATCAACAACAGTTATGCGGAGGCCCTCTCGTACTTTCCGCAGGCCGACCAATTCCGCCTGGGCCCGCACCAGTACCTGGACCAGATTCGCCTGATCAAGCAGGCCGTCAAGATTCCGGTAATCGCCTCGCTCAACGGCACGACCGCCGAAGGCTGGCTCGAATACGCCAAGCTGATCGAACAGGCCGGTGCCAACGCGCTCGAACTGAACGTGTACCACCTGGCGGCAGACCCGGCCGAACCCGGCGCCGCGGTGGAGCGTCGACTGCTCGACATCGTCCGGGCCATCAAGGCCTGCGTCACGCTTCCCATTGCCGTCAAGCTCTCGCCGTTCTATTCGTCGGTGTCGAACCTGGCCGCGCAGCTCGACGCGCTCGGCGTCGACGCGCTGGTGTTGTTCAATCGTTTCTACCAGCCCGATTTCGACATGAAGGGCCTCGAGGTGGTGCCCAGCCTGCACCTGTCCGACTCGCACGACCTGCTGCTGCGGCTGCGGTGGCTTGCGGTGTTGTTCGGACGCACCAAAGCCAAACTGGCCGTCACCGGGGGCGTCCACACCTCCGAAGATGCGCTCAAGGCTGTCATGGCCGGCGCGAGCGGGGTGCAGGTGGTGTCGTGCCTGCTGCAGCGCGGGCCGGGCTACATCAAGACGCTGGTCAGCGGCATGGGCGCGTGGCTCGAAGAGCACGAGTACCACTCGCTCAAACAGGCGGTGGGAAGCCTGAGCCTCGAACGCAGCCCGAACCCGGCCGCCTTCGAGCGCGCCAACTACATGAAAGTGCTGGCCGCCTACCGGATGGGGTAACCGAGGCGTCGAGTCTTTGGTGACACGATCGGGCCACGCTTCGCTTCCGAAGCGTGGCCATTGTTTTCCCGTGTTCCGCCGTGGTCGCACCGCGCCATCCGCCGTCGTCTCCGAGCGCGACCCGCTCTCACGTCGGGCCCGACATACCGGCATCGCCGAAGCCGGATCCTCTCAGAACGGTCGGGACGACAAACCGAGGCGCTGTCCTCCGGCATGGGCCGGCATGGCCATCTCGGTGGACGGCAAGTACTCGGCGTCGGGACGGTCGGGCAGCCCGCTCAGCAGAATCGTGGCGCGTTCGAGGGCGGCGTTCATCCGTTCCTCGTGATCGATGAGCCAGTCGAGCCGGGCGCCCACGTCTCCCCGAAGCGCCGCCTTGATGCCATCGCGATAGTGCTCGAGGTCTTCGAGGTCCCGCAGGCTCTGCTCCACGTCGGGTGGAGGTCCGGTGGAGCGGTCCCATCGCTGCTGGTACCATTCTGCGCGCTTGCGAAACTCGGTATTCCAGACGTCGTAGCGCTCCTTCCACTGCCGGAACTGCTCCATCCGCGACGGCAGTTGCGCCGACGCAGACCTGAAGCCGAACGAGGGCGCGGTACGGGGGGCCGGCCCGAACGCCTGCGGCGACGTGGTGAATGTCCATCCGCGGTCGGCTATCACGATGCGCTCGGGCGATCCCGCCGAATCGAGCCGCGTCAGCCGAACCGACTTGAAGGCGTACGCCACCACCTGCGGAGCGTCAGGGGGCGAGAACGCCGGAACGCTGTCGTCGTACTCGGTCTCGGTGCGCCGTCCGTCTCCCCAATCCACCGACACCACGCGCCCGATGCGGTCGCGGCTAATCGTGACGCGTGCGGGGACCCCGATGTCAATCGTGGTCCGCCTGTAGCTGGATGGCGCGTAGCGGATCAGATAGCCCCCGGGGTGGATGGACCATCGGCCGCGCGGGACCGTCCGCGCCGAGACAGCCAGCGGCCCGGTGAGCACCGCCGCGCGTTCGAGTTCGGCATACGCAGGGTTGGCGCGCAGCACCACGTCGCGGACACGATTCTCGGCCTCGGCGATCTGCCGTAGCGCCGGAGGCAGCGCGGCGAAGACCCGACGCCGAAGTGACACCGGAATCACACCGACCGACGAGGTGTCGAGCGACGTCAACTGCGCCTCGGTCAACAGCCTGGTGGCCAGCGCCTGGTGCGCGCTCGACATCTCGCGGATGCGCGCCTTGGAGAGCACAGCCCACATCAGCGTCTGCAGGTCCCGCTGGCTGATCTCGGGCATCAGCGCGGAGCGCTCGATCAGTTGGCTGACGATCTGGGCCTGAGGGCCACGCATCGGCGCCGACAAGTACCCCTGACCATCGGCCGCGCGAGGGCCGCGTGTGCCGGCATGCAGGCAAAACGACTGGACATCGATGGTCCAATGCCCAGGCTTGAGAGTAAATGTCCCGCGGCTGTTCCTGATTGAGGCCATGTTTCCCGGCCGCGTCTGCACCCGGTCGAGCCAGGGCACCTCAATGCGCGCGTCCTGCAGGGAGGTCGACAGCGGCGGCTCCCCGTGAGACCACAGCGCGATCTCCGGCGAGGGCAGACGTTTCGGGAGAGGGACTCGGGGAAGCTGAGGCTGCGCAACCATCGCACTCGACACGCAGAGCAGCAACAAGAGGCAGGCGGCCGTCTTCATCAAGACTCCTCTGCGGCCGTCAACCCGGGAGCGGACGCGTCGCCACATCATACGGCAGCCGGAGCGTGCCGGAACCGCTTCGCCCTGTTTTCTGTCGCCGGCGGTGATCGCCTACCGGCCGGTACGCTTGCCGGACGTTGCCTTCGGCCTTTTTGCAGATTCGGTCGACAGCAACGCCGTGATTCTCGTTTTCGCCCGGCGCCGGACTGCCGCCGGCAACCTCGTGCTGCTCGCATCGCGGCACACCGACGCGGTGTGCTTGAGGCTTTCGGCTATACCGCTGCAGCACGGACACCGGCGCAGGTGCGCCACGAGCGACCGCCGTTCGGCCGCCGACACGTCGTCGTCCACGTACCGCGACAGGCGTTCGAGCAATGCGCGACAGGTCTTCGAGGGGACTGCCATCATGGCGCCTCCAACTGCAGACGCAAAAACAACCGCGCGCGGTGAAGCCTGGTCTTGACGTTGGCCTCGGAGATCCCCACCACCTCGGCAACCTCCCGCGTCGACAAGCCTTCGATCTCGCGTAGAAACACGATCACCCGAAACTCCGGCGGCAGCTTCTGCAACGCCTGCCGCAACGCCTTCCTGAGCCTCGTGTTGGTGACAATCTCGTCTGGCCGCGGCCCCCGGTCCGGCACGTCCAGCGAGTGCACCGAACCATCCTGAGCCACCATCAACTCATCGAGCGACACCATGTGCGCCGGCTCGTGCACGCGCTTGCGCCGGCTGATCAGGCACGCATTCTTGACGGTCCGATAGAGCCACGTGCGAAACGCCGCCGGTTCTTTGATTTGACTCGCGAACCGGTAGGTCTTGAGCAACGCCTCCTGCATCGCGTCGTCGGCATCATCGGCATGCCCGCACACCAGCAGGCTGAACCGATACGCCACTTCCTGGGCGCGCATCAGCAGGCGCTCCATCGCCGCCTGCTGCCCCCCCTGCGCCGCCACCAGTAACGCGCCGAAGTCGGTCTCCCGTCCGTGTGCAGGGGCGTGAGAGGAAGGATTCTCGATTCGTGGTTTGGTCACAACGCCAGCGATTGTACTGCGAAATCGCGCGCCGCTCTTGGCCGCGCCCGGGTTCAGACGGGCTTGGCGCAATGAATCTGTAACCTTCGGCCACCCTCGTGAATCTCTGGGATACACGCATGAATATGCCCAGCATGAACCACCCACTTTCTGCAGTCCTTCTGGCCGTCCTGGCGTGCCCGCTGTGGGCGGCCGCTCAGAGCCCGCTGACACTCGACGAGGCTGTCAGGCGGGCGGCGAACAACAATCCAGGCGTCAAGGCGGCCAAAGCCTCGGAAGCCGAGGCGGGATCCCGCGTCGACGAGGCGCGGGCGGTCTGGTTTCCGAAGATCGATCTCTCCGAGTCGATCCAGCGCGGCAACCAGCCAGTCTTCGTCTTTGGTTCGTTGCTCGGCCAGCGTCACTTCGCGGCCGAGAACTTTGCCATTGACGCGCTGAACCATCCCGACGCGATCACCAATGTGCGGACCGCGGTCGGCGTCGAACAGGCAGTCTTCGATCTGGGCCGGATGACATCCGGGATCCGTGCCGCCCGACTCGGGGCCGAGATGGCGGGATGGGGAACCCGAGACGTCGCGCAAGCGTTGAAAGTCGCCGCGACCCACGCCTACGGACGCGTCCTGATGGCGCAGGCCAGAGGCCGGGCCGCCGCGGCCGCCGTGGCGGCGGCCGCCGAAGATGTCGCACGCGTCGAGCACCGGCGCGACGCGGGCCTGGCCACCGAAGGCGACGTCCTCGGGCTGCGGGTGCATCTGTCCCACATGAGACAAGGCGCCATCGAGGCCGCCGGCCAGGAGTCCGTAGCACGCGCTGAACTCAACGACGTGATGGGCGACCCCATCGACACGACATTTCAATTGGAAGAGCCCCGGCCGCCTGTCGCGGACGACCGTGGCGTGCATCCGGAGACCGACACCGCGAGTCTGACCCGGCGGACCGACGTCGCCCGCGCGACGCTCGCTTCGCAACTGGCTACGGTACAAATCGCCGCCTCGCGCGCCGCCATGCTGCCTCAGGCCGCCGTGCAAGGCGTGTACGAATTCAACGGCCAGTCGTTCGGCAGTCAGGCGTCGTCGTGGACGGTGGGCGCCGTGGTTCGCTGGAACCTGTTTGCGGGGATGGCCGACGCCGCACGGGCACGCGCGGCTCGCGCCGCACTGGACCGCGCCAACGCGGAACGCGAACAGGTCGAGTCGCACGCGCGCGTCGAACTCCGGTCGGCTCAGACCCGCTTCGAGACGGCCCGAGCCCGCTGGGAGGTGGCGCAGGGGACGCGGGCCCAGGCGCAGGAAAGCCAGCGCATTATCCGCGACCGGTACGACGCCGGTCTGGCTCCCGTCAACGACGTGCTGCGAGCCGCCACCGCGGTTCTTGATTCCAATGTTGCGTACACGACCGCCCTGGTCGACCTCTTCATCAGTCGCGCGTTGATCGAACGCGCACAAGGCCAGTGAACTTTATGATGAGACAGATGCTTGCCGTCACCGTTGCGTGCGCGGCCACCGTGTTTGCATACGGATGTTCAAAGGAGGCCAGCCCGCCCGCCAACCCCGGACCGGCCGTGGCGCTGACCACCATCGAAGCCGCCCTCAAGGACGTCGCCGAACCGATCGACGTCGGCGGTGTGGTGCGCGCCACCAGGACCGCGGCCATCAGCAGCCGAATCATGGCCGAGGTCCGATCGGTTCGCGTCACACCGGGAGATCGTGTCCGGGCTGGCCAGGCCCTCGTCGTGCTCGACGGGCGGGATCTCGAGGCCAACCGGTCGCGGGCCGCCTCTGCCGAGACCGCCTCGCGCCAGGCCGCGCCCATGGCCGGCGCCGAACGCCAGAGCGCCGTCGCGATGCTCGCACTCGCGAAACTCACGCACCAGCGGCTGAGCGACCTGCGGGCGAGAAATTCAGCGACCCAGGGCGAGCTCGACGAAGCGGTCGCCGCCCTGCGTTCGGCCGAGGCGAGGGCTGCCGCCGCCGACGCCAGAGTGCTGGCCGCGTCTGCCGACATCGACGCCGCCAAAGCGGCGCTCGACGCCGCATCGGCAGCCGCCTCCTACGCCACACTGGTCGCGCCCTTCGATGGCACGGTCACCGAGAAATCGGTTGAACCGGGAAACATGGTTTCGCCCGGCCAGACCCTGATGACCGTTGAACACACGCAGGCCTTCCGACTGGAAGTCCGGCTCGACTCGTCCCAGGCCGCCCTGGTCAACCTGGGAGATGCGGCGACGGTCTCAATCGCGTCCGCCCGGCCGGCGGGCGCACCGGATGCGCATCAGGGCCTCACGCTCGAAGGCCGCGTCTCGGAGGTAGCGCAGACAGTGTCGCCAGACAGCCACGATGTCCTCATCAAGATCGACTTGCCTGCCGGCGCCCTGCTCCGCTCCGGCATGTACGGCCACGCCCGGTTCCGCGGCCGGTCCCATCGCGTGCTGACCGTCCAGGCGTCGGCGGTCGTTCACCGGGGACAGCTGACATTCGTCTACGTCGTTGACCGCGACAACCGTGCGCGCCTCCGGCTCGTCAACGCGGGCGATCCCGATAACGGCTCGGTCGAAATCCGATCGGGTGTGGCGGCCGGAGAGCGCATCGCCCTCGCGCCGCCCCCCGCGTTGGCCGATGGCTCGCCAGTCGCGGCAGGGGTACGGTGATGGAACGTCCCTACGGCATTGCCGGACGCGTGGCCGCGGCGTTTATGGACTCCAAGCTCACGCCGCTGCTGCTCGTGGCGTCGCTCGCGCTCGGCATGCTGGCCGTGCTCGGGTTGCCCCGCGAAGAGGAACCCCAGATCATCGTCCCGATGATCGACGTGATGGTGGCGATGCCAGGGGCGACGCCGACCGAAGTCGAACAACGCGTCACCCGTCCGATGGAGAAACTGCTCTGGGAAATCCCCGGCGTCGAGTACGTCTACACGACGTCGAGTCAGGGGATGTCGCTCGCCATCGTGCGGTTCCTGGTGGGACAGAACCAGGAAGAGGCCATCGTCCGGCTCAATCAGAAGATGCACGCCAACGTCGATCTGATGCCGGCGGGCGTGATGGCACCGATCGTCAAGCCGCGATCGATTGACGACGTGCCGGTGATGGCGCTGACCCTCTGGGGCCCGACGTACCACGACACCGACCTGCGGCGGGTGGCCGAGCAACTCCACGACGCGATCAAAGAGCTCACCGACGTGTCGGAAGTGACGATCATCGGAGGGCGCCGGAGGCAGGTGTCTGTCGATCTCGACCCGGCGCGCCTTCGTGCCTACGGGCTCGATCCGATCGGCGTGTCGAGCGCCATCGCAGAGCATAATATCCGTCGGGCGGCCGGAGAGATCGTGCGAGACAATCGCGCCAGCCTGGTGGACGCCGGCGCCTGGCTTCGCACCGGCGCAGACGTCTCCGGCGTCGTCGTGGACAGCCGGAACGGCCGATCGGTGCGCGTAGGCGACGTCGCCTCCGTGCGCGACGAGGACGGCGAGCCCACCAGTTCTTTGATGCACCATACGCGCGACGGCCTGGCCTATCCCGCGGTCACCGTCTCGATCGCGAAGCGGAAAGGGGTCAACGCCATCGAGTTGACCCAGCGCATCGATCGGAAACTCGAGACACTGCGGGGCGTCACCGTCCCGGCCGATCTGCAGGTGACCATCACCCGCAACTACGGAGAGACGGCGGCCAACAAGTCAAACGAACTGTTGTGGCACATGCTGATTGCGGTGGCCTCGGTCGGGCTGCTGATCTGGCTCACGCTCGGGCTGCGAGAAGCGGCCGTCGTGCTGGTCGCCATCCCGGTCACGCTGGCCCTCACCCTCTCGGTGTTCTACTTTTTCGGCTACACGCTGAACCGTATCACGCTGTTCGCCCTGATCTTCTCGATCGGCATCCTGGTTGACGACGCGATCGTCGTCGTCGAAAACATCGTGCGCCACGCCCGACTCTCGGACAACGAACCAGGGGGGCTCGCCGCCATCGCCATCAGGGCCGTCGACGAAGTCGGCAACCCGACGATCCTGGCCACCCTGACCGTGATTGCGGCCATCCTGCCCATGGCATTCGTCGGCGGCCTGATGGGACCGTACATGCGGCCCATTCCTGTTGGCGCGACCGCCGCGATGGTCTTTTCCCTCATCGTCGCCTTTGTCGCGACGCCCTGGGCAGCCACGCGCCTGCTCAGGAACCCGACAGGCCACGGCGACACCGCCGAAGATCGCCTGACAGTTCTCTACCGGCGCGCGATGTCACGCGTGATCACCGACGGGAAAGTCCGGGCGGCGTTTCTCGCGGGCGTCGCCGTGCTCCTGCTTGGAGCCGTCGCGCTGGTCCCGGCCAAACTGGTGACCGTCAAGATGTTGCCGTTCGACAACAAGAGCGAGTTCCAGGTGATGGTCACCATGCCAGAGGGCACACCGCTCGAGGACACCGCCCGCGTGAGCACCGCGCTGGCCCGTGCCGCCGCAGCCGAACCCGAAGTGACCAGCGTCCAGTCGTACGTCGGCGCCGCATCGCCCTACAACTTCAATGGCCTGGTCCGTCACTACTATCTCAGGACCGGATCGCATCAGGCCGACCTGCAGGTAAATCTCGCGGCCAAAGACGATCGGGCCGCGCAGAGCCACGCGATCGCCAAGCGCGTTCGCGACGTCCTGCTGCCGATTGCCGCACAAGCCGGCGCCCGCATTCAGGTGGCCGAAGTGCCGCCAGGACCGCCCGTGCTGCAGACACTGGTGGCCGAAGTGTACGGTCCGGATCCGGCCCGCCGAATTGAGCTGGCGCGACAGATTCGTGGAATATTCTCGCAGGCACCAGGCGTGGTCGACGTCGACTGGTACGTCGAGTCGCCCCAGACCAGGTTGCGCCTCGAAGTCGACAACCAGAAGGCCGCCGCCGCCGGCGTTCCCGCCTCGGCGGTCGCCGCGGTCGCCAGCATGGCCGGCGCCGGACAGGTCGCCGGGCTGCTGCACGACGAACAAGCCCGGACCGACGTGCCGATCGTCGTCAGGCTGCCTCGGTCCGAACGCCGGTCGCTCGACGCGCTTCGCAGCCTTCGCCTCAACGGCAGGACGCCGGTCGCGCTCGGCGAGATCACCCGCACGGTGTCCTCGGTGGAGCCCCCGAGCCTTTACCACAAGAATCTTCAGCCGGTCACGTACGTGGTTGGCGATTTGGCCGGGTCGTTCGAGAGTCCGGTGTACGCCATTCTGGCGATGAACCGCGCGATCGACCTCATCCAGCTCCCGGAAGGGTACCGCCTCGAAGTGTTCAACTCGCGCCAGCCCTTCGACACGTCGCGCTATGCCATCAAGTGGGATGGCGAGTGGCATATCACCTACGAAGTGTTCCGCGATCTCGGCCTCGCGTTCGCCGCCGTGCTCATCCTCATTTACATCCTCGTGGTGGGATGGTTCCAGTCGTTCCTCACGCCGATCACGATCATGGCGGCCATCCCGTTCTCGCTGGTGGGCATCCTGCCAGCCCACGCCATGATGGGCGCGTTCTTTACCGCCACCTCGATGATCGGCTTTATCGCCGGCGCCGGCATCGTGGTTCGCAATTCCATCATCCTGGTCGATTTCATCGAGTTGCGCGTGCGGGATGGCATGCCACTTGAGGAGGCCGTGGTCGACGCCGGAGCCGTGCGCTTCCGGCCCATGGCGCTCACCGCCGCAGCCGTCGTCGTCGGGTCGGCCGTGATCCTCTTCGATCCGATCTTCCAGGGATTGGCCATTTCGCTGATGGCCGGCGAGGTCGCCTCGCTGCTGCTCTCGCGCGCGACCGTCCCGGTGCTCTATTACGTCACCGCCAGGCGGATGGCACAACGCGCCGTGTAACGCCGCACTTCACAAGGAGACTGCTGATGACTGTCGATCGCTACTTGAGACTGTTCGGAGGATTGTTTGTGATGGCCAGCCTCGTGCTGGGCATCTACGTCCATCCGGGCTTCTTCTGGTTCACCGGGTTTGTCGGCCTGAATCTCGCGCAGTCGGGCCTGACCAACTGGTGTCCGATGATGAGCATCCTGAAGGCGTTGGATGTTCGAGAGTAACATGGAGACGGCGTCACGGCCTGCGTACGCGGCCCGTGATCGAGTCGGCCGAACGCGCTTTGACACCGGTTCCCAAGGGAGTCATCCATGAGAGACACTCGTTACGGCATGGGCATCGAGGTGGCGCTCCCTTACGAAGTCGCGCTGGAGCGAACCGTCGAGGCTCTCAAAGACGAAGGATTTGGCGTGTTGACGACCATCGACGTCACGCAGACGCTCAAGCAGAAACTCGACCAGGATTTCCGCAAGTACACGATTCTCGGCGCGTGCAACCCTCCGCTGGCGCATCGGGCCATCGAGTCCGAGCTGGAAGTCGGCCTGCTCCTGCCGTGTAACGTGATCGTCTACGAAAGCGACTCGCCTGATCGGAGCGTGATTGCCGCGCTCGCGCCCATCGCCGCGTTCGGCATCGTCGGCGACAACCCCGAGATCGCAGACGTCGCCCGCGAGGCCGACCAACGCCTCCGCCGAGCCTTGACGACGATCGAGGCCGCCGACCAGAAAGAGACGGCCTAGGCACATGGAGTACTTCGGCCCGATCGGATTCCTGGTGGCCTGGATTGTGCTGCAGCGATGGATCTTGCCCAGGTTCGGCGTGCAGACGTGAATGAGCGGCCGTTGCGACGTCGAGTCTCGACGTCAGGAGCCGGACGACTCCCCCGCCGATCCGAGGTAGGCGCTCCCCTATTTCCAGCCAGCGACGACCGCGGGATACTGGTTCAGCATGCGGAGAAATCGGTCGGTCTCCGCGCCCGGCCGTGAAGAACTGAATTCGCTGATGACGTCCTGGTGCTCCGCCTCGGAGAGCAGCTGGTCTGCCAGTTTGTAGAAATAGTCGTCTTCGATACGGATGTGCTCGCGGATCAATTCGCAGTAGGCGAAGGCGTGCGACGCAAAATCTTCGACCGCCGCCTCGTCGCCGGCTTGCAGCCGAAGACGATCCTCACGCAATTTTCCGCAGTACACACGGCCCGCGTCGTGCTGCGCGAGCAGCGCCTGCACCACCGTCTGATCCCGGCCGACCCCATGCCGGGCCAATACCGGAAACAAGGCTCGTTCCTCCCGGGCGTGGTGCCGGTCGGTGAACGTCCCGAAGAAATCGATGACGTCGACCACCATCGCGGGCGGCACTTCGGCGCGAAGGCTCATCCGTCGCGCAATGGCCTCGAGGACCGAAAGCATCGTCTTGAATCCGGAGTGCTCGGCGACCAACACGTCGGCAAATGACGTCGGCATCGGTTATCCTCTGACGAGACTCCGGCATCGGTCAGCGACTCCGAATTCCCCTGGTGGGGCGCCGAACGATCTCCGGTGTACACACAGCCAGTTACGCGGTGAGACGACCGTCGGGTCGCGACACAGCCCGCGGAAACCCGGCACACTCCTGAACTTTGCAGGATCTCACGCAATTGCCGTGCCCGACGCCTTCGGCTTCTGCCGTGGCGTCTCGGCCCGGGGAGAGCCCACGCGAACGGCGCCGCTTTATTGGGAGAGTTCGACCAGAATCGATCCGGCCACGGTGGGTTCGATAGCCAGTTCGGTCTGGTCGCACATGAACACGACGCCGGGAAACGTCTGCAGCACCCGAACAGGCGCTCCGGGCGTCACCCCGAGAGCCCCGAGTCGATCGGCCCTCGCGGGATTATCACGCAGCACGCGGACCACCGAACCCCGATCCCCGGCCGCCAACGAGGAGAGCCGACGTGTGGCATCAGAACGCAACATGGCACGCCTTCAGAGCCGAGTTGAGCACGGCGCCTGTCCCGATGGCGATCACGGTCACCACCGCCAGCATCGAGAAGGCCGCCCGCGAACCCTGCTCCTTGATCATCATCAGGAAATTCGCCACGCACGGCACGAAGAGCGTCATCACGGTCAAGGCCACGACCGCCTGTACGCCTGACAGTTGGCCGCTGCGAGACATTTCGAACAATCCGGCCGCCCCGTAATCCCGACGAAGGAAACCCATAATCAGCACTTGCGCCGTCTTGGCGGGCAGGCCCAGAAGTCCCACAACCATTGGCTCTGCCGCCCGGGTCATGACGGCAAGCCAGCCTGCCCGACTGAGCGCGAAGAGCAACGCCGTGCCAATCAGGAACAGCGGCACGGCCTCGCCGAGGTACCAGCGGACCCGCAACGCGGTCTTATACGCCACATTGCGCATGTGTGGCCAGCGAATCGGCGGCAATTCGAGGATGAATTCCGAGCGCTCTCCCGGCAGCACGCGGGCTGCGAGAAAGCCCACGACGAACATCTGGGTCAAGACGACGCCGAACAGGGTGGCGACAGCCGAGAACGAAATCCCGCCAAGAATGCCGAGGATCGTCGCCAACTGGGCCGAACACGGAATGCCCAGCGCGAGCAGCAGCACGGCGATCATCCGCTCCTTCTTCGTCGCCAGGATGCGGGTCGTCATCGTGGCCATCGTGTCGCAGCCAAGCCCCAGCACCATGGGCAGCACGGCCTTGCCGTTGAGCCCCATGGCGCGAAAGATGCGGTCGCTGAAGATGGCCAAACGCGGGATGTAGCCCGAATCCTCGAGAAACCCGAACACGAAGAAGAACGTCGCCACCACCGGCAGGACGATGGCCACCGCGTAGGTGAGCCCCATCGTGATGAGACCGTATTCGCCGACGAAGAGATCGCGGACCAGCGACCACGGCACCCACCGGGTAAACAGGCTGATGGCCGCGGGGTTGATCACGCCCTGGAACACGTCTTTCTCGAGCACGCCGACCAGAAACTGTGCGCCGAACACCCCGACCGCCAGATACATCAGGTAGAGCACGACCGCAAGAATCGGCAGGCCGGTGAGCGGCTCGCGGACCCATCGGCTGACCTGCTCATGCACGCGTCCAATCGTCGACGGGCGAGACCGGCGAAGCTGCCCCGTCAAGGTGTGGGCCCAGGCGGCGTGGTCCCGGCTTTCCCCGAGCTCCACCGACGGCACAACCGCGTCGCGCATTACTTCCCGCAGGTGGTCCACGCCCCGCCCTTCGGTCGCAACCGTCTCGACCACCTGCACGCCGAGGCTGCGGCCCAGCGCGGTGGCGTCGATATCGAGGCCGTGCCTGCGGGCCTCGTCGACCATGTTGAGCACCAGGACGAGCGGCTTTCCGTAGGCCACGATCTGGGAGGTGAGCATCAGGCCCCTCCGCAGGTTCCGCGCATCGACGACCTGAACGATCACATCCACCCCGTCGCCCTCGACGATCCGCCGGGTGACCAGTTCGTCTTCGCTCACCTCGCCTTCGAGCGCGTTGACGCCTGGCGTATCGATCAGGTCGCAGACCTCGCCGTTGACCAGGGCGCGTCCCTTGGTGACGGCGACGGTGGTGCCCGGGTAGTTGGACACGATGGCGTATTGGCCGGTCAGGCGCCCAAACAGGACGCTTTTGCCCACGTTGGGGTTCCCAACAAGCGCAATCCGAAGGGGATGGGAGCGAACGCGCAGTAGCGGGTGGCGGGTGGCGGCCGCGACGACGGCCTGGGAACACGACATCGGGAGGCTCCTGGTTTCAATAATGAGACCGTGTCTCAATATTACCTCAGCCCGCGGCACCCCCGTACAGAAAACGGACCCGGCGCCACCGTAGGCTACCGGGTCCCCTGAATCTCGAACCGTCCGCCGACCTACATCTTGACGATGAGGCGGCCGAAGAACGTGCTGCCCTTGTAGGGGCGATTACCGTAGCCGGTAGTCAAGCCGCCGAGGTAGTCGATCCGGGGCGTCTGCGTCCCGGGCAGGTTCACCGTGGCGAAATCGCTGACGTCGAGCTTCTCGTACCAATACGACACGCCGAGATCCACCCGCTTGCTGACGAAGAACTTCGCGTCAGCCGTGAGCCGCTGCCACTTGTTCGTCACGTTCGGGAGGGCCTCGAAGCACGAGGTCAACCCCGCCGCGCACGGCTTGGTATCGCCCACCGTGAGGATGGAATTGTTGACCAGTGCCGTGATGCGCGGACCACCGTGAATGAACGAGTTGTTGGAATCGCTATAGGTGTACCCGAATCGGAGATCCGTGTTCGGAATCGCCTTGATCAGATCGAAGAACAGATCGACGTTCTTGACCTTCTCGTCGTTGTCCATCGTCCAGTCGCGATTGGGGTCGTTCCAGCTCTCGTACGCCCCGGGCACGCCCGAGAACGGGTTCGCCGTGCGCGAGCGCTGCAGCGCGTGGAACTTGTCCTGACCGTAATTGAAACCGAAGGTCACCTGGCTTACCGGCGTGACGGTGATGCCGAAGTTGGCCGACGTGTTCTTGTTGTCGAGCAGGCCGAAGGTCTGGTCGAGTTCGTCGTACTTATCGTTGCCCGACGCGTACGACGCGGTGATGTCCACGTTGGGCATCGGCGAAATCGTCACCAGCAGTGTGCCGCGGTCCCGCGTCCGGTCGGCATCGTCGAACATGCGGGAGAGTTCCTGTCCACCAGGTTCGGTGACCGCTTCTTCGCTGAAGCCGTCGCCGGTCCGGCGGGTGCGCTCCATCAGCGCGCGGAACTGGATGAACTGGTTGCCCAGCGTATCGATCGACGCCCGCACCGTGGTGTCGCTCAGCGACTTGAACGCCCGAGCCGAATGCTCGTACTTCTCGTTGCCCATGCCGAACTTGACCGCCGTGAACGGCACTGGCGTGAACGTCGTGTCCACGTTGAAGCTGGTGCGCGTCGAGTTCCACTCCTCGGTTTCATACAACGTCGGCGTCGCGATGCCGAATTCCGGCACGCCGTCGAAACGGACGGTGCTGTCGGCGATGAATTCGGGCGTCCGATCTTTTCGGTCGGTGTAGCGGTACCGCGCGGTCACGCCCACCCACGACGCCGGACGCGTCGTGAAATTGAACACCGCGTTGATACCGTCCACCTGGGCCTGGGCCGTCGCCCGCGGAAGCGCCGCGAGGCTCGGGAACCACGCGTAGGTGGCGCTATTGGCGACCACCGGGTTGATGGTCCACGGCATCAACGTGTCGTTCTGCTTGGACGTGGTAAACGCCACGCTCGCGTTGACGACGCTGTGTGCCGGCAGCTTGTTGGCCACGGCGGTCGCGCTGACCGTGTCGAGGGTGTTGCTCGGGGCCATCGACATCCGGCCGCGAGCCGGGCCGTTGCCGTTGCTGTACGCACTCGGATCCCACGGACCGTTGACGCCGTCAATCGCCTGCCCGTCGTTCCAGTCGGTCAGCCGAATCGGATTGTCCCAGGTGACCCACGGAATGTTCTGATTGAACTTCGAACGGTCGTACGCCACCCGCACCATCCCGTGCGGCCCGGCCCACGCCACGCCGAAGCCGTAGTCGTTGGTCCGGTTGTCGAGACTCATCGGCAATTCGTTCGAGTTGTTAAAAGCGAACGACATGCCGTACGGCTGGTTGCCGCTCTTCTTGGCGCTCTGGAACGTGAAGTCGACATCGACGTCTTTGGCCGCTACGAAGCCGACCCCGAACCCGAAGGTGTCGCGCTGCGCGGTGGTATCGACATTCCGCGCGAGGCCCCGGTAGATCGAGGGATACGTCAATACCGTGGCTGCGGTCAGTCCGGTGCACGTGCCGACAGCCGGCAAACCGGGGGCGCAAAGCACGCCGACCGCCGTCTTGGCTTCGACTGCGGCGCGGGCGGCCGCATCCAGCGTCCAGACGCCCTTGGACGACTCGGTCCATGGAGTCTTGGTGCCGCCATCGAGACCGTAGTGCAGCGGCAGTTGATCGAAGAACGCCGTCACCTTCATCATCTTGTTGGCGAAGCTGGCGTTGATGCTCTCGTCCTTGTAGCCCAGGTTCGTGCCTGTGAGGCTGAACTCGTGGGTGTCGGTCTGTTTGCCGAGCGCGAGGTTGATGTTCGCGCCGTTCCGCAGGTCCTGATATCGCTGGAACCGGGCCTTGTCGCCGGTCACAGACATGCCACGGAACCCTAAATCAAACGTGCCGATTGAAACCGTCTCTTCGGTGGCCGCCGGCGCTGCCGCCGGAGCCTTCTTCTGCTCTGTCTGAGCCATCGCAAGGGTTGCGGAGGCCAGCAAGAGCGCTGCAGTCACTGTCATCACTCTGTTGCGCATTGCATTCCTCCTTGGTTACCGCAAGAACGCCTTGCCGGTGGGGGCGTTGGACCCGTGGAGCGCCTGGTGGCACACCGCGCAGGCCCGCCCGTAAATCTTGTTCGAGTTGCCGGACGTCTTGAGCGTGAAGTTGTCGTAGATGGTGGGAGGATGGCGTGATGTGACGTGACAGCGCTGGCACAGGAACGGCTGCTTGGCGACCAGCATCCGATCGTTGTTGGTGCCGTGCGGGTCGTGGCACGTCACGCAGCTATCGACCACCGCGCCGTGTTCCCACAGGAACGGACCGCGCTTCTCTGTGTGGCAACTCACGCAGCTCTCATTGAGCGTGATGCCGGCTTTGAGCAGCTTCACATTGGCGCTGCCGTGCACGTTGTGGCACGACGAGCAGCTCAGCTTGCCTTCGCGCACGGGCATGTGATTGAAACGATTCTGCTTATTGGTGATGTTCTTGTGGCAGCCCGCGCAGAGCTGCGTTTCGGTGGCCGCTTTCAGCTGTTTCGGTCCTTTGGACGCATGGACGCTGTGGCAGCTGGTGCAGCCGACGTTCCGCTGGTCGTGCTGGCTGCCGCCCCACAGGGCATGCTTGGCGCGATCGTGACAGGTGGTGCACAACTCGCTCGCCCGCTGCGGGGAGAGTTGGCCGATCACGGTGATTTTGGTCTTGTCTCCGCCGGCTTCGGCGTGCTCTTTGCCAGCGCCGTGGCAGCTTTCGCAGCCCTGGGCCGAAATCGGAGCCTTGGGATTGAAGGCGCGGGCGTGGGGCCCGTCCTTCAACGCCGCGCCCCGGTCTTCGTGGCATCCCAGACACGTGTCCTTGCCGACAAAATCACCCGCCGCCTGACCGGCCGGCGCCTTGGCGGCTGCCTGCCGGGGCGTCGCGGACGACGCTGTCCCCGGAACGGCCAGCCAGGCCACCGCGAGCCCGGCGAGCACAACCCCGCGGACGAGGGTCTTGCAGAAAGAATGCATAGCGTACTCCTTGAGAAAATGAACCGAACAAGGTTCTGGGTAAGCAGCCAAGATTCCGCCTCAGAACGCGTTGCGATCGCCAGATACGCAACAGTCCACCGTCGGGCGAAATTTTGTGGGAACTAGCAGACACACTGCAGCCACTAGCTGATACCCGTTACGTTAAACGCAATTGCGGTGCCAGCCGGGGGCGTTGAATAGTGAAGCCGTCTCTTAATGAATGTTCAGGTATGCGTTGAATTCTATCGGTTGCGTCTCGGCAGGCTTGGCGCAACTGCCGGATTATCGCTAAAGTGACGTTTCACAAGCGGATATTCGACAGCTGCCGTCCAATATTCTGAATCAATTGCGCCACGCGGTAGAACTGGCCGGTATCACGACTGCATCGTATGGCAGAGCGAGCAATCCTGCGAGATCACCTTGCCAGTCGTCGATTTGTGGCCTTCGTCGTGGCACCGGAAACAGCCCGGGAAGGCTGTGTGACCGATGTTATTCGCATACGATCCCCAGCCCACGTTCATGGCCGGGAAGATGTTCCGCTGATACAAGGTCTGAAGCGTCGCGATGGCCTGCTGGATCGCGGCCTTGGGCGAATCGGGATAATTCTCCCGATAGAACGTGTCGATCGCCGTGGCGATGCCTGTTGCCGCCGCCGCCGCGTTGGGATAACTGGCGGTCAGCGCCTTGACCGCCTGCCGCCGCGCAAATGGCAGGCCTCGATCGATCCCGCCCCCCGCCATCGCGTCGTCCACCGCGCGCTCCGCCGAGCGCGCGAACGTGTGGGAGGGCCGGTTATGGCAGTCCACGCAATCCAGCGTTCGCCGCTCACCGGCTGGCGGTTCGTCGCCCGCCACCCCGTCGGAACGGTACACCCGCACGTTCCCCTTCCCGTCGTCGAGCCTGACCCAGGGAATCACCTGTCGTTTTTCGTCGGACGCCACGTACTCGATCTTGTTCATCGCGCCGACATGCCAGTGAATGCCCGACGCAATATTCTTCGCGAAGCTGACGCCCCCGATGTGCATCTGCAGCGTGGTCACCGATTCGGTATTGGCCTGATCGTCGGCGTATTCGCGGATGGATTTGATCTTGTCGCCGTGGAACTTCTCGGGCCAGTGGCACTGTTCGCAGGTGTCTCGAGCCGGGCGCAGGTTGGTGACCGGCGAGGGAATCGGGCGCGAGTGCGTGTTGAACGTCACCGCATAGACCTGCCGCAAGCCCGACAGCTTCGCCTGGACGAACCACGGCGCTCCTGGACCGATGTGACACTGGATGCAGGCGACGCGCGAATGCGGTCCCGCCTGGTAGCCGGCAAACTCGGGCTGCATCACTTCATGGCACAACTGTCCGCAGAACTGGACCGAGTCCATGTACTCGATCCCCCGATAGGCCGCCACCGACACGATCACGACGTTGGCCGCCGTGCACGCAAGCACGATCACCCCGATCCGGCGCTGATAGGGCTCGTTGAAATCGATCCGCGGCCAGCTCGGCATCCAGGAGGTCTTGCCTTCGGCACGCCGGCGGTGCTCGATCCACATCCCGATCGGAATCAGGACGAGCCCGGCCACGAAGAACGTCGGCAGGATCAAGAAAAACAGCAGCCCCATGTACGGGTTGCTATGAAACCCGAAGACATCGAGCGCAAAGAACGTCAAAAACAGCAGCGCGCTCGACGTCGTGATCGCCACGCCAAGAATCGTGACGGCATTGCGCAGCAGGGAAAATCGGGATCGTGTCGCCATGTGCCTACTTTGTAAGAAGCGCGAAGAGAATCAGGCCGACCATCGCCAGGCCAAACGTGACCGCGACCGCACCCACCGACCGGCCCAGCGTGTAGACCCACTGCGGAGCAGAGGCCGACGCCAGCTCGTCGATGCGCCCCAGCTTGGTCAGGCGCTCGAGCTCATCCTGACGTTCCTCGATCATCTCGTGCGCGGTCACCCGCCCGGTGAAGATCACCGAATCCATCGGGAACTTTTCGGGCCGCAGATGCCCGTTGAAGAAGTGAATCGTAAAGATGAAGCCGACCGCCAGCAGCGCCTCTTCGCCGTGCACCAGCATGGCAATGTTGAAGAGCCAGCCCGGCAGCAGGTAGGCGAACCACTCCGGAAACCACAGCACCAGGCCGGATCCGCCGATGATCCCCATCCCCCAGAACACCGCCCAGTAGTCGAACTTCTCCCAGTAGGTGAAATGTTCGAATCGCGGCTGCGGCCCCAGGCCGACAAACCAGCGCATGTGGCCGATCAGTTCGAAGAAATCCCGAGGCTGCGGGACCATCGACGCCGGGCCCCACAAAATCCCCAGGTCCTTTCCGACGAACAGGCGCTGGCAGATGCGGCTCAGGTGAATCACGAACACGGTGATCATGACGATGGCGCAGAACCGATGAATGATGCCGGCCGCCGCGAATCCGCCGAACAGACGCGCCAGTCCCGCCGCCCACCGCTCGTGGCTGAACAGCAACGGCATGCCCGTAAACGCCAGACCGAGGAAGCTGAACATCAAGAAACCGTGCAGCAGGCGGTCGGTGCGCTCGAACCGCCGGTAGTGGGTCGTCGCCACCGGCGTGGCGGCTGGGGTGCTGGCGCTCATCGGCCGTCCTCCGTCGAGTCGTCTTTGCCGGATCCGCGCAGCCGCGCAGCCGCCTTCATCTGCAGGCCGCGCCCGAACCACAGGCCGGTATGGATGCCGAAGAACGCGAACACGCCGATCAGCAGCATCTTCATGAACTCGGAGGTGTAGAACAACAGCGGGTTGCGCGCTCGGTTCGACGGATCACCATGCGGGTCGTACTGCGCGAAACTGGCGGTCGCACCGGAGTGGCACTTCTTGCACGTCTGCAGGCGGTTCGCGTCGCTCACTCTCGACCGGGGGTCGGATTTCGGAACGATGGAGTGCGAGCCGTGGCAATCGGCGCACGAGGCGACGCGCGAGTAGCCGAGGGCGGTCACCTGGCCGTGGAACGTGTCACGATACGTCTTGATCGACTCTTCGTGGCACGTCCCGCATTCCTTGATGACGGTGACTTTCCAGCCCTCCATGTCGGCGCGGCGAATTTCGTGCGCGGTATGACAGCTCGAACACACCGGCGCCAGCGGACTCCCCTTCTGCACCTGGGCGCCGTGAATGCTGGTCCAGTACTCGCGCGCAATCCCCTCGTGGCACTTCCCGCACGTCAGCGGAATGGTCCGTCGGTAGACCCGGCTGGCCGCATCGGTCTTGCGCCGAATGTCGTGATTGCCATGGCAGTCCGAACAGGTGGGCGCGACGGTCAGTCCGCTGCGCGTCAGCGCGCGCCCGTGGATGCTGTCCCTGAACAAGTCGACCACGTTGCCAATCTGGATCTTGCCGCGCTTGATGATCTCCTCGTCGCCGTGACACCGTCCGCAGGTGTCGAGCAGCTTCGAGTGATGGGTCAGCGATTCCGGGTCGGCCGACGGCTTGATGTCGTGCGTGCCGTGGCAGTCCACGCACGCGGCAGCCGTCAGGTTTTTACCCGAGCGACGCGCCTGTGCGTGCACGCCGGTCTCGTAGGCGGCGACCGCCTTGTCGTGGCAGGCGGCGCACTGGGCCGGCTTCAGCTTGTCGGGGTGAGGAAACTCGGCGCCCGTCGCCAGGTCGGTATGGCAATCCACGCACGCCACGCCGCCCGCCCCATGAATCGAGGCGGCAAATTCCGGCGCCTTGACGGCGACCGATGTGCCATTGGCCCGAACCGCCCCGGCGTCGCCGTGGCACGCCAGGCAATCGTCGTTGGCAGGTGGCTTGACAGAGCCCGGGGCCTTCGATTGGGGCCGCGCCATCGCGACCGCCTCCGCCCCGGTGAGCACGACGAGCCCGATTAACAGTCGCAGGAGTACACGAGTCATGGTTGCCTGGGCCCGCGCGACTGGCTCCGTGTAGGCCGCGCGCCGAGAAGAAATAAAATGATGAAATAAATCCGAGTCAATCGGACACGACGGATCCGACGCCGACTCAGGGCCGGTGCTCGAGATCGCGGGCCGGCTGGCCGACCCGGTCGTCACGCGTTTCCCATTTCTGACACTCGGCGCAGCGGTCCACCGCGGTCGATAATTCGCGCTTGTGCTCAGCCAGACACGCCCACTGCGCCATCCACGTATCCATCCACATCGGCGCGGCGGTCGCCGGACGAAATTCGCTCCATCGACACGTCCACGGCATGCGCTCGGTTTTCATCTCGCTCCTTCGGGCTGCCAGAAGGGGTCACGGCCACGGCCCCGGTCCACCACCGTGGTGCCGGGGCCCTAGTTTATCTTGAACAACCTGTCCGCCGCTCGGAAGACTCGCCCTGAAGCAAAAGGGTCTGGAAGGACTCAATAATGAGGATCGACACGGTCGGCCGTTTTATGGGCTGGTCGACCGCGGTGGGTATAAGAGGATCTCTATGCGCGGGCCTCCCGAGCGACGTTAAGGTTGTCTTCAGCACCTTACGACCTAGACCACGAGCCAGAAACTGAAGCATCTGACTCGTGTATTAATTTACAATGCAAATCACACGCCAGAGCAATCGTTAATGAATCGCTGCGTTATTCCACATCTGGTTCCGACAGTCCGTCACAATCCAGCAAAACATCCATCCTGCCGACGGAAAACCGTTAGGCATTGATCACTTTCTTCATCAAGAGACGAAACTGCGACCCCTGCTGAGTCTGATCGGCCAAGAAACAAATTTCGCCGCAATGCACCGAAAAATTGTACCCCAGTTCCGACTCCCGCGACGTCACATCAACCCACTCGTCGTCAAGCCCGACGATCGCGTTGGCGGCTGCCGCCAGCTGCTCGGGCATTGATCCCGGGAACCGCTTCCGTAACACGGCCAGAACTTTTTCGCGATCTATCATTCAGGTATCCGTCGCCCTCGACAGAGGAAGCAATTATCATGCCCATAAACCAACAGGCGGCGGATTCAGTGTTTTGATTCAGGCAAACCGACAAGATCGGTCGCATCGCCGGAACTCCAACGATGCCTAGGTCGGAGCAACGCCGGAACTTCGTCGTCTTGGGCGGCGTCTCCAGGCAAACAGGGGCTGCGCGACCACACGCGCGGCCCTCCGATACGCCTCGTAGGCCCAGAATCCTGGCGTCCGCGGTGCCAGCATCGCCGCATCGTCGGGATTCACCACGATGCTGACCTCGATGTTCGGAGCCGCGCCAATGGGAATCCAATTCCGCCGGCACGCCTCGTACACGTGCGCCATCACCCGGCGCATGTCGTCGTACTGCGGCGGCGGCCAATCCTGCATGTCCGACCCCAGCGTGGGCCTGAAGACGCACACCGTGGGAAACGCCCCCATGTCGGCGACGAAGTCGATCGCCTTCAGCGTGTCTTCGATGGGTTCGATCCCCGCAATAATCTCCCCAGAGACCGCCCCTCGCGGCATCCGTTTGGCGCAGTGCGCCATCGCGTCGAAGAACAGTTTCTGACCGAGCATCTTCTCCTTGCCCGGACAGAGCTCACCGAACCACTTGGGATTCCAGAACTCGACGCAAAACGACAGATGGTCCACGCCCAGATCGATCAGCCGGTTGTACCGGGTGAAGTCGCGCTCCGGAGCCAGCTGGACGCCCACCAGCATGCCGACCTCGTTTTTAATCGCCGACAGATACGGCTCAGTGAACTCGATGCCCCGGGTCCCCTGAAAGCCCCCGTTGAAGTGGACAAACGACACGTTCGATTCGTCGCGCGCGGCTCGGCACGTCTCCACCACGTCGGCCACCGCCTTGTCGGCCGCCTCGCTCTCGCCCACGTTCTGCCCGGTCGTGCAGAACCGGCAGTTCAGCGGCGGATTGTAATTCCAGAACGTGCACACCATGTTGACGTAGATGCCAAGATAGGTGCCCTGCAGCACGCCGATGTGGTTCATCGGAATGTTGCGCGCGGTGGTTCTCCCGTACCACCCTGGCTCTTGCGGAATTCTGATGGGGTAGCGATCGCCGGTCTGTTCGTTCGCCAGGTGGTAGCCGGTCGTCGGCGATCCGGTCAGCACGTAGGGCGAGGTCTTGGCGAACGGCTCGACCACCGGGACGTTGACCCAGACATCCGGCTTGAGCCACGTGCCGGTGGGCACGATGATTTCGAGGCCCGACCCCAGTCCCGCGCGGGTTCTCGAAATGCCCCGCGCCCCGTCGAGCGACACCTCGTCGGGTATTCGCATCCCACGGCAGAACAGATCGATTTCCAGTTCGCAGGCATTGAGCGGCATATGGCTCCATTATCGCTCAGGAACAAGACGGCGATGAACCACCCCGGTCGGCCCGATGCCCCGGTCAGTACTTCAGCAGATAACTCACCTTCACGAAGACCTGCCGCCCGACCGAGGCCAGCGGCGCTTCGGCGCGCGTGGCCGGGCGTTGCAGGAGGCCGCCAACGATCCAGTTCTCGTACGCGTCGGAGTAGCCCACGTGCACGGCGGTCCACGGGTTGACCAGATACGTCCACAGCACGTCGACGTTCAGGCGACGTTGGTGCTCGAGGTCCACCAGTTGCTGATTGGGGCGAACCCGCTCGTAGTCGACAATGGCGCGCGCCGACCACGCGCGGGTAAATTGGTACTGCACCCGCGTCCGCAGGATATGGTCGGAGAAAATGGCACCGGAGGCGGGCGACTCGGCGCACGCGCATGGTACGTCCTGGCCGCGTCTCGCCAGCCGCGTGTACAGATACCGCTGCTCCAGACGCAGTTGAGACGACGGCTTCAACGTGACGCCGAGTTCGGCGACCTGCTCGTTGCCGAGAAACGGCTCGAATCCGGCGGCCGGATAGTAGTTGATCGCCGTGCCTGTCGTGTACTCGCCCTGGACGGCGAGCCACGACAGCCACTGCGTCGAGACGTGCGCAAACGCGGCGGCCCGGTCAAAGGCGATCCCGTCGAAGCGTTCGAAGGCCCGCACCGCCCCCGCAAACAGCTCGGTCTGCCCGGGCAATTCGAGGTCAAATCCGGGACGCACGCTCCAGTCCTGCAGCCGGCCGGCCGAATCCCACAACGCCACCGCCTCGACGTTGCTGGCGACGCGCAGGACCCGGCTCTGGTTCGGATGCCAGGCGTACCCCACCTCCTGCTCCACTTCTCGGATGTCGACACGCGGGATGTAGCCCAAATCCGCGCGGAACTGCGGGCTTCGGGACGTATATTTGCTGCGCCACTCGAAGCTCCGGCCGTTGCGCTCCAGTTCGGCGTACACCGACGCTCCCGTGGTGGAGGCCTCGCCTGCGCCGGTCGTGCGGCTGCCGACCCACTGCCCGGTCAGCGACCAGTTGTCGTCCATCTTCCAACGGCCGTCGACGCCGACGACGCGGTTCGACGCCGAGGCGAACTGGAACTCCGTCGCCATGGCGCCCAGCGACGACTGCTGCGCGAATTCGCGTTGCACCCGGACCACGGCGACGCCGGTGAGGCGATTGTGGCCGGGCACGCCGATGGCCACCTCTTCGCCCGGCTGGCGATCGTTGGCGGCCAAACCCGCAAACGCCCATCCCGCCGCCTTTCCCGTGACCCGCACGCCGAGCGCAGGGTCGGCCACGCGCCTCGAAAAAAAGATGCTCTGCGGGGTCTGAAAGAAACTGGCGTTCTCGATGAAGAACGGCCGCTTCTCCGGAAAGAAGACTTCGAATCGGCGGTTGACGGTCACCTGCGGCTCGTCGGACTCGATTTGGCTGAAGTCCGGATTGAGGGTCACATCCAACGTCACCGCGTCTTTGATGACGGCCTTGGCGTCGATCCCGACCCGCCCGGTGATCTCGCGCTCCCGCGTCGGATCCTGGTTGGCGATCTGGGCGGCGGCAAAACTCCCGTACGGAATCAGCTGAAGATGTCGCCCGGGTGACACGCCTTCGATGCCTCGCAGCGCGGCCATCTGCTGGCCCAGCCCGGCAATCCGTCGCGTCACATAGGGCCAGAACGCACGTTCGTTCGTGCGGGTGATGGTTCGACCGAGCAGGATGCCCCAGGTCTGAACCTCAGCGCCGCTGAAGCGAAGACTCTTGAACGGCACAGCCATCAACACCACATAGCCGTCGCTGGTGACCCGCCCTTCCGACGTCCACAGGGTGTCGTAGCTGTAGTCGTCGTCCTGTCCATCAGCGGCCACCCCATCCATTTGAATGCCGCGTGGATTGGCCAGGAACAGGTAGGCCCGACGGCCGTCGTTGTAGGTGTCGAGCATCAAGGCCACCGTGTCGTCGCCCTCGATGGCTTCACGCTTGGCCAAGTTGGCTCGAATGCTGCCGGGTTGGTCGCGGCACACAAACGCGACGTACACGTGCTGCGCGTCGTACGACACGTAGGCCTCGGTGGGTTGCGACACTGGCCGGCCGTCGCCCGGTTCCCGCTGCAGGAAGCCGGTAATCCTGAGGCCGGGCTTCGGGCCTCCGCCCTCGAGATACTGCTCGATGGTGGGCGGCTCGCTCACGCGAGAAATTCGCACCTCGGGCCGTTCGGCCGCGGCCGGGACGGCCGGCAGCGCAAGCGCAAACGCAAGCAGGGCACGCGTGACGGCCTCGTGTCGGCGCATCTGTGGATGGCTGTCCCCGGGGGCAAGGAAGCGGCGGCGGGCCTCGCCGCGGATCCAGGCGAGGCCTCACGGCACTTTACCAGATGTTTCGAGGGTCTGTATGATTCGAACATCATGTCCGACGCCGTCGAAGATGCGCTGAGGTCGGCCACCGTCTTTCGGGGGCTCACGCCTGAGGATCGGCAGCGGCTGGCTGCGGTAGCCCAACTGCAGTCGTATCGTCGCGGCGACGTGCTGTTTACCGAAGGCGAGACGCCGCGGCATATCTGCGTGGTGGTGTCTGGCCGGGTGAAGGTCTCGAAAATGACCCGGGCGGGCAAGGACGTCATTCTCGAGATCTTTGGCGAGGGCGATCCGATTGGGGCGGTCGCCGCCTACGAGGCACATCAATACCCGGCCTCCGCGTACGCGCTCGAAGACACGACGACGCTGCAGGTGCCGCGGCAGGATTTTTTCTCGTTGCTCGAGCAGCATCCGAGCATGGTGCGCGGCGTGTTGACGGGCCTGACGCACCGGATCGTCGAGCTCACCAACCGCATCACCGACCTGACGGGGGGCCGGGTCGAACCCAGGTTCGCCCGGTTGTTCCTCAAACTGGCTCGCGAACAGGGCCGCGCGGAGCGTGGCGGCACCTTCGTTCCGGTGGCGTTGTCCCGTCAGGAACTCGCCGACATGACCGGCACCACCATCGAAACCTGCATCCGGATCATGAGCCGATGGGGGAAGCAGTCGATCGTCCGAACCGAGAAGGACGGCTTCGTCGTGGTGGACGAAGATGCGCTCGACGCCCTCGCCCTGACCTGATCGTGCGATAATGGATCCGTTCGCCACTTCCGGGCGGATGTTCCAGCCCGTGATGCACACCGCACACGGGATTCCCCGCACGGCCACGGATGCGCCGGCCGCGCTGTCCGGCAGACACCGGACGGTCGGAGGTTTCCTTGAAGACGCGAAAACCACAGTCCTCGTCGACCCTCGCTCCTCGTCCGGCCACGCGGGTCGCTTCGAAATCCAGCACCGCTCCCCGTCCGGCCACGCGGGTCGCTTCGAAATCCAGCACCGCTCCCCGTCCGGCCACGCGGGTCGTTTCGAAATCCAGCGCCGCTGCCCGTCCGGCGGCAAGGGCCGTCTCGGCGTCCAGCGCCGCGGCCCGTCCGGCCACGCGGGTCGCCCCGACGTCCGGCGCCGCTGCCCGTCCGGCTGCGCGGGCCGTCTCGGCGTCCGGCGCCGCGCCCCGTCCGGCGGCACGGGCCGTCTCGACGACCAAGCCTCGAGCGTCGCGTGCGGCTGCGGCCCCCCTCATCAAGCGGTCGGTCCCGGGCTCTGCGCTGATGGCGCTGCATGAGAGCATCATTTATGGCCCGGTAAAGTCGCGGAGGCTGGGACGGTCGCTGGGCATCAATCTGACGCCGGCCCACGTCAAGCTGTGCTCATTCAACTGTTCCTACTGCCAGTACGGCTGGTCGGAGATGGCGCGCACCTCGACCCAGACGGCGCTGGCCAACTGGCCAAGCGTCCCGGTGATCGCCAAGGCTGTGGCCGGCGCGCTGCGGGCCTGCGCCGCTCAAGGCGATCGGCTCGACCGCATCACGCTGGCCGGGCACGGCGAACCGACGATGCATCCGGAATTCAAGCAGGTGGTGGCGGCCATCAAGAAGACGCGCGATGCGCTGGCTCCGAAGCTGCCCATCGCGATTTTGTCGAACTCGAGCACGCTGGATCGGCAGGACGTCAGGCAGGCGCTGGCCGATCTGGACGAGCGCTACATGAAGTTGGATGCGGGCGATGCCGCCACGCTGCGCAAGATCAACGGCACGCCGGTACCGTTCGAGCAAATTCTCGACGGACTCAGCAAGATCAAGAACATTGTCATCCAGGGCATGTTCATCAAGGACCGGTCGGGCCGTCTCGACAACACCAGCGACCTTGCGGTGATCAACTGGGTCGTGGCGCTCCAGCGGATCAAGCCGCAGGCGGTTCACGTCTACACGCTGGATCGAGCCCCGGCGTTCCCGTATCTGCAGGCGGTGCCGGCGCCGCGGTTGCGCGAAATCGTTCAACGGGTGCGCCTCGCCGGTCTGACTTGCGAGGTGTTCGGGATTCCCGATGCCATCGGGATGCCTGGAGAAATCGGCCGCGGCGCGTAGCCGCGCGCCGGGATTAGACGAAGTTTTTCTCGAACCAACGTCCGCTGATGCCGGCAGAGAGGGCCTTGTACCCGCGGCGCCGCAGCAGCGCCTCGGCCACCGTGGCCCTCGGCAGCAACACCAGACGACGCGCGCCACTGGCCATGCAGGCCAGTTCGAGGGCGTCGAGCAGGCCGTCGGCAATCTGGTCGGCGCCGTAGGCCGAGTCGAGGTCGAATCCCAGTTCGGTGACGCGCACCTCGCGCTCGGTGCGCTCGTAGGCGGCCAGTCCCACCACGCGTGTGCCGCCCATCGCCAGAATCCGCCCCGACTCCCCGAGACGTGCGCGGCGGGCAGCCGTCATGCGTTGCCCCCGGAACAGCCGGCGCAGATCGGGCTGGGCCGGGCCGCCCGAGTCGGGTCCGAACATCCGGAACTGGAGGACCGCGGCAGATCCCGCTGGCGTTTGGTCCGAGGCCAACATCATGATGCCCTGATGAGCAACCCGGGTGCCATCTTCGCGATTGCCTCGTTTTCGAAGCAAAATAACGATTTACAGGAATCCAAGCACCTAATTGATCGGTGTTTGTGGCGGAGACTGGCGAGATTTCGGCGAATTCGGCCCGCGCCCGTTACTCGGAGGCTTCGAGGTGGCCCAGACCGAGTTTCTTGATGCGATCCCCAAGCGTCGAGCGTTTGATGTTGAGCAGTTCGGCGGCTTTCGACTTGTTGCCGCTGCTCACCTTCAGCGCCCAGCTGATGAGATTCGACTCGACTTCCTTGAGCCGATCGTCGAGCGAGATCGACGACGGATGGGTGTGCGTCTCGATGATCGGATCGTGATCCTCGGCGTACTTGTGGAACAGCACGCTCACCGGCACACAGCCGACGCGAACCGTGTCGCACGTGCAGGTCTGCGCAATCCGCTCGCACGCATTCTCGAGTTCCCGGACGTTGCCGGGCCAGGGATACCGCATGAACGCCAGGTGCACGGCCGGCGCCACGGCGCGCGCCTCTTCGCTGCGCTCGCGGAAGTACCGCTTGATGAAGTGATCCATCAGGATCGGAATGTCCTCGCGGCGTTCGCGCAGCGGCGGCAAGTTGATCGGGATGACGTTGAGCCGGTAGAACAGGTCGTCGCGAAACTTGCCCTCGGTGACCAACTGCTTCAAGTCGCGCTTGCTGCCGGTGATCACGCGCACGTCGATGGGAATGGTGCGCGATCCACCCAGCCGCTCGATCGTCCGGTTCTGCAGCACGCGCAGCAGTTTCACCTGCATCGACATCGGCACATCGTCGATGTCGTCGAGGAAGATGGTGCCGCCCTGGGCGAGTTCGAAGCGGCCCGGCCGATCCTTGATCGCGCCGGTGAAGGCGCCGCGTTCGTGACCGAACAACTCGGACTCGATGAGCGTTTCCGACAAAATGGCACAACTGACGGGCACGAACGGTCGCTGGCGGCGCGAACTCGACTGATGGATCAGATTGGCGACCATCTCCTTGCCCGTGCCGGTCTCGCCGGTCACCAGTACGCTGCTGTCGCTGTCGGCGATGACGCGGACGAAATCGAAGACCGCGCGCATGCGCGCACTTCGACCTACGACAACCTGATCGATGGTGAATGGAGCGGAGGCAGTCATGGGCTCGGGTGCACCGGAACTGAGTGAGTAGTGATCTTAGCAGATGTCTGCGGAGTATACTAACCTGCAGGAGCTCCCAATATGGTGACCCGAGAACGCGTCCAGACTGTGCTCGATCGCATTCGCCCCCTCATTCAAAGCGACGGCGGCGACATCGAACTGCTCGATGTCAGCGACAATAAGGCCAAAGTGCGGCTGACCGGCAACTGCGTGGGCTGTCCCAGCGCGCAGATGACCTTGTATTTCGGCGTCGAAGCCACGCTCAAAGACGAAATCCCCGAACTCGACGAACTGCTGGTCGTCTGATCCGATTGCCGACGACGCCCCCGCGCGCCCGCCCATCGCTCACGCGAGAGGGGCGGCCGCCTCGCGCTTCTGCCAATACCTCACCAGGCCCGACCAGCAGTGGCTGAGCGGCGCCGCCGACGCGTAGGCGGCCGCGCGTTCCGCCCCAATCAACGTCGTGATACGGGCGACGATGCCGTCCACAAACGCACGTTCGAGATCCTGCGGATCGCCGCCCGCCGAGAGCAGTTCCCGGCTGAACCGGCCCCAATACTCGATTTCGGCGTCCAGCGCAGCCAGGTGCAGGACCGGATCGGTCTTGTAGCCGAAATGGGTAATGAAGAGACCCGCAGGCGTCCAGCGCCGCATCAGGTCGATCGTGTCGCGCCACTGCTCCAAGTTGATGTCGGGCGGCGGGGTCGGAGGATACACGTACGGATCGTCGGCGGTTCGGATGCCTGCCGTGTCTCCCGCGAAGACGATGCCGCTGACCCGATCGAAATAGCCCACGTGGTGGGTCGCATGGCCCTTGAGCAACTCGACCTCGATGATGCGCGTCCCGAACGCCAGCCGCTCCCCGCCCCGCAACACCGTGATCGCGGCAGCCGGCACCGGGGCGAACTCGCCCCACAGCCGATCCATCTGATCGCCGTACAGCCGGGTGGCGCTGGCCAGCAGCTTTGACGGGTCAACGAGGTGCTGCGCGCCCCGCTCGTGGACGTACACCTTCCACCCGGGATGTTCCCGGACCAGCGTGCCGCTGGCTCCGGCGTGATCGAGATGAATGTGGGTGAGCAGCAAGCCGTGCACGTCGCCGGCCCCGACACCGGCCCCGGCCAGATCCGCCATCAGGCTGGCGCGACACGAGGACGGCCCGGGATCCACAATCAGCACGCCGACGGGCGTGTCGATGGCGGCCGAGGCAATGGCCCTGGCCCGTCCCTGAAACTGCAGGTCGACGAGCCGCGTGTCCGGCGTGAGTTGCTCGATCATGTGCGCGATCTCCCCGTCTCGGGATCTCAGGACCCGGAAAGGAATAACCATACCATCTTGGGTGTCGAGGCACCCGGATCGCCAGGCGCGAAACGCGAGAATACCGGGAGTATTTGAGCGTTGACCAACGCCGCGGGGCGGGAGGCATCGGCGGCCAGGCTGCGAGGGTGATTCCTTTCCGGGTCCTGACTTCCAGATCGCTATACTTGTCTGAGATGGCAGAACAGCGACCGGCCCCGGATCGTTCGGTGCTCGAGAAGACGTTGGAGCGGATCCGCGAACCGGAATTGTTCAGCGTCATCCTGCTCAACGACGACTACACCACCATGGAGTTCGTCGTGCAGGTGCTGGAATCGGTGTTCAACAAGGGGCCGGCTGAGGCGTTCCGGATCATGATACAGGTCCATACTCAGGGCCAGGGGCTGTGCGGCGTGTACCCCTGGGACATCGCCGAAACGAAAGTGGCCACAGTCCACGATCTGGCCAAGGACTGCGGGTTTCCGTTGCGGGCCAGCATCGAAAAGGCGTAGGCCGGGGGTTGGCGCGCCGCGCCGCGCGAGTCGCTATACTGTACGCACGTTCGGCCGGCGGCTGGACGCGAAGCAGGCGTGATGCCGGGACCGAATGCGCCGGCAGCGCCGGTGGGCAGAGAAAGGATCGCACCCGTGTTCAGCAGCTCGGTCGAGATGCTTCTGCACGTGACCTATCGAGAAGCCGTGTCGCGCCGCCACGCCCACCTGACGCTCGAGCACCTGCTGTACGTGATGGCTCACGACGTGGACGGCGAAAAGATTCTCGCGGCCTGCGGCGTCGACTTGCCCCGGCTCCGGCGCGAACTCGACGTCTTCCTCCGCGACCGGATCGAACAGCTTCCCGCCGCGACGGACCGCGAGCCGGAACAGACGCTCGCATTCAGGCGAACGCTGCAGGCCGCCGTTCTGCACGTGCAGAGCGCGGGTCGTGAAGAAGTCCGCGCCGGCGACGTGCTCGCCGCGTTGATGCAGCAGTCGCGCGCCTATGCCGCCACGCTGCTGGGCGCGCACGGGGTGACGCGGCTCGACATCCTCAACTTCATTTCGCACGGGGTGACCAAGGTGCCCCAGCCGCCTCAGGCGGCTCCCGAAACACCGCCCTCCGGTGACGGGCAGGATCGCCAGCACGACGAGGCGCCGGCGACCCCGGCGGACCCGCTGGCCGCCTATGCGCAGAACCTGACCGAGCGCGCCAAGGCCGGCAAGCTCGATCCGCTGGTGGGACGGATGACGGAACTCCGGCGGACCCTGGAAATCCTCTGCCGGCGCCGCAAGAACAATCCGGTGTTTGTCGGCGATGCGGGTGTGGGCAAGACCGCGCTGGCCGAAGGGTTGGCGCAACACCTGCTCGACCCGGACGTGCCCGAGCCGCTCAAAGGCGCCGAGATCTATTCGCTCGACACCGCCGCCCTGCTGGCCGGAACGCGGTTCCGCGGCGATTTCGAAGAGCGCTTCAAGGCGGTCATCGCGGCGCTTCAGGCCAGGCCGTTGCCCATCCTGTTCATCGACGAGATTCACGCCACCGTGGGCGCCGGCGCGACCACCGGAGGCACGCTGGATCTGGCCACGCTCATCAAGCCGGTGCTCACCTCCGGCGAGCTGCGCCTGGTCGGATCCACGACGTTCGAAGAGTTCAAACACATCGAGAAAGATCGCGCCCTCGCCCGCCGCCTGCAAAAAGTCGTGGTCGACGAGCCGTCGCTCGAAGAGAGCGTGCAGATCCTGAAAGGGCTGCGCAGCCGGTACGAAGATCACCACAGCATTCGCTACACCGACGAGGCCCTCGACGCGGCCGCCAAGCTGGCCAAGCGCCACCTGCGCGATTACAAACTGCCCGACAGCGCCATCGATATCATCGACGAGGCGGGCGCACGCCTGCGACTGACCGCCCCGCTGGCCGACGCGGGCCCGGAGCCGCGAACCGTGTCGGCCGACGACATCGAAATCGTCGTCGCCCGCATGGCCCGCATCCCCGAAAAACAGGCGAGTTCCTCCGATCGAGAGCGGCTTCGTACGCTCGACGAATCGCTGCGACGCGTGGTGTTCGGGCAGGACGAAGCGGTGGGCCTGGTGACGTCGGCGATCAAGCGGTCGCGCGCCGGACTCGGGCAGCCGGAGCGCCCGGCAGGGTGTTTCCTGTTCACCGGCCCCACCGGCGTTGGCAAGACCGA
The DNA here is from genome assembly GCA_037133015.1 of Acidobacteriota bacterium. Taxonomy (GTDB): domain Bacteria; phylum Acidobacteriota; class Vicinamibacteria; order Vicinamibacterales; family JAKQTR01; genus JBAXOX01. The sequence continues at coordinate 43,246 of JBAXOX010000013.1, forward strand.
ACTGGCCAAGCAGTTGGCCATCCACCTGGGCAACGAGTTCGTTCGCTACGACATGTCCGAGTACATGGAGAAGCACGCCGTCGCCCGGTTGATCGGCGCACCGCCCGGCTACGTCGGATTCGAACAGGGCGGCCTGCTGGTGGACGCGGTCCGCACCCATCCGTTTGCCGTGGTGCTGATGGACGAGATCGAGAAGGCCCACCCTGACGTGTTCAACATCCTGCTGCAGGTGATGGACCACGCCACGCTGACCGACAACATGGGCCGCAAGGCCGACTTCCGTCAGGTGATTCTCATCATGACGTCGAATGCGGGTTCGCGGGAGATGAACGCGTCGCTCATCGGATTCGGGACCACCGGCGCGGCCGCTGGCACCACGCGCCACAAGACGCAGAAACTGCGGGCCCGCCAGGCGGTCGAAAAGATCTTCAGCCCCGAGTTCCGCAACCGGCTCGATGCGACGGTCAACTTCAACCCGCTCTCGGCGGCCGTCATGGAGACGATCGTCGAAAAGTTCGTCATGCAGCTCGAAGCCCAGCTGAGCGAACGGCGCGTGGCGATCACGCTCGAACCCGAGGCGCGGAACTGGCTGGCCCAGAAGGGGTACGACCCGCAATACGGCGCGCGGCCCCTGGCCCGGGTCATCCAGACCGAGGTACGCGACAAGCTCACCGACTCGATCCTGTTCGGTCCGCTCGAGCACGGCGGCACCGTCCGCATCGGCTTGGTGGACGACGCGCTCGCATTCGAATACGAATCGGCGGCCCTCGCTCAGGCTCCAGCCGTTACGCCAACCACGGTTGCGTGAGCGGGGAAACACATGATGAGACGATCACCTCGGATCGCTGTCGCACTCGGACTCGGCGCCGCCATCGGACTCGCGTGCGCGGCTGCGGTGGTTTCCGCCAGACAGGCTCCGGCTGGTCCCCAGACCGCCGGGCCGGGAAAGGCCGCCCGCGTGGACAAGGCCAAATACGGTGTGACGAAGGATGGCGTCGCCGTCGACGTCTATACGCTGACCAACGCCAACGGCGTGGTCGCCAAGGTCATTACCTTCGGCGCGTTGCTGACCGAGCTGCGCGTGCCCGATCGCACCGGTGCGCTGGCCGATGTGGTGCTCGGATTTTCCACCCTCGACCGCTACGAGGGCGTCCACCCGTACTTCGGCGCCACGGTAGGACGCGTGGGGAACAGAATCGCCAAAGGCAAATTCAGGCTGGGGGGCCAGGAGTACACGCTGGCCGTCAACAACGCGCCCAATCACCTGCACGGCGGCGTCAAGGGTTTCGACAAGAGAGTGTGGCGCGCGCTGCCGGTGCCCGCCGTGGACGGCGCCTCGGTCAGGTTCAGCTACCTCAGCCCCGACGGCGAAGAGGGCTATCCTGGGACACTCGCCGCCTCGGTCACCTACACGCTCTCCAACCGGAACGAACTGCGGCTGGACTACACGGCGACCACCGACAAGGCCACGCCCCTCAATCTGACGCATCACAGCTATTTCAATCTGGCCGGTGAGGGAACCGGCGACATCCTCGGCCACGAACTCACCCTGATGGCGGACCGCTATACGCCGGTGGACGACACGCTGATTCCCACCGGCGAACTGGCTCCGGTCCGCTCGACGGTGATGGACTTTACGCGCGCCACTCCGCTCGGTGCGCGCATCGCCCAGGTGCCCGGCCCCGCGCCTGGCGGGTACGACCACAACTACGTGCTGAACAGCGGGGGCGGCGTGCTTGCCTTGGCGGCGGTTGCGCGCGAACCGGTCTCCGGACGGGTGATGGAGGTGCTGACCACCGAACCTGGCGTGCAGTTGTATACGGGCAACTTCCTCGACGGCACCGCGACAGGCAAAACAGGCGTGGCCTACAAGAAACAGTTCGGCTTCTGCCTCGAGACGCAGCACTTCCCCGACTCGATCAATCACCCGGCGTTCCCGCCGACCGTGCTCGAGCCGGGCCGCACGTTCAAGTCAACCACCGTCTATCGCTTCTCGGCGAAGTAGACGCGGCGGCGCCGGAGCGCGCGTCAGAACGGCGAGAAGCCTGCCGCGCCCATCTGGTCTTCTCGGACCAGATCGAACAGGTTCTTCAGCGCGTCGTAGTGCTGCGATTCCCAGTCGGCGAGGAAGCGGTAGAAATCCTTCACGTCTTTGTCGGGCGCCTGCCCCGCCGCCCTCGAGAAATACGAGATGGCGTTGGTCTCGAGCGTCATGCCAATCGACAGCACCCCGAGCTCGAACTGCGCGCCCGCCGCCTGCTCGCGAAACGTACCGGTCAACACCTGCGACACGACCGACCGGCCCGCCGGGGCCGTCGCGTGCAACCGGAAGGCGTGCGTGCCCTGCTCGCCATAGTGTTTGGCGACCGACTTGAGAAACGCCTGGTGCTGCACTTCGTCGGACGCGAGCTTGGCGAACAATTCCTGCACGGCGGGCTTCTGGGATCGCTCAGCGGTCATCGAGTAGAAAGTATAGCCGTCGATCTCGATCTGGTACGCCTTGCCGACGATGTCGAGAATCGCGTCGGACGGTTCGCTCATAAGTCTGCTCCACGGCGCCGGGCCAAAAGACCCGGCCGCTGTCCTTTATGGTCTGACGACCCGGCACGCCTCATCGCACACTGGGAACCCGGCTCCCCAGTACGCCGCGTTACACGGGGACGGCGGCGATCGCCTCCACCTGTTCGGCCAGCTCCTCGGCCGACATGATCATGCCGCCCACGCGGCCGAAGAACTCGACCGGCCGGCGCCCCGCCACCACCGCACGCACGTCGTCGAGCATCTGGCCGGTGCTCAGTTCCGTGACGAGCACCCGATCGGCGCGCAGGGCGGTTTGCGCGAGCGCATCGGACGGATACGGGAAGAGCGTGACGGGCCGGAACAACCCGACCTTGAGCCCTTTTTCGCGGAGGGCGTCGATCGAGGTGCGGGCAATGCGCGCGACCGATCCGTAGGCGACGACCAGCACGTCCAGCTTCTCGTCGGCCAGGTACGTCTCGTAGCGCACTTCGCTCGCCATCGCCTGATATTTCTTCGCGAGGGCCCAGTTGTGCCGTTCCAGATCCTCGGGATTCAAGTAGAGCGAGTTGATGATGTTGGGGGGCCGGCCCTGGGCCCCGGTGGTCGCCCACGGCTTGGCCGGCAAATCCTCGGGCTCGATCCGGCGCTTGAACTCGACCGGCTCCATCATCTGGCCAATCAGTCCGTCACCAAGAATCAGGACGGGCGAGCGGTACTTGTCGGCCAGGTCGAAGGCCTCCATCGTCAGGTCTGCGGCTTCCTGCACGGTCGAAGGCGCCAGCACGAGCAGGCGATAGTCGCCGTGGCCTCCGCCTTTGGTGGCCTGACGGTAGTCGGCCTGCGAGGGCAGGATCCCGCCCAGCCCAGGGCCCGCGCGCATGATGTTGACGAAGACGACCGGCAGTTCGCTGGCCGCGATGTAGGACATCGCCTCGGCCATCAGCGAAATGCCCGGGCTCGACGACGAGGTAAAGCAGCGGCACCCGGCTCCGGCCGCCCCGTAGAGCATGTTGGAGGCGGCGACCTCGCTTTCCACTTGCAGAAACGTGCCGCCCACCTGCGGCAGCCGACCCGACAGGTACTCGGGAATCTCGTTCTGCGGCGTGATCGGATACCCGAAGAACAACCGGCAGCCCGCCTGGATGGCGGCCTCGCCGATCGCCTCGCACCCCTTCATCAGCTTTTTCGCCATGCGCGTTCTCCGCCCTCTGAGCTCGACATGAATGCGAAACGATTAGCGCCCCGGCGGCATCGCGGCAACCGCCTGCCCGATGGCAAACCCCTTGTCGAGGCACGTGTGATTCAGTTGCACGATCTTCGGCCGGCCCGCGAAGGTCTCGGCCAGCGTGGCCTTCACCAGGTCGAGATCGACCACGCGGGACGCGCCAAGAAATCCACCGAGCGCCACCATGTTCGCCGCCTTCGCGCTGCCGGCCTCCTGTGCGATTTGATTGGCCGCCACCGGCACCACGATCAGATCCCGCCGCAACGGCGCGCGGTTGATCAGGCTGGTGTTGACCACCATGATGCCGCCAGGCCGGATGGTGGATTCGAATTTGTCGATCGACTGGAGGTTGAGGACCACCGCGCCGTGCGGGTTTCGCGAAATGGGCGATCCGACCTGCCGGTCAGACAGCACCACGGTGCAGTTGCAGGTGCCGCCGCGCATCTCGGGCCCGTAGGCCGGCATCCACGTCACTTCGAGGCCGTCCTTCATGCCCGCATAGGCCAGCAGTTTCCCGATCAGCAGGACGCCCTGACCTCCGAAGCCCGCCAGAATGATTTCGGTGTACATAAATTCCTTCGCCCCGCCCGGCCCGTCGACAGCGATGAACCAACCTCGCCCTGCCGCCGCTCCGGCCTCGACACCCGCACCGTCGTCATCGGGCGCGGCCCGATGCCCGGTGCCCGGGGATTAGTGCGCGCTCTCCGGCGATTTCACGTCGCCCAACGGGAAGTACGGCAACATCTGCTCCTCAAGCCACTCGCACGCCTCGTGCGGCTGTTGGCCCCACCCGGTCGGGCAGGTCGAGACCACCTCGACCAGCGAAAAACACACCTTGTCGATCTGGAACTTGAACGCCTTGCGAATCGCCTTCTTGGCGTTCATGATCGCCTTCGGATCGTGCACCGATACGCGGGCCAGAAAGGCGGGCGTTCGCAGCGTGGCGAGCAGTTCGACCACCCGGATGGGATAGCCGGTGAGCGCCACGTCGCGCCCGGTCGGACAGGTGGTCGCGATCTGCCCGGGCAGCGTAGTGGGCGCCATTTGGCCCCCCGTCATACCGTAGATGGCGTTGTTCACGAAGATGACGGTGATCTTCTCGCCGCGGTTGGCGGCGTGAACCGTCTCGGCCATGCCGATCGAGGCGAGATCGCCGTCACCCTGGTAGCTGAAGACGATCAAATCGGGCCGGCCGCGTTTGATGCCGGTGGCCACGGCCATCGCCCGCCCGTGCGCCGCCTGCTGCATGTCGCAATTGAAGAACTCATAGGCGAGCACCGAGCAGCCCACCGGCGCGACGCCGACCGTGTGTTCGCGCACGCCGAGTTCCTGCAGCACCTCGCCGACCAGCCGGTTAATCACACCGTGCGTGCAGCCCGGGCAATAGCTGAACGACTTGAGCGTCAGTCCCGCGGTGCGCGCCGTGGACTTGCCTTTGTTCTCGACCTGCACGGCGGTGTCGGGGCAGACCAGCAGACAATACCGGCAGCCGTTGCAATCGTCGACGCGCGACACGTTGGGAAAGGCATATCCCTTCGCGTTGATGTCGGTCGACATCTCGAGCACGTCGGTAGGACACGCGAATACGCACAATTCGCACCCTTTGCAGCGGTCCACGTCGATAATCGGCGTCGGCACTCGGCACCTCGCTGGGCGGGTTCGCCACCCGAATCTATATCACGGTCGAACGCCGGCGGCGTCCCGCCGGTGGGTTGTCAATGGGAGACACGATCCGTTTGGTCAAACGCAACAGCGGCCACCCTCGATCGTCGACGTCCTGCCAACACGGCCCGGTCGCCGCCCCCATCGCCGACCAGAACCGGACCGGCAGTCCCGTCTCGCGGCTCACGGCCTCGGCCAGCGCGAGACCCGCCTCGATCACGTCGCGCGTCGTCTCGGACATCAGGTGCGTGTTGGCCACCAGACCGTTCACAACGAGCTTGGAGGCGGTCTCCACCTGGCGGAGCATCGTGACGACGCCGGCCACCTCTTCGGCAAACGGCCGATTGCCGTTGACCACAAACAGCACGTCGGTCAACGCGGGGTTCCGCAACCCCCCGACCGCTCCCAGCACCCGCGCGCCGACGTCGGATCCGCCGGCGTCCACAATCACGCGTCGGAGCCCGGCTTCGGCCTGCCCCACCGCTCCCGCCACTTCGGGCACCAGGATCGGCAGATCCGCGTAGAACTGATCCCCGTGCGGCGCCACCAGGTCCACACCCTGCTCGGCCAGTTCGTCGCGAAGCAAACGAGACCGGAAGTACGGCTTGACCAGATCGGCATCGATCAGCGAGACGGTCTCGCCGCGCCCCGCCAGGCCTATCGCCAAGTTGACGGCCAGTTCGGTCTTGCCCGCGCCAAAATGACCGACCAACACGGTCACCCGTGCCTTCAGGGCATCCAGAGCGGTCGGGCGCAACGCCACGTCGGTCATAACAGGTGATCAGGGACGCGTCGCCAAATCCGGGTCAAGGCGAGCACGCGGCCAGAAGCCTGGCAGGTACGCCAGCCACTACTGGCAGCCGCGGGGGAACGAGGTTTCAGCATAACACGACGAGCGGCCGAACCACCGCCATGTCCCGCCCGTCACCAGAAGCTCCGGATATCCGCCAGCGCCGACCTTCCGGGCGTCTGTTGTGCAAAACCCGGGCCCGTGTCAGCGAAGGACGCCTTTGTCGAACACGCGGCCGTCAAGGTCGACGGCCTCGAAGCTCACGCCTGTGGGCGTCACGGTAAACATCAGATAGTGATTGACCGGCGCGAATGTGTTCACGGCCTTCGCCCACGGCACCGACTCGTCCTTGGCGTAAAACGGCGCCCCGGCTCCGCCGCTGACGAATTGGGTGATGGGTTTCCTGACCTGCGGATCGACGTTTGCATCGATCACCATTCTCCCGTAAACGTGTTCGTGCCCGACCATGATCGCGATCACGCCGTAGCGGCTCAGCGTTGCGAGAAACTGTGTCCGCATCGTCCGCACATCACCCGAAGGCAGGGCTGCGTCGTCGAGCCCGCCCCACCACATCGAATCGGCAACGTGCCCCCCGAGCGGAAACACCGGTTCGTGGCCGGCCACGAAGATGTTCGCCACGCCACGTGCGCGCGCCGCCGCCAGGTCGCGATCGAGCCACGCCAGCTGGTTGGCCATGATGTACCCCTCGCGATTGCCACCCAGCAGCTTCCACGCCAGACCCGGGTCGCGGGCAGGCCCGCCGACGGTAAACCAATAGTCGAGATTGAGCATCACGAAGTGACTGTTGCCGTAATCGAACGAATAGACGGTCCCTTTGTACGGCGGCCCAACCACGCCGTCGCGCACCTCGGCCTCGGGCCCGTTCTCGGGATTGACGAAGCGGGCCGCGAACTCGCCTTCCGACGAGTGCTCGCCCAATTTGTCGGTGCTATAGCGGGCGCCCTTCCCGTCCACGTAGAAGTCGTGAAGCGATTCGTGATTGCCAAATCCCTCGTAGATCGGCATGTTGTGGGCCACCGGATCGGTGGCCAGTTTCCACGTATCAAGCATCATCCGGAAGTGCTCGACGCTCGAGGTGTAGCCGCTCGCCAGATCGCCACCAAACAACGCGAACCGGCTGCCGCGCCGATAGCCGTCGGCCAGCAGGCGTACGGTGACCTCTGCGTTGACGCCGTTGAAGTTGGCGAACCCGCCGCCCGCCGACGCGCGACCGTCGGACATGAACATGAACGCGAAACTGCCCCCGGCCGGCGGAGCCGTCGCAAACGAGTAACGCCGCCCGGTGTTGACGGCTCCCTTTCCCGTCGAATCGGACAGGCGAACGCGGTACTGGTACGACGTGCCGGCCGTCAGGCCCACCACCTTCACGACTGGGTGGTCGCCCGGCGCCGAAGTGGGAAACTCGCCGATCTTGCGGCGGGCGTCTCCCGACCAGAGTTCCACCACGCCGGCCACCGGCGCGTCGGCGTTCCACGACACGAGCGCCGATGTCGTGGTCACCTGATCGACGACGGGGCCGGAGAGCAGCGTGGTTCGCTGTTCGTATCGGCCCGATGCCACCGCGACGTGGACGCGGCGTTCGAAGTAGCGTGCCGTGGCCGTGCGCGAGTCGTACAGTTCAAGCCGAACGTAGAGATCGCCCTCGCGTACGGCGGGCGCATCGGCTGCGGGCAGCCACGTCTCGAGTCGGCGCACATCGAACTTCACGCGATGCGAGAGAGCCGGTTCGGAGATCGACTCCCGCACCGACACGGGAAAGAACGGCGTATCGAGGACGGTCGATGGCACGAGGGTCCCGACGTACACGCGGCACGCCGGTGTTGGGATGGCGGTGTCGAACGCTACGTCTCCCGTGCCATCGGGCCCAATGGTGACCACGGGCGGCGCGTTCAGCAGCCGATCGTCAGCCACCACGGGTTTGAGATCCGCTTTACTCGAAGGCGACCCCGTCGATTGCGGCACCGTCTGGGCGTGTCGGGGCCGCTCCGAACCCGGCGATGTCCGCCCCAGCAACCCCGCCCCTGCCAGCATCACCGCCGTGCCGACGATCACACACCACTGCCGCTGTCTGCGTCTCATCCGATGCCCCCGAAGCGCTCAACGCCCTCTAAATCACACCACTGACCCCATGATAACCTTTGCCTCATGACGATGCTGTGGAAGATCTTTGTGGTGTTCACGCGTGTCGCCTTGTTCTCCTGGGGGGGAGGGCCGGCCTCGCTGGCGCTGATGCAGCGCGAGACCACGGCCGTCGGCTGGGTCACTCCCGCCGAGTTTGCCGATGCGGTCGCCGTGGGCAACGCGCTTCCGGGGCCGATTGCCCCGCAGGTGTCGGCCTACGTCGGATACAAACTGGCAGGTGTGCCAGGCGCGGTCGCTGCGGCCACTGGCACCGTCCTGCCGACCACGCTGCTGATGCTCGTGATGGTCGTCTTCTTCTTCGGAGTCAAGGACAGCCCGACGGTCAAGGCCATGCTCAAGGCCGTTCGGCCGGTGGTGATCGGTCTTCTCATCTGGACCGCGGTCGACATGGCGAGGACGGTCTTTGGTGTCGAGCAATCGACCTGGGGCGCGGCGCTGCTCCAGGGATGGGACCGCCTGCTGCTGTGCGCGGTGGCGATCGCGGTGCTCACGCTCACCCGACTCAATCCCGCATTCCTGATCCTCGGAGCCGCGGTGTTCGGATTGGTCGCCTACCGGTAGGGCTCGGTCAAGAACCAACGTGTCATCTTGGGTGCCGAGGCGCCCGGATCGCACCGTTAGCCGGGCCGCATCTCGGATCGCCCCGGTCGGATCACCGATCGAGGCCAGCCGCGGCGAACACGGCCGTCGCCAACGCCGAATAGTCGTCCTCGCCGCGCCCGTCGGCCATCAACGCGCTCACGTACTGCTGCACCACGGCGGCCACCGGCGCCGACACCGCCAGTTCGTGCGCGGTCTGCATCACAATGCCGAGATCCTTGTGGTAGAGCTTGGTCTTGAATCCCGGCACGTAGTTGCCGTTGAGGATGCGCTCGCCGTGGACGTCGAGCACGCGACTGGCCGCGAACCCGCCGAGCAGCGCCTCGCGCACCTTCGCCGGATCGACGCCCGCTTTGCGCGCCATCGCAAACGCCTCGCTGACCGACGCGAGCGCACCGCCGATGCAGATCTGGTTGCACGCCTTGCACACCTGGCCCGCGCCCGCCGGCCCGATATGCACGACGCGTTCGGGATTGCCGAGCGCATTGAAGATCGGACGGACCCGTTCGAGCGTCTCGGCCGCCCCTCCCACCATGATCGAGAGGCTGGCGTTGATCGCGCCGATTTCGCCGCCACTCACCGGCGCATCGAGCATCGCGACACCGCGCGCAGCGGCGCGCTCCGCCAGATCGCGGGCCGCGGCGGGCGCGATGGTACTCATGTCGACGATCACGCTGCCGGGTCGAACCGCGTCGAACACACCCGAGGGCCCCTCGAGCACAGCGCGTACGTCTGGGCCATCGGGCACCATGGTGATGATCACGTCGCACTGCCGGGCGACGTCGGCAGGCGTCGCTGCAGCCACCGCCCCGGCCCGAACGAGGTCGTCCACCGGCGGGCGGCTTCGACTATGGACCGTCAGCGAGAAGCCCTTGTTCAGCAGGTTGTGTGCCATCGGCTTGCCCATCAGGCCCAAGCCAATAAATCCAATGCGATCGGCCATCTCGAACTCCCTTGAAACGTGTGGCCTGCGCGTGCGGCAGGACGTTATCCGCCTTCGCGCAGCTTGGCGACCGGAATCCCGCACAGAAACTTGAACGGGGCCTGTCCCGCGTTTGCGTATTGATGATCGGCGCCTGGCGGGACGAACACGACGTCTCCGGGATTGAGGTCGTGCCACGTGCCGTCGATCAGCACGCGCCCGGTGCCTTCGACCACGAAGTTCTCGTGCTCGTACGGATGGCCGTGGTGCGGCGAATGGCCGCCAGGAGCCAGTTCCACCAGCCGCAGCGCATACACCGGCGCGCCGTCGTGCGCGTCGTCGATCAGCCAGCGGATGGTCGCACCTTTCGCGTCCCCGCCGACCGTCTCGGCCGATACCGCCGAGTAGTGACAGACCTTGCCGTGGCGCTCCGACATCATCTTCCTCCTCACAGCTGCGCTGGTCGCGGCGATCACCGATTCGGACGTGCCGACGCGAGCCGTCCGGCCAGACCGGCCACCACCGCCCGGTCGGTCACATCGTACCTGTTCTCCGGCGGATACAGCGCGCCGCCGAAGGTGACGTCCGGGTGATGGCGTGTCGAATCGTCGCGCCGCTCGGCCCAGGCGGCCACGTGAATCTGGCGGCATCCGGTACGCGCAATCACGTCGTCAACCTGATACGGCTTGATGCCGCCGCCCGGCAGAATCTGCATGCGGTCGCCGCCGTAGTCCTGCAGCCGCTTGATCAGATCGAGTCCCTCGAACACGGTATCGCGCTGTCCGCTGGTCAGGATGCGCGTGACGCCCAGATCCGCCAACTGGTCGAGCGCGGCGAACGGGTCTGGCGTGACGTCGAACGCGCGGTGGAACACGGCGTCGCGCGTACCGATCAGTCGCCGAATCCTGGCCGACCGCTCAACGTCGACCCGGCCGTCGTCGGTGAGAATGCCGAACACCACCGCGTCGGCGCCGTTGGCGACCGCCATCTCCGTGTCGCGCTCCATCGCGGCCATCTCGGCCTCGGTGTAGCAAAATCCCCCGCCGCGCGGCCGGACCATGAAGACGACCGGAATCGACAGCCGTTTCTTCGCCTCAACCAGCGTCCCAAACGACGGCGTCAGGCCACCGTGAAACAGCGACGAGCACAACTCCACCCGATCCGCGCCGCCTGCCGCCGCCTCGAGGGCATCGTCGAGCGATCCGCAACAGATCTCGAGCAGCACCCTGTTCATCGGACCTCCCGCGCTACTTTCCGGTGCCCCGGTCCAGCCAGACGCTCATCTCCCCTGCGCCCCGGTGGGCCCACGCGTAGTAGGGAATCAGGACGAGCGCCACGTGGTCTCCGACAGCCCGGCCTTGCGCGGCCTTCGCCACGGTCGCCTGGCCGACGATCGTGGTGACGCCGCCCAGCAGATCGGGCCGGACCTTGGCGGCAAGCGCCGAGGTGTCATCGAGCGCCAGATTGGTGACGGTGCCGCCGTTGTCCACAAACTCGGCCGCATACACAAGCGGACCGCGTTCGACCGCCACACGCCCCGCGTCGGCGTTGACCGACGGGTGCGCGACGACCCGGCGAATCGCCATCGGCAGGCGCAGGTCGATCACGTCGCCTCGCTTCCAGACCCGGCCGACGCCAAGGTAGCCGTGCTCGAGCGACGTGTCCGGCAACGCCACGGAGTTGAGCAAGAGCGTGGGCACTGATCCCGCCGGGGTCGGCGAAGCGTCGGTGTAGAGATCGCTTGGTACGGGCCGCCCCTGGGCCCAGCCGGGGACGCGCATGCGCAGACGGATCGGCGTCGGGGGCGCCTGCGTGACGGTGACGCGCACGTCGCCGCTCCACGGGTAGTCGGTCTTCACGTCGACACGCAGATCGCCGCCCGCCGTCCGAATCCGCGCGCTCCCTTGCACATACAGGTTGACGAACACGTCAGATCCCGCCACGGCGTACGCATGTCCGGGAATCGACAGGATGAACCGCGGCAAGTTGCTCGGGCAGCAGGCGCACGCGAACCACGGGCTCCGCTGGTGCTGCCCGGTCGATAGCAGGGGGTTGGGATAAAAGAAGCGATCTCCCGACAACGACAGGCCCGACAGCATGGCGTTGTAGACGGCACGTTCGTACACGTCGATGTACTTCGCGTCCTGCCTGGCCAGGAACATGCGATAGTTCCAGAGCGCGTTCGCAATCGAGGCGCACGTCTCCGCATAGGCCGTATTCGGCAGATCGTACGCCCGCCCGAACCCCTCCCAGGCGCCCGTCGCGCCTATTCCGCCGGTCAGGTAGAGCTTCTTCGAGACGACGTCATCCCAAAGCGCATCCAGCGCGACGGCGTACGACGTGGCGCCCGCCAGTGCGGCAACGTCCGTCATGGCGGAGTACATGTACGCCGCCCGCACCGAATGCCCCACCGCTTCGCGTTGCTCGGCGACCGGCTTGTGATCCTGGGCGTACTCGCCGTAGAGCGTGTGGCCCTCCGGACGGCCGCGCTGGTCGAGGAAGAACTGCGCCTGGGCCAGATATTTCGCGTCGCCGGTGAGCCGATACAGCTTGACCAGGCCGAGTTCGATCTCCTGATGTCCGGGCACCGCGCGCAGGAGGTTCGGTCCGAACGTGCGCATCACCAGATCGGCGCTCTTGATCGCCACGGCGAGCAGGGTCTTCTTGCCCGTCGCCCCGTAATGCGCAACCGCCGCTTCGTAGAGATGCCCGACGTTGTAAAGTTCGTGGCTCTGCGATTCGTTGACCCAGCGAGCCTTGCCCGCCATCGCCATCACCTTCGCCGGATCGATGGTGCGCGCGGTGTAGAGGTATCCGTCGGGTTCCTGCGCCCTGGCAATCTTGGCGATCAGGGTGTCCAGATACTGGTCGAGGGCGGGATCCGGGCTCCGCTGCAGCGCGTACGACGCGCCCTCGATAATCTTGTAGACGTCCGAGTCGTCGAACGCATAGCGGGAGCAGAAACTGCCCTCGGCGGTGCGGCCCGCAATCTCGAAATTCTTGATGCGGCCGGTCTCCTCGCTCTGCCTGAAGGTCGCGGGAATCGTCACGGTGCGCACCGTCTCGAGCCGTGGCGCCCAGAACGTATCCGAGAACACGACATCGGGTGCGGCCACCGCCTGGGTGGGATAGTCGCGCATCGGGGCCGGAGGCTGCCGCACGACCGTCGGCGACGACGACGGAAGAGAGGCGGCGACGATCGCGCCCGCCGTCAGCACGAAGACCAGAGTCGCGATCCTCTCACGCCGCATAGCCGTTCCTCCCCGGCGGCGGGTCGCATTCACGGCCTCACCGTCGCACAGCCCCCACCGCCACTCGCGGCGCGCTGCCGCGGGTTGCCCGAGGGGCGCACTGTCGATGACTGTATAGCAGTTTCGGGCCGGATGCGAGAGCAGCGGAGGTGGCGTGTGGGCCGTGGTGCGCGGGACGTTACGCGACCATCGACACCGCGTCGGTTGACGACGTCATCAGGTGGCGATAGGCGTCTGCCAGGGTCGCAAAGGTTCTCGACAGCCGGTCTTGCTCAGCCGGGCCGCAGTCGGGATGGCGGTCGGGATGATACATGCGGGCAAGGACACGGAAGGCGCTACGCAATTCGCTCTCGGTGAAATCGGTGGCGAGGGAGGCGCCGTACTTCACCAGGTCGTCGTACGCCTGCTGCTGGCGTAGAGTGAGCACCCGGACTCGTCGCGGCGGCGTCGACCGGGGAACCGCGGAGGCCACTGGGCCGCAAAACCGCAAGTCGAAGGCATACACCGTCGGCCCGGGCGACGGGCGGGCGTCGGCTCGTGTTCCGGCAGGCTGCCGTTCGGAACTCGTCCCGCCCAGTTTATGTTCGAGAACCTCGTAGAAGGAACAACGCCGCGCCATATCCTTGCAATCGGCACACGGGCCGAAAGGATGAGGAAGCGGAGCCGGACACGCCCGCTCCCGGCGTTACCTCGTCGGCGTCGGCGACCCGTCTGGGCCGATCACCTCGCTCGCCACGTCCGGGTAGAAAATCCGGATACAGTCGGGGCAGAGGCCGTGGGTGAACTGGGCGTCGGTGTGTTTGATCACGTAGACGTCGACCGGCTGCCAGGCACCGGCATCGTCGCGAATCTTCTTGCAGCCCGAACAAATCGGCAGAATCCCGCGCAGCGTCTTCACCTCGTCGAGCGCGCGCTGCAGCGCGGCGTTGAGGCGCCGCAATTCGACCAGATCGGCGTGCCGGGCGACGGCAATTTCGACCGCCCGGAGCAGGGTGGCCACTTCGGGAGGTTTCGTCAGGTAGGCCGCCACACCCGCCTCGCTGGCGGCGCGAAGAAAATCGGGAGATTCGTAGGCCGTCAGCATCACGACGGGCACAGGGTGCTCGTCGCGAATCCGACGGGCCGCGTCGAGACCGTTCAGCCGTGGCATCTCGATGTCCAGCAACACGGCACTGGGAGAAAGGCGCGCGACCAGATCGACCGCTTCTTCCCCGTCTCGGGCCGTCCCCACGACAACGAACCCGGCGGCTTCGACGGTGCGCACGATTTCGCGCGACACCAGAAAGTCGTCCTCGGCGACGACCACCGTTACGCGTCCCTCGGGATGATGCATATCTACGATTCTCCCTGAATCGCCAACGGAAACTGCACGGTGACCACGACCCCGCCCCGGTTCGACAACGTCAGCTCTCCGCGCAGGCTCTGGTGGACCAAGCCGCGAATCAACTCCAGCCCGACATGCACGGCTTCCCGATCGCCGGCGAGGACGGCGGCCGGAAACCCGGGACCTTCGTCCTGGTACGTCAGCACGACGTCGCTCGCGGCACGCTCGACGGTCACCACAATGGCGGGGCGTTCGGGATCCGCGCCGTATTTCAGCGTGTTGGCGGCAAGTTCGCTGAGCACCAACGCGAGGTTCTGGGCCTGGTTCGCGTCGACCACGACGGCTGATCCCGAGACGCGCACCCGATTCGCGCGATGCTCGGTGAGCCCGACGACGCCCGAAATGACCTTCTCACACAACGCGTCGAGACGGACCGGCTGCCACTCGCTGGACGACAACATCGCGTGAACCGTCGCCAGCGACCGCAGCCGGGCGTCGAGTTCGCGCATCGCGCGATCGACCGCCGCTTCGCCGCTCGCCGTGGCGCGATCCTGCTCCAGATGCACCATCCCGAGCAGCGCCGACAGGTTGTTCTTCACCCGATGATTCACTTCCTGCAGCAAGACGCGCTGGGCGTCGGCGAAACGCCTCAACTGCTGGTCGGCGTGCTTGCGCGCCGTCACGTCCTGCACGACCCAGATGGCGCCATTTTCGGGATTCGCCACGTCGACGTACCGTCCGGTGAGTTCGGCCCATCTGGTCTCACCGGACTTGCGCTTCAACAGCATCTCGACCGAAAACGTCTCACCGGTCGCCAACGAGGCGTACGCGACGCGGCCCGTCTCTTGGTAGGCCTCAGGCGTGGGAAACAGCTCCGCGGTATCCATGCCGATCATCTCGGTGACCGAATAGCCGGCCAACGCCTTGATCGCCGGGTTCACCCACACGATCTGGCGATCGACGACCAGGCAAATCGCCAGGGGAACGGTGCTCAGCACGGCGGCCTGCTCTCTGGCCAGTTGCGCGATCCGATCTTCGACCAGCTTCCGTTCGCTGATGTCCCGGCTGACGCCGACGATGTAGGTCTTTCCGCCTGGCGATTCGCGAATGTAGCGCGTGGTGACTTCGGTCGACACCACGCCGCCGGCTTTGGTGGGTTGGTCGACCATGGTGACAAACGGACCGCCGGTCGATTGCCCCTCGAGGAACGCGGGCAACGCGTCCGCGGTCTGCGCCGCGACACGGGCCTGCGACTCCGGCGTGAGGGAGAGGTCGACCGATTGCGCCATCACCTCGTCGGGCGTGTAACCCCGCAGGCGCAACACCGACGGACTGACGTACACGAATCGATTCGCGTCCACGTCCAGCAGCCAGATCACGTCGGAGGCGTTCTCGGTGACGAGCCGATACTTGGCTTCGGCGGCCCGCAGGTCGTTCTCAATCCGCTTGCGATCGGTGACGTCCTGCATCGTGCCGGCCAGCGCCAACGGCCGGCCGCCAAGATCGATCTCAACGCGCGCATGGACCGCCACCCAGCGCTCTTCGCCATCCACCACGATGCGATGGTCCCACGCGGCGGGTGATGGCTGCTCGATTGCCAACGTCCACGCCTCCGCCACTCTGGCCCGGTCCTCGGGATGCATGAGCGCGAACCAGCGCTTCATGTTCGCCTGTGTTCCCTGGGGCTGCCCCCAGATGCGATTGATTTGAGCCGAGACGGTCCATGCCTCGCCATCCGGCCCGAATTCCACGCGCCAGCTGCCGACGCGCGCCACCAGTTGCGCTTCGGCCAGCCTGGCCTCGCTCAGCCGTAGCGATTCCTCCGTTCGGCGCCGCTGCGCCGCGATCGCCCCCGCCACCAGCGTCGTCACACACGTGACCGCGAGAAACAGCTGCGCGCCGATCGCCTGATCCCGATTCGACGGGGCGAACGTCTCAAACGCCCCAACATCGAACGCCAGCCCGGCGAGCACGGTTGTCGCGAGACACAGGTTGCTGAGGATGGCGCCGCGTGGTCCAAACCTCAGGGCCAGATACCCCACGAAGGGCACCGGCAGGTAGGGCCTGGCCAGGTAGGTCCACGTGGCCTGCGGGGGCAGGAGAAACACCCACACCGAGGTCGCGACGGTACCGACGGCGGCGACCAGGGCGGAAGGGTCGGCGCGGGGCCAGCGAAGCCGCCACGTCCACGACATCGTCGACAGTCCGAGCACGAGGGGCGTGACCACCAGCATCCCCATCGCGTCCTCCAGCCACCACACTTGCCACACCGACCAGAACGACGCCCCACCGGTGCTGGTCGCGGCCAGGGCGCCGGCCAACGCGGTGACCGGGGTGCCGAACGCGACAACCGCCACGAGGATGCCGACGTCGCGGGTGTCGTCGATTCTCGGGACTCGACCCACGACCATCCGGGTCACGGTGGCGGCGGCAAACGGCCCGAACGTGTTGCCAGACGCGAAGCCGAGGCTCAGCGGGAGGGCATTGCCCCAGGCCAGGCTGGTGAGTGTGACGACCACGCCCACCACCAACAGGATTGCGGGCCAGGCGCGCCGCTCGGTATAGAGCAAGAAGCCCAGCAGGACGCCTGCCGACGGCCAGACGACGGCGAGCCCTTCGGGCTGGATCACGAACCCACGCGCCACTTGGGCCCCGGCGAAATAGAGGGCACCACAGAGACCGGCCGCCCGCCAGTCGGTGCGCCATGACGCGGCGCGGGTCGTCGCCGGATCCTGACGGGACTCCTGACGAAGCGCGCCATTCACGACCGTCATAACGCGCACCAGATAACCCAAGGCATCATGTGTCACCCCGGTGACCCAACCAGCAGCCGTGCGGCAACGCGACTCGTCCCCAGCGACGTTCGCCTGCGATATGTTGCGCCCCGGACACACGCAACACGAGGCCGGTTTCGTTGGTGCCGGGGGCGGGAATCGAACCCGCACGACCCTTTTGGGAGTCGGGGGATTGTAACTTCGCCGGCCGACCTCCAGACGATACGCGAATACAGGCGCAAACACCACCGGGAGCGGCACTTGCCGATCCCTGACCGGTTGCGAGTTCACGCCACGCCCGCTATCAGACCCGGAAGGCGTCCCGCCCGAACAGGTCCGCGCCCTGCCACCCTGAGATGGAGATGACCGATATTCGCCTCCACGTTGACACCGAGGCCGGCGACGGTGTCGCGAACTGTAGACGCCCCGCTATTTCGTGTTGAGGCCTTGGCAAACGGCGCGTAAGATGGGCGGGATCGTCGCGGCATCACCCATCAGGACATCGACCTCGGTTCGCCGGGGGCCTCTCTATATGGCGATGAGGCCTCCACGTCACCTCAGTCCGCGCTCGGGGGAATAGTATGAAGGACTGGAAGCGGGGTTTCAGGACGGCCGGTATCCTTGCGCCGTTGTTTGTCCTTCTCCTCGGGCAAACCGCGCTCGGTCAGGGAACTCCAAGGCTGGCGGCCCCGGACCGGCAGGCGCTCGACCTGATGAATGCGGCGGTGGAGCGGACCGTCCAAGAGACCGGTGTGGAGGTCATCGAAGTCGGCAGTTGGGTCCGTGGCACCGGCTACAAAGGCCCCCTCAACGGTGGCAGTTCGGATCACGACATGAGGATCGTCATGACCGGGGAGGCCGAGGGCGCCGCGCTGAGCCAGAAATGGAAGAACTTCCAAGCCAAGCTCAAGGAGAACATCGTCACCTGGGGCGAAGCCAAGCGCTTGAGGGCCGACCAAATTCAGGCGTTGATCAACAAGACCAATGTCTACCCTCCAATCCAGCTCATGCAGACCGTAGAGAACATCACGGACGCCAAGCGCGTCTTCGCGAAGGCCGGGGCCACACCCAACCTCGGGAACGCCCCAGTTGAAGGGATCTGGGGCAAGGGATCACAGACCTATTATCACTACTACGAGAAGCAGGCGGGCAAGGCCGTCTATCTGGATCCGAAGACGGGTCGCGTCATGAAAGGGGCCACCGACCTGGTGCACTTGGTCGAAGGCGCAGAGGCCCTCTCGACCGCCGGCGCGATCAACAGGGCGACGCAGTGGGCCGAGAAGTCGCTGGAGGAGCTCGAAAACGGCAACCTTGGCAAAGCGGCAACACAGGCCAAACGGTTGAGAGATGAGGTCAACGCAGCCAGGAGTCTGGAGAGAGTCGGCGGCAAGATCGGGTACCTCGACGACATCGTCAATGGGACGGTGACCGATCCAGACGCGATACGTGCCGCCATCGCGAGGGCCCAGAAGGAAGCCGAGCTGTTGTCTTCGCTCGCGCAGGAGTCGAACGTCACCGCCCGTGGCGTCTTGCGCAGCGTGCTCACGAACGAGGGCGGCGAACTGTCGAAGGTCGGCAAGATCTTCTGGAAGTACGCCGGCCAGGTGCCCTGGGGCCGGTTCCTCATGGCGTGGCAGATCTACACCAACTACGCGACCGCGAGGGACATCTCGACGATGACCGGTGCGGACTTCAATGCGGCGGTGCTCACCGCGTCTTCGAAGCAGCTCGGATGGCTGGCAGGGCTGCTTCCCGGCCTGGCGATGGAACTGGCCGACGCTACGCTGCAGGCCGCTCGCGCGGGCGCCTACGGCGTGGTCACCGCGTTCCAGGAGTGCGAGAATCTTGCGGCCGGTGTCCACTCGGTCAAGGGACGCGAGGATCTGAATCCGGGCATGACCATTGACCAGATGGCCACCGCCTTCCCCGACACTCCCGACACGCCAGGTGAGCCGGGCGGAAGGACGCGGTTGGACAACTTCGTCAGAATCCAGGCACGTCAGGCATCCTTCAGGCTGGAGAACAACGTCTGGGTGGAAGACGGCAGGGTGGCCGATGGGCTGTATGCGAAGTGTTCGGCCCAGCTCGTCCAGATGTGGAGAGAGCGGCGGAAGGACCGCATCGGCACATTCAACTCGCTCTATCTCGACTTCGAGAGGGTCGTCACTGGCGGCAGGGCCGTTATCGCGATCCAGCCGGACGGAGACCCCGTCTTCTTGAAGGAGCCGGCACCACAAGGAAAGGTGGCACGCGTCACGATCGACGCGAGCACGACGTCGGACCAGGCGAAGATGCTCGACCTGGTGAGACAGATGAACGAGACGTTGGCCGATCTGGAGGGCGGCAGGAAGGGCGCGCTGGTATTCGCGAGCACGACAACGTCCTATGCGTTCTCTCTGGATGGACACTCACAGCCCGAGCGCTATCAGCCCGTGCACTACCCTGTCGTGTTCACCGAACCGGGCGAACACGTCGCCAGCCTGACAGTCGGGACCAGCGTCACCGCAATTGTGCGGAGCAACGACATCACGCAGTACTGGGCGATGCAGGGGTACACCAAGGAGTACCTGACAACAGCCACATTGCCCTTTGCGGTGGTGACGGAGGCGGCACCCCTCGTGGCGTCGGTCTCGATCGTCGGACCTGCGAGCGTGCGGGTGGGAGACAAGACAGCGGTGGCAGCCGTGGTCAAGTTCCCGGAAACGCAGCCAGCCGATGATCTCCGTTTCAGGTGGACCGACGAGACCGGCGGATTGCGACTGTCGAGCACCGGCGTCTTTCAGAATCTCGACACGAGCCGACCGGCCTCATATGCCATCCGCGTCGACGTCTTCGTGATGGTGGATGAGAAGGAAGTGCTCGTGGGAAGTGCGCGCCATACTCTGCGAGTAGACGAAGCGGCGGCTGAGGCAACAGAGGTTCCATTACCCAACCAGGTTCCGGAGCGCCCACCGGACCCAGTTCCGGATCACGTTCCGGAACCGCCGAAGGCGAGCGTTCCCGACCAGCGGAAGAGCGAGTCGCCCGACAAAGCCTATTATCAGCGGCTCGCCGACGCCCTCGTCACGAGCAATGAACTGAGTGTCCAACGACGCAACAACGACCCCGCGTACGGCGGCAAGCAGTTCAAGATGGACTATTCCTACCGGCCCACGGCCGTGTATAAGGACGGCGTTTGGTATATTGCTGCCGCCTATACACTGTGGCAAAAGAATCCGGATCAGACCCAGTACTACTCAGTGTTTACGCGCAGTGGCCCGAACGGTGGTCCGGATTTCATCTCAATTTCTGACGTCGACAGATGGGTTACCCAGGACGGAATCAAGTGGCGCTAGGGAGCCACAGTCCACGACCGACGGCCACCCCCTTCGCCCGGAGTTCTTCCGGCCGGGTGATCAGATGCTTCAGGTTGCGTCCGATCGGGTCCAGACGCCAGCACATGACCATGTCGAACGGGCAAGGGAGGGTCGCAGGAGCGTCTTGCCGAAGAGCCGACGTAGACCGTTCCTGTATGAGTGGAATCGACCGCGGCGTGCCGAACATGATCCTTCTCACCCTCGTGAGGGTCGCCAACCGCCAGGCGGGCCACGGTTTTCCCGCATACGCAAAGTGGTAGTTCTTAGCGACGCTCGTCCCTACCGAGTCTCGATCTCGACTCAGTCGCTCGGTCACCCGGATGTCGTGGGAATACGCCTGGCGTATACTCAGCGATCAGTCCGCTTCGGGTTGTGGAAGGCAGGCGGCGCTCACGCTTGCGAAGGGAGGAATTATGATCCGACCGGCAGCCGTTCGACTGATGACGATGTGCGTGGTGGTGGCGCTCCCGTCGATAGGGGCTGGGCAGAAGCTGAGCGCGGGAGAGATCGACCAGCGCGCGCGGCAGCTGACGGCCGAGACGCAGCGCGTGCGCAACCAGGAACGGGTGGCGATCCAGACCGCTACGCGAAAGTTGCTGGCCGACCCGCGCGTGCAGCGGCAACCGCGCCTGGCCGAGGCCGTGCGCAACCTGGAACGCCGGATCCTCATCCTCCGCGAACGTGCCGACCGCGATTTGCCCGCCGAGCTCTCGGGGCTCTTCCGGCAGAAGGCTTCGGGCAGGTCCGCGCCGCCTATCCCTGGCAAGCAGGGGAATCTCACCGGCGAGAGCAAGATCACCGAACATTACGCACGCGAGAGACAAGACACGATGGCGGCCCTCAGGCAGGCCAACCTCCAGGCCATCCAGGATCAGCTTTCCGCGTATGAGCGGACCTTGGCCGACGAGTGGCTGAACAAGTCGATGGACACCCTGAGGGACATCTACCGCAAGATGGGCTAGGGGCGCGCTCCGCACCGGAGAGGCGCCGCGCGACGACGACCAGCGGTGTCATGTCGCGTCGGCGATCCGGAACGCCCTGCGGCTTCGACGCGCCAGAACTTGCTCGCCGTTGTCGGGCGGCGAGTTGGATCCTCAGGCGAGATGCGAACATGCCCAGCGTGCTTACGGTGCACAGTGGCGTAACCTCTCCCCTCGGCTACCGGCGTCCGCCAGCGACACGCGAGCGTAACGAGCACGTACGCGGTGGGAACTGTCGAAGCTGATCGATTCGACACAACCATCCCCAACGGCCTTTTCGGACCGTCGATGATGACGGATGGATCGACGAAATACACGTGAGGGATTTGGTGCCGGGGGCGGGAATCGAACCCGCACGACCCTTGTGGAGTCCCGGGATTTTAAGTCCCGTGCGTCTGCCAATTTCGCCACCCCGGCTCGCGGCATTATCGCACGGCGCGTTTGACCGAAGCGGTTGAGAGCCCCGCGGCGACGTTTCCTCTCGACGTCCACAGGCGGAGGCTGAATCGAACGAATTTCGACGGCCTCAGAAATGCCTTCGGTACGTCCGCTTGTGGTGAGCACGCCGTTACAATCGACGGCGTCCCGCGTCAATGAGCGATGTCGGCGCAATCTCCCCAAGAGATCGCGCGCCGCATCCGACCATGGCGAGCCTCAGCTCCTCGTTCAGGATGTCGAGGACGCGTTCGACACCCGCCTGGCCGAACGCCGAGAGGCCCCAGATGTACGGGCGACCGATCCCGACGGCGCTTGCGCCGAGGGCAAGCGCTTTGAACACGTCGGTCCCGCGCCGAACCCCGCCGTCGAGCAGCACCGGTATCCGACCGGCGACGGCTTCGACCACTTCAGGCAGTGCCTCGAGGGTGGGGCGCCCGGTTTCCGTCGCGCGCCCCCCATGGTTGGAGACGATGATCCCGTCGGCGCCGCTCGCGACCGCCTGGGCGGCATCCTCGCGGGTTTCGAGCCCCTTGACCACGACCTTCATCGCCGTGAGGTCCCTGAGGCGTTTGATGGCGTCCCATGTGAGCGTCGCTGACTGCGTAGTGACGCCGTTGGTGTCGATGCCGGAGAACATGGGCTTGTTGGTCACGCCGCTGGTCTGCGCTGCACCATCAGGACCCTTACGGTGGCAGTTGGTGCAGACTCGCGTGTCGTTCCTGGCCAGGCGCGTCGCGGTTTCTGTGTTCCTGCCGGCGGGCAGATCCACGGTCACCGCCACAACCGGGCACCCCGCCGCCTCCGCCCGCTTCACCAGGGCGGTGGTGATGGCCCAGCGGTCGGTTGTGTAAAGCTGGAACCAGATCGGGCCGCCGCGCGCCCGGGCTACGTCTTCCACCGCCGTCGACGACACGGTCGACAGAATCTGCAAGTGGTTCTTGGCTTTCGCGGCCCTGGCGGTGGCGACTTCGCCCTCGACGTGAAAGGCTTTCTGGCTGCCGACCGGGCACAGCACGATGGGCGAGGCGAGAGGCATCCCCAGAAGCTGGGTGGATAGGTCCACACGGCTGACGTCCACGAATCGGCGCGTCCGCAGTTGATATCGCGCGAACGCCTCCCGGTTGGCCCTGAGCGTCTCGTCTCCGTCGACACCGGTGGCAAGGTAGCCCCAGTGCGCGGGCGGCACGACGCGCTGCGCGACGATTTCGAGGTCGAACACGTCGAGAGCGTCGCCCACCCCGGCCACGGGACGACCTTGAGAAAAGGACTCCAGGGCGGCGGGCATCCCGGCTAGCAGCGGACTTGCCGCGAGGAACTTCAGGAAGGCTCGACGGTCGGGCATAAGGCACCTCAGAACCACGCATCCGTGAATCGGACCGGCCGAATCGTCCCGTGGTCACACTCGCGAAGCCATTGTTCCCGGAAACAGAATGGCATCGCAGGCTGTGACTGCGAAGCGAAGAGCCGGCAGGCACACAGGGATACGCGAAGTATACCCGCGGCGGGCCATCAGTGGGCCACGCCGCCCCAGGCTCTGGCGGAGGCCGCCCGCAACGCCACCTCGGCGCCGATGTTGTGCCGGTCGGTAGCGTGCGCCGATAGGCCGGGGTAACATACCCTTGCAACGTATTCAGGCACGTCATGCCACCACCAACCATGCCGAACGCCGTCCCTCCCGACGAAGTGGATCTCCAGCACCTCGAGGACCGCATCGCGTCCCTGCGTCGCGACGTGGAGCAACTGCGCGCCGAAAAACTGGAAGCGGTGCAGCAGGCCAGCGCCGACGCGCAGGGCGAGATGCTCCAACTGCGCGACACCATCGTGGCGATGCGGGATCAGCTGGAAGCCTCACGATCGGATAAACAGGAGGCAGTGCAGCAGGCGGTCGCCGATTCGGCCGGGGAGATCGCGCTGCTGAAGGACACGGTCACCGCCATTCGGGACGAACTGGAGCGGGTCCGCCACGACAAGCAGGCCGCCGTGCAGGCGGCCATCGCCGACGCGCACAGCGAGATCGAGCAGTTGCGCGGCACGGCCAGCGCGCAACGCGAGGAAATGGAGAACCTGCGCATCCGCCAGAGCGAAGCCATGCAGGAACTGCGGCGCGCCTCGCAGGACGAAATCGGTCAATTGCAACGGACGGCGCAGGTGCTGCGCGATCAATTGGAGAGTACCCATGCCCGCTGAAGACGCGTCGCCACCGGCCGCCGTGAGACGCCGCGGCAGCCGGGTCGACATCGCGAAGATGGCGGAGATGGATCTGCTGCTGCGGGTCGCCCGGCAGGTGGCCGCCTACGACACGCTCGACGACATGCTGATGGCGCTGGTCGAGGTCAGCTCCGCGCAGACGCACGCCGAACGCGGCACGCTCTTCCTGAACGACGAACGCACCGACGAGTTGTATTCCCGCGCGGCGCAGGGCACGTCGTTCCGCGAGATCCGCATTCTCAACAACTCCGGCGTCGCGGGCAGCGTGTTTCAGACCGGCGTCGGCGCGATCGTGGACGACCCCTACAGCGACCCGCGATTCAACAGCGCGGTCGACAGGGAAACCGGCTTCCTCACCAGAAGCCTGCTGTGCGCACCCGTGCGGACGGTCAAGGGCGAGACGATCGGCGTCCTGCAGATGCTGAACAAGACCGAGGGCCGGTTCGACGAGGCCGATCTGCACCTGCTCGAAGCGATGACGACGCAGGTGGCCATGACCTTGCGCGGCGCCCAGTTGGTCGAGCGGATGGCGGCGGCGCGCACGATGGAAATGAAGTTCCTCGATCTGGTCTCCGAGGTCACCTCCAACATCGACCTCGGCACCATGCTGACGCGCGTGGTGGGCGAAGCGGCGCGCATGCTGCAGGCCGATCGCGCCACTTTGTTCCTCAACGACGAGCGCACCAGCGAGCTGTTCTCCCGGGTGGCGATGGGCGACACGGTGGGCGAAATCCGCATGCCCAACCACGTCGGCATCGCGGGGGCCGTCTTCACGTCCGCGCAGGCAATCAACATCCCTCACGCCTATGCCGACCTGCGATTCAACCCGGCGTTCGACAAGCGCACCGGGTATTTCACCCGCTCCATTTTGTGCGTCCCCATCGTCAACAAAGCCGGCAAAGTCATCGGCGTCACGCAGGTGCTGAACAAGAAGGGCGGCCCGTTTACCGACGACGACCAGTCCCGCCTCAAGGCGTTCACCGCGCAGTTGGCCATCAGCCTGGAGAACGCCAAGCTCTTCGACGACGTGCAGAACATGAAGAACTACAACGAGAGCATGCTGCAGAGCATGTCGAACGGTGTCGTCACGCTCAACGAAGACGGCAAGATCGTCACGTGCAACGCGTCCGGCCAACGGATCTTCAAGGTCGCGCCGAAGGACATCCTCGGGCGCCTGGCCACCGACTTCTTCACCGGCGACAACAGCTGGGTGCTGGATCGCATCAAGATCGTGGGGGACACGCAGAAACCGGATCTGCTCATGGATACGCATCTGACGGTGGCGGGCGAACAGGCGTCGGTGAACCTGACGGTGCTGCCGCTGATGAGCGAAGAGAGCGCCGACAAGCGCAAGAAGCTCGGCACGCTGCTGATGGTGGAAGACATCTCCAGCGAGAAGCGGATGAAGTCCACCATGTCGCGCTACATGGACCCCGGGGTGGCCGACCAGTTGCTGGCAGGCGGCGACGACGTGCTGGGGGGCAAGAGCGTGGTGGCCACCATTCTCTTCTCCGACATCCGCGGGTTTACCGGCATCACCGAAGAGCTCGGCCCGCAAGCCACCGTCAGCCTGCTCAACGAGTACTTCACGATCATGGTGGACTGCATCCAGAAGCAGGGCGGCATGCTCGACAAATTTATCGGCGACGCCATCATGGCGGCGTTCGGCCTGCCGATCGCGCATGACGATGACGAAGATCGCGCCGTGCGGACGGCCGTCTCGATGATCCGGGAATTGCAGCGCTGGAATGTCGGTCGAGTGGCGGCCGGGATCAAGCCGGTCGACATGGGCATTGGCCTCAACACCGACACGATCGTGTCCGGCAACATCGGATCGCCCAAGCGCATGGACTACACGGTGATTGGCGACGGCGTCAATCTGGCATCCCGGCTGGAGAGCGCGTGCAAGTCGTACGGCGCGCGCATCCTGATTTCGGAGAATACGTTTCGCAAACTCCGCGGCACCTACCGCATTCGCGAGGTCGATGCGGTCATCGTCAAGGGCAAGACGGAGCCGGCGGCCATCTTCGAGGTGCTCGACTACCATTCCGAGGAGACGTTCCCCAACCTCCAGGACACGCTCGAGCATTTCCGATCCGGCCTGGGGCTCTATCGCAAGGGCGATTGGGACCGGGCGATCGCCGCGTTTGGCAAAGCGCTGCTGGCCAATCCGCACGACAAGCTCGCGCGCATCTATATCGATCGCTGCGAGCACCTCAAGGCCGCGCCGCCCGCCGAATGGAACGGCGTCTGGGTGATGCAGAGCAAGTAGGGCCACGGGCGGAGGGCGGGGTGTTCTGGTCCTTTGCGTCACCGATCAGCACGATGCTGGACGGGCGCGCCCGGGTGGCATCAGGCCGGCTTCTGCGACGGAGTCAACCACGAGATGATGAGAACCCGCGTGCTCCCGGTGTTGGCCTTGACGCTGTCGTTGGTGTCCTCGGCCTCTCTGGATAGTGAGAGGGTGCGGGGACACGCGCCCCCGGTCGGCGGCGACCAGGCCGGCGCACCAAGGCCCATCGTCGCGGCCCCGATTGACAACCTGCTCCCCACATCGATCCCGCTCGACGCGGTCCCCGACGTCAAGGCCGAGACGACGACCGGACAACTTCCCCGGCTGCCGCGCTCGATTCCTGCGCTCTACCGCAACAAGGCCAAGGGCCCGGATGTCCGCGTCGTCTGGCCGTCGCCGAAAGACAACCGCGAGGTGCTCGTGCCGGGGACCTACCTCGTCACTGGCACGGTGCCCGGTACCCGGTTTCGACCCAAGGCGCTGGTGACGGTGAAGGCGGCGCCGAACAACGTGCCCGCTCCGGCGCGCCTGGTCGAGGCGTTTTCTCTCGGACAGGTCGTGCTCGATCAGGACACCAAACGGCGTGACACGCCATTGGTCAAGAACCGCGACAAGTTCATCCGAGCGCTGGCCGCGACCAATCCTGACAACTTCCTGTACAACTTCCGGGACGCGTTCGGCCTGCAGCAGCCCACTGGCGTCAAGCAACTTGGCGGCTGGGACGACCAGACGACTCGATTGCGTGGCCACGCCACGGGCCACTATCTGTCGGCCATCGCCCAGGCCTACGCCAGCACGACGTACGACCCGGGGCTGCGGGCGAACTTCCAACAGAAGATGAACTACCTGATCGATACGTTGTTCGACATTTCGCAGATGTCAGGCAGGCCCGCGCAGGCCGGGGGCGCCCACAACGCCGACCCGACCGCGGTTCCACCCGGTCCAGGCCGGACCGGTTACGATTCCAATCTGCGGGCTGACAGCATCCGAACCGACTATTGGAACTGGGGCAAGGGCTACATCAGCGCCTACCCTCCCGACCAATTCATCATGCTCGAACAGGGCGCCACGTACGGAACGCGGAACACGCAGATCTGGGCGCCCTACTACACGCTGCACAAGATTCTTGCGGGTCTGCTCGACTGCTACGAGGTGGGAGGCAACACGAAGGCGCTCGAGATTGCCAAGAACATGGGAGCCTGGGTCCAGGCCCGCCTGGCCATTCTTCCAGCCCAAACCAGAAGCAGCATGTGGAGCCGCTATATTGCCGGCGAGTACGGAGGGATGAACGAGGTATTGGCGCGCCTCTCCCGGCTCACCGGCGAACCCCGATTCCTCGATTGCGCCAGACTGTTCGACAATACCGATTTCTTCTACGGCAACGGCAATCACGAACACGGCCTGGCCGCCAACGTCGATACGATTCGAGGCCGACACGCCAACCAGCACATCCCGCAGATCACCGGAGCGCTCGAGACCTACCGCGACACGCACGACGTCTCCTACTATCGGATCGCCGACTTCTTCTGGTCGATAGTCACCAACAGCTACATGTACAGCATCGGCGGGGTTGCCGGCGCGCGCACGCCGAACAACCCCGAGAGCTTCACCGCCGAGCCTGACACGCTGTTCGAAAATGGATTTGCCGACGGCGGACAGAACGAGACCTGCGCCACCTACAACCTGCTGAAATTGGACCGCCAGCTCTTCATGTTCGATCAGACGTCGAAGTTCATGGACCACTACGAGCAGGGCCTCTACAACCACATTCTGGCGTCGGTGGCCGAAGACAATCCCGGGAACACCTACCACGTCCCTCTGAATCCTGGCGCGCAGAAGGAATTCGGCAACGCCGACATGAGCGGATTCACCTGCTGCAACGGCACCGCGCTCGAGAGCAACACCAAGCTCCAGGATTCCATTTACTTCAAGGGCACCGACAACAACACCCTCTACGTCAACCTCTTCGTTCCATCCACGTTGCGCTGGCCCGAGCGCCATCTGGTCGTGAAGCAGCGCACCGATTTTCCCTACGCCGACACCACGCAGATCGTGTTAGAGGGCGGCGGCCAGTTCGACATCAAAGTCCGGGTGCCACGATGGGCGACCCGCGGTTTCTTCGTCAGCATCAACGGCCGGACGCAATCGATCACAGCCGTGCCGGGCTCGTATCTGACCCTCCGGAGAAACTGGAAGGACACGGACACGATCGACATCAGAATGCCGCTCCACTTCTATCTCGACGCTGTCGTGGATCAGCCCAACGTGGCGAGCCTGTTTTATGGACCGGTACTGTTGGCCGCCGAAGAATCCGGCCTCCGAACCGACTGGCGCCCGGTGACGCTCGACGCCGGCGACATTGGCACGTCGGTGACGGGCAATCCCGCGACCCTTCGCTTCAGCATCGGCGGCGTTCGCTTCAAGCCGTTCTTCGAAACGTACGGACGCTATTCGGTGTATCTGAACGTGATGCTGAAGTAGGGCCGTCGCGCGGCGCCGCGCGGTCCCGGGATGATCGAGTCGGCGGCGGTTCGCCCTGGGCTGGCGTGCACCGGACTGGCGCGCAGGACCGGCCCGCAGTCGGCCGCCGGGCGGGAAACCTGCTAGACTGCGCGGATTCGCCACGACATCGACGCTTCGGGTCTGCCTCGTTCGCGGACCGCTATGAGAAGGCTGCGACTCCCCACCGTGGACCGGCTTTCCGCGCGCATCGCGGCCGGGCTCGCCTTGCTCGTCATCACCCCTCTGGCCGCCGGCTTCTATCTGTTGTCGATGGCGCACTATCAAGACGCCGTCGACGCCCGCCGAATCGCCGCCGATCTCGAGAATCGACTGATTGAAACCGCCCTGCGCCACCAGATGGTGCAACGCGATCCACAGTTGATGGCGGGGATCCTGCAAGCGGTTGGGCGCGAGCCGGAAATTGTCCGGGCGATGGTGGTCGATCACGACGGCATCGTCAAATTCTCGAGCCGGCCTGCCGAGGTCGGTACCACCACGCCACCCACGTCGCCGACCTGCCTCGTATGTCACGCCAAGACGGCGGCGAACCGGCAACGCTGGGTGCTACTGAAGGATCGCGGCATCGACGTCCTGCGGTCGGTGAGACCGATCGAGAACGCCCCCGAGTGCCACCGCTGCCACGACCCGGCCGTGAAACTGCGTGGCATGCTCGTGCTCGACGTCTCGTTGGCCCAGGTCCAGGCGCGGTTCCGTTGGGATCTGGCGTGGATGGGGGGGGCGACGGGCTTGGTCACGGTCTTGATGCTGGGCGGGGCCGGCTGGCACCTCCGCCGCGTGGTGGTCTCCCGGCTGACGCGGTTGAGCCAGACTGCCCGAGCCATCGCGGACGGGGCGCTCGCCGAGCGGGCCGACACGTCTGGCGAAGACGTGATTGCCGATCTGGCGACCGAGTTCAACGCCATGGCGGACGCGACCTCGCGATTGGTCGGCGAGATCAGCGCGCGCGAACAGCAAATGGCGGGTGTGCTCAACAGCCTCGACGATGGCCTGATCGTCCTCGACCGGAACCTGACCATTGTCGCGGCCAATCGCCCGTTCGCCAAGTGGATGGGGAAACACCCCGAAATGCTGAGTGGGCAATCGTGCCGCTCGGTGATGGGCCACGCACTGCCGTGCCGCGACGACCCGGTCTGTCCAACGGCGCGCTGCCTGGCAACCGGCCGTCTCGAACAGACCACCTACCGCCTGCCGGCGTCCGACGATGGAGTTGAACGCGTGTTCGAGGTCTACGCGTCGCCCGTGTACACGGATGGGGGCGCGGTGGGCCAGGTCGTAGAGGCGTGGCGAGACATCACCGAACGGGTCCGCGAAGAGGAGCACCTGGCCGAAATCGAGCGGCTGTCGTCGTTGGGCGTGCTGGCATCCGGACTCTCGCACGAGGTAAATACCCCGCTGGCCATTACGCTGACATGCTCTGAGTCGATCATCGATCAACTTCAGAACGTCGATCAGGCTGGCCTCTCGGTCGGCACGATTGCGTCGATTCGAGACAGCGCGAACGACATCCGCGAGCAGGTGCTCAGATGCCGGACCATGACCGAACAGTTCCTGCGCTTCGCCCGCGGCATCCCGCCCTCAACCGAGCCTATCGACCTGCGCCACGTCGTGGACAGCGTGATTGCGCTGGCCAGGCCGACCGCCCGCGAAGCCGGGGTCGACATTTCCAGCGAGGGCGAGGGTCCACTCCCGGTGGTCTCTTCCAACACCGAGGTCGTGCAGCACGTGTTCCTCAACTTGCTGGTCAACGCCATTGAATCGTGCCCTGAGGCCGGCGGCCGCATCGTGGTTCGGTTCGTCGCCGATCAGGATATCCGCGTACAACTTCGAGACAATGGCTGTGGCATCTCGCCCGAGATGCAGCGCCACCTGTTTGAACCGTTTCGAACCGGGAAGCCCCACGGCACCGGGCTCGGCCTGTTTCTCTCACGCACCTTCATGAGACGCTTCCACGGTGACGTGCGCCTGGTGGAGAGCCGGTTGGGCGTAGGATCGTGCATTGAAGTCGTGTTCCCCCGGGGGACGAGCGAGGTATCCGGATGACGCGTTCGGCCGTCGGTATCCGCGTGTTGCTGGTCGACGACGATCCCGCCTTCCGTCGCGTGATGGGAGGCGAGCTGGCGCGCCGGGGCTACCGCGTCGCCACGCAGGCGTCGGGCCGGGAGGTGCTGGACACCGACGCCACCGCCGAGACCGACGTCATCCTGCTCGATCTGAGACTCCCCGATATCGACGGGCTCGAGGTGCTGCGCGGTCTTCGCTCGCGCAATGTGCTCGCCGGCATCGTCGTGCTCACCGGCCACGGAACCATCGACACAGCAGTCAAGGCGATTCAGATGGGCGCGCACGACTATCTTGAGAAACCGTGTCCGATTGCCAAACTGGAAATGACGATCCAGAAAACGCACGAGCACGTGCGCCTGGTCACCCGTCAGCGTGTGCTGGAAGACGGGTACGCGCCCCCGGATCGAACCGTCGATCTGGTCGGGCGGAGCGCGGCCAATCAGAAACTGCTCGAAACCGTGGCGCGCATCGCCGGCACGGACGCCGCGACACTGATCCTGGGCGAGACCGGCGTCGGCAAGGAACTGGTCGCCACGCTGCTCCACACGCAGAGCCGGAGACGCGATGCCCCGTTTGTCATCGTCAACTGCGCGGCCCTCCACGATGACCTGTTTCAAAGCGAAGTCTTCGGCCACGAGAAGGGGGCGTTCACCGGGGCCCATCGCCTGCGTCACGGCCTGTTCGAAGTCGCCGCCGGCGGAACGATCTTTCTCGACGAGGTCGGCGAGACCAGTCCCGAATCGCAGGCCAAGCTGCTGCGCGTGATCGAGACGGGCCGTTTTCGTCGCCTCGGGAGCAGCCTCGAGACGTCGGTCGACGTCCGCATTGTCGCCGCCACCAATCGCGACCTCACACAGGCTACCGCTCGCGGCCACTTCCGGGAAGACCTCTACTATCGCCTGGCGACCTTCACGGTGACCATCCCGCCACTGCGCGCCAGGTCCGAAGACGTACCCGATCTGGTTGAGCACTTCGTCGGACGCTTCAACAGGCGGTTTTCGTGCTCGAAACACATGGATCTCGAGGCCATGGAGCTGTTGCGCACCTACCCGTGGCCCGGCAACGTGAGGGAATTGATTCACGTCATCGAGCAGAGCGTCGTGCTCAGTGACGGGGAACGCATCACGGTGGCGGACCTCTCCGACAGGCTGCCCGGTCTGCACCCGGGACAGCCACTCCAGACCGATGCCACCTCGATCGCGTCGCTGCGTGAGGTTCAACGGCGACATATTCAGTGGGTCCTGACGAAAGTTGGCGGTAACCGGGCCAAAGCGGCGCAGGCGCTGCGGATGTCTGAGCGAAGCTTCTATCGGCTTCTCGAGCGCCATCGAAGTTTGGGTGCGGCAGCCCAGGCCGCTTCAGGCCGCCGCCTGGACCAGGAACCCTGACAGTTGTGGCAGGTCCGGGCGCGTTGAGCCTGTCGCATCTGACAGGTCCTCGCCGCCGAGTCAACTGACTTCCGGCCCAATTCATCCGCACGCAATCGGGAACGGGACTTGCTTGGTGTTTCCCTACAGGAGGCTCCATATGTCAACCGACCTGCTCATCGTCGTCGTGTCGGTGTTCCTGTTTGGCGGCATGCTCCTCATCCTCGCCTTGGGCTATCAAGACGCCGAGAAGCGGCTACAGCAGGAAACGAGCCAGCGTCAGGTCGCGGCCGATCAACTGGCGGCCGCCGTGACTGTGCCACCGGGATTCTTCGCCTACCCCCACACCGCGCCGCCGTCCCCAATGAGCGGGTTCGACGACGCGATGGTCAACCGGGTCGAACAGTACGTCCGCCGCGAACAGATGATGGTGGCGCCGTTTGTTCACCACCCGTCGCTCGACAATCTCTACCGGCCCCAGGCGGCATCTCCGCCCTTGCACTAATCCGGGTTGTCGCCGCGGACTCGTCACCGCGGGTGGGATTGGTGTTCAGGAAAGGAGCCCCGATGCCTGTGCACGACCAGATCATGGCGGCCGAACTGTTTGCGGGGCTGGGCGCGGAACATCTTCGCCGCCTCGCCGGGATCGGCAAGACGATGACGCTGCGCAGCGGCGAGTATCTGTTCCTGCTGGGAGACAGCGCGCAGTATGTCAGCGTGGTCTCGAGCGGGTTGGTGGAATTGTGCTGTCCGATTAGTGTCGGCGGCGAGGTCAAGGACATCGCAGTGGAGGCCGCGGGGCCCGGCAAGACCGTGGGCTGGTCGGCGCTGGTCAGGCCATTTCGGTTCACCCTGTCGGCGAGAGCTTCAAGAGCCACAGAGGTCGTGGCGTTCTCGCGCCCCGAACTCCTGCAGTTGTTCGCGGGCAATCCAGATCTCGAACGCGTCTTGCTCGATCGGGTAACCGAGTTGATCGCGAATCGCCTGACCATGTTCCAGGCGCTCTGGATGCGGGAACTGCTGCGCGTGTTCGACCCGGCCGGGCAGCCCCCTGAGCCCTAACTGATGGAGCGATGATACGCGGAGAGGTTCGCGAGCATCAGCGGGACCGATCGGCTCGCGCGGGCCAGTTGGAGCGACCAGCCGGCCAGCGTCTGACGAACACGGCGGCCCGACTGCCCCTCGACGCCGAGTCTGCCTAACGTCAGCAGGTTGGCAACGCCGATGGCGCTGGCCGACGGTTCGGCGCCGTCGTAGTCCTCCTTGAGCCGAAGCAGGACAGACGGGTCCTGCCCCGTCGTGCTGAACCAGCCGCCGCCCTGCTCATCCCAGAACAATTCGTCCTGCCGGGTTTGAAGGTCCGTCGCCCACTTCAACCAGTCGCCCTTGGCCCCAGCCTCGACCAGTTCGCACGCGCCCCAAATCATGCACGCGTAGTCTTCGGCAAATCCCTCCACCGACGTGTCGCCGGCGCGGTATCGGCGGAGCAGCACACGGTCCGACTCGCGCCACATCCGGTCCCGAACAAACATGGCTGCCCGAGCGGCCGCCGCGAGGTACCTCGGCTGACCAAGCACCCTGGCGCCGCGAGCCAAGGCCGCAATCATCAGGCCGTTCCATGCGGCGAGGATCTTGTCATCCAGGTGTGGATGGGGGCGCGTATCCCGCGCCGCCGACAGGCGCTCACGCGAGGCTGCCAGACGCCGGTCGATCTCATCGCTGGATACTCCGAAGTCGTTCGCCAGTTCCGGAATCGAGCGGGCGTGATACAGAATATTGCCGGAGCCGAACTCGCCGTGCGGATCGACCGCCGCATTGCCGGAGGGCACGATGCCAAACCGTGCGCGCACCAGGTCGGCATCGGCACCGAGCAACGCGCCGACCTCGTCGTCGCCCCACACGTAATAGGCGCCCTCCGACTTCCGCGCCGTCGGGTCGTCCCGCCGGTCCGCCGCCAGGCTGTCCGCATCCTCTGCCGAATAGAACCCGCCGTCCGAATCCGTCAACTCGCGCAGCACATACGCCAAGGTGTCGTCGGCCACATGAGCGAGTGCCTGGTCGCCGGTCGCCTCCGCAGCCTCGAGGTAGGCCAGCGTCAACTGCGCCTGGTCGTACAGCATCTTTTCGAAATGGGGCACTCGCCACGCCGCATCGACCGAGTAGCGATGAAATCCGCCGCCGATGTGATCGCGGATGCCTCCCGCCGCCATCGCTTCCAGCGTGCCGACGGCCATGGCCCGCGCGGCCTCTTCCCCGGTTCTCGCCGACTCCCGAAGCAGAAAGAGCAACTCGCTCGGGCGTGGAAATTTCGGCGCGTCTCCGAAGCCCGCGTGCCGGGGATCGAACGCGGCGCGCAACTGGGCGACCGCTCTGGCCAGCACATCGGTCCCGGGCACGCCGGTCGCCACTGGGGCGGTTGCTCGGGTCGCCGATTGGTCGGGCGCGCCCGTGGCCACGTGGTCGGTCGTTCCGGTCGCCACGTGGTCGGTCGTTAAGGTCGCCAGTTGGTCCGGCGCTCCGGTCGCCACGTGGTCGGTCGTTAA
>JBAXOX010000014.1:0-76807 GCA_037133015.1 Acidobacteriota bacterium
CGGGTTTCGCAACCGGTCTGCCGGGGGCGGTTTCTCAACCTGCGTGAGCGGATGACGGTTGGCTGATGAGCGCTGGCCCGCGAGAACGGGTTTCGCAACCGGTCTGCCGGGGGCGGTTTCTCAACCTGCGTGAGCGGATGACGGTTGGCTGATGAGCGCTGGCCCGCGAGAACGGGTTTCGCAACCGGTCTGCCGGGGGCGGTTTCTCAACCTGCGTGAGCGGATGACGGTTGGCTGATGAGCGCTGGCCCGCGAGAACGGGTTTCGCAACCGGTCTGCCGGGGGCGGTTTCTCAACCTGCGTGAGCGGATGACGGTTGGCTGATGAGCGCTGGCCCGGCCCGTTTCTGATGGCCGACTGGCGGTTGGTTTCCTCGACGGAAGGATTGCACGTATGTTGCGCACGTTGCCCGATGACGATGTCCGGGCTATTTTGTGGCGGTATGCCGACCGATTCGATCTGCAAATGCTGGTGCAGGCGTCCCGCGGCGTGGCGCGTGGACCGGTCGCCAGGCTGGTGGCATCCGGCGGCAGAAACTCCCATGAGTGGACACCCGAGAAGAGCGAATTGCTCAAGGCGTGCGACGAAGCGGGATTGAGTGCGGTGGGGCTCGACGTCGAACACGGCGGGTTCATCGAAGGTCCGAAGAATCTGGCGTTGGCCATTGTCGCCTTCGAACTGGCGTGGGTGGATGCGGGCGCGGCCACGTCGAACCTTGCGAATTTTCTGGCACTCGGACCCATTCACGAGAAAGGCACCGAGGACCAGCGTGCCACCTACATGAGCGCGGCGGCGCCGGTGCCGGGCGGCGGGCGCGAACCCTGGCGCGGGGCCTTTGCGCTGACCGAGCCGATTCCCTACGTCGGTGTGGAGACCGGCTTGCTGGGCGGCAAGGCCCGCGTGGCGGTGTGGGAAGAGGGCCGCGAACCGGTGCTCCAGGTGGACAAGCGGGGCCGCTTCATTACCGGGATGGGCTTCGCCGATTTCGTGACGGCGGCGGTGGATTCGGCCGACGATCGCATCAAGGGCAGTTGCATGGTGATTCTGGTGAAGACCGATCCGGGCCTCTTCGACCGTGGCGTGCCGGCCCGCAAGCTCGTGCATCAGCTGTCCTCGACGCGCGATCCGATCTTCAGCCTTCGTGTGCCCGCGAGCCGCATCGTCGGCGGCTACACGGTGAAAAGCGGTGTGATCGTCCCGAACTTCTCGCATGGCGAAGTGATCGAAGCGGTGTTCCGCCGCACGCGCGTGACGGTCGGCTTGATGACGGCGGCCAAACTTCTGTCGGCCGTCGAGCCGGTGATCCGGTACCACCGCGGGCGGTTTCGCGGAGGCGAGGACATCACGCCGGGGTCGCCACGCTACCAGTTGGGGCTGCAGCAGAAGGAAGACGTGCTGCACCGCCTCGTCGACGTCTGGGCGACAGGCGAAGCGGCGTCGTCGTTTGGATTCGAGGCCGCGCGGGTCTTCGACGAACTCGATCCGCTGGAGCGACAGAAAGACGCGTACTTCGCCGAACAGGGTGTCGAACGCGGACGAGCCCAGATGCGGGTGCTCGCCACCGTGTCGAAAGACGCCCTCGAGTATCTGGTCGAGTCGCGGCGCCTCCCGGCCGATCGCAACAAGAAACGCTACGAGACGCTGGGCCGCGATCCGCTGGTCCGCTTCGTGCTGCTCGACGCAGTGGCCAACGTGTTGTGTCCCGCGGTCAAACTGTGGAACACGGGCCATGGCGCCAACACGATGCGCGAAGCGGTCAGCCTGGTGGGCGGGTACGGCATCACGGAGGATTGCCCGGGATTCCTCGGATACAAGTGGATGGACTCGCAGCTGGAGGCGACCTACGAGGGCCCCGAAGCCGTGCAGCGCCGTCAGCTGTCGATCACGATGACCAACGACCTGTTCCTCGCGCAGTACCGGGACTGGATCAGCGAGATGCGGCAGATTGCGTCTGAGCACGGCGGCAGCGGCGCATGCACGCTGGCGACGGCGATGCAGATGTGGCTCTGGACGCTGCAGCACATGCAGCGCGCCACCGATGCCGACGGCCACAAGCTGTACACCAGCTCGCGCCAGGGCGTCACGTTCCCGCTGGCCGATGCGCTGGCGTGGCTGCTGGCCGCGAGACAGCAGATTCTCGACGTGATTCATCTGTCGAAAAAGGGCGTGGAGAACTCGGTGGTCGCCGAGCAGTTGCCCACGCTGGTGCCGTTCCTGCTCGACTTGTGCCACGTGCAGAGCGCGCGTGCCGCGGGCGAGGTGGGACGCATCACTGCCGAGTTGGTGTTCGGCTATCGCCGCCATTCGGCGTGGGACAACGAGGGGAAGTCGCAGTGTTACGGCGCCGACGAGTTGGAGTCGCTCGAAGACGTGATCCCTGGGATTACGGCCACGGCGCGTTTCTACAGCGACGTCGTCGAGATCGATGGCTCGCATCCGGTGAAGGCCGGGCCGTGCGCCAACAGCGATGGGCTCGAGCCGTTCATACGAATGCGGACGAAGTTGGACAGTTGTCTGACCGGGGTGCGGATCGCGAAAGACCGCGCCGCCGACGGACTGATGCGGGTGATGATTCCCGAGGCGCTGGGCTACCCGCTGTAAGGCGCCTTGCCGCCGGCCGTCGGCGACTGAGCACTGCCTGCGAAGCACTGTTATTTATGTCCGAAGACACCACCCCGCGCCAGACGATGGACGTGGATATCGTGTGCGTCGGGTTTGGCCCGGCGTCGGCCGGGTTCCTGACCACGCTGTCGCGCGCGATTCTGCGCGACGATGGCACCACCGCCCTCGAGAGCCGCGTGGCACCGGGCATGCCGCTACAGGTGACGTGCTTCGAGCGCGCCGATGACCTCGGCACCGGTGTCTCGGGTGTGGTGACGCGGGCTCGCGCGATTCGTGCGACGTTTCCCGATTTCGATCCGTCTCAGGTCCCGCTGGCGACGCCCGTGGTTCACGAGCGCGTGGCGTATCTGCTCGATCCGATCGGCGCCAGCCGGCGATCGGTCCCGCTCCAGCTCGGCGACCGCATGATTCGCGGGATGGGCGCCATCCTGCCGTTTCGACATCAGGCGGTGGAGTTGCCGTACATTCCCGACTTCCTGCGCAAAGACGGCGGGCTGATTCTGTCGCTCGGCCAGTTCATGCAGTGGGTCGGCGGTCAGGTGATGGGAACAGGCACGGTGCAGGTGTGGCCTGCGACGCCTGTCGCCGAGGCGCTTATCGAGGGCGATGCGGTGCGCGGCGTTCGTCTGGTCGATCAGGGCACCACGAGAACCGGCGCACCCGAGGCCGGCTATCTGCCCGGGATGGACGTGCGCGCGGCGCTCACCGTGGTGGCCGATGGTCCGGTCGGCCCGGTGGGGCGGCAACTCGACGAACATTTTGGCTTTCCCCCGGGCCACCACGTCCGCGACTGGGCCGTGGGCATGAAGATGGTGGTGGACCTGCGCGAAGACGCGGGCCTCGAGCCGGGCACCGTGCTGCACACGTTCGGATATCCGGAGCCGGAGATGTTCGGATTTCTGTACGTCAACGACGCGCGCACCGCGTCGTTGGGGATCTTCGTGCCGTCGTGGTTCGACAGCCCGGTGCGGACCGCCTATCGCTACTTGCAGCACTGGATGCGGCATCCCTATCTGTGGCGGTATCTCGAGGGCGGCCGGATGCGATCGTGGGGCGCCAAGTCGCTGCAGGAGTCGGGCAGGCGCGGCGAACCCTACCTGGTGGGCGACGGCTACGCCCGCATCGGCGAAGGGTCGGGCAGCACCAACGTGCTCACCGGATCGGGCGTGGACGAAGCGTGGATGACGGGCACGCTGCTCGCCGAGGCGGTCGCCGAGTTGTGGGCGTCTGGCAAGCCCCTCACGCGCGAGCACCTCGACGCGGCCTACGTGGCGAGACGGCGCCAGAGCTGGGTCGAGCACGAAGGCCAGGTGGCCGAACGCGCGCGCGATGGCTTCCACGCCGGCGTGGTGACGGGGCTGCTGGGCATGGCGCTGTCGGGATTCTCGGGCGGCCGTGTCTTCGCGCCGGTCGAACCGCGCCGCCCTCACGAACGCGTGCGCACGCTGGGCCAGTACTTCGGCGGACGGATTCCGGCGGCCGAGATCGCGCGCATCACCAACGAATGCGCGCTCTCGGGACAGCCGCTCCACGACGCGCTCCTCGATCGCGCGGGCTGGCCGGCGATTCCCTACGATGGCACGTTGCTCGTGTCGCATCAGGACGCACTGCTGTTGGGAGGGAAAGTTCAGGCGGCGGCGGGATACGCCGATCACGTGGTGTTCAGCGATCCGGCGCTGTGCCGCGAGTGCCAGACGAAACTGTGCATCGAGATCTGCTCCGGGCAGGCGTTGATGCCTGGCCCCGGGGATGTGCCCGCGTTCGATCGCGAGAAGTGTATTCACTGCGGGGCGTGCTACTGGAGTTGCACGCGACCGATGCCCGGCAGTCCCGACCGAACCAACCTCGTGTTCCGCGCCGGATCGGGCGGCCTGCACTCGACGGAGAACTGAACAGTGTTGGCGGCCGGGTCTTCAGGAATGGGCGTTGATGGAGGCCGGGTCTTGAGAACCGGCAAGGAGTAATCTGTCGTGAGTGATCCGTTTCACATCGTCGTGTGCGGCAGCGTCGCACCCGATCCGCTGCAAACCCTCGAGCCGGTGATGGGGCCGACCGGTCCCGGCCTCAAGAACGAAATGCTGTTGCCGCACGTGCTCGATCCGTGGGCGGCGCACGCGTTGTACGAAGCCGCGCATCTGGCCAAGAGCGCGGTGGGCAGCAAGGTCTGGCTCGTCAGCCTGGGCCCGAAGGCGAAGCTGCAGCAGGTGATGATGACGATGGCCCAGAAGGTGCCGTTCGACTTGGTGGCGCTCGACGGGCCGGCCGGCGGCTTTGCCGATGCGCATGCCACCGCGGCGGCGCTGGCCGAGGCCATTGGCGGCATCGCGGGCCTCGACAAGGCGCGGATGCTGGTGTTTGGCGGCTGGGAGTCGGCGACGCGCTGCTCGGGCGCCACCATGCAACTGGTCGGCGAGCGGCTCGGCATCGTCGATCAATTCCAGGGGGTCGATCGCCTGACCGTCGAAGGCGACGGGACCCTGCGGATTCTCGAGCGGATTGATGGCGGGCGACACCTGGTGTCGGTGGTGCAGGGCCCACCCGCGCTGGTGGGATGGGCGACGGGGCACTTGCCCGAACCGCCCAACAACCCGCAAGTGGGCATGGCCAACATGCGGACCGTCATGCCGGCCCTTCAGAAGGCCAAAGCCACGCCGGTTACGGGCGGCGGCCTGAGCTTCGCCCGGGTTGAGCAGCCGAAACAGATGCGCGACACGCGAATCGTCAAGGACGTGGCGCCGGAAGAGATTGCCCGCGAGATCGTCGCGTGGGTGCGGGGGACGTAATGGAAACCGTTCTGGTATTGCTGCACAACGAGGCGGACGGGTCGTTGCCCAAGGCGGCGCTCGAGGCGGTCGCGGCCGGCGTGCGGATCAGCTCCGAGCTGGGCGCGCCGGGGTTCGTTGTTGGCCTGATTGGGCAGGCCGTGCAACCGGCCCTCGATCGGCTGGCCACCTGCGGGGCGCAGCAGTTTGTCTGCGTCGATGCGCCGGAACTGGGCCAGTCGCGCTATGCCACTGATGCTGCGGCCGCTGAGGCCGTCGCGCGGCACGTCGGGGCAACAGTGATCGTGGCTCCCATGACGTCGCGGTTTGCCCGCGTGCTTCCGGGCGTGACGCACCGGCTCGGCGGGCGTGTCGATACGCACGCGACCGGTCTGGGGGTCGTCGATGGCGCACTGGGGGCGACCCGGTGGTTCTACCGGCAGCGCATGGAAGGCACCCTTGGCCGGACCGAGCGTCCGTGGATGATCCTGATCGACCCGGGCGCGTGCCCGGCGTGGACCGGGGCTCCGGGGACCGGCTCGGCAACATCGCTCGCGGTGACGTTCGGGCCGGCGCTGACGCGAACCAGCGCCGTGGGCATCGAAGCGCCTGCCGCCGAGCAGCAGACGATTCGGCCCGACGCGGATCTGCTGTTTGTCGCGGGCGCCGGCTGGACCAAGAAACAGGCGGATGGCCAGCCGCACCCGGCCGATGCCGAGGCGCACATTCTCGGGTTCCTCAAGCAGAGCCGGGCGTCGCTTGGCGGGAGCAAGTCGCTGGTCGATCTGAGCGGAGAAGGGCAGGCGGTGCTGCGCTTCATGACGCACCTCAACCAGATCGGCCAGACCGGTGCCTCGCCCCGGCATCCGAAGGGGCTGGCGACGTGCTGTCACGGCGAGGAACCGCACGTGGTCGGGTGGCGCTTCGTCACCGAACGCCGGGCCGTCAATCTCGATCCCAACTGCGGGTGGGCACGCGGCAAGGCCGACGTCTTGTACGTGGCTGATGCGTTTGCGGTGATGAAGAAGGTCAACGAACTGCTCGCAGACTGATTTGAGGATTCATGTCTTATAAATATGCGGTGGTGGGTGCGGGCCGGCAGGGCGTGGCGGCTGCCTACGATTTGGCGACACTCGGCGACGCCGCGTCGGTCCTGATGGTGGACGCCAATCTCGACGCCGCGACGGCGGCTGCCACCACGCTCAATGGCTTGATCGGCCGGCCGATCGTCAGGGCCGCACGGTGCGACGCGACCGATCTCGCCGCGTTGCGCGCGGTGCTCGGTGGCACCGACGCCATCCTCAGCGCGGCCCACTACAACGTGAACCTCGGGCTCACCGAAGTGGCGGTGTCGCTCAAGGCGCACCTCTGCGATCTCGGGGGGCACACCGGCGTGGTTCGACAGCAGCACGCCTTCGACGCCGAGGCCAAACAGGCCGGCGTGACGATTGCGCCAGACTGCGGCATGGGGCCGGGGCTCAACGTGTCGCTGGGCGCCTACGTGATGGAGCAACTCGATCGCACCCGCGAGGTGCTCATCTGGGATGGCGGGCTTCCGCAAGACCCGCACCCGCCGTGGAACTACGTGTCCACGTTTGCGATGAGCGGCTTGACCAACGAATACGCGGGCTCGGCGTACTTCCTGCGCCACGGTGAGGTGACGGAGGTGCCGTGCTTCGCGGACCGCGAAGAACTGGAATTCGCGCCCCCGGTGGGCCGGCTCGAAGCGTTTGTGACGTCGGGAGGTCTCTCGACCTCGCCCTGGACGTGGAAGGGCACGCTCGAGCGGCTTGAGAACAAGACCTTGCGCTATCTCGGCCACTGCGCCGCGTTCACCGCTTTCGACCAACTTGGCCTGCTCGGGCTCGACCCGATCGACGCGGCTGGCACGACCATCGTGCCGCGAGACGTACTGCACGCGCTGCTCGAGCCGCGCATTGGCGCGCGCGGCGCCGTGGTCCGGGACATCTGCATCATGCGCGTCAAGGGCATCGGCGATCGAGGGGGGCAGCCGACCGAGGTGACCGTCGAATTGATCGATCGCTACGACGAGCGCACCGGCTTCACCGCGATGCAGCGCCTCACCGGCTGGCACGCGGCCATCGTCCTGGGCCTGGCGGCGCGCGGCCAGCTTCCTCGCGGCGTCCGGTCGGTCGAAAGCATCGCCGGATCCCTCATCGTGGCCGAAGGGAAAAAGCGCGGCTGGCAGTTCACCGAATCGGTGAGGGCGACCGGCGCCAAGCGCTGACCGCGCCCGCACCGTGTAGTTTTGCGCTGGTCCGACCGATACCATCCACGTCGGAGTTCGATGTCGCCAGGGGGCGGTGGTCTGCACCATCGCCACGGCGGAGCATCGCCTCACTCGACAAACAGACCGCAGCGTCTTGTCACGTTGCGGTTGCGAGCAAAGCGGGTTCGGCGTTCGACGGAAACTGCCGGTAAGTGCTGTTGAGAACTTGCCGTGCACCGGCCGTGCAGCACGTCTGTTGCTGCGACGGTGATTCACACGAGGCAGCCGTGGCACGAACACTTTTCAGCCGCCTGACGTGTTACCTCAGTGGACACGAATATGCCGTGCGGTCCGACGGCGCACGGATCTACTTGTGCTGCGAAGGGTGCGGCAGGCGGTCGACGGGCTGGTCGCTGGCCGACGAGCGCCTGGTGCAGCCCAAGATGAC
Organism: Acidobacteriota bacterium; assembly: GCA_037133015.1. Lineage (GTDB taxonomy): Bacteria > Acidobacteriota > Vicinamibacteria > Vicinamibacterales > JAKQTR01 > JBAXOX01. The sequence continues at coordinate 8,063 of JBAXOX010000014.1, forward strand.
GGCGCGTTCTGCCGAGCCGGTCACCGAGAAGCCCGCCACGCCGTCACGCCGGGCCACGGCCTGAGATCGTGTCGGCCTGATCGGCATGGCGCCATCAGGTGCGCCCCGGCGGCCTGATGCCGATCCTCACGCTCCTACAGCACTCCCCATTGCGCCGCCAGATCCCGGATGTTCAGCAGGTGGAGGATGCGCACGCCGCGCTTCGCCAGCAGCGCCATGACGCCGTCATCTCCGGGGTCGGCGAATGCCTCACGATCCAGCCATCCGCTTTTCAGTTTGAGCGCCGTCATCGACCGACCCACGCTCGCCTGGGAGCCGCCGATGTTGACGTAGACCATGATGGGCCGACCGCCGGCCGCACGGTCGAACAGCGCCATCCTCAGTGCCACCGCCTGTTGGAACGTCGCCGGTTTCAGACGCGACGCCCGAAGCTGGGCCGCAGCGCGGTCGCCAATCTGTTCGGCGAGCGCTCTCGCATCGGGCGCCAGTCCCGCCGCCTGGTCGTTTTCGCCTCCGGTCGCCACGCCCACCGAGACGGCAGAAATCAGACCGGCTTCGACCAGTCGTGCCTCCATTTCCGGCCAGGTGAAACCTGGCTGGTTGGCCCCCCACGTTGAGCTGGTGACCGACGAGATCGTGATCAGCTCGGCACCCAGTGCCCGGCACGCACAGGCCAGTGCGAGGTTGAGCGCCGGGAACGACCCAGAGCACGACGCCGCGACGACCGAACCCCGCCCCACGCCGGCGCCCCACAGTTGCGTGGTCAGCGCCCGCGCCCAGGCGGGAGAGGCCGACAGCCGCTTGGCTTCCAGGCTTCCGAGCGTCGTGACGAGCGGCGTGATGTCGGCGCCGAGAAGACCCGACGGATCGGCGGCGCCCTCGGCGCCAGATAGGAGACCGGCCTGTTGTTTGGCGTGCCTGAGGAACTGCGACGCCTGTCTCCACGACTGTTCGGCTTGGTCGGCCGCTCGCGCGTCGTCGGCCGGTGCCTGTTTCCGAACCAGCGGCGGCCAGCGCGGCTGGGGAAGCAGGCCCGACGCCACGCCGGCCAGCAGCGTCGTCATCACGACGCCCAGCGCCGCGGGAAGCCACGCCGTCATGCGCGCATGGTGTCGCCTCATCTCCTCGTCCGGCTCTATCCGATCCAGCCGGCACACAGACCGAGCAGCAACCGGACGATCACGGTGATCCCGAGTGTCATCCCCAAGGTCGGCCACAGCCCCTGCGACAACGCGCTGTGGGCGATCAGGCCCGGCACCAGATACCCGACAACCCGGAGGTCTGCCGTCATCGGTCCCGCCAGGCCGATGGCGGAACTGGCGAGCCCGTGGAAGACGAATCCGGTGAGCACGGTGATGCCAAACCTCCTGCGGCCGTACAGGATGGCCATGCGCATCCACCCGTATCGCACCACAGCCCACGTGACCATCGCCACGGCAAGCGTCGCCACCAGGCGGGTCGGTTGGTTCGCGTGCAGCGCCAGGTAGCCGGGCACGATGAGGCCGCCCGACGCGAGGCCGAACAGTTCGGTGCAGATCAGATTGATCGCGATGCCCAGCGCCAGCGCCAATTCCACCATCGCTCAGGCCTCCTGGATCGAGCCGCGAAGTCGGTCGGCCGAAAAACCGCGCGCGTTGCCGCAGCACACCACCGCCGACGCCAAAGGCGACTCGTCGAGCGCGCGGCGGATGCCGCCGGCGAGTCGACGGCTCGAGACCGTCATCGACCGTCGCTGCCCGATGGTGCGTCGGATGCGGCGCCGCGTCAGATAATCCGGCCGGTCGCCGGTGAGCACGACCGTATCGTCGGGATGATGCCACGGGAGGGCGTCAGCAAACTGCCGCAGGCGAAACGGGCGGTCCGCCCGGTGGTGAAACACGAACACGTGGGCCGTGGTTCGGCCGTCGAGGATCGTCGCCAGCGACTCCGGATCGTTGGCCGCGGTGGCATCGATCAGCCGCACGTCGCGGTCGCCGATACGCATGGGCCACGTTGTGGCTGCGCCGGGATCGGGGCGGGCCAGCCGCATTCCGCGGACCGCCACCTCGTCGTCGATGCCAAGGTGGCGCGTGACGGCGAGCGCGGTCGCGATGTTCTCGCGCATCCAGGCCCGGTGTTCGATCACGGCGGCCGGCATCGGAGCCTGGTCCCACGCGCGAACCACGTGTGCGCCGGCCTCAGAGGCGATGCGCTCCAGCACCGCGACCCCGGGCCGGTCGCCGAGCACCGCGATCCCGCCACGAGGCAGCGTGGCCCCGAGCGCGATGGCCACCTCCTCGATCGTGGTGCCCATGACGTCGCCGTGATCGTGGCGCACGTTGGTGATGACGCCGATGGTCGATCGCAGCATGTCGTGTTCGGACACGCGCTGCAGAGCCGGGTCGATCGCCATGCACTCGACCACCACGGCCTGCGCACCCGCGCGGGTCGCGCGCCGAAGCACCCACAGTTGCTCGCGTATGCTGGGCGGCGATCGGCGCAGGATCGACTCTTCGCCTCCGTCGGGCAGAATCAATCGGGCCTCGGTGCCCGTCGTTTTGGCGAGCGTGGGCACGCCCGATTCCCGCAGTGCGGCCGCGATCAACCGCGTGACGCTGGATTTGCCCCGCGTGCCGTTGACGTGAATGCGGATCGGCACCGCCCCGTGGGCCTGGTCGCGAAGCCGACGCTCGATCGCGCCGAGCCCCAGCAGCCCGGCCAGCAGGCCTGCCGCGGCCCAGATCATCACGTACGCCTGAACGTGCGTGCCACGCGTTTGACGACGAGCATGATGAACCACTGCGGCATCACGCGCGTGATGAAGGCGATACACCTGTTCACGCGGCCGTTGACGCAGACCATGTCGCCCCGCATCACCGCGTCGTAGCCCTGCCGGGCGACCGTCTCGGCGTCCATCCACATGAAGGCGGGCAGTTGACTGACCTGCGTGCGCATGCCGTTGACGTCGTGAAACTCGCTGTAGGTGAATCCCGGGCACAGGGCGGTGACGTGGACGTCGGACGCCATCGTCTCCAGCGCCAGCGACTGCGAGAATTTGATGACCATCGACTTCGACGCCCCGTACATCGTGTGCCCGGCAGACACGGGCACCAGGCCTGCCAGCGAGGCGACGTTGATGATGCGGCCGTACCGTCGGGCGATCATCCCCGGCAGGAACCGCCGCGTCAGATCGGCCACCGCGGTCACCATCACCTGGAGAAAATCGCGATGCTGGTCCCAGGTGCAATCCAGGAAATTGCCGGGCAGTCCGTAACCAGCGTTATTGATGAGGGCGTCGATCGTGATGCCCGCCGCCGTGATTTCGCGCTCGATTCTGGCGGGCGCCGTCGGGTCAGCCAAATCGGCGGCGACGATGTGGACGCGCCGGCCGTGCTGGGTGGCCAGCGTCTTGGCCAATTCGGTGAGCCGGTCGCCGCGCCGGGCCGTCAGCACCAGGTCGAAGCCGTGCTCGGCAAACACATGCGCAAAGGCGGCCCCGATGCCGGCCGACGCGCCGGTGATCAATGCGGTCCGCGGAATCTGAAACTCGTCCATTTTCCCAGTATACGTTGCTTCCGGAAGGTGTTTCCGCCCCGCCCGATCCGGGGGACCGGATGGATTTCCACAGGGTGTTCCGATTGGGCGAGATTTCCACAGCCTGACGGGATTAATTGGGCCAACCAGGGCGATACTGTGGAAAACGCATCGGTCTCCACGCTGTGGAAAACGCGGCAGGGGGCGGTTCCCGCGTATACTGGTGAGATGCCTATGCCCGAATCGGTCCGTCCTACTGTCGCCAACCCCAGCCGGCGCAACGTCGCCATCATTGCGCACGTCGACCACGGCAAGACCACGCTGGTGGATGCGCTGCTGTTTCAAAGCGGCACGTTCCGGGCCAACGAACGGGTGGCTGAACGGGCGATGGACAACACCGACCTCGAACGCGAGCGCGGCATCACGATCCTCGCCAAGAACACCGCCCTCCACTACGCCGACATCCTGGTGAACATTGTCGACACGCCAGGCCACGCCGACTTCGGGGGCGAGGTCGAGCGCACCCTGTCGATGGTGGATGGCGTGCTGCTGCTGGTCGATGCGTCCGAAGGGCCCCTGCCCGGGACGCGGTACGTGCTGCGCAAGGCCCTCGAGCGGCGGCTGACGCCCATCGTGGTCATCAACAAAATCGATCGCCCGGACGCGCGGATTCAGGAAGTGCTCAACGAAGTCTACGACCTGTTCATCGACCTGGATGCGGCCGAGGAGCAGCTGGACTTCGCGGTGCTCTACACGAATGCCAGAACCGGCACCGCGACCACGGACACGGCCGTGCCGGGCACCGACCTGCGACCGCTGTTCGACGCGATCGTGGCGCATGTGCCGCCGCCCACCGGCGACCCGAATGCGGCCCTCCAGTTGTTCGTGGCGAATCTCGATGCCAGCGATTACATCGGGCGTATTGCGATCGGGCGGATCTTCAATGGACAGGTGAAGATTGGCGACACCGTGGCGGTGAGCAAGTTGAACGGTGTCCTCCAGCTCACCAAGGTGACCAAGTTATACGCGTTCGACGGCTTGAAGCGCGTCGAGATCCAGGCCGCTGCGGCCGGCGACATCGTGTGCCTGGCGGGCATCGCCGACATCACGATCGGCGAGACCATCACCGACGCCGAGCGGCCCGACCCGCTTCCGCCGCTGGCGATCGACGAACCCACCGTCTCGATGGTCTTTGGCGTCAACACGTCGCCGATGGCGGGCCAGGACGGGCAGTTCGTCACGTCGCGGCAGGTCCGCGACCGCCTCAACAAGGAACTGCTGGGCAACGTGTCGATCCGGATCGAGGACACCGACTCGCCCGAGCAGATCAAGGTCGTGGGGCGAGGCGAGCTGCAATTGTCGATTCTCATCGAGATCATGCGGCGCGAAAGCTACGAACTGCAGGTGTCGCGTCCCGAGATTGTCACCAAAGAAGAGAACGGCAAAATCGTCGAGCCGGTCGAGGATTTGATCATCGACGTGCCCGAGGAATATCAGGGCGTCGTCATCGCCCAGCTCGGCGGCCGCCGCGGCACCATGACCAAGATGATCAACCACGGCAGCGGCCGGGTGCGCATGGACTTCGAGATTCCGACCCGCGGCCTGATTGGGTTCCGATCGCAGTTCATGACCGACACGCGCGGCACGGGCATCTTGAATCACCTGTTCCATGGGTGGCGACCGTGGTACGGGCCGATTCCGGCGCGGCAGACCGGGGCGCTGGTCTCCGACCGCACCGGGGTGGCCACCGCCTACGCCATCTACAACCTGCAGGAGCGAGGCGAGATCTTCGTCGCGCCGACCACGCCGGTCTACGAGGGCATGATCATCGGCGAAAACGCGCGGGCCAACGATCTCGACGTCAACGTCACCAAAGAGAAGAAGCAGACCAACATGCGGGCGTCAACCGCCGACGAAGCGATCCGGATCGTGCCGCCGCGGGTGTTCGGCCTGGAGCAGGCGATCGAGTTCATCAACGACGACGAACTGGTCGAAGTGACGCCCAAATCGATTCGAGTCCGCAAGCGGGTCCTCGCGGCCAACATGAGACCGAAGGTCAGAAACTGATCGCTGGCGATTGTGGTAGCCTAGCAGTCAAGGGCTCCGTTCACTCGATACACGCGTCTGGACTTCGAGGAGATCTGTATGTTCGAAGGCCTGCTGCAGCCGATGCATCTGTTGCTGATTCTCGGAATTGCGTTGCTCGTGTTCGGCCCGAAGAAACTGCCGGAATTGGGCCGGGGACTGGGGCAGTCGATTCGAGGCTTCAAAGATGCCTTGAACGATCACCACGACGCGATCGAACAGGATCCCACCCAGCAGAAAAAGCCGTAAGTTCGCGCTGCCCGATGTGCGGACGATGACGGTGTCTTCGGCGGGTTCGTGGCGGGCGCCCGCGCGTGGGCGGGCTACGATCGCGCACGCGGTAGCGCTGTTCGCGGTGGTGTTTGCGATCTACAACGCGAACGGCCGCGAAATCGGCAGTTGGGATTCCCAGCCCGCCAAGTACGCCGCCATCGAACTGGCGCGCTTTCGCACCATGACGCTGGATCGGGTGCTGATGATGACACCGGCCCTGAAGGGGCGCCATGGTTTCACCATCGATCAGCAAGGACACGTGCGCTCGGCGTATCCGTTCCCGTCGATCCTGCTGGCGGGCGCCATGGCCGTCACCCTGCACTCGACAGGCCTTGTCGATTTGGAGGCTCCGCCTGCGGCGAACCTGGTGGCCAAGCTGACGGCCTCGCTGTTGACCGCGCTGGCTGTCGCCATGGCCTTCGTCGTGGCTCGTCGTCGAGTGTCGCCAATGCCTGCCGCGCTCGTGGCGATCGGCCTCGGGCTCGGCACCAACCTCTGGGCCGTCGCCAGTCAGACACTCTGGCAAACCGAAACCGTCGTGGTCGCACTCGCGGCGGCAGTCGTATGTCTCGCGGTGCCGACGGCGGAGTTGACCACCACGCGGCTCTGGATGGGCTCGATGGCCCTCGGGCTGGCCGGGGCCGCCAGGCCCCAGGTGGCGCCTGTGATTGCCGTGCTCAGTCTGTCGATTGCGGTGCGGCGAGGGCGGTTGGGAGACGTGGTCGCCAATCTTCCCGCGATCGCCATTTCGGTCGCCGCGATTGCCCTCAATCTGTATTGGTACGGCGATCCGCTGGGCGCCGCGCCCAGACTTGAGTTGCTGCACGCCGTGCACGGTGTCAGCGGCAGCTTCGGCAATCCGCTGGACGGGGCCGCCGGCCTGCTGATCAGTCCAAGCCGGGGCTTGCTGGTCTTTAGCCCGATTGTCCTGGTCGCACTGGCCGGCATCGGTCTGCTGATGCGTGAAGGATTGAAAGCGGACCTGGCATGGTGGGCTGGCGCGGCCGCCGCGCAGTTCGCCCTCTACGCGTTCTACAGCGTGTGGTGGGGTGGCCACACGTACGGTCCCCGCTATTGTCTGGACATATTGCCTTTGCTGGTGCCGTTGGCGGCTGCCGGGATGCCGTGGGTGTTGGCCGTCGCGTGGCGTCGGCGCGTGGCGGCCGTGGCGCTCGCCTGGTCGATCGTCGTAGCCGGCACGGGGGCCTTCGTCTTTCCGTACGACCAGTGGAACAACACGCCGGCTGGTGTGGACCTGAACCACGAGCGCCTGTGGGACTGGCGCGATCCTCAGGTCGTGCGATGCTGGCGCGTCGGTTTGAGTCCCAGCAACTTCAAACTCTTCGGCGAGCACGCGTTTCGAAAGTCGGCGCCCAAGGCCCTCGGTCCGGCATAGGTGGCGGGCGCCGGCTCGCCAGCGGCGAACACGCCCGCCCGTGAGGTCCGACGCGTGGTTTGTGCTTGACACCTGCGAAGGTCTGCGGGATGCTGCCAGATAGCCTTTCGGTTGGACTCGTTGGCCCCTGACCGACGACGACTCGTTCTTCCGGTTTCATTTCTCCGACAGGTTTCACTTCCAGGCGATCGACCGTTTTCCCGGGTGTGCATTCCGCGACCAGGGCGAGGCGGGGTCTCCTGCGTCGCGCCGAGATGCCATTCAGCCGAACGTGAACGTGACATATGCCTATACACGGCCATCTGCCTAAGACGATTCCCGCCGACCAGTTGCTGGCGAGCACCCGTGCCGCGATGGCCGCTGTGACACCGCCGCCGGGTTGCGACATGAATGCGGTGCGTCCTGCGTTGGCGTCACTGGTGAGCCATTGGCCCGCGTGGGTGACGCGCGGCGGCGCGCTGGTGGGTCCAGGCGTCTATTGCCTGTGGTGCCAGCCTCATCCCGACCCGCGCGAGACGTTTCCGTCGCAGCTGATCCTGAATGTCCCCGCCGGGCGCTACATGGTCGAGGTGCTCGACGTGTCACGCGCCGCGTGGGTGTCTCGGGAGGCAGCCAGTGGCAATCCACTGGTGGCCGGCCTGCCGTACACCTCGGGCACGCTGCTCGTGTGGATTCGGACCAACGAACCCCAACCGGTCGCCGCGTTGCCCGAAGTGGTCGCCGCGCCGCCCGCCACCGAGGCGCCCTCCACCGCGAGTTGACCCCGCGTTCGACCGGGCCGTCGATCGCCGACGGGCCCGCGTGCGCGGCTTCGGCTTGCCCGCCTCATCCGACGTGTACCTCCCAGCCCGTCGTGTAGGTCCGTCTGCCTGCGACCGACGCGGCATCCCGCCTCGCGACCCAGGCGCCTCGACGGCCTCGGTGCGACGACCAGCTTCCACCGCGCGCTGTTAGGCCGGCCGAACCCGGCCCCCGCGTGTATGCTGATGAGCGGCAACCGGGCCATCCCTCAAACACCGTGGAGGCACTTCGCGATGGACACCAACCTCTGGACCGACATCGTCGTTCCGGGCATTCCAGTGGTCGACAAGATCCTGCGCCCGATCATTGTCTACGTGTTCTTGATCGTCGGCCTCCGGCTGGCAGGCAAGCGCGAGTTGGCCCAACTCAACCCGTTCGACCTGGTGGTGCTCCTGACGATTTCGAACACCGTGCAGAACGCCATCATCGGCAACGACAACAGTGTGGTGGGCGGCCTGATTGGCGCCACCACGCTGCTGCTGGTGAACTGGCTGGTGGTCCGCTGGACGTTTCGTCACCCGCGGATCGAACGCCTGATCGAGGGCACCGCGACCGTGCTGATGGCAGACGGCGTGATCGACCAGGCGGCGATGGAGCAGGAACTGGTGTCGCTGGACGAACTGGCATCCGCCGCGCGCAAGCAGAGCTACCTGTCGCTCGACGATGTTGACCGCGCCGTGCTCGAGCCGGGCGGCTCACTCACGTTTGCCCCGCGAATCGCCACCACGCGCGTCAAGCGCCACGAAGAGATCCTGGCGAAACTCGATCGGCTGCACGGACTGGTGGAGGACATCCGCCGCGAGGTGGCCGTCAGGCCGGGTGTGTAACCCGGGCTCAGGTCCGAGCCAGGGGGCGACGGCGTCCGGCTCTCCGCCGGCACGCCTCGGGTGGCCGGGATTCGGAAGCCGGCATGCGGTGAGCATCCCGATTCCCGAATCCCCGACCCCGACGCTCGTTTACTTCTTGATCCGGATCGCGTAGTCCGGCCAGCACAGCATCGAACCCAGCGACGGCCAGAGGTCGTCATCCGCGATTCCCGGCCTCCCGCCAGGTGCCGCGGGGGCCGCCGGCGCCGGCAGCACCTTCGGGTCGAGCGCCTTCGCAATCTGATCCCGGGCGTCCTCCAGATGGAGCCGGGTCGCCCGGTCCGTCGCCTTCGCGGTGGCGGTGGTCAACTGAGCCGCGAGCGCCCGCAGTTCGCCGCGGATCACCCCGCGCGCGTCGTCGGTCGCTGGCGTCCGCCCGTTCAGCTTGTCGTACATCAGATCGAGATACGAACGCTGCAGCGCGCGCCGCGATGCCTCAACGACGACGGCGGTCTTGTCGAGCTCGCTCCAGATCCCTTTGCGGAGATCGGCGATCAAGTCGACGGCCTTGTAGGCATTGGCCTTGTCGATCGATTCCTGCTCGACCAACCGGGTGAACCTGGCCGCGTTCATCAGACCGGTCAGCACGCGGGTCTGCGCGACCCGGATCCGCTCCAGCACGCCAGCCGGTTCGATGCGGCGCAGGATGTCGGGGCGGATGAGGAAGCTCGGCGTGGCAAACGCCTTGTCGTTGAGGAACTTCACCGCCGCCGCCTGGCGCTCGCGCGACACGGGCGTAAAGATGACGCCCTGCTGTCCGCCGGCCTTCTGCTGCGAACTGAAGCCGCCGACAATCGGCACCACGTGATTCATCTCGAGCGCCCATTGGCCCACCAGGCGATCGTAGAGTTCCTGCAGGTCGTCGAACGGCTCTCCAGGCTGGGTCGTGGCCGAGATCAACATGTCCGCGACGCGTTCGAGGTTCTTGAGACCCAGCGTCGTCGCCATCACCGCGTCGGCGTCGCCGACCGCCTCGGTCTGGTCGCCGGGGTCGGAGCCGCGCGCGTTTGCAGTCGAAAAGCGCAGGTGCGGCGTGGTGTCCTGCACGCGCGCCCACTCGTCGAGCGTCTTCTTCTCATCTTCGGGGCTCTTGGCGCTCGGGATGGGCTTGTAGCCCCACATCGTCGCCCACTTGTCGTACGGCCCGATCTTGGGGACCAGGTCTTCGACGTCGATCTTGTCTTCGGGCTGCGCGACGTAGTTGAAGCGCGAGTAGTCCATCAGCGTCGGCACGTGTCCCATCGTCTTGACGAAGGCGCGGTCGCGGATCTTCTCGATGGGGTAGAGGGAGCTCGCTTTCATGTTGTGCTGGAAGCCGAGCGTGTGGCCCACCTCGTGCGCGACGATGTACTCGATGAGGCGCCCCATCAGATCGTCGGGCAGCGGCAGCTTGTTGGCGCGCGGATCGAGCGGCCCCGCCTGCAGGAAGTACCAGTCGCGGGCCAGGTTCATCACGTTGTGGTAGAACTGGATGTCGGCTTCGAGGATCTCGCCGGTGCGCGGATCGGAGACGTGCGGTCCTGACGCGTTTTCGATCGTCGAGGGCAGCCACCGGATCACCGAATACCGGGCGTCTTCGGGGCTGAACGTCGGGTCCTGCTCCGGAGTTGGCGCGGCCTTGCCGATGATGGCCTTCCGGAACCCCGCCTCCTCGAACGCCGGCTGCCACTCTTCGATGCCCTTGATGATCCACGGCACCCACTTCTTCGGCGTCGCGGCGTCGACGTAATACACGATCGGTTTGATGGGGTCGGAGATGGCCGCGCTCGGATCCTTCTTCTCGAGGCGATACCGCGTGATGTAGCGTCGCTCCGGGGCCTTGTGCTCATCTTTGCCGTAGTCCATCTGCTCGTCGGTGAAATAGCCGACGCGCTCGTCGAACAGGCGCGGCATCATCGGCTTTTCCGGCAGCTTGACCATGCTGTAGTGCATCAGCACGGTCGCACTGCCTGGACGCATCCCTGCGCCGGCGAACGGATTGGGCGGCGCTGCGGCGGCCGGGGTCGGATCCTGACGCGCCGTGAAGGTGTGCGTCGCTTCGACCTCGATGTTTTCCGGGAAGGCGATGACCCGTTCGAGGAACGAGCGGCCGGCTTCGAACGTGGTGGCGCGAAGCCGCGTCCGCGCGTTGAATTCCTGGACCTCGGTGGTGAAGAGCCGCGTCACATCGACCACGGGCGCGTCGTCTGCGCCGAAGGCTTCGACGTTGAAGGCCATGATGATGGCGTTGGAGTTGGCCGCCTCGACCGCCTTGGCGACCGGCAGCGACGGATCCGCCACGACGTCGTACGACACGTTGCGCAGCAGGACGCGGTTGTCTTTGCGCTCCCAGCGGACGACTCGGCTGCCCATGGCCTGGCCGCCGTACCCGACGCCCAGCGTCGTCTTGGCGATCTGGCTGACCCACAAGAAGTCCTTGCCGAGCTCCTTCTTCGGGATCTCGTAGTAGACCTTTTCCTTCAAGCGATGCACGGCGAACACGCCCGGACTGGTCTTGACGTCCTTGGTGATGACCTTGTCGTAGGCCTTCGGTTCGGGCGGACCGTCGCCGGCGGCAGGACGATCGGGACGCTGACCGGCTTCGGGTGCGGCCTGGTCGGCTGGCCTGGGTGCGGGCGCTTGCGACGCGGCACCGGGCGTTGGCGCGGCGCCTGGCTTGCCGGATGGGGATGCGGCAGGCTTGGCGGTGGCTGCCGGGACTGTGGTCGGCGGCGTGGCCTTGGCGGGGGTCGTGGCGGCCGGCGTATTCTGGGGCGTGGCCGCCGGCTTGGTCGGCGCGCTGGCGCAGGCCGCGACGGTCAGCGCGATGGTGATAGCAAACAATCGTTTCATGAGGCACATCTCCACTGGTGCATGAGTGTCGCAAACGAAGATCGCAGTCTGGCTGCTCGGCTCCGGCGTGTCAAGAACCGGGGCCCGGCAGGGTATGATCCGAAGCAGAGGGGACATGTTCGGACGAAAAACCAGCGGGTCGGTCGTGTGCACGTCGTGCGGGTATCTGGTCGGCGTGCACGACGAGGTCTGTTACAACTGCGGCCGACGGAATCCGGCGCTGTGGGGCTTTGCACCGCTGTTGCGACGGCTTGGCCGCGACCTTGGATTCGTACAGTTGGTCATCTGGGGATCGAGCGGCCTCTACGTGGCGATGCTGCTGATGTCGGGCTCGGGGATCCGCATGGGCGGATTGTTCTCGTTTCTGGCGCCGAGCACCACGACGCTGTTTCTGTTCGGGGCGAGCGGCGGGATGCCGGTGTTTCAGTACGATCGCTGGTGGACCGTGCTGAGCGCCGGCTGGCTGCACAGCGGCATCCTGCACATCCTGTTCAACATGATGTGGGTGCGTCAGCTCGGCCCGGCGTGCGCCGAGATGTACGGCGCGGGCCGCATGGTGATCATCTACACGATTGCCGGGGTGGCCGGGTTTGCGGCCAGTTCGTGCGCGTGGCTCGTGCTGGGCGGCATTCCGATTCTCGGCGGGGCCGGATTCACCGTCGGCGCGTCGGCGCCGATCTTCGGGCTGCTGGGCGCGTTGATGTACTACGGCCGCCGGTCGGGCAGCAGCCTCATTCACGGCGAGGCGCTGCGCTACGCGTTGATGCTGGGCGTATTCGGCTTCATCATGCCCGGCATCGACAACTGGGCCCACGCCGGTGGATTCGCCGGCGGCTACGTGGTCGGGCTGATGCTCGATCCGCTCAAGCCCGAGCGCCTCGACCACATGCTGATGGCGGTGGGCTGCCTGCTGGCGACGCTGCTGGCCATCATCGCGTCCGTGGTGCACGGGCTCGCGCTGTTCGCACGGGGATAGGGAGAAGGGCAGGGCCGCCTCACGCCGAACAACCCGGGGGCTGAAGCCCCCCGGGCTCCATCCTTGACCAGATTGAGGCCGGACCTTCGGATGAGTTGGAGGGCGGGTCTTCAGACCCGGCATATCGAGTCGGGCCCGGCAGATGGAGGCCGGGTCTTCAGACCCGGCCCAGCGAGATCCGCGCTACCGCACGTTCGCGAGTATCGCCATCAGGAAATTCCAGTACTTCTCGACCGTATCGATGTAGATCTTCTCGTCGGGCGAGTGCACGCCTTCGAGGGTCGGCCCGAACGACACCATATCCATCCCGGGATACTTCTCGCCGATGATGCCGCATTCGAGACCGGCGTGGATCGCCTTCACATGCGGCTCCTTGCCATAGAGCCCCGTGTAGGTCGCAATCGCGGTCTTGAGAATCGTGGAGTTCAAGTTCGGCTTCCAGCCCGGGTAGCCGTCCGACCCGGACACGGTGGCACCGCCCATTTCGAAGACCGCCCGCACGCTGTCGGCGATCTCGACAATTTCCGACGCCACGGAGCTGCGCTGGCTCGTCGCCAACGTCACATCCTTCTTCGTCGTCGTGATGACCGCCACGTTGGTCGAGGTCTCGACCAACTCGGGAATATCCGCGCTCATCTTGATGACGCCGTGCGGCAGCCCGGCCATCACCTGCGTCAGCTTCTTCTGCAGGCCCTTCTTGAACACCTTGCCGCGCGCCTTGCTCGCGGCGGCTGTGATCTGGAGATCCGGCTCGACGGTGGCCAGTTCGGCGCGGCACGTCGCGTTTAACTCGGCGACGATGGCTTTGGCGTCGGCGAGTTTGGCCTTGGGCACGAAGAGCAACGCGATGGCGTCGCGCGGAATCGCATTGCGCTTGTTGCCGCCGTCGATGCGGGCGAGGCGTCCGCCGATCGCGCCGATGCGCATCACTACACGGTTCAAGATCTTGAGCGCGTTGCCGCGGCCCTTGTCGATCTCGAGGCCGGAATGGCCGCCCCGGAGGCCGCCCACCTTCACTTCGAGCGCCGAGCTGCCGGCCGGCGCCGCGTCGGTCTCGAGTTTCCAGGTGCCGGCAGAATCCTTGCCTCCCGAGCACCCGACATAGACCGCGCCTTCTTCTTCGGAATCCAGATTCATCAGGGTCTGGCTCTTCAGGAAGCCCGGCTGCAGATTGTTCGCGCCGTTCAGGCCCATCTCCTCGTCAATGGTGAAGAGGAACTCGAGCGGGCCGTGCACCAGCGTCCGGTCTTCCATGATCGCCAGGCTGGTCGCCACCGCGACGCCGTTGTCGGCGCCAAGCGTGGTGCCGTCCGCCATCATCGCGTTGCCCTTCCGGACCAGGGTGATCGGGTCTTTCGCGAAATCGTGGACCTTGTCGGGACGCTTCTCTCCAACCATGTCGACATGGCCCTGGAGGCAGATCATCGGGGCGCCCTCGCGACCGGCCGAGGCCGGCTTGCGGACCACCACGTTGCCGACCGCGTCCTGCTGGCAGTCGAGGCCGAGTTTCTTGGCGGTATTGAGCACGAAGGCCGCCGCGGCCGCCTCGTTCTTCGAGCAGCGCGGGATCTTCGACAGTTCGGCAAACCACTTCCAGACGCCGGCCGGTTTCAGTCCTTCGATAGGATTCGACATAACAATCTCCTTTACCCACGGGGCTCTCAGAACTGTACCACAGGCTCTTGCGGGGAGGCTCGGGGGAGACCAGGGCCGCGCAGGGGCCGCGCTGCGGGCGACGTGATGTGGTGTGAGTCGGCCGAGCATGGCCGGGCGGCGGTTCGCGCGGCGTCCCCTCGAACCGAGCCGATGAGCGCTAGTTCGCAAAACGAGCCGTGAGGGCCAAAACGGACTGCGCGAATAGCGCGCACGTAAGGCCGGCGACTGGTCCCGGCAAGGTTCGTTTTGCCGGCTCGCGTGAGCGGGGACGCAGCGCGGGCGTTCGGAAGTCGGGCGATTGGGCCGAGCATGGCCGGGCGGCGGTTCGCGCGGCGTCCCCTCGAACCGAGCCGATGAGCGCTAGTTCGCAAAACGAGCCGTGAGGGCCAAAACGGACTGCGCGAATAGCGCGCACGTAAGGCCGGCGACTGGTCCCGGCAAGGTTCGTTTTGCCGGCTCGCGTGAGCGGGGACGCAGCGCGAACCGCCGCCCGGCCATCACTCAGGCGCCGCCCGGCCCGTGATAGTAAGATCCGCGTATGACGATTTCTCCCGAACTCCGTTCCGCCGCTCTGATCGCGGTCCGCGACTGCATGGGCGTCCAACCCGGCGAGCGCGTGCTGGTGGTCACCGATGCGCCGCTCCGAACCATCGGCTACGCCGTGTTCGAGGTGGCTCGCGAACTGACGACCGAGGTGATCCTGGTCGAAATGACGCCCCGGCAAAGCAACGGCGCCGAGCCGCCACCCGAGGTCGCACACCTGATGACCCAGATGGATGTGGTGCTGTGCCCGACCTCCAAGTCGCTGACGCACACCGATTCGCGTCGTGCTGCCAGCGCAAAAGGCGTGCGGGTCGCGACACTCCCGGGCGTCACCGAAGAGGTGATGGTCCGGTGCATGAACGCCGACTACCAGACCATCGCGGCGCGCACCTTCCGCATCTGCGACCAGATGCGCCATACCAAGGTCGTGCGCGTGACCGCGCCGGCGGGCACCGACGTCACTCTCCCGATCGAAGGCCGCGACGCCCACGCCAGCTCGGGGCTGTTTCGCGAGAAGGGTCTCTGGGGCAATCTGCCGACCGGCGAATCCTACCTGGCTCCGCTCGAAGGCCTGTCGAATGGCGTCGTCGTGGTCGACGGGTCGATGGCCAGCGTGGGCATGGTGGACCAGCCCATCCGCATCGTCGTCAAGGATGGGTACGCCACCGACATCACCGGAGGCGCGTCGGCGCGGCGGCTCGTTGAATTACTCGAGCCGCACGGCAAAGACGCGCGAACGGTCGCCGAGTTTGGCATCGGCACCAACGACAAGGCGATTCTCACCGGCGTCATCCTCGAAGACGAGAAGGTGATGGGCACCATTCACATCGCCTTCGGCGACAACAAGTCGATGGGCGGCAGCGTACGGGTCGCCAGCCACCTCGACGGCCTGATCACGCAACCGACCGTCTGGTTCGACGATCGGAAGGTGATGGAGGCCGGGCGGATTCTGATCTAGCGGGGCGGCTAGACCTGGACCGTGTCGGCCACGTCTCGGAAGTCCGCGATCTGATCGAAGCTCATGTACCGATAGATGTCCTTGGCCTTCTCGCTCACGACGGCCACCTGAGCCATGTACTCGGCCATGGTGGGGATCCGGCCGAGCACCGCGCAGACGGCCGACAGTTCGGCGCTGGCCAGATACACCTGCGTGTCGATGCCCAGACGGTTGGGGAAATTGCGCGTGGAGGTGGACACCGCCGTGCTGCCCTTGCGGACCTGCGCCTGGTTGCCCATGCACAGCGAGCAGCCGGGCATCTCCATGCGGGCGCCGGTGCGGCCCAGGATGCCGTAGTAGCCTTCCTGCCTGAGGATGTACTCGTCCATCTTGGTGGGTGGAGCGATCCAGAGCCGGGTGGCAAGGTCCGTCTTTCCATCGAGCAGCTTGCCGGCGGCGCGGAAGTGGCCGATGTTCGTCATGCACGATCCGATGAAGACCTCGTCGATCTTCCGGCCCGCCACCTCGCCGAGCACCTTCACATCGTCGGGATCGTTGGGGCAGGCGAGGATGGGCTCCTTGATGTCGGCGAGGTTGATCTCGATGACTGCGGCGTATTCGGCGTCGGCATCGGGCGCCAGCAGTTCCGGTTTGGCGAGCCACGCCTGCATGGCCTTGATGCGGCGTTCGAGCGTCTCTCGATGCTGGTAGCCGTTGGCGATCATCCACTTCATCAGCGTGATGTTCGAGCGCATGTACTCGATGATCGGTTCCTTGTCGAGGTGCACCGTGCATCCGGCGGCGGAGCGCTCGGCCGACGAGTCAGACAGCTCGAAGGCCTGCTCGACCTTGAGCGTGGGCAGGCCCTCGATTTCGACGATGCGGCCCGAGAACGCGTTCTTCTTGCCCTTCTTCTCCACGGTGAGCAGGCCCTGCCTGATGGCGTAGAGAGGAATGGCGTTGACCAGATCGCGCAGGGTGATGCCCGGCTGCATCTGGCCCTTGAAGCGCACCAGCACCGACTCCGGCATGTCGAGGGGCATGACGCCCGCAGCAGCGGCAAAGGCCACCAAGCCCGAGCCCGCCGGGAACGAGATGCCGATCGGGAAGCGGGTGTGCGAGTCGCCGCCGGTGCCGACCGTATCGGGCAGCAGCAGGCGGTTGAGCCAGCTGTGGATGACGCCATCACCGGGCTTGAGTGACACGCCGCGGCGGTTCGTCATGAAGGGCGGCAGCTCGCGGTGGGTCTTCACATCCACCGGCTTGGGATAGGGCGCGGTGTGGCAGAACGACTGCATCACCATGTCGGCCGAAAACTGGAGGCACGCCAGATCCTTCAGTTCGTCGCGCGTCATCGGGCCCGTGGTGTCCTGCGATCCCACCGTGGTCATCTTCGGCTCGCAGTAGGCGCCGGGGCGAACGCCCGTCACCCCGCAGGCGCGGCCGACAATCTTCTGCGCCAGCGAGTAGCCCTTCCCCGTGTCGGCGGGCGTGGCGGGCATGCGGAACGCGGTGGACGGCGCCAGCCCAAGTGCCTTGCGCGCCCTGGCGGTAAGGCCCCGGCCGATGATGAGAGGAATGCGGCCGCCGGCGCGCACCTCGTCGAAGATGACGTCCGACTTGATCGTGAACTCGGCGACGACCTGGCCGTTCTTGAGCGCCTTGCCCTCGTAGGGACGCAACTCGATACAGTCGCCCATGTCCATGCCGTTGACGTCCAGCTCGATGGGCAGCGCGCCCGAGTCCTCCATGGTGTTGAAGAAGATGGGCGCGATCTTCGAGCCCAGGCAAATGCCGCCGAAGCGCTTGTTGGGGACGAAGGGAATGTCCTGGCCCGTAAACCACAACACCGAATTGGTGGCGGACTTGCGCGATGAACCCGTGCCCACCACGTCGCCGACATAGGCCACCAGGTGACCCTTGGCGCGCAGCGCCTCCAGTTGTTTGAGCGGGCCGATCTTGCCCGGGACGTCCGCCTCGATGCCGGGCCGCGGGTTCTTCAGCATCGCCAACGCGTGCAACGGGATGTCGGGGCGGCTCCAGGCGTCGGGGGCCGGCGACAGATCGTCGGTGTTGGTTTCTCCCGTCACTTTGAAGACGGTGAGCGTCAGGCCCGTGGGCACCTCGGGGCGGCTGGTAAACCACTCGGCCTCGGCCCACGAGGCGAGCACCGATTTCGCGTGCGCGTTGCCGGCGTCGGCCTTGGCCTTGACGTCTTCGAAGGCATCGAAGACCAGCAGCGTCTTCTTGAGGCCCTCGGCGGCCAGGCCGCCCACCTTGGCATCGTCCAGCAGATCGATGAGCGGCTGCACGTTGAATCCGCCGAGCATGGTCCCGAGCCACTCCGTGGCCTTTTCGCGCGACACCAACGCACACGTCTCGTCGCCCTTCGCCACGCGAGCCAGGAAACCGGCTTTCACGCGGGCGGCGTCATCCACGCCGGCAGGCACGCGGTGGACGAGCAGATCCACCAGGAACGCCGCCTCGCCCTTGGGCGGATTCGCAAGGAGCGCAAGCAGGCCTTGCGTCTGCGTGTCCGTCAGCGGTTCTGGCGGGATACCCTGGGCGGCTCGTTCGGCGACGTGCTGACGGTAGGATTCGATCATGACTCTCTCCTGGATGGCTACGGGCGAGCCGTGCAAAACAATATTCTACATCCCCCGTCCCATCGTTCCATGGCAGGATGCCGAATGTGCAACAGCGACGTTTGCCTCGGCGGGACACCACCCGGACCGATGGCGCATCTGCGTTGATTGGCAGCCGAACCGATTCGCCGATGTCGACGTGGTCGACTCTTGCCGATAGACCACGGCGAAGCGCATCACGGACAGGAGACACCCGCATGCCGCATCGCGATAAAGGGGTGACAGCCCTCGCCCTGATCCTGGTCGCCTGCGCCGCTGTTGCGCCACGGGGCCAGACGCCATCGTTCTTCACCACGACCCTGAGTGTCGCGCAGATGACCGACAAGCAGGCGGTCCTCGAGACCACCGCGGGACGCATCGTGATTGAATTGCTGCCCGCCCAGGCACCCAATCATGTCGGCTCGTTTATCAAGCTTGCGCAAGAGGGCGCGTACAACGGCACGACGTTCCATCGGTGGATTACACACGCCCTTGTGATGGGAGGAGATCCGCTGTCCAAGGACCCGTCCAGCAGGGCGCGGTACGGATCGGGAGGCCTGGGATTCTTGAAGGCCGAACCCGGGGCCGGATCCCACGTGCGCGGCGCGGTCTCCGCCGTGCTGGTGCCCGGCAAGCGCGACAGCGCCGGCGCGCAGTTCTTCATCTGCGTGACGCCGCAGCCGGCGCTCGACGGGCAGTTCACCGTCTTCGGCCGGGTGGTGGAGGGCATTGGCATCGTGACGGCCATCTCGGAAGGCGCGGTTGACCAGGCCGGCCGGGCCGTCGATCGGGTTGAGATCACCGCCGTGACGATTCGTGACAAACCCCCGTCAGCTGCCGAGGCGTTTGCCACGGCATCGGCTGCCGAGTTGGCGCGCTATTCGGCGGTGCTCGACACGACGTTCGGACCCATCACGCTGGCGTTCGCGCCCGAGAAGGCGGTGGAGCACGTCCGCAATTTTCTGCGGCTCGCCTCGGCCGGCGTCTTCGACCACACCGCATTTCATCGCGTCGTGCCAGGCTTCATGGTTCAGACGGGTTATCTCGGATCGAAGCAGGGCGTGATGGATGACGCACAGCAGCAGCTGGTGCGCACGCTCCAGCCAGAGTTCAGCGATACGCCCCACGACAAGGGCGTCGTCTCGATGGCGCACGGCGACGATCCGGCGAGCGCGACGACGTCGTTCTTCATCATGACGGCCCGTGTGCCAGCCATCGACGGCAAGTACACCGTGTTTGCACGGGTGGTCGATGGCATCAGCGTCGTCGAAGCCATCGAAAAGGTCCCGTGCGACGGAGAAACCCCGAAGACCAGGGTGGAACTGGTCCGCGTCAAGATAGAGAGACGCTAGCGGTTCGGCCGGGGCTTCGGAGCGGTGAAGGGGTGAAGGCCGGGTCTGGAGAAGGACGAACGGTGGGCCGAGCGTCGGAAGCGTGAGGGGAAGGCCGGGTCGTCACCCGGCACAACAAACGGTCCCGTCGCGGGTATAATCCGGCTGGCCCGGCAGTCTGGGCGGGCGTGGAGGGATTGCATGCATCAGGATGACGACGACAAGGCGGCAGGGCAGACGACGGGCGTCAGCCGCCGCGGTTTCATCACCTCGGTAGGGACCGGCGCGATTGGCGTCGCGGCTGCCGCGACGATTGTCACGGCCGCGCCGATGGAGGAACCTCCGGCCACGGTGCCGGCCGGCGCGCTCAGCGCGATCACCATCACCGTGAATGGCCGACGTCACAAGATCCTCGTCGAGCCGCGCTGGTCGTTGCTCCACGTGCTGCGCGACCGGCTCGGGCTCACCGGTACCAAGGTGGGGTGCGAGCGCGGCGAGTGCGGGGCGTGCACGGTTCTCATCGACGGCAAGACGCGTTACGCCTGCATGACGCTGGCGGTCGAAGCCGACGGACGCGACATCACCACGATCGAAGGTGTGATGAAGGGCGAGGAGCTCGGCCCGACGCAACAGGCCTTTGCCGAAGAAGACGCGTTCCAGTGCGGCTATTGCACGCCCGGCCAGGTGATGGCTGCCGAGGGGTTGTTGAACGCGAATCCGTCGCCCACACTCGACGAGATTCGACACGGCATGGCAGGGAATATCTGCCGGTGCGGGGCGTACGCCCACATTTTCAAGGCAGTCGCCAAGGCGGCCGACCTCAAGCGGCAGGGGAGGTAAGCCATGAAACTGGACGACACCTATTATTGGGACGGGCCGCTCCCCGAAACGCAAGCGCCGGCATCCGTGCCTGAGCCGTGGGGCGAGACCAAGGTCGTCGGCAAGCCGATCATGCGCATCGACGCGTTCGATCGCGTGAGCGGCACCGCGATCTATCCATCCGACGTCGTGCTTCCCGATATGCTGCACGCGGCCATCCTCACGTGTCCCCATGCGCACGCGACGGTCAAGAAGGTCGACACCACCGAGGCCGAGAAGATGCCGGGCGTGCGTGGCGTTCTCAAGGACGGCGTGCCCGGCACCAACATCCCGTGGTTCGGCGGCGGCGGGGGATTCGCCAGTCGGCTGTTTGATACGCATGCCCGGCACGAAGGCGAGGAGATTGCCGCGGTGGCGGCCGACACGATCTATCAGGCGTGGGACGCGATTCGCGCCATCAAGGTCGAGTATGAGGTCCTGAAGCAGGCGACGACGGTCGACGACGCGTTGAAGCCGGACGCGCCCGTGATTCGCGACGGCGGCAACAAACCGCAGGCCCCGCCGGTCTACCAGCGCGGCGATGTGGCCGCGGCCTTCAAGACGGCGGACGTCGTGATCGAGCACACGTTCAACACGCCGTGCGAACTGCACAGCCCCATGGAACTGCATGGCTGCGTCGCCAAGTGGGACGGCCATCACCTGACCATCTGGGAATCGACGCAAGGCGTCTACGCGGTGCAATCGAGCGTCGCACGGGCACTGGGTCTGTCGCTGGCGAACGTGCGGGCCATCGGGCATTACGTGGGCGGTGGATTCGGCGCCAAGCTCGACACGGGCAAGTACAGCGTGATTGCGGCGCTGCTTGCGAGAAAGACCCGCCGCCCGGTGCGTCTGTTCCTCACGCGCGAACAGGAATGCCAGACGATGGGCAACAGGCCGGCCAACACGATTACGCTCAAGATTGGGGCCCGGAAAGACGGCACGCTGGTCGCCCTGCAGTCGTCAGCGACGGGCAGTGGAGGTGCATACTCGCCAGGTGGCACCGGCGGGGTCGACTACGTGATCCGCGAACTCTACGCGTGTCCGAACGTCCGCTGCGAGAACCAGTCGGCCTTCATCAACGCTGGAACCCAGAGAGCGTTCCGAGCGCCTGGGCATCCGCAGGGCGCGTGGGCGCTCGAAAGCATGATGGACGCGGTGGCGGCGCGCCTCAAGATGGACCCGCTCGATCTGCGCAAGAAGAACTTCATCACCACCAGTCAGTCGCGCGATGGCAACCAGCCCTACACCTCGAACGGCCTGGTCCAGTGCTACGACGAGGGCGCCAAGGTGTTCGGCTGGAAAGAGGCGCGGGCGCGGGCGCCGCAGGCGGGGCACATCAAGCGCGGTGTCGGCGTGGCCGCCGGCATGTGGCAGGGCGGCAACGGGGGACCGCCGTCCACGGCCATCGTCAAGCTCTTCTCGGATGGGAGCGCCAATCTCAACATGGGCGCCGCCGACAACGGGTGCGGCACCAAGACCTGGGGCGCGCAGATCGTGTCCGAGGAATTGGGCGTGCCGGTCGATCGCATTTCCATCGAACACGCCGACACCGGCACCACGCAGTTCGCTACGCCGAGCGGCGGCAGCAAGACCGTGCCGACCGAGTCGCCGGCCATTCGCGCGGCGGCCATCGACGTCAAGCAGCAACTGTTCGCGATGGCGGCGGACCACCTCAAGCTGCCAGTCAGCGATCTCGAATTGCGAGGCGGCGAGGTCGTGTCGAAGTCCGACCCGACCAAGAAGGCGGCGCTCAATCAAATCCCGGCGTTCAGCCGCCGGGCGCTGCTGGTGGGCATTGGTTATCGCGGTCCCAATCCGACCGGCAAGGCGATCAATCCGTTTGCGGCGCAATTTGCCGAGGTCGAGGTCAACACCAAGACGGGAGAGATCAAGGTGCTTCGCTTCCTGGCGGCCCACGACAGCGGCCGCATCATGAACGCCAAGATGTTTCAGAACCAGGTGTTCGGGGGCGTGACGATGGGGATTGGGTTTGCGCTCACCGAAGACCGGGTGTTGGATCACAAGCAGCTCGGCAAGTTGTTGTCGGGCAACCTCCACGACTACAAGCTGCCGACCGCGATGGACGCGCCGGCCGACAAGACGATCGTGGTCATCGACCCTCACGACACCGAGTGCAACACGACGGGCGCGAAGGGCGTTGGCGAGCCCGCCACGATTCCGACGGCGCCTGCCGTTGCCAATGCGGTCTTCCACGCCACGGGCATCAGGATGACCGACGCGCCGATGAGCCCGGCGCGCGTGCTGCAGGCGATCGCGGCGCTCAAGCCGGCCCCCAAGGGCCAGAAGGGAGGCGAGTGATGCTCCGCTCTTTTGCCTACGTACGGGCCAACTCGCTTTCCGACGCCTTCAAGTTGATCGACGGCCCGGAGGCGCGCGTCCACGCGGGCGGCACCGACTTGCTGGGGTGCTTGCGCGACAACGTGATGACGGCGCAGAAAGTCGTCAGTATCGGGACGATCGCGGAGTTGCGCGGCATCGCGCCGACGGCAGATGGCGGCATTCGGATTGGGGCGCTGGCGACGGTGGCCGAGGTGGCGGCGCATCCTGTCGTGCTCGCGAAGTACGCGGCGCTGGCCCAGGCGGCGATGGTGGTGGCGAGTCCTCAGCTTCGCAATCAGGGCACCATCGGCGGCAATCTCTGCCAGCGGCCGCGCTGCTGGTATTTCCGCGGCGAGTATCACTGCACGCGGAAAGGCGGCGATACCTGCTACGCCATGGCCGGCGAGAATCAGTACCACGCCATCTTCGGCGGCGGAGCCTGCTGGATCGTGCATCCGTCCGATACCGCGCCTGCGCTGATCGCGTTGGATGCGAAGGTGCGCATCGCGAGTGCGAAAGGCACCCGCGTCGTGGCACTTGAGAAGTTCTACGTGCTGCCCGACGACAGCGTGACGAAGGAGACCGTGCTCGAGCCGGGCGAGATCGTCACCGACGTGCTGCTGCCGCCGACCGATCCGGCGCTGACCAGCATGTACCGCAAGGTGCGCGCCCGCGGGTCGTGGGATTTCGCGATGGCCGGCCTCGCGCTGGCGCTGTCGCTCAAGGCGGGCAAGGTCGACCGGGTGCGCGCCGTGTTGTCGGGAGTTGCCCCGACGCCGTGGCGCTCGACGGCGCTGGAGCAGGCGCTGCTGCAGAAGAAACTCGATGCGACGACGATCGCCAAGGCCGCCGAGGCTGCCGTGGTCGGCGCCAAGCCGCTGGAGCACAACGGCTACAAGGTCGCGATGGTGAAAGGTGTGGTCGAGGAGTCGCTCGCGAAATTCGCAGGGTAGCGGAGCCCCTGGGACCAACCGGACGGGGATTTCGGCGGATGAGCAGCCAGTGGTGCGTCTTCACCGCCCCGTCAGCCGGTTCGCGATCCACTCGACGACGGCGCGCTGCGCATCGGCCATGATGGCCTCCTGCGACAACCCCGACCGTTTCAACACGGCAAACGAATGATCGCCGCCCATCACCGGCACCACGGTGCAGGGAGCCGGCAACACGTCCGCAAACGTATGAATCTCCGCCGGTGTGCCAAATGCGTCTCGCTCGCCCTGCACGAACAGCATCGGGTGCGCGATCGTGGGCAGGTGCGCCACCCTTACTTGCTGCGCGCGCCCCGGCGGATGCAGCGGATAACCGAGCAGCACCAATCCCCGCAGTCTGGTCGGCCAGGTCGCGGTTGAACCTTCGTCCAACGCCAGCGACGCCGCCACGTGCGTCGCCATGCGGCCGCCCATCGACTTGCCGCCGATGAACAGGGGCGCCGCCCCGATTCGGGGATCGTCCGAAATATCCGACAACACCGCCCGGAAACACTCTTCGAGCACCGGTTGAGGATCCGGCAGCTTCTTGCCGCGCTCGGTAAAGGGGAAATTGAACGTGACGACGTCGAGACCGCGGGCCGCGAGGCTGGTGGCAAAGGCCACCATGAAGTCGCTCAGTTGATTGCCGCCGGCCCCGTGTCCGAGCACCAGCGTCGCGATCGCGGGCGTGGTGGCCGGGTAAACCATTGCCGAAACACGGTTTCCGCCTGCTACCCCGACGCTGCGCGTCTCGGTCATCGTCGCCCCTCGAACATCAACACGGTGGCGAGCCCGTCGGGCTCCTTGAGTCCTCCCGCACAGGCAGCATACGCTATCTGTGCGATCGGCCGCGAGACAGGGGCGTTTGGCGCCAACCGGACCGTCAACGTTGAAGAGGATCACAATGGCAGCGCAGTACATCTACACGATGAAAGGGTTGGGCAAGGTCTATCCGCCCGACCAGGTGGTGCTCAAGGACATCTGGCTGTCGTTTCTGCCGGGCGCCAAGATTGGCGTGCTTGGCCTGAACGGTGCCGGCAAGAGCACGATCCTCAAGATTATGGCGGGGGTCGAGACGAGCTTCCTCGGTGAGGCCTATCGGGCAGAGGGCACCACGGTCGGCTATCTCCAGCAGGAGCCCCAACTGGATCCGGCGAAGACGGTGCTTGGCAATGTCGAAGAAGGCGTGGCGGCCACCAAGGCGCTGCTGACCCGCTACGACGACATCAACGCGAAGCTCGGCGAAGACATGAGCCCCGAGGAGATGGACAAGATCCTCGAAGAACAGGGGCGGCTGCAGGACGCGATTGATGCGGCCGGTGCGTGGGAACTGGATTCCAAGCTCGAACTCGCGATGGACGCGCTGCGGTTGCCGCCGGCCGATGCCGATGTGACGAAACTGTCGGGCGGCGAGCGCCGCCGCGTCGCGCTGTGCCGGCTGCTGCTGCAATCACCAGACCTGCTGCTGCTCGACGAACCGACCAACCATCTCGACGCCGAGTCGGTCGCCTGGCTGGAGCGCTTTCTCCAGGACTACGCCGGCACGGTGGTCGCCGTGACCCACGATCGGTACTTTCTCGACAACGCGGCCGGCTGGATTCTCGAACTCGACCGTGGCGCCGGCATTCCGTGGGAAGGCAACTACTCGTCGTGGCTCGAGCAGAAAGAGAAACGTCTCGAACTCGAGGAGCGCCAGGAAGCCCGGCGTCAGCGCACCCTGCAGCGCGAACTCGACTGGATCCGCTTGTCGCCCCGGGCGCGCCAGGCCAAAGGCAAAGCGCGACTCAACGCCTACGAATCCATGCTTGCCGAAGAGGGCCAGCAGCGCATCGATCGCTCCGAAATCTACATCCCGCCAGGTCCGCGTCTTGGCGACATCGTCGTCGAGGCGCGCGGCGTGCGCAAGGGCTACGGCGATCTCCTCCTGATGGAGAACATGGACTTTACGCTGCCGCGTGGCGGCATCGTCGGCGTCATCGGCCCCAACGGCGCCGGCAAGACGACGCTGTTCCGGATGATCACCGGACAGGAACAGCCGGACGGCGGCACGTTGCGCATCGGCGAAACCGTGCAGGTCGGATACGTCGATCAATCGCGCGACGCGCTCGACGCGAACAAGAGCGTGTGGGAGGAGATTTCTGGCGGCCTCGACGAGGTGAGGCTCGGCAAGCGCGACGTGGCGTCCCGAGCCTACGTGTCGTGGTTCAACTTCAAGGGCCGCGACCAGCAGCGAAAGGTCGGACAGCTCTCGGGCGGCGAACGCAATCGCGTCCACCTGGCGAAGCTGCTCAAAAAAGGCTGCAATCTGCTGCTGCTCGACGAACCGACCAACGATCTGGACGTCGATACGCTGCGTGCGCTCGAGGACGCCATCCTCGAATTCGCCGGCTGCGTCGTCGTCATCAGCCACGACCGGTGGTTTCTCGACCGCATCGCGACGCATATCCTGGCGTTCGAAGGCGACAGCAAGGTCGTGTGGTTCGAGGGGAATTATCAGGATTACGAAGCCGACCGGCACCGCCGCCTCGGGGCCGAGGCGGATCGGCCGCATCGGATCAAGTACAGGAAGCTGACGCGGTGAGGGTGGGGGCCCGGCGTATAATCGGTCAGCCCCCGGCGTGCATTATTCGTCTGTCATATCCGAGAGGCTATCGTGAGAAGACCCGCAGTGCTCATCACCGGCGCGAGCGGCGAGATTGGCCACGGCTTGATTACGCGGCTGGCCGCTGACGGCTCGACCACCATCATCACACTCGACGTTCGGGCGCTCGACCCGGCGCTTGGAAAGCGCGTGCACCGCGAAGTCATCGGGTCGATCACCGATGGCGCGGCGCTCGATCGCATCCTCGCCGAGTTCGACGTCGATCACGTCTACCACCTGGCCGCCTATCTCTCGACGCGCAGCGAATTCACGCCGGTGACGGCTCACCAGGTGAACGTCGAGGGGACGATGAACCTGCTCGAGTTCGCCCAGAAGCAGAGTGAATCGCACGGGCGACCCGTCGTGTTTCTCTATCCGTCGTCGATTGCCGCCTACGGTTTGCCCGATCTCGAAACCAAGGCAAAGGCGGGGCGCGTACTTGAGGACGAGTTCAATCATCCGACGACGATGTACGGGTGCAACAAGCTGTATTGCGAATTGCTCGGCCGCTACTACGCGCGGCATTACAAGCAACTGGCGGCCGAAACGCTCAGCGGGAAGGTCGATTTCCGGTGCGTGCGGTTTCCCGGACTCATCTCGGCGATGACGGAGCCGTCCGGAGGGACGTCCGACTACGCGCCCGAGATGATTCACGCCGCGGCGAAGGGCGAGCCGTACGCCTGTTTCGTGCGTCCCGATACGCGAATCCCGTTCATGGCGATGCCTGATGGCGTCGAGGTCCTCCTCAGACTGGCGGCGGCGCCCCGCGCCGCGCTGTCGAAGACCGCCTACAACGTGGGCGCATTCAACCCATCGGCCGAGGACGTGCGGCAGATTGTGTTGAAGAGTTTCCCGGATGCCAGGATTACCTACCAGGCCGACGTGAAGCGGCAGGGCATCGTCGATTCCTGGCCTGCCGACGTCAACGATTCGGCAGCGCGGGCCGAATGGGGTTTCGCGCCCGCGTACGATTTTACCCGGGCGTTTTCCGAGTACCTGATTCCGACGATTCGGGAACGGTACGCGCGAACCTGAATGAGGCCGGGTGTAACCAAATCCAGATCGCCTGAATCTCTCCGTTAGCCCCCGCCCGGGCGTCGGGTCGTCCGGGATCTGCTCTTCTCGGTTTCTGCGGTGTTCGCCCCCAAGACGCATGCTGGTCCCGATAGGATCTGGCGCGCGTGCTCGTGTTCAGAAGGATGGCCCGAAGTGTTAGACATCATGGTCGCGCGGTTGACGCATGTGGAATGGTCCGATCAACTGGAGCAGGCCCTCAAGAAACGGGCGCTCATCCTGGACGTGCGATCGCACACCGAGTGCGAGTTGGGGATCTGGCTCTATAGCGACGCCCTGCAGGAATACCGCGACATTCCGGAAATCGGATTGCTCGAGCAGAATCACAAATTGTTTCACAACGCGGCCGAGAACGTCGTCAAGTGGCACAACGCGCCCAGAATCAGCCCGCAGCGAGATGCGCAGGCGCAGCTCGACTTCGAGGAAGCCCAGCGACGGAGCAAAGAGGTCGTCTACCTGCTGACCGCGCTCGAGTACAGGGTGCTGAGGAATTACCAGCAGCGAACCGAGTCGGCCCAGCACGACGTGCGTGACCTGCTGATGCATCCGATCAGGACGGCGGCGAGGTTTCTGGACGCCAACAGGAACCGGGTAAATATTTCGAAGGTGTCGCTGGACCGGCTGCGGCACGAATTGCGCGACCGGCAGTGAGGCTGTCGCTGGCGGACGGCTCACCTGCGTCCGCAGCCGCGGGCCTGGTGTCGCCGCCTTCGCCGCATCTTCCAGAGAGGTCGCGACGTGGGTGTTGCAGACCGGGCTGAGCGGCGCCATGCCGCCGTTCGCATCGTGACGGCCGGCGTGATCCTTTCGGCAGGGCTGCTGCTGATTGGCTGGTACGACTACGCGAGCACGCGCGGCGAACTTCTCACCCTGCTGGTCGATCAGGCGGCGTCGCTTCGGCAGGCCGTCGCCGCGGCAACTCGGGCCGGCGAAGCCGCCAGCGCCCAGGTGCAGGGGGCGCTCACGGCCAGGTTGCTCGACAACGCCAGACTTCTGAAAGTCCTGGACGCTCGCGGCGGACTATCGCAGGCGTTTCTCGACGACATCGTTCGATCCAATCGTCTATTCCGGGTCACCGTGTTTTCGGCGTCGGGCCAACGGGAGGTGACCAGCGGACTGGGCGGTCCGCCTTCCGGGGCCGGCCGGGGCCTTGGTCTGGGCAGGGGCGGACGGCCCGGGCTCGGACTTGGCGGAGGCCGCGGTGGTGAGACGCCAATCAGCGCCGGTCCTGGTCAGGGTGGTGCCGGTTTTGGCCAGGGGGGCGGCGGTGGAGCCGGGATCGGGGCGCTTGCCGATCGCCTGCTCAATGGCACCGAGACAGAGGCGGTGACCGACCTGCACGGGTCTCGCTGGGACCGGGGCTGGCGACTGTCGGCTGGGGTTCGCCGCGCCGGCGGCGGGGCCATCGTGCTGAACGTCGATGCCAGCCAGGTGGCAGACCTGTCCCGTCAGACCTCGGTGGGACATCTGCTCGAAGACATTGCCGCCCGTGCCCCTGAAATTGCGTACGTCGTCCTGGAGGACGGCGGCAATCGTCTCGCGTACGGTGCGCGGGCGTCCTCGGCGACGGCCTTGCCTGCGCCTGCCGGCCGCACGTTCGATACCGTGGCGATTCCACAAGCGCTTGCGGGGCTGACGGCCATCGAGCTTGAGGTCGACGCGGTCCCGATCCTCGAGTTCAGCGGGCCGGTTGATGCCAGCCGCCTCGGAAGTCCCGTGCTTCGGTTGGGCCTGACGCTCGAGGGCCTTCGGCGCGCCGAACGCCGAATGCTCACGCGCCTGTCGCTGTCGTTGGTGGCGGCGTTGGCGCTGGGGATCGTCATGTTCGCCTTCGTCGTGCTGCGCCAGAAGTTCGGCGTGCTCACCGAAAAACACGCGCAGGCCGAGGAAGCCCTGCGCCGCCGCGATCGCCTCGCGGCGATGGGGGAGCTGGCGTCAACCGTGGCGCACGAGGTACGGAACCCCCTCAACGCGATCGGCATGACCGCGCAGCGACTGCGGCGCGAGTTCATCGGCGAGGCATCCGGCACCGGGTCGCAGGACCAGGCGGAGTTGCGCGAACTGCTGGACGTGCTGTCGGGCGAAACTCAGCGGATCAATCGCATCGTGCAGCAGTTTCTCGACTACGCGAGACCTCCGAAACTCTCGCGGCGCCAGGCCAGCCTGCGCGATGCGCTCACCGAAGCGGCCGAGAGTCTTCGCGCAAAGGCCGCGGTCCGCCGTGTTGTGCTGGAGACCGACCTGGCCAGCGTCGACGAGGCGCTGTTCGATCGGGACCAGCTGAAGCAGGCCATCGACAACCTGTTGCGCAATGCGATCGACGCCTCGCCGGACGGGGGGCGCGTGCTGTTGCGTGCCAGACGCGAGGCGGCCGGGCACGTGATCGACGTCGAGGACCAGGGCCCAGGTATCGCGCCGGAACACCTGCCGAAGATGTTCGATCTCTACTTCACCACCAAGGCCGACGGCACCGGCGTCGGCCTCGCCGTCACGCACCAGATCGTCGACGCCCACCGCGGCAGCATCGAGGTGGATTCGTCGCCAGGCAGGGGCACCCGGATGACCGTCCACATTCCCGTCGGGGAAGAGGATTCGCCCCGTGGCTGAGCGCGTCGTGCTGGTGGTCGACGATGAGGCCGCACAGCGAACCGTGCTGGCCGGTTTCCTGCGCAAGCGGGGACTGGAGGTGGTGACGGCGGCGAGCGTGGACGAGGCTGTTCAGGCGGCGTCCGCCAGGACGATCGACCTCGTGCTGACCGATCTGAACATGCCCGGCAAGAACGGCCTGACGCTGGTGGACAGCCTTCGCACGATCAACCCCGAAGTCCCCGTGATCCTGATGACGGCCTTTGGCACCGTCGCCAGCGCGGTCGACGCGATGAAGCGGGGCGCGGCCGATTACCTGACCAAACCCATCGACCTGGACGAACTCGAGGTGCTGGTCGCCCGCACACTCGAACGCCGGGCGTTGGTCTCAGAAAATCAATGGCTCAAGGAGGAACTCTCCTCCCGACATCGGCTCGCGGGCCTGGAGACGACGAACCGACGGATGTCGGAAGCCATCAACACCGCCGCGCGCGCGGCCGCCAGCCGCGCCACGATTCTCGTGAGGGGCGAGAGCGGCACCGGCAAGGAACTGATGGCGCGGGCGATTCACTACGCGAGCCCGCGGGCCAAGCACGCGCTGGTGGCCGTCAGCATCGGGGCGCTGCCCGACACCCTGATCGAGTCGGAACTCTTCGGGCACGAGCGCGGCGCGTTCACGGGGGCGGACCGCGAGCGCCGAGGCCGATTCGAGCTGGCCGACGGCGGCACGCTGTTTCTCGACGAGATTGGCGACCTGCCCAAAAGTGCCCAGGTCAAACTGCTGCGCGTGCTGCAGGAACAGGCCTTCGAGCGGATCGGCGGATCGCGCACCATCAGCGTGGATGTCCGCGTCATCGCCGCGACCAACCGCGACCTGCCGGCAATGATTCGCGCCGGCGAGTTCCGCGAGGATCTCTACTACCGCCTCAACGTGGTGTGCATCGAAGTGCCGCCGCTTCGCGATCGCCGCGAGGACATCCCGTTGCTCGTCGACGTGTTTCTCAGACGGTTCGCGGCCGAATCCTCCACCAGGATCGACGGCGTGTCCCGCGAGGCGATGGATATCCTGCTGAAGTACGACTATCCAGGCAACGTGCGCGAACTCGAGAATCTCATGCATCGGGCCATGGTGCTCGCGCGCGGGTCGCTTCTTGCCACGACCGACTTTCCCATCCACGTCGGCCACCTCAAGGCGGAAGGCCGCGACGTCCCCGCCTCGTTCGTCCAACGCGTCACCGAATTCGAGCGGGCCCTCATCGTCGACGCGCTCGAGCGCGCCGGGGGTGTCCAGACGCGCGCGGCCGACCTGCTCGGCATGAGCGAACGGCACCTGCGTTACAAGCTCAAGAAATACAACCTCCCGAATCCCCAGTCCTCATCCTCCTGATCGCTGGTCCCGAATCGTTCCATTCGACCAAACGGTCGACTCGCTCGACCAGCGGGTCGATGATCCCGGCTCGTTCGGACGCCGGCGTCTTGGCCGTTATCCTGGTAAAGCATTGTTAATACATGGGTTGCTGTTGTGCCGAGCCCTGGGCAAAACTTGGCTCGAACCTTGAAGTATAAGGGGTCAGCCGGCGACACAAACCGGCTCAGTGACACGAACACACGACACGTCAACTTCAGGGAGAACGACCATGAAACGAGCAGTGATTCTGGCAATCGGCATCCTGGCCATCGCGGCCGCCACCACGTTCGCACAGACGCCGGTCACACCGCAGGCTCCGGGTACGACGACGGTCGGGCCGAAGTTCATCGACGCCAACGGCGACGGGATCTGCGACTACTACCAGGCCGGCACGCCGCAGGGGCCCGGGCAGGGACAGGGCCGTGGCGCGGGGCGCGGCATGGGGCGCGGCGTGGGTCCGCGTGATGGCAGCGGGTATGGCGCTCCGGCGGGGGCAGGCACGGGCACCGGCACCGGCATTTGCGACGGGACCGGTCCCAAGGGCAAAGGCCGCGGGCCGCGCAAGTAGCGCGAACTTCCTCATGCCCGGGTCGGGCACTGACCACGCGACGTGGACGGATAGGGCGTGCCCGTCCATGTCGCGGCCCGACCTGGGTTGTCTTTCCAGCGCCTTGATTCGAAGAACACGCCATGAAACGACTGCTCGCTGCTCTGATTCTTCTCACCGGGTCTGCCGCGACCGCCTGGGCCCAACCGTCGGCCAACGCGACCATCGGCGGGACGTTCTCCTCGTTTCGAGGGGGCCAGACCACACAAGATTCTCGGCAGGACGTCACCGCTGCGGCCGGTGTCGAACAGGCGTTCGACCAGGAGCGCGGTCGCGTCTACTACGACTTTGACGGCGGCACTTACGCGTCTTCCGGGGACTGGTCCTACTATCTGCATACCGCCGGATTCACCTACCGGATTGGCGGGGCCGAAGACACCGACCGCCGTCTGTATTTCAACGGCGCCGTTGTTGTCCGTCGGAACGGCAGCGCATGGGCGGCGGCCGATTACACGGCCGTCGGCGCTGGCGTCAACGCCGAATTCCATCCCCTCGCTGCGCTCACCGTCCGGACAGGGTATCGTGCCGACCGCCGTTCGTTCAACGACGCGTCGGCGCTGACCCACACGCAGCACGATGGCTTTCTCAGCGTGCTGGCCAACCTGCCCACGCGCACGACGCTGATCGGCGAGATTCACGGCGGCGCGAAAGCCTACGGGGGCCAGACCGTTGTCACCTCGACGATCGCCGATGTGTCGGGTGTGACCGTGGGGCAGATGCAAGGCAGGGGGATGGGACCTGGGCTTCGTGGTTCCACTCTGACTCAGTCGCAGTTGGTCACCCAGGACGGAGCGGCTGGACTGGTGTCGGGTCTGTTCCGGATCGCCCAGTCGGTCTCGGACCGTACGGGTGTGTTCGCGCAGGCGACGGGTCGCACCACATTCGGGAACGTTGCGCCCGGCCTCATCACCACGCCGGCAGGGTTTTTTGACGACGGCGTGTATGACGACCCCTTTGCCAGTGATGCCATCACCGCACAGGCGGGCGTCACGCACCAGTTCGCCAACGGAACGCAGTTGCAGGGATCGGCATCGTGGGCCGACCGCCGCTATACGAGCACCGCTGCGGTCGACGCCACCTGGATCGAACTCCCGGGCTCGCCGTTGCGACGCGACCAGCTCTGGCGTGCCAGCGCGACCTGGAGCCAGCCCGTGCTGGCCTCCCGTACGGGCGCCGCGGCGCTGACCCTCGATCTGGGGTACCGGTTGGTCCGCTCCCGCTCGAACGACGCGTTCTACAGCTATACGTCGCACGGGGTTGGCGTGGGACTGTCACTGGCCTATTGAGACCGCCCTATCGCCGAGTCACCGTTTCCGTCATTCCGAGGTGCGTCATGTCCGCGACTGGCAAGTTCCACATTGCCAAGCTGATCGCCGGAGGTGATGAGTCCTCGCCGGCGCCCGACGAACACCGCCCCGGCGGGCGCGAGGCGGGGCGTTAAACCGAGGTCTTCTCGGAACGCGGCGGGGGCGCGTGGTCGCCCTGAAACAACGCGTAGACCCCGACGATGGTGACGCCGGCCAGAACGACGGGCCCCCAGAGCCCAAGGCCAAGTCCCAGGCCGAGGCAGAGGCCATTGGCCCCCAGGCCGGCCGCCCCGAGTCCGGCCGCCCCGAGTCCGACACCTCCGAGCCCGGCCGCCCCGAGTCCGGCCGCCCCCAGTCCGGCTCCGCCGAGTCCCGCCCCGGCGATCCCTGCCCCGGCGGCCTTGCCGGTCAACCAGTTGCAGCCGACGATTTTGGATGCGCCTTTGTAAAGCGTGCCGGCCACCGATGGTCGTGCAGGACCTCGACGCTGTCCCACGACATGCGGACCTGGAAATGGCATGGCTGAATCTCCTCACATCGAGTGACGACGCGGCCAGAAGCCGCGCCCGGCGGCCACCGATACACCTCGGCGCTCGCGCATCAACCGGCGCTGCCGGTGACGTGCCGCCGCCGTCCTAATCTGCGATACACGAAAAACTGGGGGCCATCGTCCGCGCGCGACCGGCCCCCGAAGCACTACTTCGTTTTTGGCAGCACCGTGTCGTCATACTTCGACGTGACGTAGGCGATTCCTGCAACGAGGGCGCCGACGGCCACCAGCGGGAACAGCACGTGCCTGAGTGCGAAGAATGGAAGAAAGCGGAGTCCTCTCAACATCTTGCTCACCTCAGCCTGGGGGATTGCGATGCGAGCGAAACCAGCACCGGCGCCCAGGCGGACTGGCGCTGCACCTTTGATTCGGCAGGACGTCCGCCGGTACGGTCACTCTGTGACAAAGCAATAAGCACGCCATCGTTACCGCCAGGTGTGACGCCGTTGCCGACGCGATTGACTAGACGCTAAGTGTTGACAGGACAGGTGATGACGAACTCCGCACGGGGGAATGGCGCCGAAGCGGTAGGGCGAGGCTTTCGTGTGATGCTGCGTGGATGAAATGCCTTACATGAAATGCATTTCAATAATGAATGACGCGTAAGGCAGGCGGGACGCCTCGTGCTGACGCCCGCTACGGAGTCAATCCCAGTCGTTTTCTTTTTCGCCAGAGCGTGACGGTGCTGATGCCCAGCTCGCGCGCGGCGGCGGTGCAGACGCCGCCATGCTTCTTGAGGGCATCTTCAATCGCGCGCTTCTCGGCCGCGGCAAGCGGCGACGCCGTCGCAGGCGGAACCGTCTTGTCGCGCTCGGCCAGCGCCATCAGTTCCCGGGGCAGGTGACTCGTGTCGATCACGTTGCCGTGGCACAGGACGAAGGCGTGTTCGATGATGTTCTCGAGTTCGCGCACATTGCCCGGAAACGCATATCCCATCAGGAAATCGATGACGTCGTCGGAGACGCCGGCAATCTGTTTGTTCCGCTTCAGATTGAACGCCTCGATAAAGTGTTCGACCAGCAGCGGGATGTCCTCCCGCCGGCTGGCCAGAGGCGGCAGTTCGATTCTGACGACATTGAGCCGATAGAACAGGTCCTGTCGAAACTGTCCGGCCTGCACCCGCTGCGCGAGGTGCTGATTGGTGGCGGCCAGCACCCGCACGTTGGCCTTGAGCGTCCTGGTCGAGCCGAGCGGTTCGTATTCCTTCTCCTGGAGTACTCGAAGCAGCTTGGTCTGAAACATCGGCGAGATGTCGCCGATCTCGTCGAGCAGGATCGTGCCGCCCTCGGCGAGCGCGAATCGGCCCTGCTTATCGGCGCGCGCGTCGGTGAACGCGCCCTTTTCGTAGCCGAACAATTCGGATTCGAGCAAGCTGTCCGGAAGCGCGCCGCAGTTGACCACGACGTACGGATGGTCGCGGCGCCCGCTGAGGTTGTGGATGGCCCGCGCGAACAATTCCTTTCCCGACCCGCTCGGACCTTCGATGAGCACCGTGCACTCGCTTTCGGCCACGTCGGGCAGGATATCGAAAATTTTCCGGACGTCGCGATGCTTGCTGACGATGTCCTCGAAGGTGTAGCGCTGCTGGATTTCTTTCCGGAGCTCCTCGAGCGCCTGAAGATCCCGAAACGTCTCGACGCCGCCAATCACGCGTCCCCGCTTGTCGTTCAGTACCGACGCGCTGATGCTGATGGGGATGGATTTTCCATCTTTCCTGATGATGCGCAGCGGTCGATCGATGGTCTCGTGCCCGGTGTGCAATGCCGCTTCGAGTGCGCAACTGCCGCCGCAGATGCTGGCTTGAAAGACTTCGTAGCACGGCTTGCCGATGGCCTCGGCGCTGGTAAAGCCGGTGATGCGCTCAGCCGCCCGGTTGAACGACGTGATTCTCCGGTTCGTGTCGGTGGTGAACACACCGTCGGCGATGCTGTCGAGGATCACGTGATAGACGTCGGTGTGCAGGGCCAGGAATTCCGACGACGCTTCTTTCATGGAGGTGCCACGCGTGAGGGGGGCAGGCCGGACGGGAGCGACGCCGACACGCAATTCTATCGCAGATGACCAACCCGAGGGCGCAGGTTCGACCCGATGGGTCGCGGATGGGCGCTGATGGACGCGCTCACCTCAGGCCACCCGCGCGACGCGGACGTGCCAGACGCGCAGCAGCACGGCGGCGACGATCACGAGGCTTGCGGACAGGCCGGCCCACATGCCCTCGACGCCCCATCCCCACCGAAAGCACGCGACGTAGCCAAGCGGGAGCCCGATGGCCCAGTAGCAGATCAGCGCGGTGACCATCGGGATCCGTGTTTCGCCCAGGCCTCGCAGGATGCCGGTCCCGATGCTCTGCGTCCCGTCGAACACCAGACACAGGCCCGCGATCCCGAGCAACGACGGGCCGATGGCCATCACGGCCGGATCGGTCGAGAAGAGGCCGATCAGGAATCGGCCAGCCAACAAGAATGCGCCGGCCGCTGCAGCAGTCAGGGCAGCGCCGATCGCAAACGCCGTCCATCCCGCCAGACGGATACCCTCTCGATCGCCGCGGCCCACCGCGTGGCCGACGCGCACCGCGCCAGCCGCATTCAAGCCGAGCGGCAACATGTAGGCGAAGCTCCACAAGTTGAGCGCGATCTGGTGGGCGGCCAGCGACGCCGGCGAGAGGCGGCCGATCAGCGCCGACGCGGCGGCGAACACGCCCACTTCCATCACGCTTTGCAGCGACGCCGGCACGCCGAGCGACAGCAATTGCGAGAAGCTGGACCAGTCGACGTTGCGACTGGTGCGCCAGAGTCCCCGCGCTCCGTGTTCTTCGCGCATCAGGATCGCCGCCAGCAGCACGGCCGCCATATAGATGCGCGCCAATAATGTGCCCCACGCCGTCCCCGTCGCGCCCAGCGCGGGCAGGCCGAACGTGCCGTGAATCAGCATCCAGCTCACCACCGCGTTGATCACGTTGGCCGAGAGCAAGGCGAAGGTGACCGGCCGCACGCAGTTGATGGCCTGCAGATAGCGCCTGAACGCGGCGTAGAAGACTAATGGGATGACGCTTGGCGCGAGCACATTGAGGTAGGGAACCGCAATCGCGAGGACCTCGCGATTCAGGCCCCACGCCGGCAGCGTCGCAATGACGGCGTACAAGCCCACGGTCAGTGGCACCGCCAGAAACACGGCCAGATAGGTTCCCTGGACGAGCCATTCGCGGCAGCGGTCGAGCCGCCCGGCACCGTAGGCTTGCGCCACGACGGTATCAAGGCCGAGCAGCAGGCCCATCCCCAAGATCCCGACCGCGAGGAACACGACGCTGCCGAAACCGACCGCGCCGATGGCGGCCGGCCCGAGCGGGCCGACCAGCAGCGTGTCGACCAGTCCCATGGTGTTCCAGCCCACTTCGGCGAGAACCACCGGAAGGGCCAGACCGACCATCTCGCGCAGTTCGACCCGGAACGCCGATCGGGGCGGCGTCGAGCGAGTGATGTCGGGGCGGGTGGCGCTCGACGTCGGAGGTGACGGCACCTACTTGGCCGAACCGGCCAGATAGTCGATGGCGAGACTGGCCAGCGCCCTGACGCCGGTGACCAGCGCCGATTCGTCCGGGCTGAACTTGGATGAGTGATTGGCAGCCCACGACGCGGGCGCACTGCCCTTGGGCGCCGTCCCGAGGAAGAAGAACATGCCTGGGATCTGTTTCTGGTAGACCGAGAAGTCCTCGGCGGTGGTGGTCACCGGTCCATTCGGATTGAACGGCCCCGCGGACACACGCTTGAGAGAGGGCAGCATCCGCTCGGTCAGCGCCGGGTCGTTGTAGGTCACCGCGTTGCCGATCTCGATCTTCACGTCGGCTTTCGCGCCGGCCGCCGCCGCGATGTGTTCGGCTGTGCGTGCGACGCCTTCGTGAATGCGCCTCTGCATGTCGGCGTCGAAGGTCCTGATCGTGCCGGTCATCCGCACCTCGTCGGGCACGATGTTGGATCGGGAACCGCCTTCGATGATGCCGATCGTGAGAATCGCAGGAGCGACCGTCAGGTCGACCTGCCGGCTGATGAGGGTCTGAAGCCCCAGCACGATCTGCGCCGAGACCACCACCGGATCGACGCCGGCCCACGGCATCGCGCCGTGCGTTGAGCGCCCTCGCACCGTGATGGTGAACGTGTCGCTGGCGGCCATGATGCCTTTGGGCCGGACCGAAATCGATCCCGCTTCCGCCGGGGTGATGCCCACGTGCAGGCCGAAGATGGCGTCGACCTTCGGATTGTCGAGTGCGCCTTCCTTCACCATCAGCGGGGCGCCGCCCTCTTCGCCGGCCGGCGGTCCTTCTTCTGACGGCTGGAAGATAATCTTCACGGTGCCGGGCAGATCGGCTTTCATCCCCGCTAACACCTCGGCCGCGCCCATCAACATCGACATGTGAAAGTCGTGACCGCACGCGTGCATCACACCCACGTCGCGCCCGTTGAACTGAGCCCGCTCCGCCGAGGCGAACGCAAGCCCCGTCTCTTCGGTCACCGGCAGGGCATCGATATCGGACCGCAGCGCCACCACCGGCCCGGGTTTGCCACCGCGAAGCACCCCCACAACGCCCGTCTTGGCCACGCCGGTCCGCACCTCGTAGCCCAGTGCCCGCAGCCGTTCGGCGAGCAGTTTCGAGGTCTGGACTTCGCGATTGCCCAGTTCGGGATGCTGGTGGAGGAACCGGCGCAACTCGACCACCTTAGGCAGCACCACATCGGCGCTTCGATCGATCCGTTCGTGCAAGCCGTCGAGCAAGGTCTTCTGCGGCGCGGTTGCGGGGGCCTGCGCGCGAGCGGTCTGGGCGTGGGGCGCCGTTGTTGACGCTGCAAGCAACGCGACGACGGTGCAGACATACTTCAGATGGGTCATGGCGGTATGGACTCCTCGATTCCCGAGTATACCGTGGGCGATCCGCCCTTTTCCCGCGCGGTTCGTCTAAACCCAGAGGATGGGTCGTTCAGGCCAGGTGCCGGCGCGACCTGGACGGCGGGGTGTTGATGCGGATCGAGGCGGCATTGCGGTGGCGGCCACACGCCCCGGCGGCAACCGTGGGCAGGGCAGCCGGCGCGGCACAACGGTTGCATTATGTGGTAGTCTGCCAAGAGGTTTCGAAACGGAGAAGTGCATGATTTGGTCTAGAGTGCGCGGTGCGGTGTTGTCTCTGGCGCTCGCGGGTGCGGCGCTTGGGGCGGGTGCGTGTAACAGCAGCGCGAACAATCCGTACCTGCAACTCGGACCCACGCCGACCACCTCGACAAGCACGTTTACCGGCACGCTGGTGAACTCGGCCGATGCCCCCATCATGCGCCTGACGCACACCTTTACGACCACCTACACCGGCACGGTGACCATTGCGCTCACCGCCAACCAACCGGACGCCGCGCTGGTGATCGGCTTCGGCATTGGCTCGTGGGATTCCACCACGTCCACGTGTGGTCCGCTGCTGGCCTGGAACAACACCGCGACGCCCGGCGTGGCCATCGTCGGCAACGGCCTGGCCGGGAACTTCTGCGTGCAGGTCTACGACGTGGGCAACCTCGCCGCCGACGCCCAGACCAATTACACCGTCACCGTCACCCACTACTAAAGGCTGGTCGCCTCGCGGACCGCGGCGGCGCGTAGGCGCCCGTGGCGCGGCTTCTGGCCCACAGGCTCGCGGCCCCCCCTACATCGTCAGCGCCATCACCGCCTTGCAGGTGTGCAGACGGTTCTCCGCCTCGGGGAACACGCGCGATTGCGGGCCGTCGAGCACCGCGTCGGTCACCTCGTTGTTGCGGTCGGCGGGGAGGCAGTGCATGTAGATGGCGGTCTTCTTCGCCAGTTTCATCCGGCGCTCGTCGCACATCCAACCCTTGTACTGCTTCGAGAGATCGAGCGCCTCCTGGGGTTTGTGGAAGAGTTCTTCGATGCCCCAGGATTTGGCGTAGATGATATCGGCGCCGCGGCAGGCGGCATCCATGTCGTCGGTCACTTCGAACGACGTGCCATGCTTGCTGGCCTCGGCGCGGGCGAACTCCATCGGTCCCTTCATCAACTTCCATTCCGGCGGATGCGCAAGCACCACGTCGAGTCCGAAGCGGGGCATCAAGGTGATCAGGCCCTGGGGCACCGACATCGGCTTGGCGTAACTGGGCGCGTAGGCCCA
This sequence comes from Acidobacteriota bacterium, assembly GCA_037133015.1. Taxonomy (GTDB): domain Bacteria; phylum Acidobacteriota; class Vicinamibacteria; order Vicinamibacterales; family JAKQTR01; genus JBAXOX01. Next base: position 48,395 of record JBAXOX010000014.1, read on the forward strand.
GCTCACCACGATCTTGCGGCCGCGCAGGTTCTTGCCGAACTCTTCGCGAATCGTCATCAGGTCGGCCAGCGTCTGGAACGGATGGTCGATGTCGCACTGCATGTTGTAGACCGGCACGGTGGCATGTTCGGCCACCTCGCGCATGTAGCTGTTGCCTTCGCCGGGAACCAGATCGTGCCGAATCGCGATAGCGTGGCCGTAGCTCGAGAGGATGATGCCCATGTCGCGGGGCGACTCGCCGTGTGCGACCTGCGAGGTCTCGGCCGAGATGAAATGCGCATGCGCCCCGAGCTGCGTCGCGCCGGCCTCGAACGAGTTGCGGGTCCGCGTCGACTTGTCGAAGAAGAAGAGAAAGACCGTTTTGTCTGGAAGGTAGCGGGTCGACTTGCCCGCGCGGAACGCCTTCTTGAAATCGCCGGACGTCTTGAGCAGGAGGTCGATCTCCTTGTCGGTCCAGTCGCGGGTTTCGATGTAGTCTTTGCCGCGAACAGCGGCCGGCAGTTTCGGCAGTCGTGATGGCATCTGTTTCCCCCTCAGAACCCCTCGTCCCCAAACCCTAAGTTCTTCCGACGTACTCCTGCGGAAACGCCGCGTACCACGCCGCCGCCTTCACCAGATGTTCGATCGGGATCTGCTCGGTGGCCATGTGCGCATAGATTTCGTCGCCCGGACCGAACCCGATGCACGGGATGCCGTGTCGGCCCATCACCGCCACCCCGTTGGTGCTGAAGACCCACCGGCCGACAACGGGCGCCTCGCCAAACAGGCGTTGGTACGCGCCGACCCCGGCGCCAAGCACGGCATGGTCGGCAGGCAGCAGCCAGGTCGGGTAATACTTCTTGGTCGGATACGTGAGGCCGCGCCAGCTCGGCACCGCGTAATCGAGCACCACGACGGTCGCGTTGGCGGCCTTGACGCTGGGCAGGGCCTCGATTTGGGCGACGGCCGACTCCATCGTATCGGTGGCGGCGAGACGGCGGTCGAGATGAATGGTGGCCGAGTCGGCGACCGCGCACAGCGAGGGCGACGTCGACCGGATGTCGGCAATCGTCACGGTGCCCTTGCCGAGGAACGGTTCGCCGCCCAGCCGGTCGTTCAATTGCTGAATGTCGCGGATGATGGGCGCCATCAGGTAGACCGCGTTCACGCCGCGTTCGGGCGCCGACCCGTGACACGACACCCCGGCGGTGCGGATTTCGATTTCCATCCGGCCGCGGTGGCCGCGGTACACAGCCAGGTTGGTCGGTTCGGCAATCACGACGACTTCGGGCCGCAGGCCGTCCTGCTCGAGGATGTACTGCCAGCAGAGCCCGTCGCAATCCTCTTCCTGGACGCTGCCGACCACCCAAAGCGTCACGTCGCGCGCCAGGCCGAGCTCCTTGACGATGCGCCCGCCGTACACGATGGAGGCCAGCGCTCCCTTCATGTCGCACGCACCGCGTCCGTAGATGATGCCGTCCCGCTCGGCGCCCGCAAACGGGTCGATGGTCCAATTGGCGGCGTTGCCCACATCCACGGTATCGACGTGCGCGTCGAGGGCGATGACGCGCGGACCGGTCCCGATGCGGCCGAGGATGTTGCCCATTCCGTCGATGCGCACCTCGTCGTAGCCGCTGGCGCGCATCTCCTGTTCGATGCGCGTGATGACAGCCTCTTCCTGCGAGCTCAGCGACTTGATGGCGATCAGATCGCGCAGAAACCCGGCGACCCGGCGTTCGTGGCTGCGCGCGTGTCGAAGAATGTGTTCGTGCATGTCGTCGCGCTCTCAGTACTTCGATTCAAAATGACGGCCACGATCGGCATCCGGCGCACCGGGCCGGTGGTGCTCGCTCAGTACTTAGTCGATAATTTCCCACTTCTTCTGGTACTTGTTCAACTGCACGGTCGTATAGGCATCCATCGGATGCTCGCGGTCGGGAATCTCGACGTGCTTCGGCATGCCGCACAGCTCGGTTGAAAAATACCGCTGCCCCGTGTCGCACAGCAGCGTCACAATCATCTTGAGCTCGGGATGTTGCCTGGCGAGCTTGATGGCGCCCGCAACGTTGGCCCCTGACGAAATCCCGCAGAACAGCCCTTCTTCTTTCGCGAGGCGTCGCGCCATCTCCATCGACTCCGGCGTGGTGGTCGTGACGATGCCATTCAGCAGGCTGAGGTCGAGGTTCTTCGGGACAAACCCGTCGCCGATGCCTTCGATGCCGTGCGGGCCCCATTGACGCCGGCTGAGCAACGGGCACTCGGCCGGCTCGATGGCGAAGAGCCGGAGCGATCGCCGCCGCTTCCGAATGAATCGCCCGACGCCGGTCAGCGTGCCGCCGGTGCCTTGCGTCATGATGAACGCGTCGATCTTGCCGCCGGTCTGTTCCCAGATTTCCGGGGCCGTCGTCTTGATGTGGGCATCGATGTTGTCGGGGTTGTCGAACTGGGCCGGCACGAAATACTTCTTCGGGTTCTTTCGGCGGATCTGGTCCAGCTTTTCGAGTGCCAGGTCCACGTCGCTCTCGCCCCCGGGCGTATAGACCATCTCGGCGCCGTACGCGATATCGAGTTTCTTGCGCTCTTCCGACATGCCTTCAGGCATCACGATGATGCACCGATAGCCCTTCACCGCCGACACGAACGAGCAGCCGATGCCGGCGTTGCCGGTCGAGCACTCGAGCACCGTCATGCCCTTCTTGAGCGCGCCGCGCTTCTCGGCGCGGGTGAACATGTTGTAGTAGATGCGGTCTTTGAGGCTGCCAGACGGGCTGAAATACTCGACCTTGACCAGGATCTTCGCCTTGACGCCCTCGGCAGCGGGGATGCGATTGAGCTGCACGAGCGGCGTGCGTCCGATGGCGTCGAAGATGGACGCGTGATACTTGCGCGACGAATTCCATTTAACGGGCATGTGGAGCTCCTGGAACTGAACGAGGAGGTCGGGGTTCGGGCTTCGGACCGGGTCCTCTGAGGATGGCGTGCGCGGCGGGCGAGTCCTTCATGGGCAGGGTGTACCGCCGGATGCCATCATACCGGTAGAGCGCGTTGGCCACCGCGCCCGCGGTCGGCACCAGGCCGATTTCGCCGACGCCTTTGGCGCCGAACGGCCCTTCGGGCTCGCCCGATTCAATCAGGATCACATCGACCTGCGGCATGTCGGCCGCTCGCAACAGGCCAAGCGATCGTATCTTGAACGACGCGGGCACGCCCTCGACCAGCCGCAGTTCCTCTGTCAGCGCATAGCCCAGGCCCATGTGGACCGCGCCCTCAATCTGCCCTTCGAGCATGTGCCGATTGATGATTCCGCCGACGTCGTGTGCGGCCACCACGCGGCTCAACCGCCCTCGATCGTCCAGGATGCACACTTGTGTGGCGAACCCGTACGTCAGGTGGGTGCGGGGCCGGTCGGCGTGCGCGCCCAGCTCGGAGGTGAAATCGACGACGAACTCGCCCGTGTATCGGCGGCCCGACAAATCGCGCAGGCTCATTCCGCGGTCCAGGTCCTCGCGAAGGCGCTTTCCTGCCCGCTTCGCCGCACGCCCCCCGAGCACCGTCGCCCGCGACGCGGTCGTCATCCCGCACGGGGTGGGCGCGATCGTATCGACGGCAACCCGCACCAGCCGCGGGTCCACTCCCGCCGCCGCGCTGAAGATCTGGGCCATCGTCGTATAGAACCCCTGGCCCATCTCGGTGAAACCGCTGAAGAGGGTGATGCGACCGTCCGGGTCCACGTCGGCCACGGCCTGGCCCGATTCCGGCATGCCGTTGCCGATACCGACGTTCTTGATGCCGCACGCGATCCCGGCGCCAGGCGCCGCATAGAAGGCGTCCTTCACCGCGAGCAGCGTCTGTTTGATGCCGACCGCGTGTTCGAACACCTGGCCTGTGCAGAACGTATCGCCCACGTCGACGGCGTTGCGCCACCGGATCTCCCACGGATCGACCCCGACCCGATCGGCAAGGATGTCGAGCATGCTCTCGAGGGCGAACGCGGCCTGGTTGGCGCCGAATCCGCGCATCGCGCCGCACGGCGGGTTGTTCGTGTACACCGCGAGCGCCTCGACATCAATCGACGGCACCCGATACGGTCCGCCCGAGTGGCCGGCCGCGCGCTCAAGCACCTTGGTGCCGACCGACGCATACGCGCCCTTGTCGCCGACGATGCGCGCCCGGATGGCGGTGAGGCGGCCATCCCGATCGCAGCCCACCGTGTAGGTGAGTTTCATCGGGTGCCGCTTGGGATGCAGCCGAATGCTTTCCTCGCGTGTCAGCGTGGCTTTGACAGGCCGTCCCGTCAGCCACGCCATCAGGGCGACGTGGCCCTGAACGCTCAAATCCTCCTTGCCGCCGAACGCGCCGCCGTTGGCCACCAGCCTCACGCGGATCCGATCCTGCGCGACACCGAGTAGCGACGCAATCTGCCGGCGGTCGTCGAACACGCCCTGGCCCTGGGAAAAGACTTCGAGCAAAACGGGACCGGGCATTCGGGGATCGTCGTCCGCGGCGTGCAGGCCGGCGCCGGGTTCGGCCCCTCCAGATGCCTCATCGGATCGGACACCAGGACCGGGCATTCGGAATGCGCCCGACGGGACGGCAATCGACGATTCGGGTTCGAGAAACGCATGCTCGATTAGCTGCGTTTCGAACGTGCGCGTCTCCACGGCCGCCGAGGAGGCGAGGGCAGCCTCGACATCACCTCGCCGAATGACGGAGGTCGACAGCAGATTCTCGTGATCCGGATGCACGCGCGGCGCGCCGGCCGCCATCGCCTCGTCGGGCGAAAACACACCGGGCAAGCGCTCGTACCCGACGACGATATGTGCGAGCGCGGCCCGAGCCTCGCGGTGGCTGGTGGCGACCACCGCGGCGAGGATGTCGCCGATGCAGTGCGTCACTTCCCCCGCGGCGACAAACAGAGGCCAGTCCTTGTAAATCAATCCCTGGTATCGCTCGCCGGGCACATCGGCAGCCGTCACGACCCGCACCACGCCTGGCTGCGCGGCCGCCGCGGCGGTCTCGATGCTCGTGACGGCGATGCGCGGATGAGGCGAAAACAGAAAGGCGCCGTACAACATCTCCGGCACCGTCATGTCGTCGATAAACGGCCTGGTGCCGAGTACAAGTTCGGCAGCATCCTGCCGAGGCAGGCTGCTGCCAATCGCCCCGCTGTAGTCGAGTTCGGGCAGCGCCTCGCCCTGTAACGCTCTGGCGGCGAGATCGACCGCGTCGACGATCTTCACGTATCCGGTGCACCGGCAGATGTGATTGTTCAACGCATGCGCGATCTCGGCTCGGGACGGGCGCGGTGTCACGTCGATCAAATGCTTGGCGCGGATGACGATGCCGGGGATGCAGAAGCCACACTGGAGGCCCCCGGTCGCCGAAAACGCGTGGGCGAAGATGTGGCGCTCGCGCGCGTCGAGCCCTTCGAGCGTCACGACCGACTTGCCGGCGGCGCTGCGGGCGGCCACCGCGCACGACGCCAGGGCTCGGCCATCGACGAGCACCGTGCAGCAGCCGCACGAACCCTGGGGCGCACACCCGTTTTTCGGCGAGATGAGGCCGGCCTGTTCCCGCAACACCTCCATCAGCGACGTCGTGTGGTCGATGGTGGCGGCGAAGGGCTGCCCGTTCAACGTGAAGACGATCGACGAGGATGCCGACGCCGCGCTCATGCGACGAGCCGCTTCCAGAGTTCGGCCGCCGCCCGCTTCGCCCCGCGGTACACGTGATCGGTATCCACCGTCGTCACCGCGCCGTCCCGGCACACCCACCGCCCGCCAATCATCACGTGCCGGATCGTGCCGGCGTGCAGACCAGTCAGCGCGTGCCACGTCAGATTCGCGCTGGTCATCGGCGTCGGCGAGGGATAGTCGTGGACGACCAGATCGGCCGCCGCCCCCGGTTCGAGCGCGCCAATCGGCACGCCAAACAACGCGGTGGCAAGCCGGTGGGACCCACTGAGCAGGCGTGATGCGAGATCCGGCGCAGCCGGCCCAAGTCGATCGCGCAAGCCGAAGTGAGCGGCACGAGCCTCTTCGAGCATGTCGGCGCGCCATCCGTCGGTGCCGAGCGCGGCGCGGTCGCCGAATCCTTCCACCCGCGCGTGTCCCACGCCGTTGTTCATGTTCGATCGCGGGTTGTGCACCAGCCACGATCCGGCCGCCGCGATTCGACCGAGTTCTCGCGGCGTCAGGTGCACGCCGTGCGCGAGCACCGATGATTCGGTGAGCACGCCGTGCCGTTCGAGCCGCTCGACGATGCCCGCCCCGTACCGGCGCGCGGTCAGCACCGCATCGTCTGTGGCTTCGGCCGCGTGGATATGGATGCCGCTTTGATGAAAGCGCACCAGTTCGCCAAGGGCCGCCAGACTGCGATCCGAAAGGGTGAACGAGGCGTGCGCCCCGACCAGGCCCCGCGCCATCGGATCGTCACGAGTGGCGGAGAGGAAGCGGTCGTTCTCGGCCAGGCCGGCATCTCGCCGCTGGCGACCGCCCCGATCTGTCACCTCGTAGCACAGGACGCTACGGATACCGACCGCCGAGAAGGCGCCCCTGATGATGTCGAGCGACCCGGCGATGGCATTCGGGGAGGCGTGGTGATCGACGAGCGTCGTCGTGCCGCAGCGCACCGCTTCGATGGCGGAGACCAGCGCACTGTAGTGAATGGACTCATCGTCGAGCCCCTGATCGAGCTTCCACCAGATGTTCCGCAGGATCTCCGGAAACGTCCGCGGCCGCCGGCGCGGCGCAGGCATCCCGCGCGATAACGCCGAGTAGCTGTGCGTGTGCGAACACACTTGGCCGGGCAGAATCAACTTGCCGGAACAGTCTTCGACGGGTTCGCCGCGGAGGCGTTTCAGGCCAGGGCCTTTGGCCACAACCGAGTCGCCTTCGACGCGTATATCGGCCCGTGCGATCTCGGGCGGATCCAGCGTCGCCACCAGCGCGCCTTTGAGCAGCATCGTCTCTAGTTCCTGAGAACCGACTCCACGTCGTCGAGCGTGGGTTGGATGTCGTGAGGGCGCCCGGCGGCCGCAGTTGCCGATGCGATATCCTTCAACCCGTTGCCCGTAATCACCGCGAGCACCGTCGCGGTGGCCGGGATCACACCTTGCGTCACGGCGCGGCGGAGGCCCGCAACGCTCGTCACACCGGCCGGCTCCCCGAAGACGCCACCCAGCCTGGCCGTCAGCCGCATGGCGTCGAGAATGTCGTCGTCGCCGACGCTGAGCATGGCGCCTCGAGACGCCCGGACCCACGCCAGGGCCCGCCGCCAGTTGCGCGGTGTGCCGACCGCGATGCTGTCGGCGATCGTCTCGGCCGCCGAGGGGATCACATCCGATTTGGTCTCGAACGCTTTCACGATGGGAGCGGCGCCCGTCGCCTGGACCCCTAGCAGCCGCGGCAGCGTCCGAACCAGCCCGAGCCGCTTGAATTCGTGGAGGCCTTTGCCAATCCCGCCGATCGTGCATCCATCTCCCACCGAGACCACGACCCAATCTGGCAAGACTCCGCCCAGCGGGCCAGCCGAGGCGAACTGCTCGGCGATCTCGAGACCGGCGGTCTTCTTGCCTTCGACCAGATAGGGATTGGTCCCGCTGTTGCGGTTGTACCAGCCGAAGTGGCCGCACGCCGCCCGGCACAGATCAAACGCCTGTTCGTACGTGCCGGCGACTCGGAAGACGGTGGCTCCGAACACGAGCAGTTGCGCAATCTTGGGCTCGGGCGCGCGGTGCGGCACGAAAATCACGCTGCGCATGCCGATCGATGCGGCCATCCCGGCCAGCGAGGACGCGGCGTTTCCGGTCGAGGCGCAGGCAATCGTGTCGTAGCCGAACTCGAGGGCTTTGAGTACGCCGACCGAACTGGCGCGGTCCTTGAACGAGCTGGTCGGATTCCGTCCCTCGTCTTTGAGGAACAGCTTGCTGACGCCGACCCGCTCGGCCAGACGCGGTGCGTCGTAGACCGGGGTCCAGCCCACACGAAGCGGAGGAACGGTGACGCGCGGGTCGATGGGAAGCAATTCCCGGTAGCGCCAATGATCCGCGGACCGTCCGGCCAGCGTCTCGAGCGTCAGCGTGCGCGCGATGGCGTCGTAGTCGTGGCGAACGTCGAGGATGCCCTGCGGGCCGCATACGCCACAGGTTTGGAGATCCTCGGCAGGATACGACCGTCCGCAGACGATGCAGACCAGTTCAGTCACCATGTCTGTCGAAACAGTACCGCTCGCCTGCGGTTTGGGTCAAATGGCGGCTGGCGCGCCGCCCGGTTACTTCGGCCAGGTAACCGATTCGGCGGCGATCTTCTCGCCCGACAGATGCCGGGCCCGGTCGGCGGGATCGTAGATCGAGATGGCGCCGCCAATCGTCATGCGCGCGGGCCAGTCGAGCGCGGCCAGTTGGGAGTGGCTGTCGAAGCGCGCGGTGAATGCGCGGCGTTCGCTTACGTCAACGGCAAGGATGGGCGTGTATCCGCGCTTGCGGAGATCGTCGAGCAGCCCATCGAGTTGATCGGAGGGAATCGCGCTCCAGCTCAGCGTGGGCATGTCGGCGTAGTGCCGAACGCTGCTCCCGGGGAGATCGGCGATGATGACGGCCTCGGGAGACAGTTTCGTCGCCGCGTATCGGGCGACCTCTCGGAACTTGCGTTCGACGGCCTTGGCGCCGAACACGCCCATCTGATCGGCGCTGTGCACCCACCACCCTCCAACCGATCCGACAAGCGCCAGCAGCACGAGCCCGCGCGGGACGGGGCGGATCCGGCGGGCCAGCGACCAGACGGTATCGACGGCGAGGACAGTCAGGATGGGCAGCGCCGGCAGCAATGCGCGGCTGCGCTGCCAGTCGTCGGCCGAGCCGAAGGGCAGCGCGAGCGCCCAGACCCCGGTCGCAAAGCCCAGCAACAGCCATAGCCTAATAACTCCCGGAGTAATTATTGGAGCGAACAGGGCGAGAGCCAGCAGCGGCGTATGCAGACGACCCACCCACCACACCTGCCACGCCGCGTTGATGACGATCTGTGACGGGCCGACGAACGCGTCGACCGCCATGGCCTCGGGCCACACGATCGCCCCGTGAATGCGCCAGTGCAGCCAGACCGCCGTCGCCACCCCGGGAAGCACGCCCATGACGACAGCCGCCGCGGCGCGCGAGGGCGACTCGGCGTCGACCCGTCCGCGCGATGTCGGACCAATCCGTTTGTGTGTGTCTGGTGCGGTCGGTGCGCGGCCGATGGCGTCACGCCGGCGCGGCCACACCAGCATCAGCGGCACGACGGCCAGCGGCCACAGCAGAGGCCGAAACATGATCGCGACGCCCGCCAGCAGTCCAGCGCCGATGGCCCGCCTGAAACGTGATGCGCCGATCTCGGCAGATGCGCTGATCGCCGCGGCCAGACTCGCCACCCACAGCGCGGCGACCGGCACGTCGCTGATCGGGCGAGTGACGCCCGAGATGAACAGCGGGCTGCACACCAGCAGCAGGGCGGAGGCGACACCGCCCCACGGCCCGGTGACCAACGTGCCGAGGCGGTGGGTCGACCAGACCGCCAGCACCCCGAACAGCGGCACCAGCAGGAAGAGCGCCGCCTCGCCTCCCAGTTTCGTGGCGGCGGCCATCGCGACCGACAGGCCCGCGGGGCACGCGGGCACCGAGCGCCCCGATCGGTCGGGCATGGCCACGAACCCGGCGGGCGCGAACATACCGGAGAGGGCGGCCGAGAACGGTTCGCCAGGCAGCGGGGACGGCAACCACCGCAGACCATCGACGATCATCCGTGCCTGTCCGACGGTGCACGACGAAGCCGGGTCTCCCACGGCAAGGGTGCCGTATCGGACGCCGATCGCGAGGGTCGCCGACAGGCCCATCAGCACCAGCACGTGCGCGATGCGCTCGACGCCGATCCGTCGGATTGCGGGGCGGTCGCCGGTGTTGCGGGATGGTCCGCTCATGATCGCGCGCCGCTTAGCGCGGCCTCGTCACGCACCGCTGTTGGCCTGCGGTCGAGAGAAACGGTGCCGGATCAGCACCCGCACGGCCTCGACGCCGTCACGCCATTTGATCTTCTTGCCATGATCGCGATCGCGCGGCTCGTAGCGCACGGGCAATTCGAGAATGGCCCGGCCCGATCGGAGCAGCTTGGCGGTAATCTCCGGTTCGATGTCGAACCGGTTCGACTCGAGCCTCAGCGCGCGCGCGATGTCGGTTCTCATCAGCTTGTAACAGGTCTCCATGTCGGTGAGACGCGATCGGTAGAGCAGGTTGGTGATGCCGGTCAGCATCACGTTGGCCATCACGGTCACGATCGGCGCGGACGGCCAGCCGGCAAGAAACCGCGAGCCGTAGACCACGGAGGTGTCGCCGCCGAGAATGGGCGCCACCAGCACCGCGAGCTGCGCCGGATCCAGTTCCAGGTCGGCATCCTGGATGGCCACAATGGTTCCCCGCGCCGACGCGAGTCCGAGTCGGATGGCGGCGCCTTTGCCGGCGTTCCGCGCGGCGTGGATCACCGTCAGCGACGGATCGCGTTGGGCCAGGCCGTCGAGCACCTCGCGTGTGCCATCCGACGATCCGTCGTCGATCACGACGATGTCGCGCGCCAGTGGAAGGTCGATCGTGCGGAGCCGTTCGATCACGGCAGCGACGGTGGCAGCCTCGTTGTAGACGGGCACCAGGATCGAAAGGAGTTCGGCGGTCGACATGGCCGCCACCAGTTTACATGGGGCGACCTGTTTTCTTCCCGACTCGATCGGCCCCCCTCACCGGCCAGCGTCGGTCAGCCAGACAATCTCCGACGCATTCGGCAGAACGGCGTCAGCCCGACCGGGACGCGGATCCGGAATCGCGTGGCGCACCGGCTTGATGTGCCGCAGGTACGCGATCACGGCGTACAGGTCTTCGTCGGTCCATTGCGAGAAGCCCGGCCACGGCATCGCCCTCGGCGAGATCGCCCGGCCGGTGTGGAACACGCCGCTGCGCAGCACCATCCTGATCTGGTCGTCGCTCCGGGCACCGAGGCCGGTGTCGCGATCGGGCGTCAGGTTGCGCGAGACCAGCGCGCCATGGTTGTTGGTGGCGAAGGTTGTGCCGCCGGCCAGGTACATGTCCCACCTCGGCCCCTGCGGTCCCTGCGTGTTGTGACACCCGCCACAATCGGCCGTCAGCACCAGATAGCGGCCGCGCTCGGCGATCTGGCGCAGCGCCGGATCGGCGATGTCGGCGACGGCGGGCGGCGCCGCAGCCGTCGGCTTGATGAATGCGTCGGGCGCGACGCTCATCAGCGGAGGCACCACGTAGAGAAACACCAGAAATCCGACGATGGCGACAGCCGCGACCGCGGCGATGGCCCACTTCAGCATGCGCTTCATCACCCGCTCCTTACTTCGCTGCCGCGCCGGCTTTGGGGCCAGCGCCAGCCGATCCCGCGTTGCCGGCGAAGATGACGATGGGGTAGTCGCGGCCCAGTATGAGCATCTGGAATTTTGCCGACAGGTACGCCGCGATGTTGAGGCGTGCCGGCTCGGGAATCTCGTTGTTGACCGGCGGAATCGTCCGCAAGAACGCCACCAGCGCCGTCAGGTCGGGATCCGAAAGGCTGGCGAACGCCGGCCAGCCCATCGGAAACGGGAGCATCCGCGTCTCGTCGTCCTTGATGCCTCGCGTGATGGCGCGTTTCAGATCCGCATCCGACTGTCGGCCGATGCCGGTCTGATTGTCCGAGGTGAGGTTGGCAGACACGACGTCGCCCCAGACCTCGAGCCGGAATTTCTGCCCACCCGCAAACGACAGCCCCGGCAATTCCCGGCCGCTCGCATCGACGGGCGAGTGGCAGTGCGCGCAGCCGAGCGTGGCGGCGAGATAGCGCCCGCGCTCGACGGGATTGGCGGCCGCGTCCTTGCGTTCGAGGTCGTAGTGCGCCGTCACGTCTTCGGCCGTCATCTGCCAGACCGGCTTGCGTCCGAGCGACACGACGAAGTTGGCGACGTTCCACAGGTCGGCATCCTTGGCCGTGTCGGCAAACGACGGCATCGGGGTCCCGTTGATGCCGGTCTTGAGCCGGAGGTAGACGTCGCCGGCCGTTGCGCCCGCGCGGAACGTCCAGGGCTGGGTGAGGTCGGCCGCCTTGAGGTCGTGTGCCCAGTCGTCCTGGAGCACGACGGCGACGGCGCCAAACGTGGTGCCGGTGTCGCCGTGACACGCGCCGCAGGCGAGATCGGCGTAGACCTTCCGTCCCTTCTCGATGCTGGCCGGCGAGGTCGGGATCAACGGTGCCAAGGCGACCGGCGTCGGTCGTTCAGTGGCGAAGCGGGGCGAGAACGTCTTGACGTACGAAATGATGGCGCCAATCTGGGCGGCGCTCAGTCGCCGGTTCCAGCCCGACATCGACGTGCCCGGCAACCCGGCCGAAATCACGCGAGCCAGATCGTCGTCGCTGGGCAGCGAACCCGAGGCGGTCGAGCGGAACTTGAAGACGCCTTTGGTGAAGTTGCGGGGCGCCGGATTCAGCAGCGCGGCGGCCGCGCCCTCGCCACGCCCGTCGTCGCCGTGGCAGTTGGCGCAATGGGCGGCGTAGAGGGCTTTGCCGTCGGCGGCGGCCGGGGCAGGCGGGGCGGGCGGCGGTTGGGCCAGGCCCAGCGTCACGGTCGCCACCCTCGCCACGACGGCGAGGGTCGCGATGATGGTCAACCAGCCCACGCGTGAAGGAAACGAAGGCATAGCATCCTCCGGAGGCAACCGCGTTACGCACGGTGATGGTCGTGTCGGTAGGATCGATTTTATGCCATGCGTCCGTTCCTGCCAAACCCGCCGGCCAGGCGTGTCGGGAGGCCGCCAGCGGAATGGTATGATCCGGCTCGTGCCGGTGATTGTCGAAGGGCCGCGCCATCATGTCGCCTGTTGAACGTCACAAGACCGTCGGCGTGCGCGTCGGCCCCGTGCGGGTGGGCGGCGGGGCGCCGATCGTCGTGCAGTCGATGTGCAACACGGATACGGCCGACGTGTCGTCGACCGTGCGGCAGTGCCTCGAACTCTGGCAGGCGGGATCCGAGATGCTGCGCGTGACGGTGAACCTGCCCGAGGCGGCAGACGCCGTGCCGAGCATCAAGAAGCGGCTGGTGATGGCGGGGTGCCACGCGCCCCTGATCGGCGATTTTCACTACAACGGCCATCTGCTGCTGGCGAGACATCCGGCGTGCGCCGCGGCGCTCGACAAGTACCGCATCAATCCCGGCAACGTCGGCACCGGCCATCGGCGCGACGAACAGTTCTCGGCGATCTGCCGGATGGCGATCGAACACGGCAAGCCCATCCGGATTGGCGTCAACGGCGGGTCGCTCAATCAGGACCTGGTCGTCAGCAAGATGCAGGAGAACGCCGACGCCGGCCTGGGTCTGACCTCGGAGCAGATCATCAACGAGTGCATGGTCCTCTCGGCGCTCGAGTCGACGGCGCTGGCTAACGAGTGCGGCGTGGCTCCCGATCAGATCATCATTTCGTGCAAGGTCTCCAGCCCTCGGCAGCTGATCGACGTGTATCGCGAGCTGGCCAGGCGCACCAGCCAGCCGCTGCATCTGGGGCTGACCGAGGCGGGGATGGGCATCAAGGGCCTCACCTGGTCGTCGGCGGCGATGGGCGTGCTGCTCAACGAAGGCATCGGCGATACGATTCGCGTTTCGCTGACGCCGCGGCCTGGCGGGGACCGCCGCGACGAGGTCTACGCGTCCTGCGAATTGCTGCAAGGGCTTGGTCTTCGGGCGTTCGCGCCGAGTGTGACGGCGTGTCCGGGATGCGGGCGGACCACGAGCACCACGTTCCAGGAGCTGGCCGAGCAGGTGCAGCAGTACGTGCGGGAGACGATGCCGGTCTGGAAGACGCGGTACGAAGGTGTCGAGACGCTGACGCTGGCGGTGATGGGGTGCGTGGTGAACGGGCCGGGCGAGTCGAAGGCCGCCAACATCGGCATCAGCCTTCCGGGCACCGGCGAGGCGCCTACCTGTCCGGTGTTCATCGACGGACAGCACGTCACCACACTGCGGGGCAATTACGACGAGCTGTCGGTCGCCTTCCGCCGGTTGGTGGACGAGTACGTCGAGCGGAAGTACAAGACGAAATCGGAAACGCCACCACAGCAGCCAGCACAAGCCGGAGGCGAAGAGGCCTCGGCAGCCAGGCGTGAGCGATGAGGACGGGCTGGTGCGGGGTCAGGACGTGCATCCCGACCCCGGCTGAGCGTCTCTGAGATGCTCCGCTACTTCGACGTGCCCAGGCTCACCGGCTTTGCGCTTCCGTAATAAATCCCGTTGAACAGGAACTTGAACGTGGCGTGCGGCTGTCCGCGGAACGTGACTTCGGGCGCGAGCAGAATCAGCTTGCCCTTGCCGACACTGGCTTCGGCGGCCGCGGCAAGCCCCTTCAGGTATTGCTGGCCCCAGGCCCATCCGCTCTTGAGCGGCGCGTCGGTGGCGAACCATGCCACCGTCTTCACGCCTTTGATGGCGGCATCGGGCCCCAGCCTGAGCGCCGGATCGTTTTCCCACATCACCATCACGTCAGTGCCGACGCCGTAGGCGAGCGGGTTCGAACTGTCCACGCTGGTCGCGAGCAGCGACCCGGGCACGTAATACTTGTCGCTGCTCAGTCGTCGTTCGACTCCGCCCACCACTTCGACCAAGCCGTTGGTGACGGGCAGGCCGAAGTGACCGGCCAGCGTGGTCGAGGTCCCAATGGTGATGATGGTTCCGCCGTCTTCGACGAATTTCTTCAGCAGCGGGATCGTTGTCGCCGCCGTGACGCGGCCCTGGCGCGCCTGGTAATCCACGGCGCCTGGCGATGCCGCTGCGCCGGCCTGGCCTCCGCGCCCGCTGGTTTGCGCTGCCGTGTCGCCACCGGACTCGCCGCGTCCGCCGCCAGCGGGTTCGCCGGGCGCCGCGGGAATCGCGCCGCCCGGAAAGATCAGCACGTCGTACTTCTGCGCGAGGTTGCCCGCGTCCAGCATCGGCGGGAAGACCACCTCGTAGCTGATCGGATAGGCCTGTTCGAAGATCCAGCGGAGCCATCCCGACGGCATCGATCCGCCGTACTGGTCCCACAATCCGATGCGCACCGGATTCAGCTTGAGCGCCTCGCCGGTCGGCTTGGTCGCCGTCGCGTCGAAGGTCACGCCGAGTTCGGCTGCCAGCTTCTCGACCAGGGCCTTGGTGGTCGGTTTCGCGGGGACGTAAATCGTGCCGGCTTCGTACGTCTTGCCGTTGGCGGTGAAGACGGACTTGAGCCAGTAGACCTCTTCCTTGGATGCCAGCAGCTTGGTCGTGGCCGTGAATCCGTCGGCGAGCCGATGACTCAACAGATATCCGGCGGGCGTCGTTTTGGCCGCCACCACCTTGCCGCCGCCCAGTTTGATCGGCGTGAGCGGCAGCGCCTCGAAGGGGCCGTCGAACGCCTCGAGCACGCGGTCGAACTGCACGCCCATCTGGTAGGCCAGCGTGTAGCCGGTGATGTCGTAGGG
This sequence comes from Acidobacteriota bacterium, assembly GCA_037133015.1. Lineage (GTDB taxonomy): Bacteria > Acidobacteriota > Vicinamibacteria > Vicinamibacterales > JAKQTR01 > JBAXOX01. The sequence continues at coordinate 63,877 of JBAXOX010000014.1, forward strand.
CTGGCGCGGCGGCCCGCCTGGATACTGGAAGTCGTTGGGGTGATCCTGCGGCTCCAGCATGTCGCGCAAATGCGGGCGGAACGCCTGCGCCGCCTTGATGACGTACGATCCGGCCGGGTACGACTTTGCGCCAACCGCGAAGGTCGCCGTCGCGCGGTGGATCACGACGCCATCCTTGATCAACGCATTCACGAAGCGCGTTGCCGTATTGAAGTCGGCCTGATCGGACGCGATGATGTAGCCGCGCGGATCGCGCCGCTCGGGCGTCAACATCTGTTTGTAGTATTTCGGATCGATGGTGCCCCGGCCGCCTGCGGCTCCGCCGCGCCCGGCTGCCCGCCCGCCCGCCGCGGCGTCGGCGTCTTTGGCCACCTGCGCCTTGGCTTGGTCGATCCAATCCGGCTGAATCGTCCAGTTGTCGCGCCCGCCGCGCTCAATCGAATTTCTCCCCATCTTGTAGATGCGGTACAGAAAGTCCTCGCGGTGCTTGGAGGCCACATCCAGGATGGCGCGATTGGCCGACATGACGTAGTCGATCGCCTGGCGCTGATGCCACACCTCCTGCGGCGGAATGGGCAGCGGCAGGTCCTGGTGTGGCAGTTGCTTGTCGAGCACCAGGCCGAGCGGCGCCGGCGTCGGATTGCCGCTGATCTCGGTCAGGATGCCGATCATGTTGTGGAACCCGGTCGTGGTCCGTTCGCCGCCGTTGTACCACGTCGAGTAGGACGCCTCGGACCGCATGGCCGCGCCGGCTTTGTCCTCGGTGACAAACCGGTTGTGAATCGACGCCGAGACCAGGTCGATCCCCATCGGCACCATCGGGTCCTGGTTGTAGTTGAAGGGATCGCGGAACGGCGGTACGAAGAGCACCGCGCCGGCCGGCCCGGTCTGGTGCTGGTTGTACATGATTTGGGGAAGCCACTCGATGTAGAGCTGACGGTTGACGGCTTCGGTTTCCGGCAGGTTGTTCGCGTACGAGTCGCGGTTGTTGTCGTGGCCGGCGTACTTCTCGTACAGCACCGGCAACTGACCGGTCGACCGCCGGCGCTCATCCGGCTCCCGCATGTACCAATTCGACAGCAAGTCCATCCCGTCCGGGTTGACCGGGACCATCAGCGTGATGACGTCGTTGAGCAACCGCAGGGTTTCGGGATCGTTCTGGCTGGTCATCTGATACGCGAAGGTGAAGAGGCCCTGCGCGTTGATGCACTCGGTGGCATGGAGGCCACCGTCCAGCCAGACCACGGCCTTGCCTTCGGCCGCCAGCGCGCGGGCGTCGGCGTCGCTCAGGCCCTCGGCCCGGGCCAGTTTCTGCGAAATCTCTTTATACCGCGCGAGTTTCTTGTGATTCTCGGGAGACGTGATGATCGCCATGATCATCGGCTTGCCTTCGGCGGTCTTGCCGATTTCGACGACCTTGAAGCGGTCGGATTCCTGGGCCAGTTTCCCGAAATACTCACGCAACTGGGTGTAGTTGGCGAGAAAGTAGTCGTCGCCGGCGGTGTACAGCTTGCCGCCGGCGGTGAACTGGGGCGGCGTGATCTTTGATTGCGTCTGGACGGCCGGGGCGGCCAGCGCCAGCGCCAGCACCAACCCGACCACGACCGCGAGTCTCCTGTGCGACATCAACACATCCTCTTTCCCGGGGGCACGCGAACATTCCGAGCGCGAACACGATAGCGCGTTTGACGAGGGAAATCCACGCGTCGACCCGCGGGAGCGCATGTCGGGCGGGCACGCGGGGCCCGCCCCGACGAAAGGCCATCGCCGCGTCTCCCTTCGCAGGGACCGCCCCCTGTATGGGCCCGCGAGAGGACATGGACGCCGGCCGCGGTTGCCGATCCGCTGTGCCGGTCCTCCTCGTATATGCTGCTATGACGGTGCGAAGCGTGCTGCTCATCTTCGCGCATCCCGACGACGAAACGGTCTTTGCCGGCGGCGTGGCGAGCCGGTACGCCGACGCCGGCGCGCGCGTGGCGCTCTGCACGGCGACGCTGGGCGAGCGAGGCAAGACGGGCACACCGCCCGTGTGTGAGGCCGACCAACTGGGCCGGGTCCGTCAGGCAGAACTGGTCGCGGCCGCCGCGCTGATCGGCGTCTCGACGCTGCGGGTGTTCGGTTATCCGGATTGTGGCCTGCAGTATGCCCCTCCCGATCTGATTCGCCGCCAATTGGTGGAGGCGATTCGCGCGGTGAGGCCGCAGGTGGTCATCACCTTCGACCCGAACGGGTCCAATCTCCATCCCGATCATATTGCGATCAGCCGGTTTGCCGGGGACGCGGTGGCCGCCGCCGCCGATCCGAGATTCCTGCCTGAGGTGGCGTCGGTCCATGCGGTGCGGCGTGTGCTCTGGACGCTGCCAGTCAGACCCTGGGATGTGGTCAGTGGCGGCGATCCGAGCCGGGTGGCGGGCGTCGACTTCGTCGTGGACGTGGCGCGGTGGAAGCACCGAAAGGCCGCCGCGCTGCGCGCCCATCAGACACAGCACGCCAGTCTCGATCGGATCATGTTGTCGAAACCCGACGTCGATCGTCTGCTGAGCATCGAGTTGTTTCGTCAAGCATGGGGACCGCCGACCGTGGAGCGGCCATCAGATGATATTTTCGACGGCATCGAGGCGAACGCAGCCCGGTTGTGATGGGTTGAAGGGCGGGTGAGGTGCCGGGGCGCCAATCGTCTGGCAGAGGTCTGACGCGCGCCGCCTCGGGGAAAAGCGGCGACGCTCAAGCGCGGCCGCTATTTCACCGAAAAGTTCCGCCGGTTCCCAACCGCAGAGGAGGTGTGGGGTTTTGCAGCCGGGAACCGACGGCCCCTCACCTTACGTATAGCAACGGGTGTGCCAGCCGTTTTACCCCGCGAAAATGGCGTAATTTCAAGAATACGGCCCAATCTCGCATCCGTGCCGAAATCCCACCACAACACAGTCGCCACACCGGGGCAGGAGTGTCGCACGGGACTGTTTCGGGGCATCGCCGTTGGTTGGAGAGCCCAAGGCCGCCACGTGGATGTGACGCAGGTCGTCTGTGTCACGGGCGCGGGACTGTTAGAATACGGGCGTGGCTCGCATGCGCCTGGCCGACGTCGTGAAGGCACTCGAAACCCGCGCGGGTGATCTGCCCGGACGTGATGCGCACGTCCGGATGGCGCCGGAGCCGAGGTTTGCCTGGAAGCCTGGCGTCACGCCCGACAGCGCCAGGCCGGCGGCAGGACTGATTCTCCTGTTCCCGCTCGACGGCGAGGCCGCCGTCCTGCTGACCAAGCGGTCCGAGAGCATGCCGCAGCACGGCGGACAGATTTCGCTGCCGGGAGGTGCCGTCGATCCCAACGAGACGATCGAAGCGGCGGCCTTGCGCGAGGCGTTCGAAGAGGTGGGGCTCGACCCGGCGGACGTCCGCCTCGTTGGCCGCCTGACGCCCCTGCACATATCGGTCAGCGGATTTGTGCTCCACCCGGTGATCGGGGTCTGCGACCCTCGGCCCCACGTGCGGGTGGCCTCGCCGGAAGTCGATCGGATCATCGAAGTGCGGCTGAGCGAGTTCGCCGATCCGGCCCGGCATCGTCGCACCACCCGCGTCAGAGATGGCGTCGAGATCCGGATTCCGTTTTTCGACGTGGGCGGCGAGCAGGTGTGGGGCGCGACCGCGATGGTGCTCGCTGAGTTGATCGCGCTGCTGCATGTGGTCCCCGGTTGCTGAGCCCAGATTGAACAGGCGCAGGCTGGGGCCGGGTGTGTTGCCTGCCCGACGCCCCGAAACCGTGTCGAACCGTGCCAGACTGTGGAAATCTTACCGGTCCCCAGGAGTTGAAGCGTGTCATCTCGCCGTAAGCCATCCGATCCGACGCTGCTCGACATCATCGACAACGCGCCGGCCGACCCCGCCGCCGCCGCCGAGACGTCCACCGTGTGGCCGCCGGCCGCTTCGGGCTGGCCGCCGTCTGGCAACTGGCCTCCGGCTGGCGGGCGCGGTTCGTCGGGAGGGGGCGGAGAGATGGTGGTGGCGCTGCACGAGGCGGCCCAGGAGAAGTACCTCAACTACGCGCTGTCGGTGATCACCTCGCGCGCCCTGCCTGACGTGCGCGACGGCCTCAAGCCGGTGCAACGCCGCATCCTCTTCACCATGTGGCAGCAGAACCTCACCGCCGACGTCAAGTTCAGGAAGTGCGCGAAGGTCGTGGGCGACGTGATGGGCAGCTACCACCCGCACGGCGATTCCTCGATCTACGACACGCTGGCCCGGATGGCCCAGTCGTTCTCGCTGCGGTATCCGCTGGTGGATGGGTCCGGCAATTTCGGTTCGCTCGACGGCGATGCGCCCGCCGCCATGCGCTACACAGAATGCCGCCTGGCTCGGCTTTCGGACCAGATGCTCGAGGAGATCGATCGCGACACCGTGCCGTTCCGTCCCAACTACGACGGCACCAAGAGCGAGCCGGTGGTGCTCCCGGCCCGGTTGCCCAACCTGCTGGTCAACGGCGCGACGGGCATCGCGGTCGGCATGGCCACTTCCGTGCCGCCCCACAACCTGGGCGAAGTGTGCGCGGCGCTGCTCAAGCTGCTCGACAACCCCGATTTGACCAGCGTTCAACTCTGCCGGTACGTCAAGGGCCCCGATTTTCCGACCGGCGGGCACGTGCTCAACAGCGCCGAGGAGCTCCGGAACATCTATCGGACCGGGTCGGGCAGCGTCCGGGTGCGCGGGACGTGGGAATCGGGTTCGGTGACGCGGACCGGAAAGACGGTGCTCATCACGAGCATTCCGTACATGGTGAACAAGGCCCAGCTGGTCGAGCGGATCGCCGACGTGGTGCTCAGCCGCAAGCTGCCGCCGCTGGTGGACGTGCGGGACGTGTCGACCGACGATGTGCGGATCCAGCTGGAATTGAAGAAGGACGCCGACGAGAAGATGGTGATGGCGTACCTGTGCAAGCACACGCCGCTCCAGACCACGTTCCCGGTGAATTTGACGTGCTTGATTCCCACCGAGAACCCCGAGATCGGCCGGCCCGAGCGTCTCGACTTGAAGGCGATCCTGTGGCACTTCCTGCACTTCCGCCTCGATGTGGTGACGCGGCGGCTCGAGCACGAACTGGCGTCGCTCACCTCCCGCATCCACGTGCTCGAAGGCTTCGAGAAAGTCTTTGACGTCCTCGACGAGATCATCCGCATCATCCGGAAGTCGGACGGCAAGGCGGATGCGGCCGCCAAGATCATGGCGCGGTTCGAGCTCGACGCCGAGCAGACCGACGCGATTCTCGAGTTGAAGCTCTACCGGCTGGCGCGGCTCGAAATTCTGGCGATTCGGACCGAACTCGAGGCCAAGCGCAAGCGCGCGCGCCAGATTGGTGGGCTGCTCAACAACGAGGCGAGCCGGTGGACGCTGGTGCGGGACGACATCGCGGCGCTGCACAAGCAGTACGGCTCGGGCAAGATCGACCCGCGCCGCACGTTGATCGAGGCGGTCGAAGAGGTCGAATACTCGGCCGACGACTTCATCATCTCGGAAGACAACGTGGTGATCGTGTCGCGAGACGGGTGGGTGAAACGCCAGAAGGAAGTGAAGGACCTGACCTCCACGCGCCTGCGGGAGGGCGATGAGGTGCTCGCCGTGCTGCCCGGCAGTACGCGTGCGTCGGCGGTGTTCTTGACCAACTTCGGCGTGGCCTATACCGCCCGCATTGTCGACATTCCCGCCTCCACCGGGTACGGCGAGCCGATCCAGCGGCTCTTCAAGTTCCGCGACGGCGAACGGGTGGTGGCCGCCTTCAGTCTCGACGCCCGGGTGTCGCCGGGCATCACCCCTCGAAAAGAGGGCGACGTGCCGCCGTGGCACGCGGTGGCGGTGACCAGCGACGGCTACAGCCTTCGGTTCGGCTTCGACCCCCTGGTCGAGCCCAGCACGCGCGCCGGGCGCCGGTTCGCGCGTCCATCGGAGGGCGTCGAGGTGGTGGGCGTGGCCAGGATCGACGGATCCGAAACGATCATCGCCGCCACCGCGCAGGCGCGGGCCATGCTGTGCAAGGCGGAGGACATCAATTTCCTGTCGGGGCCGGGCAAGGGCGTGATCCTGATCAAGCTGGACCCGGGCGAGGACCGCGTGCTCGGGTTTATCGCGTCGACCGGGGACCGCGATTTGATGACGGTGGAAACCAGTCGCGGCGCCGAGCAGACCATCAGTACCACGAAGTACGAGGTGACCGGCCGCGGCGGAAAAGGACGCGAACTGCTGCAACGCGGCCAGTTCACGCGTGTGGTGCCCGGTGCGCTGACCGCGCCGCCGGCGCTGCCAGAATCGGGCGACTAGGCGGAACAGCCGGGCTGGGCACTCGCGCCCCGGGACACCCCGCGCGCTGACCGCGCCGCCGGCGCTGCCAGAATCGGGCGACTAGGCGGCACAGCCGGGCCGGGCACACGCGCCCCGGGACACCCCGCGCGGGATGGCCGGCGCGCTACTGGGCGACCGGTTCGTCGGCGAACACGTTCGGGTCGGCGTCGTCGTCGGATTCGGGCAGCCGCGCCCGCACCGATTTCACCAGTTCCTGGTGCTCGAGTTCCTCGGCGCGCAGTTCCTCGAACAGGGCACGCACGTCGGGGTCGCGCACGTAGGCCAGCGCGTCGGCAAAGAAGTCGTGGGCCTTCACTTCGCAGTCGAGCGCGACGTCCATGGCCTGCCGCGCCGACATGAACATCCGCGACTGGTCGTACTCCGGCGCCTCCACATCCCACAGCATCGCGCGCGAGACGCGCCGCGGGGTATCGCCGAACATGGCGTGACGCCGCATCTGCAAGTCGGCGCCATGTTTGGCCTCGTTGCCCGCCATGCTGACGAAGAACTGCGCGGCGTCCGGCGTATGGTGGATCGTCAGCTGATCGGCGAACTCGTCGTACCGCTCTTTGGCTTCCTCTTCGATCAAAATGGCCAAATCCAGGGCGTCCTGCAGCGAGAGCGTGGCGAAATCAATGGTAGGCGGCATCAAATTCCTCAGTGCGTCGACTTGTACCAGTCCGGGAGTGATTACACAATTGTAATCACTCCCGGACTATTTACTGCGACTTCCTGCAGGTTGGTTAGTGCTGGGGAAACGGCGGCAAGTACGCTAACATCAACGGGTTATCTATTTGTGGGTGGTCCACCCGACACCGGCTGTTGGCCGACTGTTCTGGCGGCGCCCCCGTTCTTAGCGCTTTCTGCCTGGCACCTGACGCCTCGCCGCTCGCGCCCGGCGCCTGACAGGCGGCGCCAGACCCCGACGCCTACTGCATGCCAACCTACACCGCCAAAGACATCACCGTTCTGGAAGGCTTGGAGCCTGTCCGGAAACGTCCTGGCATGTACATCGGGGGGGTGGGTTCCACAGGGCTCCATCACCTGGTCTGGGAGATTGTCGACAACGCGATTGACGAGGCCATGAATGGCCATGCGTCGAACATCGCGGTGACGCTGCACGACGACGGGTCGTCGGTGACCGTGTCGGACGATGGACGCGGAATTCCGGTCGACAAGCACCAGCAGACCAAGAAGAGCGCGCTCGAGGTGGTCTTTACCACGCTCCACGCGGGCGGGAAGTTCGAGCCGGGCAACTACAAGACCGCCGGAGGTCTCCACGGCGTCGGGGCCAGCGTGGTCTGCGCGCTGTCGAAGGAACTGGTAGTGACGGTCCGACGCGACGGCGCGTCGTGGGAGCAGTGCTTCAAGCAGGGCATCCCGCAGGGCGCGGTCAAGAAGATCGGCGCGGCACGCGGCACCGGGACCACGGTGTTCTTCAGGCCCGACGCGACCATCTTTCCGAAAGTCGAGTTCGACGCGGCCACGATCGGCGAGCGGCTCGAGATTGCGAGCTACCTGCACAAAGGCGTCAAGATCGTGTTCGAGGATCAGGCGGCCGGATCCAAGCAGACCTTCGAGCACAGCGACGGCCTCGAAGCCTACTTGAAGACGATCGTGACCGCCGGATCGCTGAGGCCGGTGCACGAGGCCGCGTTCGTCCTCAACCGCGACAACGGTCTGCGGCTCGACCTCGCGATTCAGTGGACCGAGGCGACCGACGAAATCATCCGCAGCTACGTCAACGGCATCCCGACCGGTTCGGGCGGCACGCACGAGAACGGGCTGCGGGCGGGCCTGACCAAGGCGGTGCGCAACTTTATCGAGACCCACAATCTCACGCCCAAGGGGGTCACCCTCACCGCCGACGACATTCGTGAGGGGCTGGTGGGCGTGCTCAGCCTGTTCATCGAGGATCCGCAGTTCCAGGGGCAGACCAAGGATCGGCTGAACAATCCGGAGATCCTCTCGGTGGTGGATTCGGCGGTGCGGCCCGCGATCGAGCACTGGCTCAACCACAACATCAGCGTGGCCGAAGCGATTGTCGGCCGCATCATCCTGGCGGCTCGCGCCCGTGAGGCCAGCCGCGCCGCCCAGCAGGAAATCACGCGCAAGAGCGCGACGTCGAGCCGCCTCAACCTGCCTGGCAAACTCACCGATTGCTCGTCGTCGGATCGGGAAGATTCCGAGTTGTTCATCGTCGAGGGCGATTCGGCGGGCGGGTCGGCCAAGCAGGGACGGGACCGGGCCAAGCAGGCCATCCTGCCGTTGCGCGGCAAGGTGCTCAACGTCGAGAGCGTGTCGATCGCGAAGGTGCTGGAGAACAAGGAACTGTCGGATCTGGTGACGGCGCTGGGCTGCGGCATCGGCAAGAACTTCGACATCACGCGGCTTCGGTACGGGCGCGTGATCATCCTGGCCGACGCCGACTCGGACGGCAACCACATCGCGACGCTGCTGCTCACGTTCATCTACCGGCACATGGCGCCGCTGATGACGGCCGGCCGCGTCTACCTGGCGCAGCCGCCGCTCTATCGCATCGACATCGGCAAGCAGACGCACTGGGCGCTCGACGATGCCCAGAAGGCCGCCATTCTCGAGCAGCACGCGACCGGGCGCGGCGTGCCCGAAATCACGCGGTTCAAGGGCCTCGGCGAAATGATGCCCAAAGTGTTGTGGGAAACCACGCTCAACCCGAAAACCCGTCGGCTCCTCCGTGTGGAGGTGGCCGACCACATCGTCACCGATCGCGTCATCAACGAGCTGATGGGCAAGGAGCCCGCGGCCCGCTACCGCTTCATCATGGAGCGCGCAGAAGATGCCCGCGAACTGGACGTCTGACAGAGGATCGATTCAAGACCTGAGTGAGTGGCCCAGATGGGCATGGTATGCGCGTTCGGCCCCGACGGGCCAAGGCGACGAGAACGGGTGGCGAACCCGGTTCCGACATGAAATGGAGTGAGGCATGGCCTCTGAAGATCGTTCGTTGAAGATTGCGGTATTGATTGATTTCGACAACATCGAGATTGGCGTCAAGACGACGCTGAACCGGGAGTTCGACGTGGGTGCGGTGCTCGACGCGGTCAAGGAACGCGGCGAGGTGGTGACCAAGGTCGCCTACGGCGACTGGAAGCGCGCCGGCGACTACAGCCGGATGCTGACGCAGCACGCGGTGCGCATGGTGCAGCGCAACATGACGCCGGGCGGCGACAAGAACGGCGCCGACATCAATCTGGCGCTCGATGCGCTCGAGATGGCGTTTACCCACGCCCACATCAACGCGTTCGTGATTGTCGGCGGCGACAGCGATTTCATCAGCCTGGTGGAGAAGCTGAAGCAGTACGACCGGAAGGTGTTCGTGGTCGGCGGCCGGCAGTTTACCGCGATGGTGCTGCAGAAGAACTGCACCGAGTTCATCGCCTACGAAAACCTGATTCGCCAGCCGAGTCGGCGTCCCTCGACCGGCGGTCCGAGCCGTGACCGGCAGACGACGTCGCAGCCCTCGTCGTCTCAACTCCAGACCGCGCCGGTCAACAAGGCGTTCGCCCTGGTGACACGCGCCCTGCAGTTGCTCACCGACCGCGAAGTGACGCCGCAGCTCGGCCTGCTCAAGAGCACCTTGCTGCAGCTGGATTCGACGTTCTCCGAACGCGATTACGGCGCCTCCAGCTTTCGCGATTTCGCCGACAAGCTGGGCGAGGCTGGGTTGGTGACGCTCAAGAGCGCCGGACGAAGCGTGCTGGTCGAACTGCGGGAATCGGACGGGACCTCGGTCGCCGAGGCCGGCGACGCCTCGTCGTCGGAGACCGAGTCGACGCAGAACCAGCCGATGCAGAACCAGCCGGCACAGAGCCACACGGCGCAGTCCCCGGCGCCATCCGCCGAGTCTGAGCCGCAGCCTGGTCCGGCGCAGGACGGGCAACCGCCACAGGCCCCGCCGTCGATTGCCGACGGTATTCGCCTGCTGCAGCGCGTGCTCCAGACGCCGGGCGTGATTCCACGCTGGCCGATGTACATCCGGAACGTCAAGCAGGCGATGCGTGCGGTCGACCCGAGCTTCGACGAACGGCGTCACGGCAATCTGGTGGAAATCCTGCGGGCCGTGCAACGCGATGGCGTCGTCCGGATGGAACGCGATCGGCAGGGCGTGCTGCGCGTGTTCCAGGGGCCGCAACTGCGACCGACGTCGACGCCGTCGTGGCCGGTCGACGCTACCGACGCGGAGGCCGCTGCCATGGCGAGCGGCTTGCCCCGCGACGAGCACGAGGCCCCGTATGTCGAGCGTGACGTCGAGCCGGTCGCCGCGACCGGGTCCCATGAGGGTGCCGCCGCCGATGACGGAGAGATGACGGCGCCAGAGCCCGGCGACCAGGTCGGCAATCTCGCCGAGCCGCCAACCGGCGACGAGACGGTCCAGGCGAAGCCGCGACCGCGTCGCAAGTCGACCGCGGCGCCCAAGGACAAGTCCACCGCGCCCCGCAAGCCGCGGACGCGCACCAGTGCACCACGCAAGCGAAAGGAACCGGCCACCGAATGACACGTTCGCACTTGTTTTCGCTCATCGTTCTCATGATCTGCGCCGCCACGCTGGTGGTGGCCATCGCGGTGCCCGCGACAGCCGGCCAGCAGACTCCGGCGAATCCGCCCGCCACGGTGCGGCCGGTTCCGCCGCCGGCCCCGCCAGACGTGGCAGCGCCGCCCCCAGACGCGGCGAAGACGGCGTCGGGTCTCTCCACCAAGGTGGTCACTCCGGGCACAGGCACGGCCAGTCCCAAACCGACCGAACAGGTCACCATCAACTACACGGGCTGGACCACCGACGGCAAGATGTTCGACAGTTCCGTCATGCGCGGCAAGCCCAGTACGTTCCCGGTCGGCCGGGTGATCCCCGGGTTTTCCGAAGGCCTGCAACTGATGGTGGTGGGCGAGAAGCGCCGGATGTGGATTCCGGAGGCGCTCGCCTACAAGGGCGCAGAGGGCAAACCGAAGGGCCTGCTCGTGTTCGACGTCGAGTTGATCGCGATTGCCGAGCCGCCGCCTCCGCCAGAGGTCCCGACCGTGCCGGCCGACGTGGCCTCCATCCCTGGCGACGCGATTCGCACCGCGTCCGGCCTCGCCTGGAAAGAGTTGAAGCCCGGCACCGGGACCGCGCACCCGTCGTCGTCTCAGAGCGTGACGGTGCATTATTCCGGGTGGACCACCGACGGCAAGATGTTCGACAGCTCAGTGGCACGCGGCCAGGCGAGCACGTTCCCGCTCGACCGGGTGATTGCCGGCTGGACCGAGGGCGTGCAGTTGATGGTCGAGGGCCAGAAGTGCCGCTTCTGGATTCCCGAGAAGATCGCCTACAAGGGCCAGCAGGGCATGCCGAAGGGCATGCTGGTGTTCGACGTCGAGTTGATCAAGATCAACAAGTAGTCAGGCGGCCGCCGACCCGGGGGCTTCTCGCCCTCGGGCCGCGGCCCCCTCCGTCTGACGCGGGTCCAGAGCGTCTCGGCGCCACACGGTCCCTCTTCCTCCCCGAACTAACCCTTCCTCCTCGTTCTGATCCTTCGTCCTCATTCTGATCCTTCGTCCTCATTCTGATCCCTCGTCCTCGTCCCTGGTGTTCCTTCTCCTCCCCGTCCCGCGCAATCGCCCCCGGCCAGCCGCGCCATCCCGGTTCCCCAGACCCATCAATTTCTGTTGCGGCGGTTTGCGCCTTTTGTCGCATTGATAGGCGATTTGGCGCCTCGCGATTTGGAGGTCCCAAACAGGCACTCCTCGATCGAGTGATGGGTGTGCCGCCGCGTGCAGATCGCGGAATACGCAAGAAACGTTAGGAAAAACACGGAAATAACGCGGATCGCCGCGCCGAAATACGCGGGGCACATCCCTTGCTCAATACAGGGTCAGCGGCTCGTCGAAACGACGGGCACCTGGGTGAGCGCGAAGTGGAGGATGTGTCATGAAGATGTTGCACTCGAACGAACGCGGATTGTCGCTGGTCGAAGTTACGATCATGCTGTTGGTCCTCATGCTGTTGACGGGCGTGCTGGCGCCGTCGATTGCCGATTTCGTGAACGACGCGCGGTGGGTCAAGGTCAAGGAAGATTGCGAAGCGATTGGCCTGAGCGTGGCGCGTCTGACGCGCGACGTGGGGCCCTGCCTCAAGTTGACGGGCGCGGGCGCCTGCACCGTGGGCAACCGTGTTGAACTGCTGCAGAGCAACGGCCCGGCCGTCACCGTGGCCGACCTCGGTCCGACCGCGATTCCCGCTTCGAACACGAATCTCTCGACCGGCCTGTTGAACTGGGATTCGACCACCAACGTGGATTCGATGGAGCACCAGTTCGTCACCAACGATCCCGGCTATCCGGTTCAGACCACCAGTTCGGTGGGGCCGCTGTTCGGCCTCGGGTGGCGCGGTGCGTATCTGTCGCCGCCGATTGGCCCCGATCCGTGGGGCCGTCAGTATCTCGTGAATACGGCATTCCTGGGCGCCGCGGTGGGTTCGGGATCGGGCGGTGGACAGCAGTCAGTGTTCGCGAACGTGCTGAGCAGCGGCGATGGCAACAACGGCAACCACCATGGCGGCGGGAATAACGGCAACGGCGGTGGCAACGGC
>JBAXOX010000015.1:0-76769 GCA_037133015.1 Acidobacteriota bacterium
CCGCCGTCCCCAGTGGACGTCGGCCGACCGCGCGGGTCCCAGCCTGGCCACCGGTTCGCCGTGACGCGTGACGACGATGGTCTCGCCGGACTGGGCGGCGGCGACGGCTCCTGACAGCTGGGCTTTAAGGTCCTGAATGGACATCTGATTCATGGCCAATAGCGTAGCATGTTCGGGCCATTTTTCAGGTCCTCGCGCCGCGCGCCAAACCGGCTGCTGCCAGGCTCGGCGGCAGCCATGATCCGCTTGGGCGGCGCCGCATCCGCCAGCCACAGCGCCGGTAGGCTGCAGTTCAAGCCGATGACGGACCAGGCGCATCCCCGCACGCGGCGCGATCGCGCGTAGGCCATCCGGCTTTCGGTCAGCGGGACGAAGGCCACATCGTCCATCAGGCGCTGCGCCACGTCGAACCATGCCTGTTCCACGCGCTCGGCGCCCACCACTGTGGTCGCGCGGTGCATGAGCGCATCGACTTCCGCGTTTCGATACCCGCCATAATTGGCGCCGTTCTGACCGACGTTTCGGCTGTCGAACAACGGGACGAGAACCGACCGGCTGTTGTTGCCAAACCAGTCTGGACCCCAGTCGACCAGTGCCAGATCCCATTCCCCTCGCCGTGCGTTATCGGGGTCGGCGAGCAGCCGGCCCATGTAGTCGGCGAACGTGTACTGCGCGATCTGAACGCTGATGCCGGCCTTCGACAGACTTGCCTGCAGCGCCTGGGCTTGGAGCCTCGACGCACTCGTAAAACCCAGACGCAACGAGAGGCCCTTCGGGTACCCGACCTCGGCGAGCAACCGTCGAGCAGCCTGTGGGTCGCCGCGGTCGCCGGGCGTCACGTCGCGATCGGCCCCCGGGCGGAATCCGCCCGCTCCGCTGAGCACCGCCTGCCTCGCCGGCCGCGTCACGCGCGGGCCACCGAGCAGTTGCGCAATGGCCGCCTTGTCCACAGCCAACGCGACCGCGCGTCGCACTTGTGGCTGGCTGAGCGGCCCCCGGCCCATCTGGCTCATGCGATTGAAGCAGAGCAACACGAGGTCGGTATACACGTCGCCCGCCGGCGTCAGCAGCACTGTCGGGTCGTCCATGGCCAGCAGCGACGCCAGTTCGGCCGGAGGGATGGTGTCCAGACTCAGGTCCGCCGTCCCGGCCTCGATCTGCAGTTGCTGCAGCGCATCATCCACGCCGAATCGCACGCGGATCCTATCCACGTTGGCCGTTCGAACCGGGTCGGTGCCGGAAACCCATGCCGGATTCCGATCGAGGAACAGTTCCCGGTTCTGAACGTAGCGCGTGATGCGATACGGACCGTTGGAGATCGTGTGCTGACGAAACTCGGGACTGTCTGGAAGGACGTCGAGATACTCCACGGGCACGGGCGACGCGAAATTCAGGGCCAGCAGGTTCAGAAAATCCGACGCAGGCGCGCATAGCCGGAACACGACGGTGAAGTCGTCGGTGGCGCGAACGCCTTCGAGATCGCGGGTGATGACGAATGCACGGATGCCCTCGACGGTTCCTGGCGCGCGGCTGAACGCCTCGCAGTAGGCCGCCATGCCCAGGATGGTGCTGGTGTAGTAGACGGACGCGCCGACCGGACTGACCGGGTTGCAGAAGAGCTTGAAAGCACGCACGATGTCGTTGGCCGTCACCTCGCGCGGTGGAGTCGTGTCCCACCGGACGCCACGCCGGAGGTGAAAGACATAAGTGAGCCCGTCGGCGCTGACACCGCCGTTTGCGCGGGTCGGCACCTCCACGGCCAGATCCGCGATGGGCTGTATCTTCGTCTCGTACTCGCCGACCGACCGGTACGCCAATAACTGCCGGGCGAACGTCTGGATGAGCCAGAGGGATTTGGTCGTATAGGCGCTCGTGGTGGCCAAGTGATCGAGGTCACTGCGGCCGACGATCTCGAGCGTACCGCCGCGGGTGGGCGGGCCAGAGTCATCCAGCGGCAGACCCGCGCGCCGGTCGGTACAGCCGGCGCCGAAGCCAGCGCACAAGGCCAACACGACGATGACGAAGCGTGTGGTGTAGCTGAGCGCGACAGGACGGTCGCGCAGTCGGCACGCTGGATCGTGGCGGGATCGAGTCGGCGCCGCCATCATCGCGCGCTCCCGGATCCTGCCGCCGCATCCGCCAGCCACAGCGCCGACAAACTGCAGTTCAACCCAATGACCGACCAGGCGCAGCCGCGAACCCGCCTCGACCTGGCGTACGGCACTCTGATCTCGAGCAGTGGCACCAGGGCCACGTCATCCATCAGACGGCCGGCGGCATCGCTCCAGGCCTGCTCCGCACGTTCGGCGCTGGCCGCCGTCGTTGCCCGATCGATGAGCGCATTCACGCCGAGGTTCTGGTATCCGCCGTAGTTCTGGCTATTCTGACCGACATTCCGGCCGTCGAAGAGCGGCGCGATCACGGAGCGCCCACTGTTGGTGCCGAACCAGTCCGCAACCCACTCCGTGAGGGCCAGGTCCCACTCGCCGCGCCTCGCGTTGTCGGGGTTCGCGAGCAGTCGGCCGTAGAGGTCAGCGACGGTGAGTTGCGCCAACTGGATCTCGATGCCGGCCCGCGACAGGCTCGCCTGCAAGGCCTGGACGAGCATCCGGTTCGCCTCGCGATTCGCATACACGAGCCGCAGGGAAAGACCCGTCGGGTACCCGGCGTCACCCAGCAACCGACGAGCCGCCACCGGGTCGCCTCGGTCGCCGGGCGTCAGATGGCGGTCGGCCCCTTCGCGAAAGCCCGCCACGCCACTGGCGACGGCCTGCCGGAGGGCGCGCGCCACGCGAGCCCCCCCAAATAATTGCACCGCCGCGGCTTTGTCCACCGCCAAGGCGATCGCCTGGCGCACCCGAACGTCGCCGAGTGCCCCGCCGCCGTTCTGGCTCAGGCGATTGAAGACGAGAAACAACGCGTCGAAGTAGACGCTTTCGGGTGGCACCAGCAGAACGGCGGGATTAGGGGCGGCCAACAACGACGCCAACTCGGCGGTAGGCACGACGTCGCCGAAACTCAGATCGGCTGTCCCGGCTTCGATCTGAAGCTGCTGTAACTGGGCGTCCACACCCAACCGCACGTGGATTCGATCGACATAGGCCGGCCTGTTCGGGTCGGTGTGGCTCTTCCATGCGGGGTTGCGCTCGAGAAAGATCTCCCGGTTCTGGACGTAGCGCGCAATGCGATACGGACCGTTGGACATCGTATGCTGACGGAACGCTGGGCTGTCCGGAAGGTCCTCGAGGTACTCAACCGGCACAGGCGAGGCAAAGGGCATCGCCACGATATTGAGAAAATCGGGTGCCGGAGCGTGCAGCCGAAACACGATCGTGAAGTCGTTGGTGGCAGATACGCCCTCGAGATCGTGGGTCGTCACGAACGTCCGGATCGCCTCGACGGTGCCGGGCACGCGGGCAAACTGGCCGCAGTATCCCGCCATGCCAGCGAGTGTGTCGGTGTAGTAGCCGGGCGCCCCGACCGGGCTCACGGGATTGCAAAAGAGCTTGAAGGCTCGGACCAGGTCGTGCGCCGTCACCGCGCGCGGCGGGCGGCTGTCCCAGAGCACGTCCCTCCGGAGGTGAAAGGTATAGGTGAGACCGTCTGGACTGATGCCTGCGTTTTCGGTGGTGGGAACCTCGCTGGCAAGGTCCGGCACAACGCGGATCTTGGTTTCGTAGTCGCCCGTCGGTGGATACGTCAGCAACTGGCGGCTGAATGTCTGCGACAGCGCAAGCGCCGAACTCAGGTAGGCGCTGGTCGATGCCAGGTGGTCGACGTCGCTTCGGCCGACCAGTTCGAGCGTGCCGCCACGGATGGGCGGGCCGGACTCGTCGAGGCGGACCGGAGAGCGGCGTTCCGAGCAACCGGCCGCAACGCACACGCAGCATGTCAAGACGAGCGCGACAACGGCCGCGACACGGCGCGCACGCCCACGGCCTCGGACGCAGCCGTGGGGCAATGGCGGTCTCGCATCGTCGAAGGCAGGCGGCCTCATCGCGATCCGCCCGGCCTCGATCCGGCATCAGCCAGCCACACGGCCGCCAGGTCGCAGTTGAAGCTGAAGACGTCCCACGAGCAATTTCGCACACGCCGCGACTTCGGATACGCCGCCTTGCCCTCGGCCAGCGGAATGAGTGCCAGGTCGTCGATGAGGCGGCGCGCGACGTCGATCCACGCGCGCTCGGCGTCGGCCGCGCTCGGTGCCGTCGTAGCACGATCAATCTGCCTGTCTACGTCCGGATTGAGGTACCCGCCCCAGTCGAGGCCGTTCTGGCCGAAATTGCGGCTGTCGAATCCGGTCAAAATGAACGAGCGGCCGTTGTTCCGTCCCAGCCAATCGGGGATCCACGTCGTCAGGGCCAGGTCCCACTCGCCGCGCCTGGCGTTTTCCGGACTCGCGAGCAGCCGGCCGTAGAGGTCGGCCTTGGTCTGCTGAGCCAATTGAAGCGCGATGCCGGCACGCGCGAGGCTCGCCCGCAGCGCCTGCGCAAACAACGGGTTCGGCTGGTCGTTTCCGTACACCAGGCGAAGCGAGAGCCCGTGAGGATAGCCTGCCTCCGCGAGCAGCCGACGGGCCGCAACCGGATCGCCGCGGTCGTCGGTTGTCACGTCGCGATCGGCCCCGTCGAGGTAGCCGTCCCACCCCAGGCCGGCCGCCTGACGCAGCGGGCGTGCCACCCGCGACCCGCCAGACAACTGCACGATGGCGGCCTTGTCGACGGCCAGCGCAATCGCCCGCCGCACCTGGAGCCGGCTGAGCGGTCCACCGTTGTTCGGGCCCGCTCGATTGACGATGAGCAGTTGCGCCTGGGCGCAGATGGCGCCATCGGGCGACAGCAGCACGGTCGGATCATCCAGCGTCAGCAGCGACGCCAGTTCGGCGGTCGCCACGCTATCGCCGAAACTCAAGTCGGCCGTCCCCGCCTCAATCTGGAGCAATTGCAACTCGCCATCCGACCCGAGGCTCACGTGGATCCGGTCGACGTAGGCCAGCCGGATCGGATCGGTGCCCGGATTCCAGACCGGATTGCGCTCGAGGATCATCTCCCGGTTCTGGACGTAACGCGCCATCCGGTACGGACCGTTGGAGATCGTCTGCTGGCGGGATGCCGGGCTGTCGGGGAGCTCGTCGAGGTATTCGGCAGGAACAGCAGACGCAAACAGCATCGCGACCAGATTCAGGAAGTCCGACGCCGGCGCCTTCAGCCGAAACACGATCGTGTCGTCGTTGGAGGCGTAGACGCCGTCGATATCGTGCGTAGTGACGAAGGTCCGTATCGCCTCGACGGTGGCCGGCACACGGGCGAACTGCTCGCAGTACCGCGCCATCCCTTCGATGGTGGGAATGTAGTAACCGGGTGAGCCGACCGGGTTCACCGGATTGCAGAAGAGCTTGAAGGCCCGCACCACGTCGTGAGCCGTCACCTCGCGCGGGGGGCGACTATCCCAGCGAACGCCGCGCCGAAGGTGAAAGGTATACGTGCGGCCGTCGGCACTGATGCCGCCGTTGGCCAGCGTGGGCAGTTCGAGCGCCAGGTCCGGCGCGGGCCGTGTCCTGATGTTGAAGTCGTTCGACGTCGGGTAGGCCACCAGTTGTCGGGTAAACGTCCTCAGCAACCCTTCCGTGCGCCCGGTATAGGCGCTGGTCGATGCCAGGTGGTCGACGTCGTTGCTGCCGACGATCTCGAGCGTTCCGCCGCGGATGGGAATCGCGAATCCGTCGGCCACCTTGGGGGCGCGGCGAGTCTCACAGCCTCCGACGATGGCCGCGCACACTACGAGCAGGACGGCGACAACTCGGCGCGCGTTCCCTTGCCAGGTCGCGTCCTCCGGTGGCGTCCGCCGATCCAAGGCTTCGACGCGCCAATCGCTCGACCGTCGAACCCTACCGCTCTCCATATCTACTTGCCGAGCCCGGTCTGCCAATTCACGATGAGCGTCAGAGGTGTCGCCATCGTTGCCGACTGCAACGCAGAATTGATCACGAAGCGTTTCCCGTCTGCGGTGACATCGTACGGGAACCCTGGAAAGTGGAGGTTCGCGACGGCCCGCGTGGCAAACAACTCTTGAACCGCGCCGATCTGAGGCCGCGCCGAATCGAGGCGCACCGCCGCCGCCATCAATTTCCCCTCAGGGGTGAGGTAGTAGAGTTCCTGGCTGTCGCCGCGCCACCTCGGATACACCCCGCCTGTTCGCGAGATCGGCACGATGGCGCCGGAGCGAGGAAACGACGTGAGGTAGATTTCGGGTCTTCCCGATTCATCCGACTGGTACGCGATCCACCGGCCGTCGGGCGCGATCTGCCCCCAAGCCTCGCTGAACGGCGTTTGCAGGAACACGAACGGTTTCCGATCACCGGCGAGCGGCAACACCCACAAATCATCCGCCGTTTTGGTCGTCGGCGCGTGGAACAGGATGAACTGGCCGTCGCGCGACCAACTGGTGGCCTCTTTCCAACTGCCATCCGAGAGCAGCAGATCGGGACTGCCGGCACCCGAGGACGTCATGAGATACAGATCGTCCAAGCCCGTCCTGGCCGACGCGAACACGATCCGGTCGCCGGTTGGCGACCAGACCGGGTCGCTATCGTCCATGGAACCGGCGGTCAAGCGAATCGCGGCGTCGCGCGCGAGGTCGTAGACGCGGATGTTCGACGTCGCCCTCGGCGGCTCGATGACTCGGGTGGCGAGACGGGTTCCGTCTGGTGACAGCACGACGTCGCCGAAGAGGCTGGGCTCGCCAACCGACCCGATACGCCTTCCGGTCCGGTCGAACCAGCCGAGTTCGGACGGCGCCTGCGCACCGGCCCCTTGGTAGGCAAGCATGCCGGTCTGGGAAACGGAGAAGCCGGCGACCAGACCGTTGGCACCGGCCATCTCGAGACCGGAGGCCACTGGCGTGGCCTGGCCGCTGAGTTCGAGCCGCTTGGCATCGAACGGCTGCGCGAACAGCGTGCCGTCCTTGACGAACAGGATCGATCCTCCCGCGTATTGCACGTTGATCGCGAACTGCCCGATCAGTTTTCGGTCGGCCGAATCCAGCGATCCGACGTACGAGCCAATCGGCTGGAGGCCGTGATATGCGATGTAGAGGAAGTGGCGGCCGTCTGGCAAAAAGTGGGACCACGCGTGCGTCGTCTCACCGGCCTTGGCGTCCAGCGTGGTGGCTCGAGCCGGAACCGGATCCGATCCTGATGGCGATACCCGCAGGAGCGCCTCTCCAATGCTGAACAAGAGGACATCGTCGCGACTCCACGAACCGCGCGGACCAAAGCCAGCCAACGGCGCGTCGCAGACGACAACAGCCGGTCCGCCAGCCACGTCGATCTTCTTGAGCTTGCCCTGAGCGAAGAACGCGATCGATCGACTGTCGGGCTTCCAAAACGGCGATTCGGCGCCTTCGGTCCCCTCGCGAACTGTGGCCGACAGCTCGTCGAGCGGCCGGATCCAAAGCCGGACTTTGCCGTCGGGGTCTTTGGCAATCAACGCCAACGTGCGGCCATCCGGCGAAAGCGCGAAGCGGGAGGCGGGAAGCAGGCCGGAGGTCGGGCCGGCGGGGAGCAGGATGGAGCTCCGAATTCGCGCGGACTCGGGTCCGGTCTGCCGCAGGCTGATCGCGACGCTCCCGGCGAGCGCCAGCGCCAGAGTTGCGGCCACCAGCCAGGCGACCCGCGCATGGCCTGACCAACCCGCCCCGGTGAGCGATCCGACCTCGGCATCGGCATCTGTCTGACGCGATGCGGATTCGGGGCTGGACGCCTGCGAGATTTCAAACCGCGCGTCCGCGATGTCTCGCAGACGTTCGCGCGGGTTCTTCTTCAGGCACCGCTTCATCAGTTCGACGATGCGCGGAGGCGTCGTCACGGGGAGCAGCGCCCAGTCCGGTTCCGTCGTCATCACCGCCACGATGATGTCCATCACGTCGTCGCCGGCGCCCCCCGAAGAGTCTCGGGGCGATGCTGAGGCTCTCGAAGGGTCGAACACCCGGTGCCCGGTGAGCATCTCGTACAGCACGCACCCGAATGCCCAGATATCGGTCCGCTTGTCGACGCCTCTGCCTTTCGCCTGCTCAGGGCTCATGTAGGCCGCGGTCCCAACGATCATGCCCATCCGACTGGCGATGGCCGTCAGCGTCGGCGAGTTGGCCGGATTGGGGGAATCGGCGGGACTCGAGTCCCGCCCTCCATTGGGATCCAGCGCTTTGGCGAGACCGAAATCGAGCACCTTGACGCGCCCATCCTCGGTGAACTTGATATTGGCGGGCTTGAGATCGCGGTGGACGATGCCTTTTTCGTGCGCCGCATCGAGGGCATCGGCCATCTGCGACGCAATCGCGAGCGCGTCCTGAACGGCCATCGCGTAGCCGGCGATTCGCTCGTCGAGCGTGGGACCCTCGACCAGTTCGAGCACGAGCGCCGTCACGCTGGTTGACGCCAGACCGCTTGCCGCGCTGACGTCCTCGACGCCGTAGATGGCGGCAATGTTCGGGTGGTTGAGCGCCGCCAGGACCTGCGCTTCGCGCGCGAACCTCGCCCGGCGATCGGCGTCTGCGGCAAACGCGGCGGGCAATACCTTGATCGCGACGTCGCGGTTCAGCTTCGAATCGCGAGCGCGGTAGACTTCGCCCATTCCGCCTTCGCCCAGCTTGGCGAGGACTCGATAGGGGCCGAGGACATCTCCCGGATTCATCGAGTCCTCTTCTGGGCTACGGCGAGACCTCGCCATAGCTCGCGCATCAACGCTGACGCGAGCGGAGGCGGGCCGCCTGCCCCGAGCGGTCCGAGGATTTCATAGGAGCCGAGCGTTGTTCCACGTGCCAGACTCATCGCCTATGCTCCACCCGAGTCGAGCGGCCGTTACCTCGCTGCGCCAGGGTTTGATACGGGCCAACGATCGCCCCGGTCAGCATCGCGTCGTCGTCGCGCGTTCGGCCAGGCCCCGCCGATGTCTTCGGGCCCCGACCGCGCGCACCCCCAGCTTCTTGGATTGGTGCGATTGTACTTGAAGGCGGCGGCCCCACAACCGGGATCTGGCGCCGCGCGACCAGCGGCACGACACGCGCGATACGCGAGATTGACAGCCCTCGCCACCGGACGTACTCTCAGTGCGCCCTACTGGATCAGGGCATGCGGGCAATGTGGGGCCTGTGCTCTGGATGTCAAGGTGTTCGACTGGTTTCCCGACCCGGCCGGACGGATGTCTGGCGTGCTACTCCCGGCCAACTGGACGACCCGCTGGTGAGGCCTCGGACCCACTGACCGCGGTGGGCGTTGCAGGCAGCGGCTTCGACGTGGTCCTCAGTCTGGAATAATGTGGTTATGACGGCCAAGAAGGCGAGGTTCTCCAGGTCGCTCATCCCGTGGGTCGGGCTGACGCTGGCGCTGGCACTGGCGACCTCCACGTGGCTGGTCATCTTGCGCGGAGAACAGCGCCGAATCCGCGATCTGTTCGAGGCCGAGTCTGCCAACCTCACGACGAAGATCTCCGACCGGGTCGTCGACCACGAGCAGATCCTGCTGGCCGCCGGCGAATTTCTCACGGCGTGGCCGGCTCTGCCGCGGCGCGAGCAGTGGACCCGGTACGTCGGCGCCATCGAGCTCAGCCGCCTGAATCCCGGAGTTCAGGCCTTGGGGTTCGCCGAGTGGATCCGGTTACCAGATCTGCCCTCCCATATCAGCCGCCTGAGAGCGGAAGGCGTTTCCGGGTACGACGTCCATCCTGGCGGACCTCTTCCGCCGGACGGAGGCGTGAGCTCGATCATCTACATCGAGCCGTTCGACGCGCGGAACCAGCGCGCGTTTTCCAGGGACATGCTGGCCGATCCGATCCGGAGACGCGCCATGCTGCAGGCCAGGGATACGGGGCGCCTGGCGCTGTCGGACAAGGTGACGCTCTACCAGGAGACCTCGGTCGGTGTTCAAGCGGGCACCCTGCTCTACGCGCCGGTGTACCGCCGAGGGACCCGCCTCGACACGGTGGCCCAGCGACGGGAGGCTCTGCTGGGCTGGGTCTACATGGCCTTTCGCATGGAGGACCTGGTCGACGGCATGCTCGGGACGGCCGGCCAGGGGATCTTCGTGGAGTTGTTCGACGGGGAATCGGATCAGCCGGCCAATCTGCTCTACGCCCGCAAGAAATACGCGTCCGGCGCTGACCAGGGATTGGCCTGGCGGGTCAGCGTCAACGTGGCGGGGCGGGTCTGGACGATCCGAACAGCCCCAGGGGGGGAGTTCCGCGCGGCACATGGCGGGGGTGAGTCCGCCACCGGACTGGCCCTGGGCCTGTTCTGCAGCCTCGCGATTTTCGCACTGCTCCGCGCGCTGTCGCAGCGCGAACGCCGCGCCGTCAAGGTGGCCGAACAGCACGTGGAACAGCTTCGCGTGCTGATGAACGCCGCCGAAGAAGCCATCTATGGTGTGGACACGGATGGCATCTGCACCTTCTGCAATATGGCGTGCGCCCGCCTGACCGGCTACACGAATGCGAACCAGTTGATCGGACGCAACGTGCACGAACTGATCCACCATTCCCGTGCCGATGGCAGTCCGTACCCGGTCGCCGAGTGCCCTATCTTCGAGGCGTTCCGAACGGGCGTCGAAACGAGCGGCGCCGAAGACGTCTTTTTTCGGGCCGATGGCACGTCGTTCCCGGTGGAGTACCGGTCCCACCCTCTGCGGGTCGATGGCCAGTTGTCTGGCTCGCTGGTGACATTTCTGGATATCACCGAGCGGAAACGGGCCGAGCGTGCAATGGCGCTCATCACCGATCGCCTGTCTCTAGCCGTGCGCGCAGGCAGCATCGGCATCTGGGATTACGACGTGGTGAACAACCGTCTCGTCTGGGACGATCACATGTTCCAGCTCTACGGGATTGCGGTGGGCGATTTCGGCGGCGCCTATCAGGCGTGGCGGGCCGGGCTCCATCCCGACGACATGGAGCGGGGAGACGCCGAGATCCAGATGGCGCTCCGAGGCGAGAAAGAATTCGACACCGAGTTCCGCGTCGTCTGGGGCGACGGGAGCATCCACAACATCCGGGCGCTCGCCGTGGTGCAGCGCGACGGATCGGGCAAGCCGCTGCGCATGGTCGGCACCAACTGGGATATCACCACCAGGAAGCGGGCCGAGGCCACGCTGTTGGACAGCAACCGCGAGCTCGCCGCCGCGACCGAGCGCGCCAACCAACTGGCCGCCCGGGCCGAAATGGCCAGCACCGCCAAGAGTGAGTTCCTGGCCAATATGAGCCATGAGATCCGCACGCCGATGAATGGCGTGATTGGCATGGCGGGTCTGCTGTTGGACACCAGGCTCGACCCCGAGCAACAAAACTACGCCGAGACCGTGCACCGCAGCGCCTCGTCTCTGCTGGCGTTGCTCAACGACGTGCTGGATTTCTCCAAGATCGAAGCCGGCAAACTGGAAATGGAGATGCTGGACTTCGACCTGCGGGGGCTGCTCGACGACTTCGCCTCTACCCTGGCCCTGCTCGCGGTTGAACGCGGCCTCGAATTCGTGTGCGCCGCCGATCCCGACGTCCCGAACCTGCTCCGGGGCGACCCGGGACGGCTCCGTCAGGTTCTGATCAACCTGACGGGCAACGCGATCAAGTTTACGAAGACGGGCGAGGTTTCGACCCGGGTGCACCTGGTCTCGGACCAGGACGATGGCGTCGTGATCCGTGTGTCGGTCAAGGACACCGGCATCGGCATCCCGGCCGACCGGCGGAGCGCCTTATTCGAGAAGTTCACGCAGGTGGACGCGTCGACGTCCCGGCGGTACGGCGGCACCGGCCTGGGCCTGGCCATCTCAAAACAACTCGCCGAGATGATGGGCGGCCAGATCGGCGTCGAGAGCGAAGAAGGCCGCGGCTCGGAATTCTGGTTCACGGCGCGTTTCGCCAGACAGCCCGGCCCGGACTCGTGGATGTCGCCTCGGGCAACGTGTGTGGGCAGCCATGTGCTGGTGGTCGACGACCACGCGACCAGCCGCGACGTGATCGTGGCCCAGCTTCGGGCATGGGGAGTGCGGGCCGAAGAGGCGCCTGACGGCCAGACGGCATTGGAGATGCTGCGTCGAGCAGCCACGGCCGACGATGCCTTCCAGTCCGCCATCCTCGATCTGCAGCTGCCAGGCCTGGATGGCGTGGCGCTGGCCGACGCCATCAAGTCCGACGACACACTCAAAAACATCCACCTCGTGCTGATGAGGTCGGCGGACCAGACAGGACATGCAAAACGGGTCGAGGTGTTGGGAGTGGCCGGATGGCTTCCAAAGCCCGTGCGTCACGCCGACCTGCGCGCCATGCTGTCCGTCCTGGTGGCGGGCGGGGCCGCGGCCCAGCCTGAGCCGCCCGTCAGCGAGCGCCGCGCCACTCTGAACCGGCCGCGCGGCTCGGTGCGCGTCCTGCTGGCCGAGGACAACATCACCAACCAACAGGTGGCCCTCGGGATTCTCACAAAGCTGGGGGTGCGCGCCGACGCGGTCGCCGATGGCGCCGAGGCGATCGACGCGCTGACCCGGCTTCCCTACGACCTCGTGTTCATGGACATCCAGATGCCAGAGGTGAATGGGCTCGAGGCCACCCGGAGGATTCGGGCCTCGACCTCTGCGGTCCGGAATCACGACGTGCCCATCATCGCGATGACGGCACGTGCGCTCCAGACCGATCGCCAAGAGTGCTTTGACGCCGGCATGAACGACTACCTGCCGAAGCCCATCTCCTCTCAGGCGGTGGTGGAGGCGCTTGAACGATGGCTGCCTCACACCCTGGATCGATCGGATGAGAAGGATTCGGGGCAACAGCCCGGCGCCGCCGATCCTGACACCGGACCGCCTGGCGACGTCGTATTCGACCGCGTCGCATTCATGGGGCGCATGATGGAGGACGAAGACTTGGCGCGCGCGGTGGTCGTCGGATTCCTGGGCGATCTGCCTCGCCTGATCCAAGGGCTCCGGGAATCGCTGGCGGCGGGTCAGACGACAGGGGTCGAACGTGGTGCCCATACCATCAAGGGGGCATCGGCAAACCTGGGAGCTGCGGCGCTCCGCGCGGTGGCTGCCGACATAGAACGCGCCGGGAAGGCCGGCGACCTGGATGCGGCCCGACTCGGGTTGATCGAATTGGAGGCCCGAGCCCAACGCTTGCGCGAGACACTGGTGCGGACGTACCGCCTGCCGCGGTGACAGACTGATTCGAGCGGGACGCTGTGCGGTTGTGCGGCGCCCGCGCCCCACAGATCAAGGAGGTCTTGTGTTGACTCGCCGTCTCCTCGCGCTCGTCCTCGTGTCGGCGGGTGTGTCGCTCGCCGCCAGCCAGTTGCCTCCCGCCGAGCTGAAGATCGTCTCCGCGATCGACGCGCGCCGCGACGCGGCCATCGACCTGCTGGCCAGGTCGGTCAACGTCCAGAGCGCGACCGAAAACCACGAAGGCGTCAAGCGGGTGGCCGATCTTTACGCAACGGAATTGGCGGCGATCGGCTTCGAGACCAGGTGGGTCGATCAGAAAGCGGTGGGCCGTTCGGGCCACCTGGTGGCGGAACACCGCGGCACGCAAGGGACGCGGGTGCTGCTCATCGGTCATCTGGACACGGTGCTGCAGGGCGAGGCGTTCCGGCGCGAAGGCGACAAAGGCTACGGCAGCGGCGCGTCCGACATGAAGTCCGGCAACGTGATTGCCATCGAGGCGCTTCGCGCCCTTCATGCGGCGGGACGTCTGACCGACCGTCAGGTGATCGTCGTGCTGACCGGCGACGAAGAAGACACCGGCAAACCGTACGACGCGAGCCGGGCCGCCATGGTGGACGCGGCGAAACGAAGTGACGTGGCGTTCGCCTTCGAGGGCTACGAGACGGGGACCGCGGTGGTGGGCCGGCGCGGATTCAGTTCGTGGCGCGTCGAGGTGTCGGGGTCCCAGGGACACTCGTCGACCATCTTCGGCGAGGCACGAGGCAGCGGCGCGATCTTCGAGGCGGCACGCATCCTCAGCGCCTTCCATGCCGAGCTTCGCGAACCGTACCTCACCTACAACCCGAGCGTCATCGCCGGGGGCACCGACCTCAAGTACGATCCGGAGACCTACACCGGCACGGCCACCGGGAAGACCAACGTCGTGCCCCACGCGGTGGTGGTGGAAGGCGACCTGCGCTTCCTGTCGCGCGAACAACTCGAACGGGCGCGCGGAAAGATGCGGGCCATTGTGGCGGCGAACCTGCCGAAGACGTCCGCGCGCATCACGTTTATCGACGGCATGCCGTCGATGGAGCCGACCGCCGGCAACCGCGCGCTGCTCGCGACGCTCGACCAGGTGTCGCGCGATCTGGGCGCCGGCCCGATCGCGGCACACGACCCGTCTTTGCGCGGCGCCGGCGACATCTCATTTGTCGCCACGCTGGTGTCCGGACTTGACGGACTCGGCGGACGCGGTGCGCACGAACACGCCCCGGGCGAGTACACCGACCTCGACCAGATGCCGTTGCTCACCAAGCGCACGGCGTTGCTGATGAATCGGGTGCTGTGGGCCGCCCCGCCTGCGGGACGGCAGGCGCCGAAGTAATCGCGCACGGCGGACGGGCGGCACGCTGGGAGGCGTCGCGGAACGGACCGCGGCGTGGCGATCGGCCCGCCTCACGTCACGTCGGCGGCGCGGCTGGCCTCGGGCTCCGGAACACGATCGCGCCCGAACTCGCACCCACCACCCAGGCCACCGCCAGCAGCCCGAAGTGCTGCAGCGACAGCGACGGACGGCCAAGCGAGCCCCAATCGCGCAAGACGGCCGTCAGCGCTTGGGCGGGGATAAACGGAATGGTCGGCGGATACGGCATCATCCATCCCGCCACCATACCGCCGCAAAACAGCGCGCCAGCCACCGCGCCGTTCCACGGCCCGGCCGCGGGCAGCGAACGCCGCAACAGCACGAGACCGACCAGCAGAAACGGCACTCCCACCAGCAGCATCGCGGGATTGCGCGGATCGATCACCAGCGCCATCAAGGCGGCGAAGTAGCCGGCGGCGAACGATCCGAAGCGGGCGAACACGCCGAGCGCCGGCGACTCGTGGCCGAAGCGATCGGCGTGCTCCAGCATCGCGAGCGGCACGCCCAGATGCAGCATGCCGGCCAGGATCATCAGCAGCCTGGTCGTTTCCCACAGATTGCCAGGCGTGGTGGACAGCGCGATCGCGCAGGCCATCACCAGCGCGAGGACACCCAGTTCGATACGGATGCGCTCGTCAGTCGCGTGGCGCCAGTCGCGCCGAAGCTTGCCGCACTCGAAGGCCAGCCCGATCGCGATCGTCATCAGCCCCGTGCTGGCCACGACGGTCGACGAGGCGCGCGCCTCGATCACTTTCTGGGCGGTCGCCATCAGCGCCTGGGGCACCAGCCACGCCATCGCACTCCAGGTGACCACCTGCGCCAGCACGCCGCCGTGCGCCGCGCGCAGCGGCAAGAACCTCAGAATCCGGCGAATAATCCACTCGGTGGAGTGGAGCAACCCGGCAGCGAACTGGCCTGCCACGCACAGCCAGAACAGCACGACGATGCCGCTGGCATCCGAGAAGACGGCATCCACCCAGCCGACGGTGCCGCGCCAGTCGCGCAGCGCCGCCAACGTCACCGCCGTCCCCATCGCCAGCAGTGCGCCCACCAGCGACAGACTGAACGTCGGCCCCCGAGCAGGCGTACGGGCGCGGCGCGCCAGACACCCCAGCAGGCCGGCGCCGAACAGCACACTGGCCAGCAGCGTCTGGGCGTCGACCACGCGCCATCCGAGGGCGCGACGCAGGCCGGAGGGACCGGCGGCCGCGTACCCGAGGCCCGCCGAGATGACGAGCCACCACGCGGCGCGGGCGCGCCAGCGCGGCAGCGCGCGGACGTGCATCCACGCCAGCGCGCCCACCCACGCAATCGGAATCGCAATCCACGGGGTCGCCACCAGCGACGAGCACACCAGCACTTGGTACCAGACGAACCACGGGCCGGCCAGCACGAGCACGAGCGGCCCGGACTGAGCGGAGGCGGCGGCCAGCGCCACCGACCACGCGAGGGCCATCCATCCGAAATGTGCGACTTCCACCGAGGTTGACGCCAGCGGTGCTGGCAGCAACCGGGTGGTCGCGACCCCCGACAGCGCTGCAAACGCCGCCATCAGCAGCAAGGCCACCTGCTCGGCGCGGCCGAGACGCCAGGCGCGGCGGCCGAGCGAAAACGGCCGCAACGCCGGGTCGATGACGAACCGGCGGAGGTAGTGCCAGGCCCAGCGCAGCGCCAACGCACTGCGCCGGCCGGCTATGGCAGACCGACTCTGGTGCACGTCCCGATCCGGGTCTGAAGCATGTTCGGCTGCGGCATCTGGAACGGGATGATCTCGGGCGACGGCACACCGGGGGGGCCTTCGTAATCAAACCGCAGGCTGGTCCCTTGCACGCTCCAGCGGCCCCAGCCGCGCATGAGCCCGTTCGGCGTCTGGAACTCAACCTGGAAACTGGAGTCGGGGCGCAGCGACAGTTGCTCGTTGACCGGGCCGTTCGGCGTGTTCACCTGGCAGGCCCAGTTGCCCGCCAGCGCTGCCTGGCCCACCTGGGGCGTGCGAGGCGGCGGCACGTTCTCGGGTGGATTGCCCTGCGGAGGCGGCGGAGTGCCTTGCGGTGGTGGAGTTTGCGGTGGCGTGCCCTGCGGCGGACCTTGTGGCGGATTTCCGCCCCCTCCACCGCCCTGCTGTTGGGCCTGTTGCGCCTGCATATCCGCAACGGCTGCCATCGCAAACGTCTCGGCCAGATTTTCCGCAAAATCGTGGCACAGCGTAATGGTGTGCGCGTCGGGCTCGTAGAACGCGTTGACCACGCCACAGCCCTTCACAATCACCGGGATGTCTCTCGGCAGGTCGACCGCGGAGCTCATGCCATCGAGCATCTGCTGGAAGAATCCGCCCTGCTTGTAGATGTTTTCGAAACCCAGCCACTCGTTCTTGACCGCAGGTCCGGTTTGCAGAATCAGCCGGTGCCCGCCGATCGCGCGGCGCAGGAACCCGGGCGCGTGAGGCGCCATCAACGTGTCCCACGCCACATGTTTGGTCTTGTACTCCTCGGCGCACCGGCGCAGACGATTCTCTGGCACCCCGTCTCTGACCGCCATCGGGATGAACCGAAGCGGATCGGCACCGCTCGCCAGGCACAGGATCCCGTAATACCGTCGCAGGTCGGGCGAGTGCTCGTCGAACCACGCGATGTTCCCGCCGCCCTTTTCGCGCTGCTGCCCCATCAGGCGCCAGTACACCGCCCCGGCAAACACGATGTTGGCGAACAGGTCTTTCTGGTTCTCGGGCGCCGCCTTGATGGTGTCGGTGAGGACGAAGGTCGCGAACTCGTCGGCCACGTCTTCCTCGGGGCCGGTGGACGGGATCGTCAACTCGTGGATCGCCATGTGCCCGGCTTCGTGCAGGAACACGAAGATCAGGCCGCCGCGGGTCATAAACTCCACGTTCTGCTGGATCTGGGGCGGCAGGCCGGTGACCTTCCCGGTCGGCAGGCGCGGCGCCGATTGGATCACAACCTGCGTCGTGTCGGCGGGACGAGACCCACGCCCAACGTAGACGCCGATGCCGACCAGGCACACCATACCCGCCACCACACCGCCCAGCTGATTTCGAGAGAGAGTCATCGCTGTCCCTTTCACGCCGAATCGGCGAACGCCGACCCGATCACGCGCCGCCCGATCGACGCATCTAGCAGTTCTTGCCGCGGCAGACCTCGCCGCCCCACTCGCCGCTCCGCATACTCCGGGGTCGACACGTCGACAGGGGACTCGAACGCCCCGCGCAGGATACGGCTCACGCGCAATGATACGCGGAAGGGGCAAAGTGTCAACGGCCGAACGGCGCCGGATCGATCCGCGCCAGGCATACACATTTCGCGCCCTCTCGCCTTACGCTCAGGAGGGACCATGAGGACGACGTTCGGCGTGGCAACGCCTTCACATCGGCGTTCCAGGCCACGTTCTTTGCGCTGATGCCGCGACGACGGCCTCAATCCCCGTGAATCACGGCCGTGCCTCTCGCGCTGGTCGGCGACGGTTCGTCGCTGTGCATCGCCAACGCGGCACACGACCGGGAGGACGTCTACGATGTGCAGACCGGTGTCGCGGGAACGCCGCGGCCAGTAACGCCCGCGATTCGAGAGCGGTCGGCCGCCCCCATCCGCGACGCGATCGACCGGGTGAATCAGCGGTTCAGCATTCCCGACGCCCGGTAGGCGCCAGCTAGTGGCCTGTCCCGGCTGAATCGACAGCGCCTTCCGGGCGGGGCATCCCGCCTCGCTTCGTTGCTCAACGCTCAAATACTCCCGGTATTCTCGCGTTTCGCGCCTGGCGATCCGGGCGCCGCGCTCCGGAAACCACTACCTATTCAGCGGGGACAGGCCACTAGGTTGGAATCCCCAGGAACTTCCGGACGCGGCCCAGAAAGCTGGTCGCCGATTCGGTCGGCGTCGCAATCGCGGTCTCTTCCGATCGGCGCTTGTTGATTTCGGCCCGGCGGATGATGGCGGCGGTTGCGATGACGTCGAGCACGTCGGGCTTTTCGAGCACGAATCGCCGGAAGGCCTCCGCCGTCAGTTCGACCAGCACGCAGTCCTCCAGCGCGCGAACCGTCGCGGTGCGCGGACTTCCCGTCAGCATCGACATTTCGCCGAAGAACCCGCCGGCCTCCGTCACAGCCAGCGGGCGCCCGTCCGGCTCGAGCACGATCTCGACCTTTCCGCTCGACACCACGAACATGGAACTGCCCGGCACGGCCTGGCGCACGATGATCTCGTGAGGCGCGTACAATCGCTCTTCGCACAAACCGGCCAGTTCCAGCCGGTCGGCGTCGGAAAGCGAGTGCAACAATTCGACCTGCGCCAGCGACGCCGCCATGCGGGGCGTGGTCTCGGGCAGCCGTCCTACCACTTCGTCGCGCTCGTACTGCACCTGAATGGGGAATGGAATCTCGATCGCCCGGCGCCGGAACACGTACCAGATCGCGGTCCGCACCTGGCTGGTGGCGGGATCCACCAGGGCGTAGTCGGCCACCCAGAATTTCGCCCGGTACAACACCGCCGACGCGCCGAATTCCACCAACTCCACCACGGGGGCCGGCGCGGCCAGCACCATCGGGGAGTGATTCATCGCTTCGAAGACCGCCGCCCTGACCTCGCCTGGCGGTGCATCATAGGACGCGCCGACGTCTACCGACACGCGAGTCGGAACGGTCGGCTCGGAATAGTTGACAATAGCCTCCTTCGACATCACGTTGTTGGGCACAACGACGAAGGAACCCGACTTGGTCAGCAACTTGGTGGCGCGCCACGTAATCTCTTCGACACGCCCCTCGTGGCCGCCGACCCGAATCCAGTGCCCGGCCCGATACGGCTTTTCCGTTTGAATGGCGAGGCCCGCAAACGCGTTGCCGAGCGTGTCCTGCAGCGCGAAGCCGACCACGACGGCGCCGACGGCCGACGTGGTGAGAAACTTTTCCTGAAGGACTGAGGTCGCGACCCCGAGAAACAAGCCGACGATGATCGCGTCCTGGACGATGTTCGGAAACCGCGCCGGGATGTGATCTTCGCGCACCGGGTTGATGGCGACCACGACAACGAAGTTGATCGCGGCCAGCGCCATCAGCAGGTTGACGATGCCGCCCAGATCGGCCGAGAGGCCCGGCGGCACGATGCCCGCCACCGAGGTGGCCAATCCCGCCAGCGCGGCGAGACCGGCCGCCAGCGAGAGCAGTAACTTTCGCTTGATGAGGTGGTTGACCGTCACGACGCGAATCGCGACGGTCAACCCCAGCAGTGCGACGACGATGACGACGTGAGCGGTTAATGTCGGCACGGCGTCTACTTGAGATTGCCGGCCTTCTTGAACTGCTCAACGTCGGCCGACTTCACCACCACCACCACGATGGCGGGATTGGCGCCGCCGGTGGCCCCGCGTTCGGTATCGAGTCCCCTCGACCCGCCGGATCCGGTGACCTGCGCCGATTTCTTTTCGTCGCCACTCGGTTTCAACAGGCTGCCCAGGCCGAACCCGCGCTTCTTCGGAGGCTCGTCTTTTTTCGCCTCGTCCTTCTTCGGCTCTTCCTTGCTGCCGCCTGCCAGCCCCGATGTGCCTTCGGCCACCTGCGCGATCGAGGTCTGCGCCGTCGGCTTGTACGGAATGGCCGCGTGCAGGCGATCGGCCAGCACGGCGGTGCCGGAGAGTTTTTGATCGACGATCATTTTGGCAAGCTTCTCGAGCCGCTCTGTCATTTCGGGGTGCGACGCGAACAGGCCCTGTTTCTCGCTCGCGCTCTTGTTGCGTGCGGTGAGCGTGTCCAGGAAGCCGCCCAGCCCTTTCGGGTCGTACCCGATCTTGTCGGCGAGCACGATGCCAAGCTTGTCCGACTCGAGTTCTTCGCCGCGCGTGTAGCCGGCGTAGATCATGTTGTAGGCCTCGCCGGCCACTTTCTTAATCGCTTCCTTGGTCAATCCGCCGCTCGGCGCCAGTTCGAGCCCCAGATCCTTGATCCGGCTGTTGCGGATGCCCTTGATCGTGTGCTGCTGCGTCACGTGGATGATCTCGTGCGCCAGCACGCCAGCCAGATCGGCCTCACTCGACATCAGCGCCAGCGCGCCGCGGGTGATGTGGATGAACCCGCCAGGGGCGGCGAACGCGTTGACCCCGTCGGTATCGAGCACGATGAACTGCCAATCGAGTTTCGGCCTCGTGCTGGCCTGGGTCACCAGGGCGCCCACCAGCGCCACGTACTTGTGCACGGCCGGGTCCTGAACCACGCCGTATCGCGCCCGCACCTTCTCGCTGACGGCCGCGCCAATCTCCCGCTCGTCCTCGTCGCTGATCTTGAGATCCATGACCTTCTTGGTCACGTCGGCGGCCTTGTTCGCCTTGTCGAGAAATCCGCCGAGTTGAGCGGACGCCGGAGCCGCCACTGCCAACGCCAACACACCTGCCAGCCATATCCGTTTCATGCACGATCCTCCTGCGGCTGATTTGCACCGCCCGCACCCAGCGGCTTCACCTCGAAAATCGCGACCGCCTTGCTCTTGCCTTTAACCACCACTTCGCCCAATGCACGCAGATCATACTGGTGTTTGAGCCGGGCCACCGTGAATTCACTGATGAGCACGGTGGTGCCGTAGTTCTTGTTGAGCGACTCGATGCGGGACCCCAGATTGACGGCATCGCCAATCACCGTATAGCTCCGGACCTGGTCCGATCCGATCGTCCCCGCAATCATGTCGCCGGAATTGACGCCCACGCCGGTATGGATTTCCGGCATGCCCCTCGCCGTCCAGCCGACGTTGAGCTCCTTGAGCTTGTCCTGCATCGCCAGCGCCGCCTGTACCGCGTGGTCGGCGTGCTCGTCGTCGTTGAGCGGCGCGCCGAACAGCGCCATCACCATGTCGCCGACGAACTTGTCGAGTGTGCCTTTGTGCTCGAAGAGCACGTTCACCATGGCCGAGAAGTACTCGTTCAACTGCTCAACGACGGCCTCGGGCTTGCCGGCTTCGGTCATGGAGGTAAAGCCGCGGATGTCGGAAAACAGCACGCTCATCTCGCGCCGCTTGCCGCCCAGTTCGGCCAGCGCGGGATTTTCCAGGACCAGCGCGTAGACGTCGGGCGACAAGTAGCGCGAGAAAAGCTTCTTGACGGCGCGCTTGTCGCGGCCCTCGATGAAATACTGGTAGCCAAGGCCGCCGCCCACGGCGAACATCCATCCAATCCCGGGTTGGGCCAGCGGCCACCACGACCCACGGGTAAACGCCTGAAAACTCAACGCCACCACGCCCGACAGCAGCAGCAACGCGCCCGGTATGGCCCATCGAAGCGGCAGGAGTTCGATCAGCAGCGCCGTGATGATCGCGAGGCCCACCACCAGCGCCCCGCCGAGCACGCGCGGGACTGGCTCGATGAACCGTGACGAGAGCAGCTGATCGATCACCGAGGCGTGAATCTGCGGCCCCGGCATCTTGCCGCCCGTCGAGAATGGCACGGCGAAGACGTCGTGCAGGCCCGCGGCCGTCGTGCCAATGACGACGATCTTGTCGCGAAAGAGCGCCGGCGAGAGGGACGGCGGCGTCTTGGCGAGTTGTTCGTCTCGCGCCGCAAAGACCTTGTAATAGGAATAGGTTTTGTAGACGGTGCTCACGCCGTCGTCGAGCACGGCCGGCCCCCGGAAGTCGATGAGCAGTCTTCGGGCGGTCTGGCGCGGCTGAGAGTGGTCGAACGAGGGCAAAACGTCTGTCACCAGCGGGATGTCCTGTCCGCCGACCACGACGCCACGCCCGCCGGCTTTGGCGCTGGCCAGATCGAACGAAGCGGCGACCATCCACCCGGCACACGACAGCGAGGGCACCAGCCGACCGCCCTGGTCGACGAAGGTGACGGCGCGGCGCACGGGACCGTCCGGATCGAGGACGAAGTAGTTGTGCCCGATCATCCGGGCCGCTTTCGCCAGTTCGTCGTACGGCAGTCGCAGGTCTGGCCGCGCCTCGAACGGCGTAGTCGCCACAGGGGCGGCCTCACCCACCCTCCCTTCGAACGTCGCATCGGCCAGCACGACGACGTTGCCGGCTTTCTTCACCGATTCTGCGAAGATGCCGTCCGACTCCTTGCCCGACCAGATGGTGCCGCCGACATCAAAACCGGTTCGGCTGTCCCGTTCGGTGAACAGCACGTCGAAGACAACGGCCTTCGCTCCGGCCTCGGCGAGAAAGTCGATGACGTTGGCGTGCACCAGGCGGGGCCAGGGCCAGCGCCCGATGAACGGCTCGAGGACCCGCACGCTGTTCTCGTCAATGGTGACCATGACGATGTCCTGGTGGGCCTTCGACGGATTCGCCGACCAGCGCACGCGCTGGTCGTACAGCTTCCACTCGAGGGTGTCGACCAGCGGGACATAGCCCACGGCCAGCGCGAGGGCTGCCGCCGCGGCGCCAACGGCCAGGGCCATCGAGAACTTGCGCACAGTCATCGGCCCGAGGATAGCAAAAAAGCCAGGGAGACGGGGGCGCTATTTACCGGCGCTCTCGACCGGCGGGACGGCTGCTGCGCTCGGTCACACCGGCACCAACCACCCCGGTGGGGCCTCGCGCAGGCCCGATACGATCTGCCGATACCAGTCGGCCGCGCGTCGCAGCATCGGTCCGTGACCAGTGCCGTCGCCAACGGCCCTGCCTTCGAGCTCCCGAATGGGCACGATTTCCAGCCCGGTGCCGCAGAGGAAGATCTCATCGGCGCGAAGTACGTCGTCCTGACTGAGCGAGGCGGCCGATGCCGACGCATCGGTCTGTTCGCCGAAAAAGCGCAGCAACGAATCGCGCGTGATGCCGCCGAGGATATCGGCGTCGACTGGCGGCGTGGTGAGCCGGCTGCCGTGCGCGACAAAGAGGTTGGCGCCATAGCCTTCGGCCACATCGCCAGACATATTCAGGAGAATGGGCTGGTCGTACCCGCGCGACAGGCCTTCCGCCTTGGCCAGCGACGAGTTCACGTACAGCCCGGAGATCTTTGCGCCGGCCGGGCACGCAGCGGCTGGAAACCGGCGCCACGTCGACCAGGTCGCCCGCACCGCGGGCCGCAGCATGGGGCCGCGAGGCATGGGCACGGTGATGATCGCCAGCGCTTCGCCCTCGGGCAGCCCCGCGCCGATGGTCTGCGATGTCTTGTAAATCAGGGGCCGAATGTAGCGGTCGTCGAAAAAGCCGTTTCGCCGCAGCACCTCACGCGTCAGTTCGATGAGCGCGTCGCTGTCCCACTTCGGCTTCATCTCCAGCCACGCCGCATTGCGGAGCAGCCGGTCGTAGTGATCGCGAGGGCGGAACAACGCCGCGGCCGCGCCGTCGCCGTACGATCGGATGCCTTCGAACACGGCGGTGCCATAGTGCAGCGCGTGCGTGGTGATGGGAATCCGCGCGTCGGCCTCGTCGACGAAGCGGTCCTCGAAGTACACAATCGCCATGTCGCCCCCGTTACCCTCGCCCGCTGCTCGGGCTGCGTCGCCGGCGCTGCCAGGCGCCGAGTTGTCGTTCGAGCGCCGCCCCGGAGGGCCGGCGCAACGCGCGCTCGAGCGTCCCGAGATGCCGGATGAACTCGGCCAGCACACGACGCTGGTGGGCGCGGTTCTGGTGGAGAAACCCCGCCACCATCACCGTGCTCGACGCCGCCACACGCGTGAGCGAACGCCACGACCCCGCCTTGAGCACGGCCCCCTCGAGCGCCAACCCGCCGAGCCTGGCCGCCGCAAAGGCCAGAATGTGCGGCAATCCGATGCCTTCGGCCACGAGCCGATCGTGCTCGTCTGGCCGCATCATCACCGGCACGCCGCCGATGAGCGCGATCACTTCCTTCGCCACCCGAACAGCCCTGTCCCTGGCGGTGGCTCTGGCTCTGGCCGGGCAAATGACGACGGCGCGCTGATCGAACATGGCGGCATCGCCCGCATCCCAGCCAGGGACTTCGATGCCTGCCAGCGGGTGCAGTCCCACGAAATCGAAGTCGCTCTCGTAGTGTTGTGCCGCGGCGACCACCGTCGCCTTCACGGTGGCGGTGTCGCAGACGATCAGACGGCGGCGAGACCGCCTGCGGCGCGCCAATCTCGCCAGACGAGGAAGCAACGTGATCGTGGCCTGCACCGGCACCGCCACGATGACCAGATCCGAGCGGCCCACCAGGTCCGCCAGCGAATCGCAGAAGTGCGCGTGCCGGCCGACACGAGCGGCGAGCGACCGATCGAGGTCGAACGCAGCCAGCGACATGTCGGGCCGATACCGGCTCAAGCGCCGAATCAGGGATCCGCCGACCTGCCCGGTTCCAACGATGCCGATCGTCGCGCCCTTCAGCAGGCGCAACGCAGGCGGGCGCCGACCTGCCGCCAACCGACGGGGTGTCACTGGCGCGGCTCCGGCATGTGGATGTCGGGGCGCAGCGCGACCGCGTCGTCCAAATACACGTGCTGCACCTGCGCGCGGGCCAGGTCGGTCTCGACGTGGAGCAACACGCGCACGACGCGGGGCATGCCGCCCGGCACCTCGATCTCCTGCGCGTCGAGCAGAGGCACGTCGAGCCACCCCAGCGCCCGGGCCGCCCCCGCCGGATACGTCGCGTTCAAGTCGGTGGTCACCGTGAAGAACGCCGAAATGATATCGGCCGTGTCGAGGCGATTGGCGTCGCACATCGCCAGCAGCAGGCGCGTGGTGGCGTCCTGAATGGCGTCGCGGGTATTGGCGCCGACGTTGATCGCGCCGCGGATGCCTCGAACCGGCATGTCACCGTCCTGGATGGATCACCATCATGGTGATGGATCTCCTGTCGATCCTACCCGATATCGCCGGCATCACTGCGCCGCGGGAGCGGGCGCCCCGCTGGTTGTGCACGGCTTCGCACCCGGGGCGGCAGTCAGTCCCTCTCGGCGGCTTGGACAGGATTTGACGGTCGACATACGATTATCTGATGAAGGCTGAACACGGCCGTCGCCGGAAGGGCCTGGCGCGGTGACGGCGCGCAATCTGCTCACCGATCCGCGCTGGAGAGCCGAGGACCTCGGCTTTCCGCTGCCCGACTCGCTGCACGCCGTGTCGGTGGCACTGCCACGGTGGCAGGACGTCGTCGACTACGAAGAGCACAAGCCCGACGTGGTCAACCGGCTGCAGTGCGGGTACCCGCGGTTCGTCATCCATCCCCTCGTCGCCGCACTCGCCCGCCACATCGGCGGCGACCAACCGTGCCTGCCGTTCCCGTCGGCGTCTACCGCCCAACGGTGCGCGCACTTTATTTCCGCGCACACCGGCGAGCGGTCGACCATCGCAGAACAGGCGGGCGTGTTCGGAGTGATGACGACGCCCTCCGGTGGGGCTGCCCTGCGGGCGTTCTGGCAGCACGCGGGCGTGATCGTATCCAGCCGCAAAGCCGAAGCTGCACTGGACAATCGCTCGGATGATGCCGACGGAGATTCGGCCCGCCGGTCGCTGCGGCGGCAACTGGCCACGCTCTACGACTGCGCCGATACCGACGTGTTTCTGACGCCGACCGGCATGGCCGCTCAGTTCGCCGCGTTGCGCGCGGTCATGGCGCGCCGCCCGGGCCTGCCCACCGTCCAGCTCGGGTTCCCGTACGTCGACACGCTCAAGCTGCAGCAGAAACTGGGCCATGGCGGCATCCTGCTGCACGACCTCTCGACGATCGCCGACGACGTGCGGGCCGTGATCGCGCGCCAACCGCTCGCCGCCTGCTTCGGCGAGATTCCCTGCAACCCCCTGCTCGGTTCGCCGGACCTCGCCGCGATTTCTCCGCTGCTTCGACAGCACGGTATCGCCTTCGTCGCAGACGACGTGATGGCGTCGCCGATCAATGTCGATGCGGGGCGCTTCGCAGACCTGGTCGCCACCAGCCTGACGAAGTTCGTGGCGGGCACCTGCGACGTGATGGGCGGGGCGGTGCTGTGCAACCCGCGGTCGCCACTCTACGCGGAGCTGCACGCACTGCTGACCGCGCAGCACGAGGAACTGCTGTGGGGCGAGGATGCCGTCGTGCTCGACGCGCAGGCTCGCACGTTTCCCGATCGGATGACGCGACACAACGCGAATGGGTTATTGATCGCCGAGCGGCTTCGCGCGCATCCCGCGGTGGAGCGCGTGTGGTATCCGAAGTGGGAATACGCGAGCTGCTACGAAGCGGTCCGGCGCCAGGACGGGGGCTGGGGCTCACTGCTGTCGTTGTTGCTCAAGCGGGCCGATCAGGCCGCGGCGCGCTTCTACGACAACCTGGCGGTCTGCAAAGGACCGAGCCTCGGAACCGCATTCACCATCGCATGTCCCTTTACGCTGCTCGCCCATTACGGCGAGCTCGACTGGGCCGAGTCGTGTGGCGTGTCGCGGTATCTGATCAGGGTGTCGGTGGGCGTGGAAGATGCCGAGGATCTCTGGCAGCGCTTCGACCGTGGCCTCGGCGCCTAGCAGTTCCGGATCGGCCCCCCACGGAGCCGCGAGTCTGGCCCGGACCAGGTCGTCGGTTTCGGTTTCGGGTGCGCCGCGTTCATCGCCAGGATCCGCGACGCGCGCGACGCCAGCGCGGTGCGGGTCTACCGCGCGCGGCGGTTCCCAATCTGGGGCCGGATGCCCTCCCACAGCCGAAACACGCGGGACGGCTGCGTCAGGAAGAGCGCCGCTGCGGCGGTGATATAGAGCACCGCGAACATCAGATGATTGGTCGGCAGGCCCGTCGCCGACGCCACCCAGGCGCCAAACGGGCTCGGTGTGAGCAACTGGCCCACAAACAGGCTGAAGAGCAGTATCGATCCGCTCACCGAGAGGCGGAGCGACGACAGCATCACCACCGCCAGGGCCGACTGCGCGGCAGTCAGCAGAATCTCGTGCATCTGCATCGGTCCCATGGGAATCGGATGCTCCAGCGTCCCGTGCGACACCGCAAATACGCCGGGAATCATGCCGACCAGCAGCGTCCACTGATTCAGCTTCGACGAGAGCAGGCTGCCCAGCGCGAGGTTGGCCTGGCCGCGCCACGCAAACACCAGCGCGACCACGAATTCCGGCGCTTCCGAGGCAATCGGGGCCAGCCACTGCACCAGCAGAAATTCGTTGATGCCGAGTTGTTTGCCCGACCCGATCAGCCCTTCGCAAAACATCTCGGCGTTCAAGACGATGGCGCCCGCGGCCGCCACCAGCAGCGCCGCGGTGGTCAGCCGTCGCCGCCGCGTGTCGAGCGCCATAATCAGGGCGGCAGGCCCGATGGCCTCGGGCTCTTCGCACGGCCGCTTGGCCGCCACGACGATGTACCACACGTACAGGGCAAGGAACACGAACCCGTCGACCAGCGTCAGGCTGCCTTTCGCCGGAATCACGAACGCGTACGCCGTCGCCATCCCCAGAAAGAGCAACTCGGTGCGGCGGTCGGCGCTCAACCTCACCGCGCGGCCGGAACGCATCCAGACGATGGCCGCCACCGCGGTCCACGCCACGCCGATCAGCAACCGGTTGGCGCCCGTCATGTTGGCGATCGCGTACTGCGCGTATCCCCTGGCCGGGTCCTTCCCTGCCTGCCAGGTGAAGTACATGTCCACCGCGTACTCGGGCAACACCGCGATCAAGGCGACCACGGCGAGCGCGAGCGCCTGAGAGATGTCGGCCTGAATCGCTTCGCACGCCCACAACAACAGGCACGAAGCGCCAAGAATGGCGACGCCCGATACACACGCGGCGGCAACGGGCGCCAGTGGAATCCCGGCAAGACGAATCGCGACGCTGGGCACGATGGCGCCGGCGGCGGCGAGAAACGGGATCAGTGGTCGGATTCGCATGCGCCGCAGCCCTACCGCGTGGCGCACGACGGGCCACCGGCTCTGTTACGCCCCTCCGGCGGGGACGCGGTCATTGTACCATCTCCCGACCGCACCCGACCCGACGAGCCACGGCCATCCCGTCCCCCAAGAGCCAGACCAGGCCGCACACGTAGAGGATGAGCGTGGGAATGGGCTTGGCCCACTGGATGGCCATGCGCTGCGCCGATGTCCAGAGCTTGGGATTCGGATCGAACAGCACGTAGGGGGTTGGTAGCGCGATCAGGATCAAGGCGATCACCACGACCCAGGTGAGCCGCGAGTGCGAACCGTCCGCCGCCTCGTTTGCGCCGCCGGCAGGGCTGGCCAGCATGGCGGCGAGCAACATCGCGCCGGCCAGCATCACGCCGGTCATGTGGTGCTCCCAAATCTGGTAGGACGCCAGCGCCTGCGCCAGCAGCAGGACGCTGACCTCGGCCTGATACGACTGCCGCCGGCAGCGCAGCACCACCAGCAGCGCCGCGCCGACAAACACGACAAGGCCGGCCAGAATCATCGCCGACCACAGCACACCGCTCCACGGCACGCCGAACAACTGGATCGTCAGGAACAGCGCGTACTGAAATCCGAAGTTTCCGGCGCCCGGCTCAGCCAGCGCGTTCGCCTCGAGGAAGTTGGACCAGTCGTCGGGCCTCGCCCAGAACAGGGGGACCGTCAGCGCGCCGATCAGAAGCGTGGTGGCCGCGGCCACACCCCACCAGCGACGCCGCCGCAGGCAGGGCACGAGCGAGACGGCGGGAAACACCTTCAGCAGGCTGGCGGCAGCAATGGCGGCGACCGCTGCGGTCCGGCCGCGCCAGGGCACGCGAGCGGCGTCCGAGCGCTCGAGGACCCACACGCCGAGCGCCAGGACACTGGCGGCGGCGAAGGTGAACTGGCCCATGTGCAGCTCCAGGATGTACGGCGCGCTCACCACCAGCGCGATCCATCCGACCACGCCGGGCCTGCTGCGCAGCAGCGGACGGAACACGGTAAGCAGCACGAGCCACAACATCGCCTCAATCAGCAGCAGCCAGAGCCGATACGCCGCAAGCGGTGGAAGCAGGCTGAGCACCCGGCCAAGCGTCATGGCCGCAATCGGCAGATAGCGATAGTCGAAGAAATAGGGCGTGCGACCGGTCGAAATTTCCAGCGCGCGATAGATCGACGGGCCGGTGCGCGCATTGAATCCGGCGTGGTACAAGGCGAAGAAATCAATGCCGGGGCCGTTCATGCGGACGCTGTCGTGGAACAGCCCGGCCGTGAGAAAGCGCTCCTCGAGCGGGCGATTGCCCACGCCGAGCGGCTGCAACAGGACGCCGGTCACGAGCACGACATGCACGACCAGGGCCGCGGCCAGCGCGGCAACGCGGGGCGTCATGCCGATGGTCTCGCGTGCGTCATCGCGTCCATTATGCGCCACGAGCTGAAGCGGGCCAACCGGACGTGCGCACAGCACATGCGCTTGAACGAGCCAGGATAAGCCCTCGGTCGATGCGGCCGCGAGACATGACACCTGCCGTCTGGCATTCGATTGTCCAGCATCCTATAATTGCGTCATCCTCGCGCAAAACTGCGGGCAATGGCCAGAGGGCTGGAGCCACGCTCGGATCGTCAGACAGTTGGCGTGGCAGTCTTCAGCGTTCGGCCGCCCACTCACCGGGAGCGACCGCCTATGCGATCAGCCGTGTCGGGAACCGTGACGCTGCTTTGCCTGCTCCTCACCTCCGGGAATGCACAGACTCAGACCGCACGACCGATGGACCCCGGCAAAACGTGGCCGTGGGTCTACAACCACATCCCCATGACCGTTGCCGCCCATCACGCCACGCCTGCCGAACTGAAGGCCGTCGAATCGAATCTGATCAAGATCGCTGACCTGTTCAAGGCGACGCCCATGATGAATCCGAT
Organism: Acidobacteriota bacterium; assembly: GCA_037133015.1. Lineage (GTDB taxonomy): Bacteria > Acidobacteriota > Vicinamibacteria > Vicinamibacterales > JAKQTR01 > JBAXOX01. Next base: position 30,274 of record JBAXOX010000015.1, read on the forward strand.
CCTGGGATTCGATATGCGCTACACCGGGACGCTCCTCGATCCAAACCCCGACATCCCGAAGTCTGTCGCGGCCATGCCCTACAATCTGGAAGTCGCGTTCCTGGACTTTCTACTGGACCAGAGCGGACGGCCCACCGGGAAGACCTTCCCGAATCATGGTCTGGAGGTCTATATCAACGATCCCTACAGGCTGATGGGGTCGACAGGCAACACGCTGGACTTCCAGCAGCGGTGGTGGACCGACAAGGAGGGCCAATTCTGGATCGATCCACCTTCAGACCTGTTCAAGGGGCTTCGTTTCTACCGGATTCACGACGCCATCGCCATCACCAGGGACGGCGCGCCACTGTTGAGGCCTGTGCCCGTCAGCCGTTTTCTCCCGTTTTACGTCACGGCGAAGAAGAAGGCGGCCGATTCCGCCGAGGATCGTCTGGCCTCGGCCAAGCGGGCGTACGACGGAGTGACGAGTCCTGAGGCAGAAGCCCGGCATCAGAAAGAACTCGACGCGGCCCGGACCAGCAAGAACGGCGACGCCGAGGTGCGGCGTCTCGAGAAGATCCGCCAGCGAAAGATCGACGATGCGAGAGCCGAGATGACGCTCAATCCGTCGAATCCCAAACATCAGTGGTACTTCGCTGCCAAGCAAGCGGCGGTTGACGCGGAGGCGCTCGCCGCCTCGCTCACCGGCGACAGCCGAAAGGCACCGGCCTGTATCACCGGCAACACGCTGCACGCACAGGAATCGGAGTACCGACTGGTGCCAGACGGCACAGCCGGCTGCCGTCGCATCGTCGAGCCGGATCTGAGCCTCTTCAGCAACACGCGGCCCAGGACGGCCATCCAGATGATCGTCGTAAAGGGGTTGGAGTCCTGCGAACGGATGCTGAAGGACGGCTCTGCCGACGACAAGGCCTTCCCGGGCGGCTGCCCCGGGACGGTGAAGCTGGCTGACCAGCTCGACTGGGAGAAACTGTCTGGATTGATCAGTCGCTGACCGGTCCACCAAGAGGCTCCGCCCGGCCAAGCCCGCGGGGCGCTATCGAGGGCGACGCGGTCTCAGCCCACCCGGTCCAGGTGCTCGTCGTCCCACGAAGCCGGGTCGTCGAGCGGTTCCAGATGGGTGGTCACGGAGACACTAGGCAGCGCTTGCCGAATCTCGCCTTCGATTCGCTCCAGCAACTGGTGCCCCTGGCTCACCGTCCACGCGCCAGGCACCAGCACGTGCATCGAGACGAAGCGGCGCGCCCCCGATTGCCTGGTGCGCAGTGCGTGGAACTGCACCCCGCCGGCCGCGTGCGCGTCCAGCGCCCGCGTCAGCACTTCTCGCTCGTGAGCAGGCAGGCCCACATCCATCAGCCCCGCGACCGATGAACGCACGATCCGAACGGCCGTCCACACGATGTTGGCCGCCACCACCAGGGCGACAATCGGATCGAGGCTGCCCCATCCCGTCACGGCGACCGCCGCCACGCCGACAATCACGCCAACCGAGGTCCAGACGTCGGTGAGCAGGTGATGCGCGTTCGCCTCGAGGGTAATCGAATTGGCCGACTTGGCCTTTCGGAGCAGGATCAGCGCCACGCCCAGATTGACGAGCGAGGCGCCCACAGACACGACCAGCCCCAGGCCGATCTGCTCGAGCGGTTTTGGCGACAGCAGCCGCCCTGCCGCGGCCACCGCAATGGCGATCGCCGCCACCAGAATCAGGGTGCCTTCGACACCGCTCGAAAAGTACTCCGCTTTGCTGTGCCCGTACGCGTGATCGTCGTCGGCCGGCCTGGCCGCGACGGTCAGCATGGCCAGCGCCATCATCGCGCCAACCAGGTTGACCACCGACTCGAGTGCATCCGACAGCAGCCCCACAGACCCGGTCAGCAGGTAGGCCACCGTCTTCAAGCCGATCGTGGTGATCGCCGCGGCAATCGAGAGCCAGGCGAACGGTTTGAGCGACGATCGGTCGTTCGATTCAGCAGTCATCGTCATCGTTCCACATCACACCGCCGGCTGCAGGATTGTCCGTCGACACAGGACCGTGAGTCAAAAGCCGGTCGAATTTCCTCGGCCGCAGCACACCGCCGCGCCCGGGTGACGCGGTAGAATAGTCGTCACGGCACCCGAACGCCGACCTGACAGGAGACTGCGACTATGGGCCTGATGGATTTCATCAAGGGCGAACTGATTGACGTCATCGAGTGGACCGACGACTCGCGCGACACGTTGTCGTTCCGGTACCCCGACGAAGACAAAGCCATCAAAAACGGCGCGCAGTTGATCGTGCGCGAATCGCAGGTGGTGCAGTTTATGTACCTCGGCCAGTTCGGCGACACGTTCCAGCCGGGCAAGCACACGCTCGCCACCGAGAACATCCCGGTGTTGACGAAACTGCAGTCGTGGAAGTACGGCTTCAACTCGCCGTTCAAGGCCGATGTGTTTTACGTGACGACGCGGCTCTTCACGGGCAACAAGTGGGGCACGGCCAATCCCATCATGGTGCGCGACGCGGATTTCGGCGTGGTGCGGCTGCGTGCCTTCGGGATGTTCGACTTCAAGATTGTCGACCCGAAGCTGTTCCTCAAGGAAGTGGCCGGTTCAGACCAGCACTTCCGGCTCGACGAGTTCGCCGACACGATGCGGTCGCGCATGGTGAGCGTGTTCAGCGAGGCGCTCGCTTCGTCGCATGTGCCCGCGCTCGACGTGGCGACGCGGTACAGCGAGTTGGGCGAGGCGCTGCTGCCCTTGATCAATCCGGCGGTCGGGCCCAAGTACGGCCTCGAGATCACCAGCTTCATCGTCGAAAACGTGTCGGTCCCGCCCGAGGTCGAGGCGGCGCTCGACAAGCGCTCAAGCATGGCGGCGATTGGCAACCTCAACGATTACGTGAAGTACCAGGTCGGCCAGGGGATGGCCAACGGAACGGGCGGAGGCCCTGGGGGCATGGCGGCGGAACTGGCGGTGGGCTTCGGGATGGCGCAGCAGATGATGCAGCAGGGCATGATGAACCCGCAGGCGGCGGCCGCCGCGCAGGGGTTCGGACCGGCCGCGGGAGGATTCGGGGCGCCCGCGCAGGCCGCGCCAGCCGCGCCAGGCGGAGCACCGGCAGCGGCGGCACCACCCGCGGCACCGGCCCTCGAACTGCTCTCGCCCGCCGACGTCGCCCGGCAGTTGAGCGTCGCCGAGAGCGACGTGATGGCGATTATCGAGAGCGGCGAGTTGAAGGCCAAGAAGATCGGCGCCAGCTACCGCATCACCAAAGCCGCGTTCGACGCGTACCTGGCGCAGTAACCGATCGCCGGGGCTGAAAGACCGGGCCCGGATCAGGCCGCGTCATGCGCCGGCCTGGTGGGGCCCGACGCTTGACGTCGTCTCGTGGAGGCCCGGCCTGGCGGCGCGGACTCGTGTGGCATGCGTGGTGCGGGCAACTACCGTTGGGCCCGACGCTTGACGTCGTCTCGTGGAGGCCCGGCCTGGCGGCGCGGACTCGTGTGGCATGCGTGGTGCGGGCAACTACCGTTGGGCCCGACGCTTGACGTCTTCTATTGGAGGCCGGATCGTCAGACCCGGCGTACACGCCTATGAGCGACGCTCCGACACAGATTGCGGCGAACGAAAAACACGCGTGTCCCGCCTGCGGCGCGCAGGCCGAGTGGAATCCGGGCAAGCAGAAACTGATTTGCCCGTTCTGCGGGACCGAGTCGCCGTACGAAATCCACAAGGAGTCCGGCACCGTCCAGGAAATCGATCTCGTCACCGCGTTACGCGAGATGCCCGAGGAACTGCGCGGCTGGAACACCGATCGCCGGAGCGTGCAGTGCCAGAGCTGCAAGGCGGTGATGGTGTTCGATCCGGCCAAGGTGGGCCAGAACTGCGAGTTCTGCGGCTCTCCCGCCCTGGTCGACTACGCCGAACTCAAGTCGCCGATCCGGCCGCAAAGCCTGCTGCCCTTCACCTTCACCCAGGATCAGATCCGCGACGGCATCCGGCACTGGTACGCCAGCAAATGGTTCGCGCCCAATGCGCTCAGGAAGAAGGCGCTCGTCGATCAAATCAAAGGCCTCTACATTCCCTACTGGACCTTCGACGCCCAGGTCCATTGCCCGTGGGACGCAGAAGCCGGCTACTACTATTACGAAACCGAGAGCTACACCGACAACCAGGGCAAATCGCAGACGCGCCAGGTGCGGCGGGTGCGATGGGAACCGGCGTCTGGCGTGGTTGATCATTTTTTCGACGACGAGCCCGTGCCCGCCACCAAGGGCATCAAGGAAGCGCTGCTGCGCGGAGTCGAACCGTTCCCGACCAAGGACCTGGTGCCCTACGACACGGCGTTTCTCTCGGGCTTCGTGGTCGAGCATTATCAGGTGGTGCTGGTCGACGCGGCCAAGAAATCCCGCGACCAGATGAACGACCACCTGGTGACGATGTGCGGCGGACAGGTCCCCGGCGACACGCAGCGCAATCTCGAAATCCATCCCGACTTTTCGGGGCTCACCTTCAAGCACATTCTCGTGCCGGTGTGGCTGGTCACGTATCTCTACGCCACGAAGGTCTACCAGGTGGTCGCCAACGGTTCGACGGGCGTGATCGCCGGTCAATACCCGAAGAGTTTCTGGAAGATCGCGTTCGTGGTGACAATCGCGTTGATCGTGCTGACGCTGATCGTGCTGGCCAACAGCTAGTTAACTAATGGGGTCAGATCCAAAACACAGCATTTTCCAAAAGAATGAATTGGGCCACCACGCGCTGAATGTTTCATGCCCCTCGTGATTTCAAAAACTGCAACATTCCGATGGTCGAAGATTTGCAGTTTTTTCAGCACCCTGAAGGCGCACTGATATTTCGGCGCAAAAATGGCACGTCTCGGGCGGGTCGGGCGGAATGATTGTTGCCTCCCTCTTCCCGTATGGCCCGACCACTCCGCATCCAATTCCCAAACGCGTGCTACCACGTCATGTCGAGGGGCAACGCCAAAGCGTTGGCCTTCCTCGACCAGCGAGACTATCAGCGGTTTTTTGAGCTGCTCGCGATCACCGCTCGCCGGTTCGGCATCTATTGCTACGCGTTCTGCCTGATGCCGAATCACTATCATCTCGTCGTCGTCACGCCCAGGGCAAACCTGTCGGCGGCTTTCAAGCACCTCAACGGCGTCTACTCGCAATGGTGGAATCGCCGGCACAGCCGGTGCGGTCACGTGTTCCAGGGGAGATTCAAAGCGCAGGTGGTCCAGCAGGACCGGTATCTGGCGGCCGTCTGCCGATACGTTGTCCTGAATCCGGTTCGCGCGGGACTCGTTTCGCATCCCGGGGCGTGGAAATGGAGCAGCTACCGAGCCTCGGCGGGCTTGGAGCCATCTCCCGACTTCCTGTCGGTGTCCAAGCTCCTTGACCTTGTCAGGAGTGATCCGAGGATCGGGCCCGCCCTCGCCTATCGGCGGTTCGTCACCCGCACCGATGACCAACAGGATGCGGAGGTCGGAGCCGTCATTCGTAGCGATAGTCGTTTTCTGGGGGACGAATCATTCCTGATGAGTGAGCGGGCGGCGGCGCGAACCACTGAGCGCGGTCTTCCTCGCAGGGAAACCCTCCGCCCCGCTCCGACGTTGTCCGAACTGCTCGACGCGTCGCCGCTGATGACGGATCGGAACGCTCGAATCTGGCGGGCCCGCGCGGAATTCGGCTATCGGATTTTGGACATCGCCAGGCATATCTGCCTTCACCCTGTGTCGGTGAGCCGCATTCTCCGCATGCACCAGCGCGAACGCTCCCGAACGCTTGCCGATCGGCCGGAGTGCGCCGGTCCTCAGGGGGAGCCACTCCATGCCCCGCGGCGGAAGATTGCGAAGAGACGGGCCGCGCGACCGCGTTCAACTACTTGGAAAATGTTACGTTCGGGATCTGACCCCAAAACGTAGCGCGGCGGGGGGAGGCATGCCAGGCGACGGCATCCAAGAATTGGGGAAATGCTGTGTTTGGGATCTGACCCCAAAAGCGAACTGGCGGGGTTGACGGGACTCGAACCCGCGACCTCCGACGTGACAGGCCGGCGTTCTAACCAACTGAACTACAACCCCGCTCGAGGCGGCTACCTCTTGGTCCGTGACGTGGCAGTCGCTGTCACCATACCTGCCTGGACCCACTGACACTCGGGACTCACCACTCGTTTTGGCGGCGAGGCGCGACCGCCCCGCACAGACGATGAACCCGTCCTGGCTGATCCCCTGTCTTCTCACCTGGTGGGCGGTACAGGGATCGAACCTGTGACAGCCGGCGTGTAAAGCCGGTGCTCTACCGCTGAGCTAACCGCCCGACACGTTGCTCCGACCGTCCGACAAGGGATTGATTCTACCACGTCGGACCAGTAGCTTCCACCACCAATACACCGCTGCGGCGCCGAGGATCGTCCCGAGCAACAGGTAGCCGGCCTGCAGCCAGAAGTCGGGAAGCTCGGGCCTCAACCTGGCGCTCGCCGGTCGGCCCGGCGCATAGACGACATCGACGTGCGATCTTAACGGGTACAGGTGGCTGGCGCTCAGCGTCTGGGCCTGGATCAGATAGCTCTGCCCATCTTCTTTGAATTCCACGATCGTCCGATACAGCCTTCTCGCCGGAGCCATCTGCACGGCGGCTCCGGCCGGCGGCCGCGCAGCGCCAGGTTCGTTCCAGTCGGCCACCAGTTCCTCGGCCTGTCGTACGACCAGCGCTTCGACGGTGACGCCGCTCAAACGGAACCACAGGTGCCGCCAGGCGCCGATCACCGTCGTCGCCGACACGAGCAGGCAGCCGAGGAGCGCGATCCTCAGCGTCACCGCCGTCAGGCATCCCAACCCGGTGCGGCCCACGAAGCCTCGTATCCCTTTCGCCACCATCTCAATTGTAATCGCATCGGGGGTACACTGTCGGTCGATGACCTGGCGCTGTCGTTTCCATCCGTTCCTCACACGATCCGCGGCCGGCGTGGTCCTGGCGATGGCCTTGGCCGCCGCCTCGCCCGTTTCGGCCTGGGCCCAGACCGACATCGCGTCGCCCGAGACGGTCCCTCTCCGCCCACGGCTCGGCCTTGCGCTGGGCGGTGGCGCCGCGCGCGGATTTGCGCACATCGGCATCCTCAAATGGTTCGAGGAGCACCGGATCCCCGTCGATGCGATTGCCGGCACCAGCATGGGCGGATTGATTGGCGGCGCGTTTGCGACCGGCATGACGCCTGCCGAAATTGAACAACTCGTCGTGGCGATCCCGTGGGACCGGATGCTGGCGCCGGGCGCGCCGTTTCCCGACAAATCGTTCAGACGCAAACAGGATGCGCGCGCGTTTCCGTCGGGTCTCGAGTTCGGCCTTCGCCACGGCTTCAGTCTTCCGGCGGGGTTGAGCACCGGCCAGCAAGTCGACCTGCTGCTTGGGCGCATCGCGATGCCCTACTACGCCACGACCGATTTCGACCAGTTGCCGACCCCGTTCCGCTGCGTCGCTGCCGATCTGAAAAAGTCCGACGTGGTCGTGTTCGCCGGCGGTTGGCTCGCCCAGGCGTTGCGGGCCACGATGGCTATCCCTGGCGTCTTCGCGCCGGTGATCGACGGAGGGAGAGTCATGGTGGACGGCGGCATCCTCAACAACGTGCCCGCCGATGTCGCCGCGTCCATGGGTGCCGACGTGGTGATTGCCGTCGACGTGAGTTCGGATCTCGACGACAACAAGCGCGGAGGCTCGCTGTTGACGGTGCTGGGCGAGTCGCTGGATGTGATGATGCGGGCGGGATCGCGCCGGGCCCTCGAGAAAGCGACGTTCGTGATCACGCCCGCACTCAAGGGCCTGTTCGCGGTGGATTTCGACCGCGTCGGCCAGTTCATCCAGCTGGGCTACGAAGCCGCCGAGGCGCAACGGCGCACCCTTGAGCAGTACTCGGTCAGTGAGACGGCGTACCAGTCCTACCGCGCGGCCCGCGCCAACCGACGCCTGACGAGGCTGCCGGCGCCGGCGTTCGTCGACGTCGAAGGCGTCCCGTCAGACGAGGCCGAGGCGATCCGCGGCCGGCTGAATCGGTTCGTGCTGGCCCCGTTCGACACGGCTGGCCTCGACCGGCAGATGATCGCGATCGTCGGGACCGAGCGCTATCTGTCGATGACGTACCGGCTCGTGGTCTCAGGCGAGCGCGTCGGCATCCTGGTGACCGGCCGGCCGAAAACGTACGGCCCGCCGTTCCTGATCGCGGCACTCGAACTCCAGAACAACCCCTCGACCGGCATCGCGGCCACCGCACGGGGGCGGGTGTGGCTGCCGGATGTGACGGGACACGGGTCCGAAGTGCGGCTGGACGTGGCCGTCGGCACGCAGATGCGTCTGGCCGGCGAGTGGTACGAACCGATTGGCCACGGGGGCCTGTTCGTGGCGTCACACGCGGGAGCCGACCGACGGCAGTTCAACGTGTTTGCCGGCAAACAGTACCGGGCCGAATACCGGCAGCAGGCGTATCAGGCTGGCGTGGACGCCGGGTTTGTGCTGGGCAACCTGATCGAGTGGCGGGCCGGATACACCGTCGAGCACGTCGACGGCCACACGCTGATTGGCGACCCGGTGCTGCCGTCGATCGACGGCGTGCAGCGTTACCTCGGCGTCCAGGCCGCGTACGACGGCCAGACGGGGCCGACGGTCCCCGAACGCGGCGTGTACGCGCGCGCCCGGCTCCGGCGCTTCGTGCAGACGGCGGCAGTCCTGTCGGCGGAATCGCTGCAAGCCCCGCGCGCCGATCCGGATCATCTCTGGTCTGGCGAAGTCGACACATCGATCGTGTTCCCGGTCAGCCGTCCGGGCCGGATCTTTGTGCGAGCCTCTGGCGGCTCATCGTTCGGCAGCACCGCGCGCGTCAACGCCTTCACGCTCGGCGGCCCGTTTGCCCTCGGAGCGCTCAACATCGACGAACTGAGGGGCAGCAATTACGGGCTGGCGGTCGGCGGGTACCTGCACCAGATCTACCGATTCGCCCAGGGCGCGGCCGGATCCGTCTATCTCGGCAGTTGGGTCGAAACCGGCGCGGTGTTCGAGCGCTGGGCGGGAACCTCAGTTAAAGCGAACCTCAGCGGCGGCATGATCGTCGAAACGCTCCTCGGCCCGATCTCGGCGGGTGCGAGCGTCGGCCGAGACGGCCGCTACCGCCTGTATGCAGGCATGGGTCCTCTGCTGCATCGCTGACCGCCTGACGATGGCTACCGATCTGGACGGTCGAGGTGATGCACCTCCGACTGGCTGCGCAACCGCTCCGCCGCGGCTTCGGCCGTCAGATCGCGCTGCGGTTCGGCGGTCATTTCGTACCCCACGAGGAATTTGCGCACCCTGGCCGATCGCAGCAGCGGCGGGTAGAACACCGCATGCAGGCGCCATTCGGGATGCACACGCCCGTCCAGCGGCTGGCCATACCACCCCATCGAATACGGAAACGCGCAGGCAAACAGATTGTCGTAGCGGATGTTGAGCCGGCCGAGCACCTCGGCCAGTTGATCGCGTTCGTCTCTGGTCAGCGATCGCAGGTCGCCCACCGCCCGCACCGGCAGCACCATCACCTCGAATGGCCAGACTGCCCAGAACGGCACCACCACCACCCAGGCGTCGTTTCGGCACACGATCCGAACCTGGTGGCGCAGTTCGCGATCGAGATAGTCCCCGAGCAAGTCGCGGCCGCCGTGCGCGGCGAAGTACCGTCGTTGCGTCTCGAGTTTTCTGGCCGGTTGAGTCGGGACGGCCGCAGACGCCCACACCTGGCCGTGTGGATGCGGATTGCTGCAGCCCATCGCCGCGCCTTTGTTCTCGAACACCTGAACGTAGCGCACAACGTCGATCCGGCTGGCCCGTTCCACTTCGTCAGCCCACGCATCCACCACCGATCGGATCCCGTCCTTCGCCATCCGCGCCAGCGTGATGTCGTGCCGGGGCGAGAAACACAGCACTCGGCAAGTGCCCGCCTGGGGTTCGGCCACAATCAGATCGTCGCGAGCGCCCGACCCCGACAGACCACTCGAGCGCGCATCGCCGGCGCCGAACCCGGCGTCGGCCGGTTCGAGCAGCGCGGGAAAATCGTTGTCGAAGGCGAACGTGGACGTGTAGCGCGGATTGGTCGCGCCGTTCGCCCGGCTGTTGCCCGGGCACAGGGAGCAGACCGGATCGTAGGCCGGCCCCATCGGTTCGTCGGCGGCTTCAACCTGTCCCAGCCACGGACGGCCCGACCGGTGCGGCGAGACCAGCACCCATTCGTCGAGCAGCGGGTTGTATCGGCGGTGCGGTCCGGCCGGCACCAGTGTGTCGCTCGCGTCCATCGCAGACGAGCATACACCGGCGCCCGGCTATAATCCTGGCATGGTCACCCTCGTCGGACTCACCCGGCTACTCGCGTCGCACGACCTGGCTGGACAGCGGGTGGGACTGGTCTGCAACCCCGCGTCGGTCGATGCACACCTGGATCACGCCGCCGATCTCGTATTCGCCACGCCCGGGGTGACGCTGGGCGCAATCTTCGGTCCGCAGCACGGCTTCCGATCCGATCTGCAGGACAACATGATCGAATCGGCGCACACCTCCGACGCCAGACGCCTGGTCCCGATTTACTCCCTCTACAGCGACACGCGGGAGCCGACGCCGGAGATGCTGAAGAACCTTGACGTCCTGGTGGTCGACCTGCAGGACATCGGCGCGCGCATCTACACATTCGTCTACACGATGGCGAATTGCCTGCGCGCGGCGGCCCGGCACGGCGTGCCGGTCGTCGTCTGCGATCGCCCGAACCCGATAGGCGGCCTCGCCGTGGAGGGCCCGATGCTCGAGCCCGGGTTCGAGTCGTTCGTGGGATTGTTTCCGATCCCGATGCGGCACGGCATGACGATTGGGGAACTGGCGCGGCTCTTTAATGAGGAATTCGGCATCGGGGCCGATCTGACCGTCGTCGCCGCGCAGGGCTGGTCGCGATCCATGTACCACGACGAGACGGGCCTGCCGTGGGTGATGCCTTCGCCGAACATGCCGACGCTCGACACCGCGGTTGTGTATCCGGGTGCGGTGCTGTTCGAGGGCACGCAGCTCTCGGAAGGGCGCGGCACGACCAGGCCCTTCGAGTTGGTCGGCGCGCCGTGGATTGACGCCGAGCGATTCGCTGCCGGCATGAATGCGATGGATCTGCCGGGAGCCAGATTCAGGCCAGCCGTCTTCGAGCCGACGTTCCAGAAGCACGCGCGCAACACGTGCGGCGGCTGCCAGACGCACGTGGTCGACAAGGACCGCTTCCGGCCGGTGCTGACAGGCGTCGCGCTGCTCACGGCCTTTTACCGGTCGGATCCGGGGCGCTTCGCCTGGCGCCAGCCGCCGTACGAATACGAGCCCGACAAGATGCCGATCGACATTCTGGCCGGGTCGTCGCGGCTGCGACAGCAGATCGAATCGGGTGTCGATCCGCGCGAGATCGCGGCGTCATGGGAGAGCGACGTCGCCGCCTTCAGCCGGATACGAGCGAACTACCTGCTCTACTGACAGCCCGCGTGCGTGGACCGCCACCCGCGCGCCCCGCCACCCTCTGTGGGTTCCATAACGTCCCGGTCTTCGGGCCCCGCCACACTCTGTGGGTTCCATGGAGGCCCCGGTCTTCGCGCCACGCCACGCTCTGCGGGTTCCATGGAGGCCCCGGTCTTCGCGCCACGCCACACTCTGTGGGTTCCATGGAGGCCAGGTCTTTCCTGGCCTGAGCGCGTCGCCTCTCGACGTTGCTCGGGGCGAACCTGAGTCTGTCGGAGCGTCGAAGGCAGACCCGGCACTCAGAATGTAGCGAACGGAGTTCCATCCGGGTCCCAATCCGGCTAGGATACGGTTGCCTTGCGTCGCTGTTCTGGTCGGTGTTGTCACTCCAGTCACGAGACCGAATTCATGGCCCAACCTGTCGCACCGTCCACCCACGCCGCGGTCCAGCCCTTTCCCGCATCATTCTGGACCGCCAACGTCACGGAACTGTTCGAGCGCGCCGCGTACTACTCGATGGCGAGCTTCGTCGTCATCTACCTGGGCCAGCTCGGATTCGGCGCCTACTGGCCCTCCACGCTCAATTCGACGGTGCTCTGGGGGTTGGTCTACTTTCTCCCGATTCTCTCGGGCACCATTGCCGACCAGATTGGATTCCGCCGCGCCTTGCTCATCGCGTGTGTCCTGCTGGCCATCGGCTACTTCTTCATGGGTTATCCCGTGTGGTTCGGCGGTAGCGTGCTCGCCAAGACCATTCGGCCTGAGGTCACAGTCGGATCGCGCGACGCCGCCATGATCGTCGGCGCCATCCTGCTCATCGGCATTGGCGGCTCGGTGGTCAAGCCGTGCATTTCCGGCACGGTGCAAAAGACGGCCGGCTCGCGGGCGACGCTGGGCTTCGCGATCTTCTACATGGTGATCAACATCGGATCGCTCTTCGGGCGCGGCACCGCGTTCGTGGTGCGAAGCGGCTCGAGCCTGACGACGATTCTCGAGGTGGTGGCTGTGTGCGGCCTCGCCGCGGCCGGCATCGTGCTGCTGGTCCACCGCACCACGCAGGCCAACCGGACCCAGCGCGACATCTGGGTCGCGACCGGCGCGTTTACGGCCGTGCTCCTGGTGGCGGTCATTGTCGTGGCGGGCATCTACGGCTGGGCGACCGCGGAACGCGAAGCCGCCGGCAGCGCCAACCTGTCGCTGATTTTCGCCGTGGCCACGCTGGCGTCGATCGTGGCGTTCTTCGTCGTGCTCTTCACGTATCGCGAACCCGAGACCGCGGCCGACCCGGCCAAGCCCAGGCGATCGATCGGCCGGATTCTGCTCGACATGGTGCTCGTGCTCAAGAGCGGCCGATTCACGCTCTACCTGATCGTGATGACGGGCTTCTATTTTCTCTATAACCAGGTCTACAACGTGCTGCCGCTCTACGTGAAGCGCGTGGTGGAATCGAACCCGGCCATGGATCTCTACACGGCGGCCAATCCGTTTGTCATCGTGTGTTTTCAGCTGATCATCTCGAGCACCTGGGGCAAGATGAAACCGATTCGGTCGATGGTGGCCGGAACCGTGATCATCAGCGTCGCGATGCTCATCAACATCGCGCCCATCTACGCGGCGGGCGGGCCGCAGGCCCTGCTGGCCAACTGGCTGCCGATCGCCTCGGTGTTCATCATCCTGACGGTGGCGTTGGTCGCGCTCGGCGAATTGTTCACCTCGCCGCGGATGTACGAATACATCGGCGCGCTCGCGCCGAAAGGGCAGGAAGGGCTGTTCCTCGGCTACGCGAACCTGCCGCTGGCCCTCGGAGCGATGCTCGGCGGACCGGTCGGCGCCTATATCTTCAACGACATCATGGCAAAAGGGGCGACGGTCAAGCCCGATGGCCTGCTCGCACTGGTGCCGGCCAACAATGCCATGGGCTGGATGATTCTGATGGGCATCGGTTTCGCCTCGGCGGCGTCACTGTGGCTGTTCAACCTGTGGCTCGAAACACAGACGCCACGGGCATCGGTTGAATAACGTGTCGCTGATTCGATACACTCGGGGCTCTAGCCTGAGGTCCGACCAGTGGGTCGTGCCTCGATGTCGAGACGTCGCCAGCACACGGGGTCTTCGGAGAGCACACTCGCTGCGCCACTAATTTTCGCGGCGGACATCCGCCGGGAACGTGCGTTGCGACAGCCATCCGAGCCGCGTGGGCCTGCTCGAGCGATCCGGCGGTCCCACGCAGGTCGCGCTGCCCAAGGAGGGGTACGGTCATGGCGCTCATTCAGTGGAAACCCGAACTCAGCGTGAAGATCCGTCGGATTGACGAGGAACATCAGCGGCTCATCCAGCTCACCAACGATCTCGACGAGGCCATGGGACAGGGAAAAAGCAAGGCGGTGATGGGCACCATCGTTGCCGAATTGGCCCGTTACACCCGGACGCACTTCTCGTACGAACAAGACCTGTTTGCCCAACACAGCTACCCGGACGCCCCGGCGCACCTGGCTGAGCACGAAATATTCGTGGGCGAGATTTCGCGGTTCGCGGCGGATTTCGAAGCCGGCAGGCTGGGCCTGTCGATCCAGGTCATGAACTTCCTGAGCGAGTGGCTCACCACGCACATCAAGGGCACCGACCGGAAGTACACCGACTTCTTCAACCAGCGCGGCGTCAACTGACCGACGCGCGCCGCGTCTAGCGCACGACCACCTTGCGCTTCTTGTTCGCGAACTCGGGCGCTTCGCGGACACAGGTGCCCAGCACGCCGAACGACTTGCCGAACGCGCGGGCGCCCATTCTCGGGACTTCCGCGGGCGCGACGCCGACGTCCGGATAGCCGCTGGCGTCGGCCTTGGCACCCGCCGTTTCCCAATTCTGGAAGAGCCGCCCCCACTCGCTCGACAGCACATCCTTCATCATGCGGTCGGCGTTCATCGGGTACCAGAAACTGTCGTGATACATCACGCTGGCGATATACGCCCACGGCGCGAGCACGGTCTTGAGACTCCACTCGATGGGTTTCTTGAGCGGGCCCCAGTAGATCCGGTGCTGCATGCGCGAGGCGAACGTCATCTTCTTGAACGGTCCGACGAAATGCCAGTTCTCGGCGGCTGCCGACTGATCGCCGACAATCTCGATGTCGCGCGGGTCTCCGCAGCCGAGCCCCGCCTCGTGTGCCAGCCGGATGAACTTGATGGAGAGCGGATCCATCCCCATCAACTTGGCCGCCACCGCATCGATGGCCACCTGATCGGCGCTCGCCAGAATCACGTTCTTCACCTGCGGCATCATGCAGCGCGGCCCCGGGCCGTCGCCGACGAACGTCCCGTCCATCACCGCGAACACGCCGCGATGAATCTTCTTCTGGATCATCAGCAGATCGACCAGTGTCTCGTGGATCACGGGATGCGTCCAGTGCCGCCGCTCGTTCAGCAGTCCGCCGAACGCGTTCTTCATGGCGCCGGTGGTGGTCGTGAAGATGTGCGTCTTGACGGTCGGCAAGTGGATGATGTTCTCGCCGATGAACCGCCGCGGAATCATGAAGCCCTGCGGATAGACCTCGTTGAGACAGAGGAACTTCTTCGTCAGGTCGCCGACCGCGTCCTTGATCCCGATCCACTCTTCGCCTTCGTAGAGGTGCACGTTCCTGAGTCCGTGCGCCTCGACGACGTTCACCTGCTTGTTCTCGCGCTCGCCGAGGTGAGCGTCGATCACCACCGTACGGTTATGGCACGCGTGGATCTGCGTCGGATCGTAACCGTCGGCCTTGAGCGCGCGAATCACGCCGTCGAGCTGCCAGGGCACCGTCGAGCTGCCGGGAAAAAAGAAGTGCCAGGAAATATTCACCTTGAGCGCCGTGTCCGCGTCCTTCGCCACCACGTCCTGGTACCGGGCCAGGTTCATCAATTCGTGGTAGTCGCGCAGTACGGTCCCGGGGCGCGTACGCAAAATCGCAACAGTCGACTTGGGCATAGATCCTATTGTAGCCGACGCGCTGGCCTTCAGGCCGGGGGCTCGGCCGACACGCGGATCAGCAGTTTGCCCGTATTGCCGCCGTCAAACAGCCGATTGATCGCCACCGGCGCCTGGTCGAGGCCCTCGACGATGTCGGTGCGATAGCGCAACCGCCCCTCGGCGACCCACTGGCCGAGCGCCGCGAACGCCTCGGGAAATCTCGCGGCGTAGTCGAGGATGATGAATCCTTCGATCCGCGCCCGCTTGAGCAGCACGTTGCCGAAGAACCGCGGCCCCGGCGGCGGCACCGCCTCGTTGTATTGAGAAATGAGCCCGCACAGCGAGATGCGCGCCCGGTGGTTGATGAGCGCCAGCACGGCGTCGAGGATGTCGCCGCCGACGTTTTCGAAATACACGTCGATCCCGTTTGGACAGTGCTGCCGCAGCCTCCGTAGCACCGGCTCGCGCTTGTAGTTGATGGCGGCGTCGAAGCCAAGCTCGCCCGTCAACCACGCGCACTTCTCGTCGCTGCCGGCAAGGCCCACGACGCGGCAGCCCAGGATCTTGCCGATTTGCCCGACCAGCGATCCCACCGCGCCCGCCGCGCCAGACACCACCAGAGTCTCGCCTGCTTTCGGCTGGCCGATGTCGATCAGGCCGAAGTACGCGGTCGCGCCGATGAAGCTGAAAACCGCCGGGTAGGCATCAAGTGCGACGCCGGGCTGCCGATCGAATCGCGTCACCGCGGCGCCGTCGACCACGGCGTACGCCTGCCAGCCGACCATGCCCTGCACGTAGTCGCCCGGGGCGAATCCCGGGTGGCGCGACGCGGCGACGGTGCCGAGGCCCAAACCGCGCATCACGCTGCCAAGCGGAATGGGCGGCAGATACGTGGCCGTCGCGTTGGCCCAGCCGCGATTGGTCGGATCGAGCGACAGGAAGATGACGCGCACCAGCACCTGGCCGTCGGCCAGGTCCGGCACGGGCTCCTCCACCCATTGAAAATCGGCCGGCTTGAACTTCCCCTCGGGCCGGGCTGCCAGCATCCACGCGCCATTGATCAGCGTTCCCATGTCGCTCCCGTGCTTGAAGTGGCGCGATCAGGCTTTGATGGTCTCGAGTCCGTGCGCGCGGGGCCCGGTCTCGCTTTGCCGCAGCAGGAACGCGAACATCAACGCCGCAAACCCGAGGCCCGAGAACGCCCACACCATCCCGGCGTGGTACCCGGCCGGGTTGGCCGCGCCGGCCTTGGCCTGGTCGTTGAGCGCGCCGACCATCAGGTTGAAGCCGAACAACCCGATGTTCTGGATCATCGTCATCAATCCATACGCGGTGCCGAGTTTGCTGTCTTCGACCACGTAGGCGACCGACGGCCACATCACCGCCGGGATCAGCGAAAAGGCGATGCCCATCATCGCCATCGGCACGTAGAGCGAGACACCCGTATAGCCGATGAGGGCGTAGACCGGAATCAGCAGCGCCGCGCCAAGGAACATGAACGAGGCCCGCTTGCCGATCCTGTCGACGATGGCGCCGAAGGTCGGCGTCCCGATCATCGCGAACACGGTGAGCATCCCCACCAGCCAGGATGCCAATTCGGGCGACGTCCCACGCGCATCGATGAAGTACTTCTGCGCAAACGTCTGGAACGGAAAGATGCCCGAGTAGAACGTCACGCACAGCAGGACGATCAGCCAGTAGGATCGGCCGAAGCTGAACAGATCGCGGAACACCACCTTGTCGGTCTTCCCCGCGTCCCCGAGCGCATAGCGCCTGGCCGCGATCGACTCGAGCCCCCAGTAGAGCAGCGCGCCGACGATGCAGAACACGCCGAACCCGACCGAGAGGACCAGCGGCCCTTCCCAGTTGAAGTAGGCGAACGCCGCCCAACTGGGAGACACCTGCGCGAGCAGCGACCCCAGGCGCGAAATCGTCAGGTTGATGCCGAAGGCGAAACTGAGTTCCTTGCCCTTGAACCACCGCGCAATCGCCGTGGTCACCGCCACGATCAGCGACTCGGCGCCGAGGCCGAACAGCAATCGTCCCGCCGCCATCACCGCCACGGTCGGCGGCACGCTGCTCACGCCGAACACCGACCCGGCGACCGCGAGCAACCCGTTCACCGCCACGCCCAGCGGCGCCAGCGCCGGCAACTCCGGCCAGGCCGTCACGACCGACCCGGCAAAACAGATCACGCCGAAGAGCAGCGTCGATTTCTTGGTGCCGATCCGATCGATGATGATCCCGCCGACCAGCACCATCACGATGTTCGGAAAGCTGTAGATGGCTTGCAGCAATCCGATGCTCGAGTCGGAAAACCCGTTCTTGCTGAGCAGCGGCGCCAGCGGGCCGATGCAATCGTAGACGTAGTAGTTGCCGAACATGGCCAGGCTGATGAACACCAGCACCAGCCAGCGGTACGCGCGCGGTGGCTGGGGACGCGCGGACAATGCCGCCGCAGCGGCGGTGGAGGGCAACTCAGTCATCTTGCGCCTTTCGCATCAACTCGTGAACACCAGGATCGCAGCACGAGACCCCGGGGCTCGGAGCCACGTGCTTCATCGAACACACGTCACCCCGAGAACTTCTCGACCCGGCGACCGAGTCCGGGGGGTATCGGCCTGGGCTGCCGCTCAGGCGTTCAGCGTAGCCAGGGCTTTCCCGGATTCGGCTTCCACGTCCTTGTGCAGACTGTTCCCGTGCGAGTCCATCGTCACAATCACGGGGAAGTCCTTCACATGCAGGTGCCACATCGCTTCGGGCACGCCGAATTCGAACAGCGACACGTCATCGACCCGCTCGATGCAGCGCGCGTAGAACTGCGCCGCGCCGCCAATCGCGCTCAGGTAGACCGCGCCGCACTCCTTGAGCGCATCCAGCGTCTTCTGACCCATGCCGCCCTTGCCGATCACGGCCCGCACGCCGAATTTGCGAATCACGTCGGCCTGATAGGGTTCTTCGCGAATGCTGGTGGTCGGGCCCGCGGCGTTCATCTTCCACCCGTCGCCGGCCTTCACGGCCACCGGCCCGCAGTGGTAAATCACGCTGCCGTTCAAATCCACCGGCGGATCGTTTTTGCCCAGATACGCGTGGACCGAATCGCGTCCGGTAAACATCCGGCCGTTGAGCAGCAACACGTCGCCCACCTTGAGCGCGCGCACCTGCGCCTCGGTGAGCGGCGTGGTCAGCACGACTTCGCGGCCCGTGCGCTTGAAGCCGGCCTGGTCGGCCATCGGCACAAGCGGACTGGCGGGATCGCGATACTGCCAGCGCTTGATGGCGCCCGTGTTGGCGTCCAGCACGACGCCGAGACGGCGGAAGGCCCAGCAGTCGTAGGCGACAGAGACGAAGAAACTCGCCGGCAGGCGATTGAGCGCCGCAATCTTGCATCCGATCAGCGTCGTGGTGCCGCCAAACCCCATCGTGCCGACGCCCAACCGGTTGACCGTGCCCATGATGGTGGCTTCGAGGTCCGCCAGTTGCGGATCCGGGTTCACGTCATCCAGCGTGCGGAACAACTGCGCCTTCGCCTCGGCATAGCCGCTGGTGCGGTCGCCGCCAATGCACACACCAACCGCGCCCGGCGCGCAGCCTTTGCCCTGCGCCTGCCACACCGCGTGAAGAATGCACTTGCGCACGCCTTCCAGGTTTCGATCGGCCCGACCCAGATGGGCCAGTTCCACCGGCACGGCGTACTGGGCGTTGCAGTTTTCGCAGCCGCCGCCTTTGAGCAGCAGCTTGATTTCGATCTCGTCAGACGACGCCCACTGGTTGAAATGCATCACGGGCGTGCCGGGCCCGAGGTTGTTGCCCGAGTTCTTGCCGGTGATCGAATCCACCGAGTTGGGCCGCAGTTTGCCGCGCTTGGTCGCTTCGGCGACGGCCTTTCGAATTTCGTCGGCCATCCAGAGTTGATCGGCGCCGCGGGGCACGTGTATCTCGAAGGTGGGCATGCCGGTGTCCTGGCAGATCGCGCCTTCGACATCGGCCGCCTGATCGATATTGACGTTGATGATGCACAGGGCCTGGCCGGCGCGCGTGTCGGCGGGTTCCAGCGCGGTCGCGGCCGTCATGGCCGCGCGGACGTCGGGCGGCAATTCCGACGACGTCTTGACGATGAGTTCGAGGAGGCTCGGAAAGAATTCTGCTAACATGAGCCGAGTATATATCGATTCGGCGTGATGGATTAACCCGTTCATGTTCAGCAGGATACAGGTCTCGGCAGCCTTGTGTGCGGTGGCGGCGATCGCCATGGGTGTCGCCGATCTGGGGGCGCAGGATCGGGTGCGGCACGGGCGCCTGTTTCCGCCTCAGGACCTCGGCTTGCTCGAGGGACCCGACCGCGATCTCTGGCAGATGCCGGGGCCCATCATGGATGCGCTGGGCGTGGCTGAAGGATCGGTGGTGGCCGATCTCGGCGCGGGCGGCGGCTGGTTCACGATTCGTCTGGCCAGGCGCGTGGGGCCCAACGGGAAAGTGTACGCCGAAGAAATTCAGCGGCTCGCGCTCGAAGCCACCAGGCGGCGCATTGCGCGCGAAGGCCTGCGCAATGTCGAGCCCGTGCTGGGCACCGAATCCGACCCGAAGTTACCGGCGCGCGCGATCGACGCGGTGCTCGTCGTCGACACCTACCACGAGATCAGCGACCCGGTGCCGCTGCTGCGGAATCTGGCGACGTCGCTCAAACCGCAAGGACGCGTGGGTGTGGTGGACTTCCGGAAGGACGGGCTGGGCCCAGGGCCGCCGCTCGAGGAACGCGTCGACCCGGACCAGATCGTGAGGGATGCGGAAAAGGCGGGATTGAAGCTGGTCCGCCGCGAGACCTTTCTCCCGTATCAGTTCTTCCTGGTGTTCGTGCGGAAGTAGGGGCCGACCCGCACGCCGGCCCGCGTGCGCGCTTGCAGGCCCGCGTGCCTCGCGCCGGTCTACCGGTCTACCGTCCGATCAGTTTCCAGGCGCCGGGCAGGATGGCGGCCGCCACCAGCAATTTCACCGCGTCGAAGGCGATGAAAGGATAGCAGCCCGCGGCGAGCGCAGCCGGCAGGGCTCCGGCGCCCATCACCGGCGCGAACTGCAGCGCCAGGGTCGACACCCCGCCTGCAAAAATCACCACGAGGCCGGCAGCCATCGCGAGCACCGACGTCAGGTACCGCCGATCGAAGCCGCGCTCGGCCAACCGCCCGGCCACCCACGCAGCCAACGGGTAGCTCAACAGGAACCCGCCTGTGGGCCCGGCCAGCCGCGCGACGCCGTGCGACAGCAGCGGCGACGCCGCGAACACCGGCAATCCCGCGACGCCGGCCGCCAGATAGAGTACCTGGCTCGCAACCGCGAGCCTCGATCCGAGCGCCGCGGCGCCCAGCAGCACCACCATCGGCTGCAGCGTGAGCGGCACCGGGGTAAACGGCAGCGGAAGACTGACCTGGGCGGCCGCCGCGGTCAGCACGGTCAGGAACAGGACACTGGCCACGCGGATCGCGCGCGACGACGACTCGGTCAGTTGGCCGGTGAGAGCATTCAGTATGGACGCGTTGGTCATAGCCCTCGGATTCTAGCGTATCGACACGGACGCTGACAATCGCCCGCGGGCGCCTCCGCAGGATGGGCGGGGCGCGATGCGGAGTCCGGGCGCCGGGGATGGGGGCCTGAATACCGGCCAGCGAACCTCGCCCTGTTATACTGAAGTGTTGACTCACATGCCGCAGACGCCACTGGGAATCACGCTCGACGAACCGGATGTGCGGGCATTGATCCGGCTGGTCACCGCCAGTGACGGTCAGCCGCCCGGCCGGGATGGAGCGATTGTGACGTTTCTCGGAACGGTGCGCGGCGAGAACCTCGGCCGGCGCGTGGTCGAACTGGAGTACCAGGCCTACGAGCCGCTGGCCGTGCGCGCATTCGGCGTGATTGCCGCAGAAATCGCCGACGCCTGGCCCGAGGCGCGCGTGGCGCTGCATCACCGGATCGGCACGCTGCGGCCCGGCGACGTGAGCGTCGCGATTGCGGCGGCCTCCCCGCACCGCGCAGAAGCGTTCAAGGCCTGCCGCTACGCGATCGAGCGGATCAAGCAGATCGCGCCGATCTGGAAACGCGAGGTCTTCGACGGCGGCGAGGCGTGGATCGAAGGTTCGACAGCCGATCCGTCGGATTCGGCGGCCCGCCAGGCCGCATACGAGCGCGCATGCAGGTGACGATTCGCCTCTTCGCCGGCCTGCGGGATATCGCGGGCGCAGCCGACCTGGTTCGCGAGGTGCCCGCCGGGGCCACCGTCGAGCAGGCGTGGCAGGGATTGGCCGGGGAGTTTCCGGCGATGGCGCCGCATCGCGCCTCGCTGTCGGCGGCCGTCAACGCGGAGTACGCGCGATTTACACGTGCGCTGGCGGCAGGCGACGAAGTGGTCTTTCTGCCGCCGGTCTCGGGAGGCTAGCTGGTGATTCGCGCCGCTGACAAGGATCGGACATGTTAGACAAGCTGAATTCCGTCGAAGCCAGATACGAAGAGTTGCTCGGCCTGCTGGGATCGCCGGCCGTCCAGTCGGACGCCACCCAGTACCGGACCAACGCCAAGGCCCTGGCCGAAATCGAGCTCATCGTCGATCGCTTCCGCGAATACAAAGACGTCGCATCGCAAATCGCGCAGGCCGAGGAACTCGCCAGGACCGACGATTCGGAGATGCGGGCGCTGGCGCTCGAGGAACTGCCGCCGCTCAAGACGAGAGCCGACGGCCTGATCAGCCAGATCAAGATCCTGCTGGTGCCCAAGGATCCGAACGACGAAAAGAACGTCGTCCTGGAAATCAGAGCTGGCACCGGCGGCGACGAGGCGGCGCTGTTTGCCGCAGACCTGTTCCGGATGTACGCCCGCTACGCCGAACGACAGGGGTGGAGAGTCGAGGTGCTGTCCACCAGCGAGAACGGCATCGGCGGCACCAAGGAAGTGGTCGCCAGCATCGAAGGCCGGCTGGTGTACAGCCGCCTGAAATACGAAAGCGGCGTGCATCGCGTGCAGCGGGTTCCCGCCACCGAGGCCAGCGGCCGGATTCACACGTCGACCGCCACGGTGGCCGTGCTGCCCGAGGCCGAGGAAGTCGACGTGGCGATCGAGGCGAAGGATCTTCGCATCGACACGTTCTGCTCCAGCGGGCCGGGAGGCCAGAGCGTCAACACCACGTACTCGGCGGTGCGGATCACGCACCTTCCGTCGGGTCTGGTCGTGTCGCAGCAGGACGAAAAATCGCAGATCAAGAACCGGGCAAAAGCCATGAAGGTCCTGCGGGCGCGGCTCTACGAGATGGAGATGCGCAAGCAGCAGGAGGCGATCGCCAAGGATCGTCGCAGCCAGGTCGGGACCGGTGAGCGTTCCGAAAAAATCCGGACCTACAACTTTCCGCAGAGCCGGATCACCGACCACCGCATCAACTTCACCACGCACCGGCTGGCCGACGTGCTCGACGGCAATGTCACCGAATTGATCGATCAGGTGGTGACGCACTACAACACCGAGCAACTGAAGGAAGTGACGGCGGTCGACGAGTCGTCGTGAGGCATGCGGGAGATGGCCGAGACCCTGCACGCGATCATCCAGCAGGCCAGGCAGCGACTGGATCGCGCCGGCATCGATCCGGTCGAGGGCGCACTCGACGCCGAACTGCTGGCCCGCCACGCGCTCGGCGGATGGGACAAAGGACGCCTGCTCGCCAGTTGGCGCGAACCCGCGCCGGTGGGATTCTCCCGGCGTTTCGAGCCGCTCGTCATCCGCCGCGAACGCCGCGAGCCCACCGCCTACATCATCGGACACCGCGAGTTCTGGGGCCTCGAGATCGCCGTCGCGCCGGGCGTGCTCATCCCCCGTCCCGAAACCGAATGCATCGTCGAAGAAGCGCTGACCCGCGTCGCGAAGACGCCTGATCAGCCGCCGTCGAATCTCCAACGCGGGCCGGCCCAGCCCGTGGTTCGCTTCGCCGACGTCGGCACCGGGAGCGGATGCCTGGCCATCGCGCTGGCATTGGCGATCCCCGCCGCTCGGGTTGCCGCCATCGACATGTCATCCGCCGCGCTCACCATCGCGGCGGCCAACGTGGCGCGCCACCGAGTCGGCGACCGCGTACACCTGGTGCGATCCAGCCTGCTCGACGCGATCGCCGGACCGCTGGATCTGATCGTCTCGAATCCGCCGTACATCCCGTCCGGCGACCTCGCGGCGTTGCAGCCGGAAATCCGAAACTACGAGCCCGCACTCGCCCTGGCCTCGGGCACCGACGGCCTCGACGCCATTCGGCGCCTCGTCCCGATGGCCGCCGCCAGGCTGGCGGTCCACGGATGGCTGATGTTCGAAATCGGTCACGGTCAGGCGGGCCACGTGCAGGCGATCCTCGATGCCGAGCCGCGCCTGGCGGTGGTAGCATGGCGCGACGATCTGGCGGGCATTCCGCGGGTCGTCGTCGCAAGGCGACAGTGAGAATGAGGTGCCGATGAGCTGTTTATTCTGCCGTGTCGTCAGTGGAGAACTGCCGGCCAAGAAGGCGTACGAAGACGAGGCGCTGATCGCGTTTCACGACATCAACCCCCAGGCTCCGGTCCACGTGCTGATCGTGCCGCGCAAGCACATCTCCACGCTCAACGACGTCGCCGCAGACGACGAACAGCTCATTGGGATGATGCACCGCCGGGCGGCCGCGATCGCGCGCGAGCTTGGACTCGCCGAACGCGGCTATCGAACCGTGTTCAACTGCAACAGCGAGGCCGGCCAGACCGTGTTCCACATCCACCTGCACCTGCTGGGCGGGCGCCCGATGGCCTGGCCGCCGGGCTGACGTTCACCGAGGCGCACAGGCGCCGGCGTCCGCATGGCCTCTGGACTGGCCGCTCGACGCGTTAGACCGCCGGTGCCACCACCGTCGTGACGTTGAACTGGGGCGGATGCTCCAGGTGTTTCTTCACCGTGCACTGCTCTGCCGCACGCACGAGCGAGGCGTGGTACTTTTCGGGAAACGTCGGCGGCACGTCGATCGTGAGGCCGACGGTGCCGATCAGGCCCGTGGACGGGTCGCGTTCCGACCGCTGCGTGATGCGAATGCCGTCGGTCGACAGGCCGCGCTGGGTGCAGAACCGCGCCACATAGATCCCCGCACACGTCCCGAGCGACGCCAGAAACAGGGCGAAGGGCGTTGGCGCCGACCCATCTCCGCCCGGCCCGGGCTGATCGGTATGGACGGTATAGGGACCGAATGTGGCGTCGACGCGTTCGCCGCCGGGGAATGAAATCGTCATCTCCATGCGAAAAGCCTTCCTCTCGAAATGGGCGGGTGGCCTGCAATGGCCACCGCGCGTCCCTGGCCTACAGATTCAGAAGTCCGGCACGAGGTTACAGAGCCCGAGCGGCGCTGGGCCGTTCGGCCAGGCCAACCGGCGTGCTCGACGCGTTGCTACGGCCGGGTCGTATTGGTCAGCAGATATCGGCCGTGCTGGCGGTTTGCGTGGAGTTCGAAATCGACCACCGTATACCCGCGGCCCAGATAGTGCGCGAACAACTGCCGCGTCGCCAGTCGCCAGGCCCCGGCCAGACCGGCGTCGCCCGACAGCATCTCGGTAAAACCGCCGGGAATGGTGACGGTCAGCCACGGCGCGTCGGCGCCGAGCGTAATCTCCCCGCATCCGATCCATCGGCCACCGCGACTCGGCGCGTTGACGGGCAGGGCCTCGCCCCAGTTCGCGTCCGCGGGCACGGCTCCGGCAGCCGCATCCGTTCGGGCGGCGATGGCGCACTCAACCCGTGACGACCGCATCCACCACTGCGCGATGAACCGGTCGGTCGGATTGCCCTGATGCAGGAGGCTGCTCGAATCGCCGTAGACGTTCTCGACGTATTCCTCGACGACCACGCCAAGCCGCCGGAAATTCAAATGCGCGTTGACGGTTTGCAGCGGGTCGTAGGTCCACTCCATCAAGTCGAGGCCCATCGCCATCGAGGCTCGCCGCTGCTCCAGTTTGAGCTCGCGGCCGATGCCGGTGCCGCGGTAGTCGGGCAACACGCCCAGCATGTGAGACCACTGCGTGGCGCGGCCGCGCTTGATTCCGGCAATCGAATAGACGAACGCCACCATGCGATCGCCGTCGAAGGCGCCCAGCAGCAGGCCTCCGCGCTTCAGCGTGATGACGAACATGGGGATGCCGACCGCGTCCTCCGGGTCGGTGTAGCCCCAGATCGCGCTTTCGAGCGCCATCACCTGCCGGAATTCGTCGAAGTGATGGAGCGCGCGAATTGCGAGGGCGGGATGGTGCGGATCGGCCATTCAACCTCTGAGCAACGCAGGCAGTTCGGCCAGCGACTGAATCACCGGCACGTCGTGGTACCCGTCCGCCAGCGCGCGCTGCAGCGGACTGGACAGTCCGGCGCCGGACCGGCGCACCAGCACGGCGCGCATCCCCACCTGGCGCGCGCCTTCGATGTCGTGCTTCACACTGTCGCCCACCATCATGGCGTCTTCGGGAGGCAGCTCGAGGGCGGCCAGCGCCGCTTCGAAGATGGAGCGGTGCGGCTTGAGGAACCCGTGCTGCGCCGACGACACCGACGCCGAGATGAGGCCCTGCAGATCGAAGTGCGCGGCGAATTCGTCCAGCGGCCTCTGCGTGTTGGAAATCAGCCCGATGCGCAGACCCGAAGCCGCCAGTTGCCGCAACACCGGCTCGACGTCGTCATAGAGAAAGAAGTGACGGCACTCCGCCCATTCCTCGTAGATCTCGCGCGCCGCATCGCGCGCCGCCGGGCCTGTGCCACCCATCTGTTCGATGATGCTCAACGTGTAGTCGACAAACAACTGCGCGTCGTAATTGTGCGCCTTGACTTCGTCGAGAATGGGCGCGGAGTACGCCACCGCCGCCCGAAACGTCGACGGATCCACCCTCACACCGTGACGCGCGCAGAAATGCTCGTAGCCCTGGCCCTGAAGCGTAGGCCCCGGGTAGATCAGGGTAAAATCGACGTCGAAGAACACGCCACGGATCATGCGGTGCCGCCATTATAGGGGCACCGATTCATTTTCCGCAGGCATCGCTGAAAACGGCTGGAAATCCACGTGTGCGCGCGCTCCGGAGCGCCACGATCGTCTTTCATCCGGCCGCCTGTGGAAAACCCGCCGGTCCCCACTAGAATAAGAGCATCAATATGTCCGACTGGAAAGCCACCCTCAATCTGCCCAAGACGGGCTTCCCGATGAAGGCCAACCTGCAGGTGACCGAACCGCAGATGCTGGAACACTGGGATGCCATCGATCTGTACCGCAAACTGCGAGACGCGCGCCGGGGACGGCCGGTCTTCATCCTGCACGACGGCCCGCCGTACGCCAATGGCGACATCCATCTGGGCACCGCCCTCAACAAGACGCTCAAGGACATCGTGGTCCGGTCGCGCTCGATGATGGGGTTCGATTCGCCGTACATCCCGGGGTGGGACTGTCACGGCCTGCCGATTGAGCTGAAGGTGGTCCGCGAGCTCGGCGCGCGAAAAGCGGAGATGAGCGTGGCCGATCTGCGCCGCGCGTGCCGCGCGTACGCCACCAGGTTCATCGACATTCAGCGGGCCCAGTTCAAGCGTCTCGGGGTGCTGGGCGACTGGGGCGACCCGTACCTCACGATGGACTTCCGGTACCAGGCCGCCATCGTCAGGGCGCTCGGGCGTTTTGTCGAGCGCGGCATGGTCTACAAGGGCAAGAAGCCGGTGCACTGGTGCATTCACTGCAAGACCGCACTGGCCGAAGCCGAAGTCGAGTACGAGAACCACACGTCGCCGTCGATCTTTGTCGAGTTCCCGCTGGCCGATCGGGCGCGCACCGAACTGGGTGCGCGCGTGCCGGCGTTGAAGGACCGGGCGGTGTCGGCACTCATCTGGACGACGACGCCCTGGACGATTCCGTCGAATCTGGCGCTGGCGTTCCATCCCGACGCGATGTACGCCGCGTATCGGTTCGAGGGCCGCGTGGTCGTGGTCGCCGAAGCCCTGGCCCAATCGCTGTCTGCCGAGCTGGGCAAGACGTTTGCCGACCCGGTGGCCCGCGTGCCCGGCAAGGTGTTTGAGCATCTCGAGTTCCGCCATCCGCTGTTCGACCGCGCCTCGATCGGCGTGCTCGCCGACTACGTCACGCTCGATACCGGCACCGGTGTCGTGCACACCGCGCCCGGCCACGGCGCCGACGACTTCCGGACCGGTGTCCGCTACGGACTCGAGATCTACGCGCCGGTGGGCGGAGACGGCCGGTTTCTGGCCGACGTCGAACGCTTCGCCGGCCTGACCGTGTTCGAGGCCAATCCGAAAGTGGAGGACGCGCTGGCCGAGGCGGGCCGCCTCTGGAAGAAGGCGCGCTTCGACCATTCGTATCCGCACTGCTGGCGCTGCCACAACCCGGTGATTTTTCTCGCCACCTCGCAGTGGTTCATCGGGATGGATGAGACGGGCCTCCGCGCGAAGGCCATCGCGGAAGTCGAGCGTGTGCAGTGGTTCCCCGCCTGGGGCGGCGACCGGATGAAGGGGATGTTCGCCGGACGACCCGACTGGTGCATTTCCCGGCAGCGCTCGTGGGGCGTGCCGATTCCGGCGGTGACGTGCACGCGGTGCGGCATCGCCACGCTCACCATGGACCTGATCGAACGCGCGGCAGGGGTGTTCGAGCAGCACGGCGCCGAGGCGTGGTACGAGCGGCCCATCGGCGACTTCGTGCCGTCGGGGTTTGCGTGTCCGTCGTGCCAGGCCACCGAGTTCGAGCGCGAACAGGACATTCTCGATGTCTGGTTCGACTCGGGATCGAGCCACGAAGCGGTGCTGGCGGTGCATCCCGAACTGCGCTGGCCGGCCGATCTGTATCTCGAAGGCAACGACCAGTATCGCGGCTGGTTTCAGAGTTCGCTGCTGGTCGGTCTTGGCACGCGCGACCACGCGCCGTACCGGCAGGTCCTCACCCACGGGATGGTGGTCACCGACGCGGGCAAGAAGATGTCGAAGTCGCTCGGCAACGACATTGCGCCGGCGGCCGTCATCAAACAGAGCGGCGCCGAGATTCTGCGGCTGTGGGTGGCGAGCGTGGACTTCCGCGAAGAAGTCCGGTTCGGGCCGGAGATCCTCGCGCGGATTGTCGAGGCCTACCGCAAGCTGCGGAACACGCTGCGGATCCTGGTCGCCAATCTTGCCGATTTCAATCCGGCCACCGATCTGGTGCCGCCGATGGTGATGGATCAGGTCGATCGGTTCGCCCTGGCACGCTACGGGCAACTGGCGAACGAGATTCGAACCGCGTACGAGACGTACGACTTTCCGGCGATTTTCCAGGCGCTCAACGCGTTTATCGCGGTGGATCTCAGCGCGTTCTACGTGGATGTCTCCAAGGACCGGGTCTACACGCTGGCCGCCGGTTCGAGGGAGCGCCGCTCGGCCCAGACGGCGATGTTTGCGATCGCCGACGGTCTGGCGCGGTTGATCGCGCCGGTGCTGCCGGTGCTGGCCGAGGAATACTGGAAGCACCTGCCGGGCGAGCGAGAAGAGTCGGTGCATCTCGCCGAGTTTCCGAAGGACGTGCATCTGTTCGCCGACGAAGCCCTCGTGGCGCAATGGTCGCGCCTGCTCAAGGTCCGGGCCGCGGTCAACGCCGAACTCGAAACGCTCCGGCAGTCGAAAGCCATCGGCCAGTCGCTCGAAGCGGTGGTGCACCTGCGCGGCGTGGGTCCGCTGCAGGACTTGCTGGCCAGCCATTGGGCGCACTTGCCGGCGTTGTTCATCACCTCGCAGGTCGACGATCAGACCAGTGCCCCCGTCACGGGCCAGACGCCAACTGATGGCGCGGTGTACGTCGAGAGCGACGGCAGTGCGGTGCACATCGTGGTCGCGCGGGCGTCGGGCACCAAGTGCGACCGCTGCTGGCGCTACGTGCCGTCGGTCTCGGCGGCGCCCGGCCCGGAAGGCGTGTGCCCGCGTTGCGAGGATGCGCTCGGGGCCGCGGCCCGGTGAGCGTCGGGATCGGGTCCGTCGTCTCGCCGCACGGTGTTCGGCTCCGCGCACTCGAAGTCGGCGTCGCGGCAGGCATCGTGGCCGCCGACCAGATCACCAAGGCGATGGTGCGCGCGCACATCCCGGTCTTCGACACGGTGGCGGTGGTGCCCGGCGTGCTGCACCTCACGCACGTGCGAAACTCGGGCGCCGCGTTCGGCGTGCTCAACGGGGTCGACTTTCCCTACAAGTCGGCGGTGCTCGCGCTGGTCGCGACGGCGGCCTTCGTCGGAATCGCCGTGTACGCGGCCCGCACCTCGACCCACGAACGCCTCGCGCGCTTCGGCCTGGCCCTGATTCTGGCGGGCGCGGTCGGCAATCTGATCGACCGGCTCGCGCTGGGCAGCGTCGTGGACTTCGTGGACGTGATCTTCGGCACCTGGCACTTCTGGGCCTTCAACGTCGCCGACTCGGCAATCACGCTGGGCGTCGTCGCGATGATGATCGATATGATGGGAACGGGCAGGCATGTATCCACGACTTCTTGAACTGGGACCATTCACCGTCTACAGCTACGGCGTGCTGCTGGCGGCGGCGTACCTGCTGGCGCTGTATCTGGCGGTGACGCGGGCGCGCCGCGCCGGGCTCGACGGCGACCGCGTGCTCGACCTCGGCATCTACATCATCATCTCGGCCCTGGTCGGCGCGAAACTGCTGCTGCTGATTGTCGATTTCGACTACTTCCGCCGACAGCCAGCCGAGCTATGGACACTGGCCCGATCGGGGGGCGTGTTCTATGGCGGGCTGCTGGTCGCCTTCGTGGTAGGACTCTGGTACGTCCGGCGGTGCCGTCTTCCGGTGTGGGCCACCGCCGATGCGATTGCGCCGGGCATCGCCCTCGGCCACGTCGTCGGCCGCATGGGATGCCTGCTGGCGGGCTGCTGCTACGGCCTGCCGACGACGCTCCCGTGGGGCATCACCTTCAACGACGCGTTCGCCGCGTCCAACGTCGGCACCCCGCTTCACCTGGCGCTGCATCCGACGCAGCTCTACGACGCGGCGGCCGAATCCCTCATCTTGTTCCTGCTGCTGGGGACCGAGCGTCGCGGCCGAAGGTTCGACGGGCGGACGTTCTGGGTCTACATCCTGCTCTATGCGATCTCGCGTTTCGGGATTGAGTTTTTCCGCGGCGATCCGCGCGGCGCGACCCTGGGATGGTCGACCTCGCAGCTGATCTCGCTGGGACTCGTGCCGCTGGCCATCGTCATGCTCGCGGTGCTCGCCCGGACGAAGGCGGTCGCGCCGGCTCCGCCGACGCCGCACGCGGCGGGCGCTTCGCGGAAACGGAAGCGCTGACCCGACCATGCAGCACTTCGAGCTCACCGTCGACGCCGAGCAGGCCGGTCTGCGCCTCGATCAATTCGTCGTCTCGCTCGTCCCCGGCCAGTCGCGATCCCAGATCCAGCGCCTCATCAAGGAAGGCCAGGTTCGACTCGGCGACAAGGCCGCCCGTTCGAACTACCAGGTTCGACTCGGGGACGTGGTGATGGTCGAAGTGCCCGACCCGTCGCCGGCCACGCCAGCCCCCGAGGCCCTGCCGATCGACGTCCTGTTCGAAGACCATGACCTGATCGTCGTGAACAAGCCGGCGGGCATGGTGGTGCACCCGGCCCCTGGCCACGCGGCTGGCACCCTGGTGAATGCGCTGCTGCACCACGTGGACGACTTGAGCGGGGTGGGCGGCGAACTGCGGCCCGGCATCGTGCATCGGCTCGACAAGGGGACCTCGGGCGTGATGGTCGTCGCCAAGCACGACGCGGCCCACCAGGAACTGTCGCGGCAGTTCCAGGATCGAGAGGTCGAAAAGGAATACGTGGCCCTGGTCTGGGGCGAGGTGCAGCAAGGCCGGCGGATCGAAGCCGACATCGGGCGCGATCCCAACGACCGCAAGAAGATGTCGGCGCGGGCCAAACGCGCGCGGACCGCGGTGACGCGGATCACCAAAGCCAGGTTCCTGCGCGGCGTCTCGTATTTGCACGTGGCGATCTACACGGGACGCACGCACCAGATCCGGGTCCACCTGAGCGCCATCGGCCATCCGATCGTGGCTGACGCCCTCTACGGCGGCATCAAACGCCACGTCGCCGGGCACCTGCGTCCGGTGCTGCGCCTCGAGCGGCCGTTTCTGCACGCCATGCGGCTCGCCTTCACGCACCCGTCCGAACCGGACCGCCGCATGGAATTCATCGCGCCGCTCCCCGAGGATCTGCAGAGCGTGATCGACGACATCGTGGAGCGCTTCGAGGCGAGTGTCGACACGTCGGAGTAGGCACACGAGGCGCCACGATCATGGACGAACCGCGCGGCATACGGCTTTCCCAGACGACCGGATTCACCGGCCGGATCTTCAGCGTGACCACGGATCGGGTGACGCTGCCCAACGGCCGTACCGTCGCGATGGAACTGGTGCGCCATCCGGGATCGGTCGTGCTCATCCCCCTTCTCGACGACGCCCGCATCGTCCTGATCAGGCAGTACCGCTACGCGCTCGACCGGTGGATCTGGGAGTTGCCGGCCGGCAGTCTCGAACCTGGCGAGGATCCGGTGGCGGCTGCCGCACGCGAGTGCGAGGAGGAAATCGGGCTCGTGCCGACCACCGTCACCTTCGCCGGCGCGTGGTACCCGACGCCGGGCTTTTGCACCGAAGTGATGAACTACTATCGGCTCGACGGCCTGCGCGCCCCGCGCCCCGACGGCCCGGCCGCCGAAAAAGACGAGGACGAGGATATCCGGGTGCAGCCGTTCTCGGTCGACGAGGCCCGTGCGATGGTGCGTCGCGGCGACATCATCGACCTGAAGACGGCCTGGGGTCTCACGCTCATCTAAACGCGACGCCAGACCCAACGCGCATTCGTCCTCTCGCGGTGTCCCGGCCCTGTCGCGCCATCTGGGGGGCGCGACAAGCGCGCACACGGTCGACCGAATCGGCGTATGATGGGATGCTCCCTCCCCCGCAACTCATCGCGAAAGGGTGAAACTGGTCGCCCGTTCGCTCGGGGCTTCTGGCTGATCATCTGGTCGCGTCCATGTCCGGACATGGCACGGCCGCGGCTGCGCGCTGACGCGCGCGCAAAGGCTCGGACGACTCATGCACCAACATCCCAAAGGCACACAGGCACGTATCCTTCTGTCGTCGGTGTTCGGGCCCTACGCCCAGGACGATGAGTTCGGGAGCCGAGCCATCAACCCGATGGAGCTGTACCACAACCAGGTGACGCGCGAGCAGGGGCCCTTCTCCCTTCGCCTGTTCCATCGGTCGTGGGGCATCATGTTCATCCAGCACAATATCTCCGCGCCGTGCGCGGTGCTCGATTTTCCGACCCGCGAACGGTTCGTCGAAGAGCTCAAGGCCGAGCACTACGACATCGTCGGCCTGTCCGGCATCATCGTCAATGTCGGCAAGATCCGCGAGATGTGCCGCCTGGTTCGTGAGCACTCGCCCGACTCGACCATCGTGGTCGGCGGGCACGTGACCGCCATCCCCGGCATCCAGCACATGATCGACGCCGATCACATCGTGAAGGGCGAAGGCGTGTCCTGGTTCCGGTCGTTTCTTGGCGAAGACCCGGGTGTCCCGGTGAACCATCCGGTGATTTCGTCGTCGTTCGGGTTCAGCATCATGGGCCTGTCAGGGCCGCAGGGCGGCGGCAGCCCGGCGGCGACCATCATCCCGTCGGTCGGCTGCCCGATGGGCTGCAATTTCTGTACGACGTCTGCGTTTTTCGGTGGCAAGGGCAAGGTGACGAACTTCTTCGAGAAGGGCGCCGAGATCTTCCACGCCATGTCGGAAGCCGAAGCCGCGCTCGGCGTCAAAGCCTTCTTCGTGATGGACGAGAACTTCCTGCTCTACAAAGAGCGCGCCATGGAGTTGCTCGAACAGATGAAGGCGAAGGGCAAAGCCTGGTCGCTCTACGTCTTCTCGTCGGCCAATGCGATCGGCAAATACAAGATGCGGGAGCTGGTCGAGCTGGGCGTCGCCTGGATCTGGATGGGCCTTGAGGCGAAGCAGAGCGGCTACAGCAAACTCCAGGGAGCCGACACGGTCGAACTCACCAAGCAGCTCCAGGCGCACGGCATTGGCGTGCTCGGATCGACCATTGTGGGCCTCGAACACCACACGCCGGAAAACATCCAGTCCGAGATCGAGCACGCGGTGGCGCACGACACCGACTTCCACCAGTTCATGCTCTACACGCCGGTGCCCGGCACGCCGCTCTACGAGGAGATGGCGAGTGAAGGCCGGTTGATCGACGTGGATCTGGCCGACATCCACGGGCAGGATCGCTTCAATTTCGAGCACGCGGCCATCCCGCGAGACAGCTCGAAGCGGTGGCTCGACTGGGCGTTCCGGTACGACTTCGAGAAGAACGGCCCCAGCGTGTATCGGCTGGCCAAGACGATGATGGAAGGCTGGAAGCGGTATCACGACGATCCGGATCCGCGCGTCCGGGAGCGGCACGCGCAGAGCGGGCGCGAACTGAGCCGGTCCTATGGCGCGGCGCTCTTTGCGATGGAGAAGTACCTTCGCGACACCAACAGCGAATTGAGCCAGAAGATCCGCGCGTTGCGGAAGGACATGGAGCACGAGTTCGGCGCGTTGACGCGCTGGATGAACCGCGCGGCCGGTCCGGTGCTGCTGTGGACGTCGCGACGAGACGCCCGCAAGTATCCGCGCGGCAAGCATCTCGAGCCCATCACGTTCCTCGAACGCCGCAACTGGCCCGAGCCGGCCTAGCCGCCCGGCAGCCTAGCCGGCGGCCAGCCCAACGGCTTGGGCGATGGTCGCCGCATGGATCGCGACGGTGTCCTCGACGCGCCTGGCGTAGCCTCCCGCCAGCACGGTCACCACCGGCACTCTCGCCGCGCGCGCGGCTTCGAAGACGAAGCGGTCGCGCTGTGCGAGTCCTTCCGCGGTTACGTTCAGTCCGCCCAGCTGGTCTTCGATAAACGGATCGGCGCCAGCCACGTACACGAGCAACTCGGGCCGCGACGCCATCACCGTGGGAAGCGCGTGCTCGAGGACGCGAAGGTACTCGCGGTCGCCCGCACCGTCTGGCAGGCCCATGTCGAGCGAGCTGTGCGGCTTGATGAACGGATAATTGTTCTCCTGATGCATCGAGAAGGTAAAGACGTTCGCGTCGCCGTCGAAGATGAACGCGGTCCCGTTGCCCTGATGCACGTCGCAGTCGACCACCGCCGCGCGCACGATCGTGCCGTCGTGCTGCAAGGCGCGAATGGCGATCGCGATGTCGTTATAGAGGCAGAATCCCTCGCCGTGCGACGGAAACGCGTGGTGGAATCCCCCGGACAGATTCGCGGCCGCTGCGAGCGGCGCCGAGGTGTGGGGGGCGACGGCTGGATGCTGCCGGCCAATCCGGACGCCTTCGGCCACCGCCAGACGTGCGGCCAGCACGGTGCCCCCGATCATGATGCGGAAGCCCTCGGCGGCGGCCGCCGTCCACGGCAGCTCGAGCTGGGCGAGCTCAGAGGTCCGGAAGGTTCCCCGGCGCGTCTTGTCGAGATACTCGACGTCGTGGACCAGGGCCAGCGTCTCCCACGAGGCCTCGACGGGCTCGAGCAGATCGAACGCGGCAGCCAGACCTCGCGACAGGACGGCATCGCGCACCATGCGGTACTTCGCCGTCGGAAACACGTGTGCGCCGATGTCGACCTGATAGCGATCCGAATAGACCAGCTTCACGAGCGTTGCTTCCTGGCTGGCCTGGACAGGCGCCGGACCAGATGCCGAAATCCAACCGTCGACCCACCACGAGGCGCGAACCGCCGCTCTAGCTCCGCCCCCGCTTCCTGGTTCGGGCGGGCGGGGCCGCCCGTCGTGCCACGGCCGCCTTCTTGTCTGGCAGAGCCAGCGCGAGCACCTCGTCGATGGTCGTGACGAAGTGGACCTTCAGGTCCCGGCGCAGATCCTCGCTGATGTCCTCGTTGATGTTCTTCTCGTTCTGCCGCGGGAGAATCACCTCCCGGAGGCCGACGCGGCGAGCGGCCAGCACCTTTTCCTTGATGCCGCCCACCGGCAGCACGCGCCCGCTCAGCGTGATCTCGCCCGTCATGGCGAGGTCGCCGCGAACGGGCCGCTTCAGAATCTCGGACGCCAGCGCGGTCACCATGGCGACCCCGGCCGAGGGTCCGTCTTTCGGAATGGCGCCGGACGGCACGTGCAGGTGGATCTCGGCGTCGTGGAAGAAATCCGTCGCCACGCCGAAGCGCCCCGCGTTGGCGCGCCACCACGACAAGGCGGCACGCGCCGATTCCTTCATCACGTCGCCCAGATGGCCGGTGAGCGTCAGCGAGCCGGTCCCCTTCATCCGCGACGCCTCGATAAACAGCACCTCGCCGCCCACCGGCGTCCACGCCAGGCCGATCGACACGCCAGGAGCCTTGGTCCGCGCTTTCACTTCCTCGTCGATGAACTTCGGAGCCCCCAGCAGGCTCTGCACAACCGCCGGCGTCACCGTCACCGGCTTGGTGTGGCCCTCGGCATGCCGTCGGGCCAGCTTCCGACAGATCGCGGCAATCTCGCGCTCAAGATTACGCACGCCGGCCTCGCGGGTGTAACCCCGGATCACCGTGCTCAGGCTGCGATCGGTAAAGGTGACCACCTTGCCGGTGAGGCCGTGGTTTTCCACCTGCTTGGCCACCAGGTGCTCGCGGGCGATCTTGAGTTTTTCCTCTTCGGTGTAGCCGGGCAGTTCGAGCACTTCCATCCGGTCGCGGAGGGCGGGCGGCACCGGATCGAGAATGTTGGCCGTCGTGATGAAGAGGACTTCGGACAAATCGAACGGCACGTCGAGATAGTGATCGCGGAACGTGTTGTTCTGCTCGGGGTCGAGCACCTCGAGCAGCGCCGAGGCGGGATCGCCACGGAAGTCGGATCCGAGCTTGTCGATCTCGTCGAGAATGAACACCGGGTTTCTCGACTCCGCACGCCGGAGGCCCTGGATCACCTGCCCGGGCAGCGCGCCGATGTAGGTGCGCCGATGGCCGCGAATCTCGGCCTCGTCGCGCATCCCGCCCAGCGAAATCCTGACGAACTTGCGCCCGAGCGCGCTGGCAATCGACTTGGCGAGCGACGTCTTGCCCACGCCGGGCGGGCCGACAAAGCACAGGATCGGCCCCTTCATGTCGGGCTTCAGCTTGCGCACGGCCAGATATTCCAGAATGCGATCCTTGGCCTTTTCGAGATCCGAATGGTCGGCGTCGAGGATGCGCTTGGTGTGCGCCAGGTCGATCGTCTCCTCGGTGCGCGCCACCCACGGCAGGGCCACGAGCCAGTCGATGTAGGTGCGC
Organism: Acidobacteriota bacterium; assembly: GCA_037133015.1. Taxonomy (GTDB): domain Bacteria; phylum Acidobacteriota; class Vicinamibacteria; order Vicinamibacterales; family JAKQTR01; genus JBAXOX01. The sequence goes on from JBAXOX010000015.1 coordinate 67,038, forward strand.
GACACGGTGTACTCGGCCGCCGCCGCCGACATCCGCGACAGGCGTTCGAGTTCCCGCAGCGCCTCTTTCTTGACGGGCTCCGGCATCCCGACCGCCGCGATCTTGTCGCGCAGTTCGTCGATGTCTTTCGCCTGATCGTCTCCCTCGCCGAGCTCCTTCTGAATCGCCTTCATCTGCTCGCGAAGGAAGTACTCGCGCTGGTTCTTGCCGACCTCAGACTGCACCTGGGACTGGATCTTGGAGCCGAGCTCCAGCACCTCCAGCTCCTTGATTAGAATCCGGTTCAAGTGGACCATCCGCTCGTGCAGATCGAGCGTCTCGAGCACTTCCTGCTTGGTCGTGGTCCCGATCGTGCTGAGGCTTGACGCAATGAAATCGGCCAGACGCCCGGGTTCGGTGATGCCGAGGGCCAGCGTCTGCAGGTCGTCGGAGAGCAGCGGCGAGAGCGACACCACCTGCTGAAAGTTCGACTTGATGTTGCGCTGGAGCGCGTCGATCTCCAGCCCGTCGTCGTCGCGCGTGGTTTCGTCGGCACGCCGAACCATCCCGCGCAAGTACGGTTCGGTGACCATCAGGCCGTCCAGGTGGACGCGCGCCAACCCCTGCACAATCAGGCGAAGGCTGCCGTCGGGCAGCTTGAACATCTTGTGGATGTGGGTGGCGGTGCCGATGCCGAACAGGTCCTCGGCTCGCGGTTCTTCCACGCTGGCGTCGCGCTGCGTCACCACCGCGATCAGTTTTCCCGAAGCAATCGCATCGTCGATCAGCCTGACCGAACTCTCCCGGGCTACGGCCAGCGGCATGAACGAATTGGGAAACAGGACCGTGTCGCGCAGCGGAAGAATCGGAAGATCCGGCGGAATCAACAGGGCCTTGTCGCCGCCGATCACATCCTCGATCGACGGCTTGTCGAGTACATCGCTCATCCGCACCCCTCTTGGCAGACAGGACGCAGCAACCGCAACTGCCGTGCCTGGCCGTCGTGAAGAGACAAAGAAATAGGCGGGTCACGGCCGCGACGGCCGACAACCCGCCTGAAGGATGCCGTAGTTAGTTGGAGATGTCAAAGAAGAGCGACGAGGAGGCTGAGCGCTGCGCCATCAACCGCTCGCGGTGCATCGCATTCTCGCGCGCCTGTTCGCAGTCCTTGCACCGCACCGCGAAGGGCAGCGCCCGCAGCCGCTGCTGGGCAATCTCGTCGCCGCACTCGAAGCAGTCGCCGTAGGCGCCCTCCTCGAGCCGCGCAAGCGCCTCGTTGATCCGGGTGAGGGTCTCGGCCTTCATCTGAATCAGGGCGAACTCGATGTCTTCCTGAATATCGGCCTCGGAACTCTCGCCGGCGTCGTACACTTCACTCATCTTGCCGTGAAAACCCTCGGTCCGCACGTCTCGAATCTTGTCGTGCACTTCGTTCATGATCTCACGACGACGGTCTTCGAGCATCCGCTTGAGCTCGCCGTAGCGTTCGGTCTTCGTGCCTTTTGCTGTTGCGCTTGTGGTTGCCATGGTGTCCGACGCTCCTTTCGCGTCATCCTGGGACGTCAGGGTCTCTATTCCCGCAACACCCCTGCAAAGAATCTGCCATTGTAGCGGGGTCGTCCCCCACTGTCAACTTTTTCCCGTCGCCAGAGCCTTGCAGGCACGTTATTGCCCGCCACCCGCGGCCCCCCAGGGGGCCCGTGGGCCAGGCGCTCGCGGCGCCGTCGCGACAGCGCCCCTCGGTCTGGGCCATTTCCATCGCTAACTGCCTGCAAAGACTCGTGTTGCTGGACCTATCCCGGCAACCTGATCTCGGCCATTCTTGTCGCGTCAAGATGTTAGACGCCGGAGATCAACCAACGGTTCTACTCATCTTCGCAAGAAATCCACCTGTCCTCGAAAACGGATTCAACCGCCCACGAAAGTGGACAGGCCTGGGTTGGGCGGCGAATCGGGGACAACCGTGCACATTTGACCACCCGGACGTGCGCCGAACGTGCGCGGTTGACGGAACCCCGACCCCGTGTCACGCTGGTCCGATGCGCTGTCCATCCTGCGACGCCCGACCGGCACGGCGGGCCTGCCCGGCCCTTGGTGCCCAGATTTGCCCGGTGTGCTGCGGCACGAAACGGCATGTGGTGATGGCCTGCCCCGACAGTTGCCCCTTTCTGGCCTCGTCGAAGATCCACCCGCCTGCGGTGGTCCGGCGGCAGCAGGAGCAGGACATGTCGATGGTGGTGCCGGCCATGGGGGGGCTCACCGAGGGACAACAGCGCCTGTTCATCTTGTGCATCTCGCTGGCGTCGCGATTTCGTGGCGACGGCCTGGACGCGGCGCGGGATATCGACGTGGCCGATGCCGCGGACGCGCTGGCGTCGACCTACGACACCGAAGCCAAGGGCCTGATTTACGAACAGCGCCCGGGCTCGCTGCCCGCTCAGCGTATCGCCGGCGAACTGCGCACGGTCCTCGATCAACTGGGCAGGGACAGGCCCACCGCGTTTGCTCGCGACGCGGCGGCCACGCTTCGTCGCATCGGGCGGCTGGCCCGGAGCGTGGACAAATCCGCCCCGGACACCAGGACCGTTTTTCTGGACCTGGCCGGGCGAATCGCCAGCCGCATGGGACCGATGGCCAGCCGCGATTCGGCCGCAGCCGTCGATCTCCCGCCGGGCGACCAGGGGCGTTCCATCATTCTTCCGTAAGACGAGCTGCCACGACGCCCCCCGCAACCTGACAACCGGGGCCAGCCAGATCGGCACGTGTCCGACCTCTTGGCCAAAGACAGCCAACACTCGTGGTATGATCGGAGTTTCCGCCCTGCGTGGCCAGCGGTCGCTGAGGACTGCTGCACCAACGGGCGCCAGGTGATGACGTATGGCCAAGCGATGTGAAGTTTGCGGCAAGGGCCCCGTAATGGGGCGCAAAGTCAGCCACGCCCACAATGTGTCGCCGCGACGGTTCGAGCCCAACCTCCAGACCGTCCGCGCGTCGGTCAATGGCGGCGTCAAGCGGATGCGCGTGTGCACGCGGTGCCTGCGCTCGCAGAAGGTCGTCAAGGCCGCCTGATCGGGCCGCCGCCGTCTCCAGCGGAGGGCGCGGCCGCGAACAGGTGAACGGCCGAAGGGGGAACTCCCATGCGTCATGCCATCAGCACCACCGATGCCCCGCAGGCGATTGGCCCGTATTCGCAGGCCATCAAGGCGGGCAACCTCCTGTTTGCGTCGGGGCAGATTCCTCTCGACCCGATCACCGAGATCGTGGTGGCCGGCGACATCACCGCGCAGACGCGTCAGGTGTTCGCCAACATCGCGGGCGTCTTGAAGGCCGCCGGCACGTCGTTCGACCACGTCGTCAAGACGACCGTCTTTTTGGCCGACATGGGTGATTTCGCCGCGATGAACGCCGTCTACGCCGAGTACTTCACCGCGCCGGCCCCGGCCCGTTCCACCGTCCAGGTGGCGCGGCTCCCGCGCGATGCGCGGGTCGAGATCGAGGTCGTCGCCGTCCTGTAAGGCCCGGCTCGCGCCTTCCCCTTCAGATCCCGCTCGGCCCGCTCCCCGTCGGCACCGCGCGAGAGCGATCGACGGCCATGACACCCTTTACGCCCTTGAGCGACTTGATGACCTTCTCGAGGTGTTTCAGGTCGCTGATTTCCACCGTGACCTTGATCCAGCCCCGCTGCGCCTCGTCGATGCGCGCGTCGATGTCGATGATGTTGGTGTTGACGCCGGTAATGCGCGCGCTGACCTCGGCAATCATCCCCTTCCGGTCTTCGACCTCGATGTTCAGCCGGACCGTGTACCGCCCGGGCTGCTGGCCCTTGTCCCAATCCACGTCGATCCGCCGTTCGGGATCGTAGAGGAGGTTGGTCACGTTGGGGCACGTGGCGGCGTGGACCGACACGCCTTTGCCGCGGGTGATGTAGCCCACGATCTTCTCGCCGCGAATCGGGTTGCAGCACCGGGCCCGCACAATCAGCAAGTCGTCTGCCCCGAGCACCTTGATCTGGTCGCCGCCCAACCCTATCGCGCGCTTGACGGCCGCCGCGACTGGCGACTCCTTCCTCTCCTTGAGCGAATCGGCGGGCATCGCCTTGGTGAGCACCTGCCTGGCTCCGACCTTCCCGTACCCGATCGCCGCGAACAGGTCCTCGGCCTTCGGCACGCCCCACTCGGGCGCGATCGTATCGAGCAGGTCGCCGTCGAACAGCGTCTTCAGGTTGACGTCGAAACGCCGCGCCTCCTTCTCGAGCAGCTTCCGGCCCAGGTCGACCGCCCGTGCCTTTTCTTCCCCGTGCAGGAACTGTTTGATCTTGTTGCGGGCGCGGGCGGTGACGACGTAGTTGAGCCAGTCACGGTTGGGCAGGTGCTTCGGGCTCGTGACGATTTCGACGATGTCGCCGTTCCGCAGGCGCGTGCGCAACGGCATCATCTTGCCGTTGATGCGGGCGCCGATGCATCGGTGGCCAACGTCGGTGTGAATCGTGTACGCGAAATCGATCACCGACGAGTCTCTCGGAAGCGACTTCACCTGCCCTTTCGGCGTGAACGTGTAGACTTCGCTCGGATACAGATCGACCTTCAGGTTCTGGATGAACTCCTGCGGGTCGCGCACCTCCTGCTGCCACTCCAGCAACTGCCGAAGCCATTGGAAGTAGCGTTCGTCGTTGGCCGCGCCGACCCGGCCCTCTTTGTACTTCCAGTGCGACGCGATGCCTTCCTCGGCCTGACGGTGCATCTCCTCGGTCCGGATCTGCACTTCGAAGGGAATCCCCAACGGGCTGATCACCGACGTGTGCAGCGACTGGTAGCCGTTGGGACGGGGCATCGCGATAAAGTCCTTGATGCGCCCCGGCACCGGAGGCCACGCGTGATGAATGATGCCCAGACTGGCGTAGCAGTCCTTGACGCTGGTGGTGATGATGCGGACCGCCAGGAAGTCGTAGACCTGTTCCAGTTCGATCTTCTGGCGCTTCAGTTTTTCGTTGATGCTGTAGAGCCGCTTGATCCGTCCGTCGATCGCAATGATGGGAATCTCGGCCTCGCGAACCTTGGCCTCGACGGTGCGAAGCAGTTCGTCGACCATGCCCTCGGTGGACTTGCGGCGCTTCTCGACGCGGACCTTGAGCGAGGCGTACGCGTCCGGCTCCAGATGCTGGAACGACAAATCCTCGAGTTCGTTCTTCCAGCGGCTCATCCCGAGCCGGTTCGCAATCGGGGCATAGATGTCGAGCGTTTCCCTCGCGGTCCGAAGGCGGCTCTCCTCGGGCATGTGGCCCAGCGTCCGCATGTTGTGCAGCCGGTCGGACAACTTCAGCAGGATGACCCGGATGTCGTCGACCATCGCCAGCAGCATCTTGCGGAAATTCTCGGCCTGGCGTTCGGCGCTCGACGCAAACGGGATCGCGCTGATTTTGGTCACCCCCTCGACCAGGTGGGCGACCTCCGGGCCGAACAGTTCGCCAATCCGCTCGACCGTGGTCAGCGTGTCCTCCACCACGTCATGCAGCAATCCCGCGATGATGGCCGCGGGATCGAGCTTCAGATCCGCCATCAGATACGCCACTTCGAGGGGATGGATCAGATAGGGTTCTCCCGACCGACGGACCTGTCCCTTGTGGGCGAACGCCGAGAACACGTACGCCCGCCGGAGTTGCTCGACGTCGGCCTCCGGGATGTAGGCCTGGGCGCGTTGGACCAGGTCTTCGAATCGAATCATCACAAGTGGTGTCTAATCAATAGTGAGTGTTGCCGGGTTGCTCCCCGGCACCATCATAGGGACCGGTTCGACAGGCGGTCAAGGATTCCGCAGGTTTCGGCCTAATCGGAGACGGCTCGGTTCGCTTGACTCACTTGGTTTCGGCTCACTATACTGACTCGGTTTGGGGGTTACCCATCCGGCGACCATGTGGCCTTGTGGCGAGCGTGGCGGCCGGGTGTCAGTCGATTCGAATTCGATGGCCGGCTCCGGCCGCTTCAAGTCGCGCGGCGCGCACAGGGTAAGGGGGACATAATGTTGAGGGGAATCTGGCGAGTCGCATCCATCGCGATGCTTGCGGGGGCGGCCCTGTCGCTGGTTGCGTGTAGCCAGTACGGAAAGTTGCAGGCCAAGCGGGCGTTCAAAGACGCCAACATGCTGTATCAACAGCAGGAGTACAAGAAGGCTGCGAAGTTGTACGAAGAGGCCGTGACGTCCGACCCGGAGATGTCGGCGGCGCTCTTCTACCTGGCCAACAGCTACGACAACTTGTACAAGCCGACGCGCAAGGGTGAGAAGGAAAACGACGAATACCTCGCCAAGGCCGTCGAATACTACAAGAAGGCCTCGGAAAAAGAGGGCGACGCCAAAATTCGCAAACTGGCGCTCGAGTTTCTCGTCTCGGCCTACGGCCCGGAAAAGCTGAACGATTCGTCCCAGGCGCTGCCTATCGTGGAAAAGATGATCCAGATCGATCCGCAGGACACCTCCAGCTATTATCAGCTCGCCAAGATCCACGAGGATGCCGGCGAGTACGACAAGGCCGAAGCGACGCTCCTCAAGGCCAAGGCGGCTCGGCCCAACGATCCGACCGTCTACCTCCAGCTGGGCGGCTTCTACAACCGGCAGGAAGAATTCGGCAAGACGATGGAGGCGCTCAGCGAGCGCGCCAAGATCGAACCGAACAACCCCGAAGCGTTCTACACGATCGCCAATTACTACTGGGACAAGGCCTATCGCGACTTCCGGCTCAAGGATGCTGAGAAGATGGACTTCGTCGCCAAAGGTCTGGTCGCCATCGACCGGGCCCTCCAGCTCAAGCCCGACTATATGGAAGCGGTCACCTACAAGGGGCTGCTGCTGCGCGTGCAGGCGACGCTTGAGAAAGACGTGGCCAAGCAGACCTCGCTCATCAAGGAGGCCGAGAAACTTCAGGTTGAGGCGAAGGAACTGCAGAAGAAGAAGGTGTCGGGCGCGGCCAAGTAGTCGCACCTGACGCCACTGGCGACCTTCAGGGGCCGTCTCAGCCACAGGCTGGGGCGGCCCTTGGACTGTACGGGACAGTCGGGACGGCAACGTGGTCGAACAGCCAGCCGCAACGGCACGGGCAAGGGGCACGGGGGGCAACGGCCCTGATACGCGGCGGCGTCCCCGACGGGCGCGATCGATCGGCCGCCCCCCTGAGCCAGAGTCGCCATGTGGCCTCTCCGCCACGATCAAGCCGCCCACCAGCCCGGTTGCCCCGTGGCGGCTCCACGTGGTCTCGCTGAGCGGGCCACCCCTGCGTCGCAGCCCGGTTGCCCCGTGGCGGCTCCACGTGGTCTCGCTGAGCGGGCCACTCCCGCGTCGCGGCGGCGTCCCCGACCAGCGCGGCGATACATCGTCGCCCCACGCCAGATTCGCCACGTGGCTTCTCCGCCCGGGCGGCGTCTGTACAAAGAAACGACCGGCCAACCCGCGTGACGCGGATCAACCGGCCGTAGAGTGACGCACCCGAAGGGTTCCGGACTAGCCGCCGGTGTTGACGCCAGCCGCCTGGCGCATGCCCTCGGTGACGATGCCGACCTTCTCGACGCCAGCCCCCTTGGCGGCATCGATCACGTCGGTAATGTCCCCGTAGCGCAACCGTCCGTCGCCCACGATGAACATCGTCTTGTCTTTGCGCTGCTCGAAGATATTCCGCAGGCGAGTTTCCAGTTCCTGGATCGTCACGTCCTGCTTGTTCACCGAGATGCGCTTGTCGGCGGTGTACTCGACCACGATCTGGCTGCTCGTATCCTGCTGCTGATTCGCGCTCTTGGTGTCGAGCGGCAGGTTGATATCGAGCCCCTTCTGCGTGAGCGGCAGCGCCGCCATGAAAATAATCAGCAGCACGAGGAGCACGTCGATCAGCGGCGTGACGTTCATATCGGCGCTGGCGACCAGCGCTTTCGACTTGACGTTATCCTCGGCTCCGAAGTGTTTGTGGTGTGCCATCACTGACCTCCCGACATGCTGAGCTTGCGTTCAGTGATGAGACCGATGTTCTCGATATTCGCGGCCCGCAGCCGATCCATCGCACCCATGATGGCCGAGTAAGGAGCGTCCTGGTCGCCCTTGATCAGGACCACCTTCTCCTTCTTGTTCTCCATCAACTGCGTAATCTGGGTGGTCAGATCGTCCTCGCGGATCCGGATCCCGTTGAGAAACAGCTGCTTGCTGGCGTCGATCGCCACCACGGTCTGTTCCTGCGTTTCCGGCTTGTCCGCGGAATTGGCAGCCTGCGGCAATTTCAGGCTGACGCCCTGCTGCAACATCGGAGCGATGAGCATCATGATGATCAGCAGCACCAGCATGACGTCCACCAACGGCGTGACGTTGATGTCCGCCTTGAGGCCACCTTTGCTGCTGCCCACATCCATTGACATAGTCGCCGTCTCCTCTATCTAACTGCCGCCGTCGGTCCGCGTGAGGCCCTGCGGCCCGGAAACCCGGGCCAGACAGGCACGCACGCGAGGCCGAACTACGCGGTCTTCTTGATGAAGTAGTCGACCAGCTCCGACGAGGAGTTGTCCATCTCGACGTTGAAGTACTCGATCCGGCCGGTGAGGTAGTTGTAGAACCACACCGCCGGGATGGCGACCACCAGGCCGAGCGCGGTCTCGACCAGCGCTTCGGAAATACCAGCCGACACCGATCCGAGTCCGCCCGACCCAGTGGCCGCGATGCCCTGGAACGCGGTGATGATGCCGACGACCGTGCCGAGCAGTCCGACGAAGGGCGCCGTCGCGCCGATGGTCGCCAGAGCCGCGACGCCTCGCTTGAGGTCCGAGGCGGTCAGGGCCGAGGCGCGCTGGATGGCGCGGCGCACGGTGTCGACCATGTCCTCACGGCTCAGCGACGAGCCGCCGGTTTCGGTCTGGAACTGGTACTCGTTCAAGCCGGCGAGCACGACTTTCGCGAGGTGGCTGTAGCGGAACTCTTTCTTCTGCGACAACGCAACGGCTTCCTTGAGGCGGCCGTCCTTGAGGTGCTTCGCCACCTGGGGCGCGTACAGCTTCGACTGCTTGCGCGCCTGCAAGAACGTATAGAAACGCTCGATGGCCACGCCAAACGAAATCATCGACATGATGAACAACACCCACGCGATGGCCTTCGCGAAAAAGCCCATCTGGCTCCACATTTCAACGAGGTTCATGACTCTCCATCCTCCAGAAAACGAACGAGGTTACTTGCCACATTTCCCCGGGGCGCCCGTCAGCAACGGCCCCCTCACCCGCATCAGTCGACGCGACCGACAGGGCCTACTGCAGCGTGAAGTTCACCGTGACCGTCATGATGACCGGCACCGGCACGCCGTTGAGCAGCGTCGGCGTGAACTCCCACTGGCGCACCGCCTCGAGCGCTGCCTGGTCGAGCAGCGGAATCGAGCGCAACACGCGCGCGTCCTTCACCTTGCCATCCGGCCCGATGGTCGCTTCGATGATGACCACGCCCTGCACACGCGCCGACTGCGCGATGCTCGGATAGACGGGTCTGACATCCTTGACCTTGGTCGGAGGACGGATATTGCCACCCACGCGAACCGGCGCCTGCGGGGGCGGCGGTGGCGGTGGCGCTTCGGGCAGACCGCCGACGACGCCACCGGCGACGCCTCCGGGCACTCCACCTTCGACCCCTCCGGCAGCGCCGCCCTCAGGGGCTTCGATACCGGTCTCGGGTTTGATTTCCGACGGAGCCGTCACAGGCGCGGCCGCGGGATTCACGTCCAGCACTGGCTTGGGCGCAGCCGCC
>JBAXOX010000016.1:0-71717 GCA_037133015.1 Acidobacteriota bacterium
GAGGTTTGGGCCAGAAAATATGAAATCAGTTACTGTCGACAGCGCGGAACTTCAGTCTAAACAGTTGGTCGGGGCGACCCTTCGATGAACTCAGGATCGCCCCGCGTGATTGTGGTCGGGGCGAGAGGATTCGAACCTCCGACCCCTGGGTCCCGAACCTGGGTTTGGATTGGTGAATATGCTCAGGATATCGACGATTTCAGACTCACGCGTCACTTCAGTCTAGCTGCGTAGGACGGAGGAAGCACGGCTCACTGAAAGGTGCGTATGGCGACGGGGCGAACAGGACCGGCCCGATTCTACGAACCGTGAATCGCCAGCCCGCCGGGAGTCAGTTCGACGAATCCACCATCGACAAGGGCCTCAACAATGGCGACGGCGTGCGCGGACACGCAGCGTTCGAGCTCGCTGTTCCCCATGTTCCCGGTAGAAATTAGCAGCAGCCGATGCGGTCGGCCACGAACGAGGTAAGAGCTGGCGAAATCCGCATCCTTTGTCACGAGGATACGCCCGTCGCGGTCTGCGATCGCGATCAGGTCGGCGTCGGGCGTTTGATTCCCTAGCGGGAGGTCCAGCGTATGGATGGCCTCATGACCGAGTGCCACGAACCTCCGCGCCAGCCGGCGCGGCAGCATGGCATCAAGCAGGAAAGTCATGCGGCTGGCGGCTGCAAGCGTTTGCTCTGCGCAAGCCGTGTGGCGTACGCCAACGCGGCGAGGACATCGTCGCGCTCGAGGTCTTCGTAGTCACGAAGGATGTCTTCCGTCGTGGCTCCCCCGCTCAGCAACTCCAAGATCTGTTCGACCGGATAGCGCAACCCGCGGATGCACGGTTTGCCGTGGCAGATCTCAGGATCAATCGTGACGCGATCGAGTAGTCCCGGCATAGTCCCTCGCTAATTCAACCGGCTTTTGGCCCAGTGTAACATGGCGACAGCGCCGGGTGCCTTGCGCCGCTCAAGCGACAGGAGAAGATTCGGCTCGCAGCGAGGCGATCAAGGCGCCGGCCACAGATGGGGCCAAACTCAAGACCTCTTCTGCGGTGTCGCCGGCAACAAGCAACCCGGGGAGATCGGGACTCGTGGCGATGTAGCGGTAGTCGCCGCCGTCTCGAATCTCCTCGACGTGGATAGCCAGGTCGTAGACGTTCATATGTTGCCTCTGGCCGAGAACGATAACCCATCTACCTCGGTGCCTTCCACAATCAGACTGTGCTGAGGATGCGTAGCGATAGGCCGTTCGGTGTTGTCAGGGGAGGGATGACCTCACACACGTCTGGAGTAGTGCTGGAGTGGTGTAGGAGTGGTACTCAGCAACGGTTCATGTCGGCTTTCGTCCCGCTTTCGCTGGTCATCACGGCGTATCGTTAGCAAGGTGGGAAAGCGAGAACTCAAGAACGTGGCAGGCCACACTCGCAGAAATACTAGCAAAAAGACCAACGAAAAAGCCCTTCACCGGCCATCACGGCCTATGAAGGGCTTCTGTGCGAAGCGGATAAGATGGTCGGGGCGACCCTTCGATGAACTCAGGATCGCCCCGCGTGATTGTGGTCGGGGCGAGAGGATTCGAACCTCCGACCCCTCGGTCCCGAACCGAGTGCTCTACCAGGCTGAGCCACGCCCCGACGTCCTTACAGTCTACCGCACTCGGTGCGATCACCGAAAGTGATTTCGACCAATCGCGAACCGACCGTCCGCGATGACGGGCGGGCACGGGGGCCCACCCCTGCGAAAAGCCCGGCGGCGCATCGGCCCGCCTGTGATCACGCGCGCCCCGACGACCGACGGCGGGGCGTGGCCACCCGAGGCACCGCGCCCCGGCGACCGAGGGTCGGTTTCGCCGGGCGAACCAGCCGCTCCACCAACCGCAACGCATCGTGGGCTGTGAGATCCGGCTGGAGCGGCGTCACCGAGATATAGCCGTCGCGCACGGCCTGATAGTCGGATCGATCGTGCGGCTCCCACTCGTCGAGCGCCTCGTCTATCCAGTAATAGGGCCGCCGCTTGGGATCGACCCGTTCCGCCACCGACGTCACGTGATTCCGCTTGGCCTGCACCGTCACCTTGAAGCCGTGCACCACGGTCCGCGGCACATTGATGTTGAGCAACGTGCGCGGCGGAAGCCCTTCTTTCAGGACACGCCCCGCCACGTCGAAAGCCGCGGCTGCAGCCGCCGAAAAATCAAACGTGTCGCGCGTGCGCTGGAGCGACACCGCGATGCTCGGCACCCCCAGCAGCGCGCCCTCGAGCGCCCCGGACACGGTCCCCGAATACGTCACATCGTCGCCGAGATTCCAGCCTGTGTTGATGCCCGACACCACCAGATCCGGCAGGCCCTTCAAGATGATCGCCACGGCGATGTTGACGCAATCGGTCGGCGTCCCGTCCACCGCATACACGCCCTCCCCCATCCGTTCGAGCCTGAGCGGGTGGTGCAGCGTCAAGGCGTGGCCCACCGCGCTCGCCTCTTTCGCCGGCGCGACCACGACCACCTCGCCCAGGTGTCGCAGGGCAGCCGCCAGGGCCGCGAGCCCTTCCGATCGAACGCCATCATCGTTGGTGACAAGTATTTTCTTCATGGCAAACGTCTGATTATAGTCGGTCGGCTCGGGGTTGGTCGCCCCCTGCCGCGTTCAGGTTCCCTCGACGGGGCTCGGCAGGCTGAGTGCAGCCATCAGCAACGCCGAGACCAGAGCCAGGGCTGCCCCTGTCAGAAACGCAACGGGCGCACCCGCCAGCTTCCAGATGCCCCCGAACAACAGGCTCGCGCATAGCGCGCCGATGCCCATCACGGCGCCGTGCACGCCAAAGGCCGAACCTCGCACCGCGGCCGGCACGAGATCGGCCACCATGGCTTTCTCCACGCCTTCGGTGAGCCCGTAGTAGAGGCCGTACGTCAGGAAGACGCCTATCAGGATCGGCAGCGACGCGGCCGCGGCGAATCCCGCATACACGCCGGCGTAGATCAGCCATCCCAGGATGACGATGGCCTTGCGGTTGACGCGGTCGGAGAGGCGGCCGCCGATCGGGGACGCCACCGCCTTGACCACGTGCAGCGCGGCCCAGGTCAGCGGGATCCACATCGCCCCCACGCCCATCTCATTGAGACGCAGCAGCAAGAATGCGTCGGTGGAATTGCCAAGGCTGAAAATCATGAGCACGCCCAGATATCGATAGAACGGCGTGCCCAACGGCTGCCGGCGCTCCACGCCGGGGCGTTGCGGCGGCACCACATCCGGCACGAGCGCGAGCGGCGCCACATCCGGCACGGGCGCGAGCGGCGCCACATCCGGCACGGGCACGAGCATCACGACGGCCACGATGCCCGGAACGATGGTCAGCGCAAACAACAGCCGGTACTGCTCGGGAAAGAACCAGAGAAACACCGTCGCCAGCACCGGGCCCACCACCGCGCCGGCGTGATCCATCGCGCGGTTGACGCCGAACGCATAGCCGCGGATCGCCGGGTCGGCCCACGCCGCAATCAGCGCATCGCGCGGCGCCCCCCGCAATCCTTTCCCGACCCGGTCGGCCAGCCGAACCATCAGCACATGCGGCCACGAACTGGCCAACGCCACCAACGGCCGAACCGCCGACGACAACGCGTAGCCGGCAATCATCAGCAGCTTGCGTGTGCCCCACCGGTCGGCCAGACGACCCGACACGATCTTCAGGACGCTGTTGAGCGCTTCGGCCAGGCCTTCGATCATCCCAATCGACAGCGCCGTTCCCCCCAGCACGCGCGTGAGGTACAGCGGCATCAGGGGATACACGGCCTCCGACGCAGTGTCGGTAAAGAAACTGGTCCACGACACCAGCCAGACCGATCGCGGCAGCGTCGGCCGGCCGCCCCGCTTCCCCGTCGGCGGCGACGACGTGGGCATCATGGCGTGGTCTCCGATCCGCCGAGATGCGGGCAACGCGCGATATCGAATGCGGAGTGGTGCGGCGGAGGCAACGCGGTACTCACGATGGAGGGGTCCCTGTCGTTACGCCTTCAGGTAAAGCCCGCGACGGTCCATCACATAGAGCACGCCGAACAGGACGACGAGGTTGGCGCAGGCGTACAGCAACGATGCGTTATACGGATCGGCCAGAGGCACGAACCAGGTCGTATAGACGTAGCGGCTCAACGAGATTACCTTGCCGTCGGTGCCCGCCCACCTGATGAGGCCCATCTGCTTGGCCAGGTATCCCGACAGCACGAACAACGTGATGGCATTGAGCCCGAGAATCACAAAGGGCCGCGACCACCGCTTCCACCCGTAGACGTCGATGATCCCAGCGCAACACGCCAGCAGCAGGGCGGCGGCGCCGCCGGTAAACCAGACGTACGAACTGGTCCAGAGGCTCTTGTTCAGCGGGAACGCGAAACTCCAGACGTAGCCGAGCGCCATGGCCATCACGCCGGCTGCTCCCATCCTGATGGCTTTGTCTTTCATCGCGGCGCTGGAGGCCAGCCACAGCCCGGCGACCGCTCCCACCAACGTGCTGGCAATGGCGGGAACCGTGCTCAAGATGCCCTCGGGATCCCACGTCTTGGACTGCGACCACAAATGCCCGCCGAGCAGGGAGCGATCGACCCACGCGCCGAGATTGCCGCTGGGCGTCAGATCGCCAGCCACGCCGCCTGGCGCCGGCACCCATGTCATCACCAGCCAGTACGCGAGGGTCAGCCCGACGGCCAGCGCGCCCAGATACAGCGCGTGGACGAACCGGCTGGCGTCACTGGGTTCCCCCTGTGGCGCCGTCGCCCGAAAGACGAACGCGGTCGCCAGGTAGCACACCGCGATGCGCGGAAGCACGCCGGGAATCCGGACCACCGCCAGATCGAAGCGGGGCCAGAACGTCAGCAGAAAGCCGAGACCGAAAATCACCCCGGCCCGCTTGACGATCTTCCACGGGTTGCCCATCGTGCCCCGAGACAGCGTCAGCGACACGCCCACGATAAAGAGGAAGAACGGAAAGATGAGATCGGTGGGCGTACAGCCGTTCCACTCGGCGTGCTGGAGGGGCCAGTAGGCGTGCCCCCAGTCGCCGGGGTTGTTCACGATCACCATGCCGGCCATCGTCAAGCCGCGGAACGCGTCGAGTGACACCATCCGCGTCGGGTTGTTCGCCACCTTGCCTCCGTGTGAGAGCCATGATGCCGTGTTTGGGCCTCCAATGAAAAGGGGCGCGTTGCAATCCTGCGCCGGCGGGACTACAACAGTGGCATGCCCACTCTGGCCGACACGCTGGCGGCGCACACGCGCGACGGCGAATTGTTCGAGGCGGGCCGCGGCACCAGCCTCCGCTGCGTGGCGTGCGCCCACCGCTGCCTCATTGCGGAGGGCGGCGAGGGCGTGTGCAAGGTGCGCGTCAACCGGGGCGGGCGCCTCAGGGTTCCGTGGGGATACGTCGCCGGCTGCCAGAGCGATCCGATCGAGAAGAAGCCGTTCTTCCACGTCCATCCTGGCTCGCGGGCCTTCAGCTTCGGCATGCTGGGCTGCGATCTGCATTGCGCGTACTGCCAGAACTGGATCAGTTCGCAGGCGATTCGCGACCCGGAGGCCGGCACGCCCATCGAACCGGCGACCCCGGCCGCGTTGGTGCGCGAGGCCCTCGACGCCGGCGCGCGGTCGGTCGTCAGCACGTACAACGAACCGCTCATCACCAGCGAGTGGGCGGTCGCCGTGTTTCGCGAAGCGCGGCAGGCGGGCCTGCTCACCGGGTTCGTGTCGAACGGCCATGCCACGCCCGAGGTGCTGAGGTATCTGGCTCCCTGGATCGACATCTTCAAGGTCGATCTCAAAGGCTTCGACGCGGCAAGGTATCGGGCGCTCGGCGGGCGCCTGGAGCCGGTGATCGAGACCATACGGACGCTGCACGCGATGGGCACATGGCTCGAACTGGTGACGCTCGTGGTGCCAGGGCTCAACGACTCCGAGGCGGAATTGACCGCGCTGGCCGCGTTCATCGTCAGCGTGTCGCCCGACATTCCGTGGCACGTCACGGCGTTTCATGGCCGCTACCGGATGAGTGGATCGGCCCCCACCACGCCACGCCTGCTGATGTGGGCCGCCGAGATCGGGCGCCGGGCCGGTTTGCGGTTCGTCTATGCGGGCAACGCGCCGGGAGGCGTCGGCGGTCTCGAGAGCACGACGTGCCCAGGGTGCGATGCGCGGCTGGTCGAGCGGGATGGGTACCGCATTCTTCGCAACCGCCTGGCCGGGCGAACGAGGTGTCCCGAGTGCGAACGCGTGATTCCCGGACGCTGGTCGGATCGGGACGTGTGACGGGGATCGTTTTTCCCGCATAATGATGCAGATGTCTCCCGTCGATACGCTCGGTCGGCCGCTGAGGAGTCTGCGCATTTCGGTCACCGACCGATGCAACCTTCGCTGCCAGTACTGCATGCCGGAAGACGACTACACCTGGCTGGCGCGCGAGGATGTGCTCCACTTCGAAGAAATCAGCCGCCTGGTGGATGTGTGTGTCGGGATCGGCATCGACAAGGTCCGCCTCACCGGCGGAGAACCGCTGCTGCGCAAAGACCTCCCCGCGTTGGTGGCCCTGTTGTCGCGCAAGCCTGCACTGACCGACATCGCGCTGACCACCAACGGCGTGCTGCTGGCCGAGTCCGCGTCGGCGCTCAAGACGGCGGGCCTGCGGCGCGTCAACGTCAGCCTCGACACGCTGCGGCCCGATCGCTTCGTCGACTTGACCCGTCAGGACATGCACGCCCGGGTGATCGCCGGGATCGAAACTGCCGCGCCGATGTTCGGTCGCCTCAAGATCGATTGCGTCGTGATGCGGGGCGTCAACGACGATGAACTGGTGCCGCTGCTCGAGTACGGTGCACGCATCGGCGCCGAAGTGCGGTTTATCGAGTACATGGATGTCGGAGGCGCCACGCGCTGGACGCCCTCGCTGGTGGTCTCGCGGCGGGAACTGGTCGAGCGCCTCATCGCGCACTTCGGATCGGTGCGGCCGCTGGAGGAACCCGGCAGCACGGCGCCTGCCGACCGATTCGTCCTGCCCGACGGCCGGGTGTTCGGGGTGATTTCGTCCACCACCGAGCCGTTCTGCCAGGCCTGCGACCGCGCGCGCATCACGGCCGACGGGATGTTCTACACCTGTCTCTACGGCACAGACGGGCTCGACCTGCGTGCGCCGCTGCGGGCAGACACGCCGTTGCAGGAACTGATCGAGACGATCACCTCCCGGTGGACTCGCCGAACCGACCGCGGCGCCGAAGATCGTCTGGCGATGCGCGACCGCTCGGTGTATCTGGCGGTCGAAACCCTCAAAGCCGATCCGCACCTGGAAATGCACAAGCGCGGCGGATAGCGGCGGCGACCGGTCAGGGCTCCTGTCCGCCGGCAGGCTTGACGGCAGGCTTGACGGCGGGCATCCATCCATCCTCGAATCTGGTGCCCAGCACCACTCGAACCACGTCGTTGTAGCTGGCGATGCCGTTGGCGACGCGATTGGTCTTGAGGTAGGAATCGTAGGCGCGCCACGCCACCAGATTGACCAGGTGCACCTGGTCGCGTACGTCGCGACGACGCATCGCCTCGATGTCGCGACGCACTCGCGCGGGCAGCGCCGTCATCACCAGCCGACGCTGGTCCGCGTCGAGCGAGCCAGCCACGCGCAGCAGCAGATCGAGCCACCCGCTGTATTGCGCCCGCACGTCGGCGTGGATGCAGACCAGCCAGCCGAGAAACGACGCGTCTGATTCGCGCGCCACGCCCGCCAGATGCGCCCACTCGTGCGCCATCACGGCCGGTCGTTCGAAGGGCAACACGTTGGTCGCGATGATGGTCTCGAGAAAGAACGGGTCCGTCATGCCGCTGATCCCTGCGCGCACCAGGTAGGGATCGAGCATCGACGTTTTCGGGCGGGCCAGCCGTGTCCCGCCGGGCAACCCCACCGAGCGGATGGCGGCGTCGAATGCCGGAGCGAGTGTGATCGCCAGTGCCGATTCATCCGGCCCCTGGTCCGTGGCGGTGTCCTGCGGCGTCAATCGCGAGAGGTGAACGACAGCCTGGTTGGCCAGCGCCGCCGCGCGTTGCGGCGTAATCCGCGCCGGGTCGAAATCCAGCCGCGCCGTGATCGGGTCGCGCTGATAGTTGAGGCCCCAGCAGGCGGCGAACGCCAGACACCCGAGGGCGACGGCCACCGAGACGTCGATCGTCGCGCGCCCCACGGCCCTCCACCGCCGCCCGGGCGCGGCGCGCATGACGCGCACCGCGCAGGCTACCAGGCCGGCCACGCACGCCGCCACCACGACGTCGAGCAACGCGAACGGCACCAGGTTCGACAGCCCGGTCAGCCCAGTCTGCAGGCGGGGAAACAAGCCCAATCCGTACCAGCGTTCGACATGCGCGGCGGGCCAATCCACGCCGAGCACGACCAGAGCCCCGCCCACCGCCGCGACGCGCCACACCCATCTGCCGCTCACGCCGCCATTGTGACACGCTCCGACGGGAGGCCTGCGGGTCCGAGTGCACGGTGCGGCACGAATTGCCGCCGGCGTGCCCGCCGCTATGGACTCTGGCTGCCCAAACAGATATAACGGCTGCAGTCCCTGGGGTGGGCAGAGGGTATGGCACACGAAGGTCGTCGCATCGAGGTCAAGGGCATCGTTCAGGGGGTTGGCTTCCGCCCCTGGGTGTTTCGTCTTGCCGCGACTCACCGCATCGGCGGTTGGGTCCGCAACGACGCCGCCGGTGTCAGCATCGAGGCGTTCGGGCAAAGCGAGGCGCTCGACGCGTTCGTCGGAGATCTGCGCGCCTCTCCCCCGCCGGCCTCGCAGATTCGGTCGGTGCGCAGCATCGGCATCCCGCCTCGTCTGGTGCGAACCTTCGAGATCGTGGAGTCGGCGCACTCGATCGATCGGCAGGTGTCGATCCCGGCCGATCTGTCCACGTGTGCCGAGTGCCTCGCCGAGATTCACGATCCCGACAATCGGCGCTATCGGTACGCGTTCACCAATTGCACCAACTGCGGGCCGCGCTTCACCATCGCGGGCGACGTGCCGTACGATCGGCCCCACACCACGATGGCGTCGTTTACCATGTGCGCCGCGTGCCTGGCCGAGTACCAGTCGCCCTCCGACCGGCGATTCCACGCTCAGCCCAACGCGTGTCCCGCGTGTGGCCCTCGCCTCTGGCTCACCGATTCGGCCGGCATCGACGCGCAGGCTCCCGACGCGATTGGCGCCGCGGCCGACGCGCTGCGAAAGGGCTTGGTGGTGGCGGTGAAAGGGCTGGGCGGCTTCCACCTGGCCTGCGACGCCACCAATGGTTCGGCCGTCGGCCAGTTGCGCTTGAGGAAGCGACGCGACGAAAAGCCGTTCGCCGTGATGGTGGCTACGCTGGCAGACGCCGAGGCGCTGGCCGATCTGAGCGACGTGGAACGCGACGCCCTGACCTCGATCGAACGGCCCATCGTGCTGGTGTCACAGCGCAGTGGGAACCGGCTCGACCGCGACGTGGCGCCGGGCAATCCGACCGTGGGCATCATGCTGCCGTACACGCCCCTGCACCACCTGCTGCTCGCCGAGGTGGGGCGGCCGCTCGTGATGACGTCGGGCAATCTGGCCGAGGAACCCCTGGCCTCCGGCAACGACGAAGCCCTCACGCGCCTCGGGGGGATCGCCGACCGCTTTCTCATGCACGATCGAGACATCGCGACGCGCTGCGACGATTCTGTGACGCGCGTGATCCGCGGCAAGCCGACCGTGTTGAGGCGTTCTCGCGGCTACGTCCCGCGGGGCGTCTCGATGGTCGAACCGTTTCCCGATCCCGTGCTGGCGTGCGGCGCGCTGCTCAAGAACGCCTTCTGCATCGGCGTCGGGGAGACGGCGTACCTGGGACCGCACATCGGCGATCTCGACAACGTCGCCACCTACGAGTCGTACGAGCAGGCCATCGAGCGATTCGAGCATTTCCTCGGCGTCGGCCCCACCGTCGTCGCACACGACCTGCATCCCGAGTACCTCTCGACCACCTACGCCCTCAAGCGTCCCAACGCGCTCGCCATTGCCGTGCAGCATCATCATGCGCATGTGGCCAGCGCGATGGCCGAGCATCGGCTCGAAGGACCGGTGATCGGCGTGGCGTTCGACGGAGCGGGTCTGGGCACCGACGGCGCGTCGTGGGGCGGCGAAGTGCTGCTGGTCGACTACACCCGCTTCGAGCGGTTCGCCACCTTCAGGCCCATCCCTCTGGCGGGCGGCGACCTGGCCATCCGACAGGTCTGGCGTCAAAGCTTTGCCCTGCTCAGCGACGCGCTCGGGGGCGATGTCCCGATCGACAAACTGCCGCTTTTCAGCGGCGTGCTGCCGGCCGACATCACGGTGGTCCGGCAGATGATCTCCAGGAAGGTGAACACGCCCATGGCGCACGGCATCGGGCGGTACTTCGATGCGGTCGGCGCGCTGGTGCTCGGCCGGGCCGAATCGCGCTATGAGGGCCAGGTGGCGCTCGAATGGAATCTGGCTGCCGATCCGACAGACGACGGCGTGTACGAGTTTTCGGTGGGCCGGCGCGGGACGGGTTTTTACGAGGTCGATTTTCGACAGGCGATTCGCACCATCGTGTCCGACACGCTGGCGGGCCGGTCGCGCGCGACGATTTCGGCGCGCTTCCACAACACGCTTGCCGCCGCGACGGCCGACCTGGTGCGCAGGGCCATCGAGCGGCACGGCTGGCTGCCGGTGGTGCTGACGGGCGGCTGCTTCCAGAACGCCAGGCTCGCCGAAGGCGTGGTGAGGGCGCTGGGGCCCAAGGTGCACGTCATCCTGCACGAGTCGGTGCCGCCGGGCGACGGCGGCATTGCGCTGGGTCAGGCCGTCATCGCCAACGCCGTCGTGCAATCCGGTTCGCAAATCGTGTCGGAGGGACTATGTGCCTAGGCGTTCCAGGCAAGGTGATCGAGGTCAACGGCAACATCGCCACGGTGGACTTCTGGGGGGTACGCCGGCAGGTGCAGCTCGATGTGATTGACGAACCCGTCGCGCCTGGTGATTACATCCTCAACCATGTCGGCTTCGCCATTCGGCGGATCCCGGAGTCGGAAATCGGCGAGACCCTCGCGCTGTTCGAACAACTGATCGCGCAGGCCGAACACGACGACCTGATGGCCGACGCAGTCCGCGACGAAATCGCCGGGGCCAGGGCAGACACCCGTGCGGGCGACTGAGCGCGATCCGGCGCTGGCCGAACTCAAGTTCCGAGACCCCGACCGCGCACGGGCCCTGGTCGCGGCGCTGGCGCAGCGCACCGCCGAACTGGGACGCACGCCGGTCTCGGTGATGCACGTGTGCGGCAGCCACGAGCAGGCCATTGCGAAGTTCGGCCTGCGGTCGGTGTTCCCCAAAGGACTCAACGTCATCATGGGGCCGGGCTGCCCGGTGTGCATCACCGACACGCCCGAGGTCGACGAGGGCGTGGTGCTGGCCCGCCAGGGCGTCCACATCGCCACCTACGGCGACATGGTCCGGGTCCCCGGCACCAGCCTGTCGTTGGCGGACGTCCAGGCGCAGGGCGCCAGGATTCACGTCATCTACAGCGCGTCGCAGGCCATCGACATTGCGGAGTCCACCCACGACCAGGTGGTCTTTTTTGCCACCGGGTTCGAAACCACCGCCGTGGCGACCGCGGCCGTCGTGCTCGGCGGCTTGCCGCCGAATCTCTCGATTCTGTCGGCCCACAAGTACATTCCGCCGGTGATGGAGATCGTGGCGGAAATGCCGGAGACCAAGGTGGAGGGGTTTCTTGCGGCAGGCCATGCCGCGACGATTACCGGGTCGGCGGTCTTCGAGCCGTTCGTCGAGCGGCACCATCTCCCGGTGGTAATCGCCGGCTTCGAACCGCTCGATATCCTGGCGGGCCTGGTCAAGCTGCTCGAATTGATTCGCGACCGGACGCCGCAGGTGGCCAACATGTTTCCGCGCTGCGTGACCCGCGAGGGCAACCGGCGGGCGCAGCAGCATCTGTGGCAGGTCTTCCAGCCTACCGGCGGGCGCTGGCGCGGCATCGCGCACGTGCCCAACGGGAATCTCCGGCTCCGCGACGAGTTTGCCTCGATAGACGCGCGGCGCCGCTTCACCATCGATCTCGCATCGCTCTGGGATGCCTCGCCGCCAACGCTGGCGCAGGCGTGCATCTGCGGCAACATCATGTCGGGCCTGGCCTCTCCGTCCGACTGCCGGCTGTTTGGTGAGGAGTGCACGCCGGAACGGCCCGTCGGGGCCTGCATGGTGAGCAGCGAAGGCGCGTGCAAAATCTGGCACCAGTACGGTGGCCATCCGGATCTGGGAGGCGAAGCGTGATACGGCGCGGACTGGTTGACGACAGCATTGGACTCAAATACGGCGCCGGCGGACGCGCGATGCGTGCGCTCATCGAACGCGTCTGCCTGGCCGGCATCGGCGCGGCTCCGGTGGATGGCATCGGTCTGGCCGCGATGGATGATGGGGCGGCGATCCGCGTGGGCGATCAGTGGCTGGTGATCACCACCGATTCGCACGTGGTCCATCCGCTCGAATTCCCCGGCGGCGACATCGGGCGCCTCGCGATTTCGGGCACGGTGAACGATCTTGCCGTGATGGGCGCCACCGAACCGCTCGCGCTGACCTGCGCGGTGATCCTCGAAGAAGGCTTCTCGCGCGCCAGCCTCGAGCAGGTGTACGTGTCCATCCGCCGTGCCTGCGAGGAGGCCGGCACCACCATCGTCACCGGCGACACGAAGGTGATGGGCCGCGGCGAGATCGACGGACTGGTGCTCAACACGACGGGCGTGGCGCTGTGCAAGCGGGTGATTCCCGACGCGGGCCTCGAACCTGGCGACCTGCTGATCGTCACCGGCACCATCGGCGATCATGGGATGGCCATCATGGCGGCTCGCCACAAACTCGCGCTCGAAGGCGACCTGCGATCCGATGTGGCCCCGATCAACGGGTTGATTCGCGTCGCGCTGGCCGCGGGCGGCCTCGACCTGGTCGCGATGAAGGATCCGACCCGCGGCGGCGTCTCGAGTGCGTTGCACGAGATGGCCGAGAAGGGCGGCGTCGGCATCATCGTCGACGAAATGCAGGTGCCGGTGCGACAGCAGGTTCGCGCGGCCTGCGATCTGCTCGGGATCGATCCGCTCGCCGTCGCCAACGAGGGGAAGGCCCTGATCGGCGTCCGCCCGGATGCGGCCGACCGCGTGTTGACCGCGCTGCGCCGCCACCCGCTCGGGGCCGAGGCGGCCGTGATCGGGCGGTGCATCGATCAGCATGCCGGCGCGGTGATGCTCGACACCGGATTCGGCCGGCGCATGCTGGCGGAGCCGGAAGGCGAATTGCTGCCCCGCATCTGTTGAGGCCTGAGCCGAGGTCCGCCATGACGCACATTCGCGTGGAACAGCACGACCGGGTCGCGGTGATCAGCCTCGATCGCCGCGATCGGTTCAATTCGCTCGATGTCGACACCGCCCGAGACCTTCGCAAAGCCGGCCTGCAGTGCGCGCGCGACGAACAGATCGGCGTGGTGATCCTGCGCGGCGACGGGGGCGTGTTCTGCAGCGGTGCCGACCTGAAGTACATTCGCGCGGGCGGCCGGAGCGGCGACCTCGCGTATCTCTCGCCAGGCGCGCGCCCCGCCGAGACCGGCTACGGCGCCGTCTTCAAGCAGATTCTCGAGTACATCCACAGCACCATTTCCGAGATCAAGCGGTCGTCCAAGCCCTTCATCGCCGCGGTGGACGGCATGGCGGCGGCCGGCGGGCTCGGCATCGCGATGTCGTGCGATCTGGTGGTCGCCTCCGACAGGGCGACGTTCGAGTGGGCCTACGGCAAGACCAGCCTGAGCGGCGCCGAAAGCTCCACCTTCTTTCTTCCGCGGCTTATCGGCTTGCGCCGCGCGATGGAACTGGTCCTGCTCAACCCGAGGCTCGACGCGGCGGCGGCCCTGCAGTGGGGCCTGATCAACCGGGTCTATCCGACGGCCACCTTCGACCGCGATGTCCTCGACCTGGCGCAGCAGATCGCGCAGGGTCCGATGCCGGCCTACGCGGCGTCCAAGCGGCTGATGAACATGGCCGCCACCGTCGATCGTCTCGACTTCCATCTGGACCAGGAGCTCGATCAACTCTGGCGCATCGCCGATACGGCTGACTTCGCCGAAGGCCTCGCGGCGTTTTTCGATAAGCGGCCCCCGAAATTCGGCGGGCCGACCGGCCAGTAGGCCCCGCGATGGCGCCATACGCCTGCCGGAATGTCGGCAGCGAGGGTTTCGCCGTGCCGCCCTGCACGGGCAACTGCTCTATTTTCATGGATTTTGGGACATTTCGAGAAATGGCAATCGACTTGCTGTAGCATCCTGCGGTGGAGGATTCTGCACGCCCGAGGTGTCGGGTGCCGGGCGCCCCCGCGTCCCGCACGGTTCACGGGGCACGCCTGCGCGTGTTCCAACCGCATCCGCTCACCATCTCATGACCAGTTCATTCCGGAAACTTCATGTTGTCTATTTTTATCCTGCTGCTGACTCTCTCGGCTGAACCCGGCCAGGCCGCGGCCGGCAAGACCGCCGACGTGGACACATGCCTGGCCTGTCATAGCGACCGCACTTTGTCGGTGGCCCTGCCCAGCGGCGAAACACGTTCGCTCTACGTCGATATCGAGGCGTTCCGGGCGTCGGTCCACGGCAACAAGATCGGCTGCGCCGACTGCCATCAGGACATGGCGTCGGTGCCGCACGAAGCGCGGCCGTTCAAGACGCTTCGCGAATTCACCGTCGCCTACTACGAGCAGTGCAAGCGGTGCCACTTCGACAACTATACGAAGACGCTCGACAGCGTGCATTACCAGGCGCTGGCGCGCGGCGACCGCATGGCGCCGCTCTGCGTCGACTGCCACGGCGCCCACGAGATCAGGTCGCCCCAGAAGCCGAAGAAGCTCGTGTCCCGCACCTGCGCCAAGTGTCACGAGGGCGTCTTTGCGGTCTACAACAAGAGCGTCCACGGGCGCTTCCTCGAGAAAAGCGACGACGTGCCCGGGTGCACCGACTGCCATCGTTCGCACGACGTGGCCGGACCGCGCGACGTCAATTGGCAGCGCCGCACCCCGGAGCTGTGCCGCGGGTGCCACGAGAACAAGCCGTTGATGGACAAATACGGGTTGTCCACCGCGGTCGCGCAGACCTACGTGGCCGATTTTCATGGCATGACGGCGTCGCTGCACGAAGCCGACACGGGACGCGAGGTGAGTGTGGTCGCGCTGTGCACCGACTGCCACGGCGTGCACGACATCGCCAAAATCAACGAGCCCGGATCGCGCGTGCTGCGGGCGAATCTGGTCAAGACCTGCGCCCGTTGCCACGCCGGCGCCACCGAAAACTTTCCGGGCGCGTGGATGTCGCACTACGAACCGAGCTGGAAGAAAGCGCCGCTGGTGTACGGCGTGCAACTGTTCTACAACATCCTGATTCCCTTCATGATCAGCGGTCTGGTCCTGCAAATGCTGCTGCACTTCTGGCGAGTGGTCGTCAACCGATGAGTACCTATCTCACCCGATTCACGCTGCGCCAGCGCATCGAACACGCGCTGGTGATGTCGCTGTTCCTCATCCTGTCGATCACCGGACTTCCCCAGAAGTACTTCGACGTGTCGTTGGCGCGCTGGTTCATCAACCTGCTGGGGGGCATCGATCACGTCAGGTGGTTTCACCGGGCCGCCGGTCTTTCGTTCTCCGCCCTCACGGTCTGGCACGTGATGTTCGCCATCGGGTCGGTGGCCATCGGCCGGGCGCCGCTGTCGATTGTCCCCAACCGCAAGGATTTCGACGACGCGATTCAGATGATGCGCTTCTATCTGGGCCGCATCGATCAGCCCGCGCGCTTCGATCGCTTCGACTATCGCCAGAAGTTCGAATACTGGGGGCTGGTGCTCGGAGCGGTCGTGGTGATCTCGACGGGCCTCATCCTGTACTTTCCGCTCCTGTTCACCCGCCTGTTCCCCGGCGAGCTGATCCCGGCCGCCAAAGTGGCCCACAGCAACGAAGGCTTGATGGCGTTTCTCGTCGTCATTCTCTGGCACATCTACAACGCGCATCTCAATCCGGATGTCTTCCCGTTCGACAAGACGATCTTCACCGGCAAGATCAGCCTCGAGCGCATGCATCACGAGCACCCGCTCGAACTGGAGCGGTTGAAGCAGGTACAGGACATTCAGGAGTCATAACCGGTTGCTGGACACGCTGGGCCTGCTCATCCTGTACGGGTGCGTCGCCGCCTGCCTGGTCGAGGCCCTGCTTCGAATCTGGCGGGTGCGGGATCCGGGCGAGCGGCTGGCCCTGCGGGGACTGTCGCTGGTGGCCCCCCTGCTGCTGCCGGGTGTGTTTTACGTCCTGGCTCCGGCCCGATCGGCCGACGCCTTCGGATCCACCCGAGCCCTGTTCGCCGGCGACCACTGGAACCAACTGGCGGTGGGCGGCGTCGGCGTCGCGTCGCTGGCCACCGTGGCGCTGGCCGTGGCCGGCGCGCTGCTCTACCTGCGCGATGCGGTTCCGTTTCTCGGCGACACGGTCGGCGGCCTCGCCGATCACGACGCGATCGAGACGCATCCGGCCCTCGGCCCGCTTCGCCAGCTGCTCGACCAGCTGACGCCGCTGGTCCTGGCGCCGCCCATGGCGCTGGTCCTGCTCGACCGAGCGTGGCCGGTGCTGCTCTGCTCGGGCGTCGATCGGCCGACGCTGGTGATTTCGACCGGCACGCTCGACCGCCTCGACCACGACCAGTTGCGTGCCGCCCTCACGCACGAACTGGCGCACGCCGCGCGTCGGGATCCGCTGACCAGCTGGCTCCTCATGGTCGTTCGCACCCTGGCCTGGTTCAGCCCGGCTACCCAGGTGGTCGCGCGCCAAATCGTGCAGGAACTCGAATATCGGGCCGACGTCGCGGTGGCCGGCGTCGGCGATTCGCTGGCGCTGGGCCGGACCATCGCCGCGCTGGCCGACGCACCCGACACGCAGTCCGACCTTGCCGCGCCCCGAACCCCTGGAGCGTTGTGGCGGCGCATGATGGCGCGAGCCGAGCGCGCCGCCATTGGCGATCGCTGCGAAGGTGTCCTGACGCAACCCGTGCCGATGCGATCCGGCCTCGGCCCGTTGCGCGTCGGGCTGGCTGGTCTCGGGCTCGCCCTGCTCCTGTTTTTTGTCGTCTAGCGAACTGGCACGATGACCGCTGCCCCCGCCCACCCCACCGTCGAGGCTTCCGCCACTCGGCCCACAGCGATCGCGTGGCTGCGCACCGTTTTGGGCCTGGCCGCGGTGCTGGTGGTCGCGGCCGGCGCGCTCCGGACCATCGATGCGGTGCCGACGCTGGCCATGGGCGTCGCCCGAGGCGTTCGACGCGTGGATTCGCTGGCGGCCATCGAGCGTTACACGACGCAGCGGATGCCGGTGCCGATGTATTTTCCGGACACGCTCGGCTGGCCGCCCTCAGACCTCCTGGTCTTTGGTGGCTCTTCCGCCTCGATGTGGTTCCGACAGCGGCACAGCCGCGAAACCTGGCTCATCGTGGCCATGGGCGTCGGACAGGATCGGGTCGCGCCCGAGGTGCTTCCGAGCGTCACCTCTCTGCAAACCGAACCCACGTCGGTTCGATCGGTGCCCGGCACCGTCGACCGGCTTCGCGACGCCGACGGCGTCACCTGGTACCAACTCGTCTGGCGCTCGCCCCACGCGACGTGGCTCGTGCGGTACCGTGGTACCCTCGACGACGCCATGCTGATCGCCAACAGCCTGGATCAACGGGGGCGGTGATGGCTACCGATGCGATCGGCGATCGCCATACCGGATCGCCGCAAGGCGTGTGTGACGGAATGGCCCGCTCAACTCAAGGCTCGGTATGACGGCACCGGTTCCCGACGACGTGGATCAGCAGACCACGGAGGCTTCCTCCCGGTGGCAGATGCGCGGCCTGCAGGGGCGAGTCGCGTTGCTCGTGGTGCTCGGGTTTTTCGGATCGATGGTGGTGCCAGGCTGGATTGCGTGGCACAGCCTGGCCGCGCTCACCGACCGTGTCGTGGTCGAGCGCGAGGCCGACGCGATCGCGGCCGCCAAGCTGGTGGAGAACGTGCTCCAGCGAGACTGGCGACGCCTGCAGGAGGTGGCCGCCGCCCCCGAAGCCCAAAGCCGCCAGACAGACGGCGCCCTGTCGCCCCGCGACGACGCCCTGCGAAGCGCCTACCTCAAAGGCGAACTGCTCGATCGCGCGTTCATCACCGACGCCAGCGGGCGCGTCCTCGCCCAGGATCCTCCCCTGCGGCCTGGTGCCGACCCGGTGGTTCCGGCCAGCCGAGACGCCTTCGCGGCCGGTCGTCCGTCGGTGGCCTCGGTCGAACAGACGCCGAATGGCGATCGCATTTATCTGTTTGTTCCCATCAAGGACTGGCGCGGGACGGCGGTCGGCATCGCCGGCGGTGAGATCGATCCCACCAGCCCGCGAATGCTGGCCCTGCTCCGCGAACAGCCCGTTGCTCCGGGCGGGTCGATTGATCTGGTCGAGGCCAGCGGCCGGATCGTCGCCAGCTCGAACCCGGAGCGTCGGTCCAGACACGACGAGCATCCTCGCCTCATCGCCTCGCTGCTGCAGTCGGGCGCCTCGGTCAACGGCATGTGTACCTCCTGCCACGATCGCAGCAAAGTGGATGTCGAGCAGGTGACGGCGATGGTGCCCATCCGCCAGATGCACTGGGTGCTGAGTCTGCGCGAGCCGGAAGGCGCGACGCTGGCCGATGCGAACCGGCTTCGCCGGTCGCTCTTTTTCTGGGTGCCGCTGCTGGTGGTGCTCGGTCTGCTGTTTGCCGACGGGGTGGCGCAAAGCGTGCTGCGGCCGATCGGCGTCCTGCGCCGCGCCGCCGAACGCATCGCCGCCGGCGACATGGATCCGGCGATCCCGCCGCTTGGCAACGACGAGGTGGGCCGGCTGGGACGGTCGCTCGAGCATATGCGGTCGGCGCTCAAGTCGTCGATGGAGGCGATCGAGCAGGCCAACGCCACGCTCGAGGCACGCGTGGAGGAACGCACCCGCGAACGCGAAGTGCTCTACCGCCAACTCGCCGAGCGAGAGGAATCCCGCGGCCGGCTGCTGCGCCAGGTGATTACGGCCCAGGAAGACGAGCGCAAGCGGCTGGCCCGTGATCTGCACGACGAAACCTGTCAAACCGTCAGCGCGCTGGCGATGCGGCTCGAGACTGCCGTGGCCCGCCTGCCGCCCGGCGTCGACAACGCGCCGTTGGTGGAGGCGCGAACGCTGGCGGTGCGCACGCTCGACGAACTGCACCGCCTGATCTACGACCTGCGCCCCTCGGTGCTCGACGATCTGGGCCTCTGGTCGGCGATCGCGTGGTACGCTGAACGGCAGTTGACCCGGAACGGCGTGGCCGTGCGCTGCGAATTCAACGAGCTCGAGCACCGCCTGCCGCCCCTGATCGAAACCGCGCTGTTCCGCGTCGTCCAGGAAGCCATCAGCAATATCGCCAAGCATGCACGCGCCGAACAGGTGCTCATCCAATGCGGCATCGCGGGGGATCGGCTCACTATCGAGATCGAGGATGATGGCGAAGGCTTCGACCTGGCGGCCGTCCGACGCCCCACCGCAGAGGGACACGGATGGGGCCTGCTTGGAATTTCCGAGCGCGTCGAAGCGCTGGGCGGCAATATCGTGATCGACACCGCGCCGGGCCAGGGCGTCCGCCTGGTCGTTTCGGTGCAGGTGCCGGCGGAGGCTGCACGTGTCTAAGATCCGGGTGCTGATTGCCGACGACCACGCCATCGTCAGGGAGGGCGTCAAGTCTCTCCTGAATCTGGCCGACGACATGGAGGTGGTGGGCGAAGCCGCCGACGGCCGGGAGGCCATCGCCAAGGCTCAGACCCTCGAGCCGGATGTCTGCCTGATGGACATCGCGATGCCAGGCCTGGGGGGGCTCGAGGCGACCATCGAGATTCGGAAGCTGTGCCCGCGCACACGCATTCTGGTGCTCTCCCAGTACGAAGACCGCGAGTATATCCGCCGCTTCCTCAAGGTGGGCGTGTCGGGGTACGTGCTGAAGAAGTCGGCCGGATCCGACCTGGTCGCCGCCATTCGGGCGGTCTTCCGGGGGGGACTGGTTCTTGATCCCGACGTGGCGCGCGAGGCCATGCGAGAGCACGACGCGGCGGGCGCCGAGGGTGGCGAGGCCGATCCCTACGAGTCGCTCACCGATCGCGAGAAGCAGGTGCTCAAGCTGGTGGCCGAGGGCCACAGCAACAAGGAGGTTGCCGACCTGCTCGGCATCAGCGTCAAGACCGCCATGTCGCATCGCGAACGGGTGATGGACAAGCTGGCCCTCCACAGCCGAACCGAACTGATTCGTTTCGCGCTCAAACAAGGCATCATCCGCGTCGACGACTGATTCCTCCACGGTTGGTGACGGGTTTCCGCAGGCGCCGTTCGAGACCGCGCCGATTCGGAAAAATATCAGTGGGAAATCGTTACGTTGACTATTGGCAGTTGAATTGCTCTACACTCTACCCAGCACGGCAGCCGCCTTGTCCATGGCCGTGCGCCCCCACGATAGCTTCCGGCTCGCGCGTCCCCGGTAAGGGTCGGCGTTGGTTTGCCTGGGTGACGCGTCTGCCCCGCCAAGGTCGCGGGTGTGCCGGGCGAGATTCCGGAGAGGTTGTCCATGCCGCTCTCGTCAGTCCGATGGTGGAACCGGCTGAGTGTGCAGTTGCCCCTGGTAATTGCCGTGGGAACGCTGACCATCGTGGGCACGGCGGCGGCGCTGTTTTTGCGGGCGCAGGAGCAGTATCTGATCGCCGAGGTGGTGCGGGGGGCGGATCTGTTCAGCGAGACGATCAAGAGCAGCACGTATCACGACATGCTGCTCGACCGGCGCGAGAACGCGTATCTGGTGATGGATACGATCGGCCACCAGCCCGGCATCGACCGCGTCCGCTTCTTCAACAAGGAGGGGCGGGTCACCTTTTCGACGGAACGCAGCGAAGCGGGCGCGATGGTGGACACGCGCGCCGAGGCTTGCTACCGATGCCACGAGGCGGGCCGGCCGCTCGAGCGCCTGGCCAGCGGCACGCGCAGCCGCATCTACGAAGCGCGCGGGCACCGGGTCCTCGGGATGGTCACGCCGATCTACAACGAGGCGGGGTGTTCGAGCGCGGCCTGCCACGTCCATCCGGCCGGCAAGCGCGTGCTGGGCGTGATTGACATCGGCATCTCGCTCAGCGACATCGACCAGAATCTGGCGCGCATCCGGCGAACCACCCTGCTGATGGCCGCAGCCGCCGTGGCGCTGCTCTGGGCGTTTGTCGCGTTCTACGCGCAGCGGCTCGTGGTCCGGCCGGTGGTCGCGCTCGCACTGGCCGCCCGGCAGATCGGCGCCGGCGACCTGACCCACAAGATTCCCGTGTCGCGCACCGGCGAACTCGGCGTGCTGGGACAATCCTTCAACGACATGGTCTCGGCGCTGGGCAAGGCCCGCGCCGAGCGGCTGCAGTTACTCGAAACCCTGGAGCACCAGGTCGAGGAGCGCACCGCCGACCTCAAGCAGGCCCAGACGCAGCTGGTGCAGTCCGAGAAACTGTCATCGCTGGGCCGCCTGGCGGCGTCGATTGCCCACGAGATCAACAACCCGCTGGCTGGCATCCTCACCTACGCCAAGCTGCTGGTCAGGATGCTCGACGAGGGCGACATCGACGAGCAGACGCGGGCCACGTGCGTCCGCCACCTCAAACTGGTCCAGCGCGAGACCGAACGCTGCACCGCGATTGTCCGCAGCCTGCTCGAGTTCGCACGGCAGCGTCCGCTGTCGCTCAAACAGATCGACGCCTCGGCGGTGCTCGAAGAAGCCTCGTCGCTGGTGGGCCACCAGGCCAAGCTGCAGGGCATCACGATCGATCGGCGTGTCGATCCGCTGCCGCTCATCCAGGCGGACTTCGGCCAGTTGCGGCAGGCGTTCGTCAACATCATGCTCAACGCGTGCGAGGCCATGAAGGCGGATGGCACGCTGACCATCACGGGCCGGCCGACAGCACCTGCGACCGGGATCGAACTGGTGTTTACCGACACGGGAGCCGGCATCCCGCCCGACAAACTGGCGAAGATCTTCGACCCGTTTTTTACCACCAAGGAAATGGGCACCGGGCTCGGCCTCTCGGTGGTCTACGGGATCATCGAACGTCACCACGGCACCATCGCGATCGACAGCGTGATGGGCGTCGGCACCACGTTCACGATCGTGCTTCCGACCGCCGGGGCGCAGGCCTCCTGATGAAGGCGCGTGTGCGATGAGCTCGCACGTTCATCTCTGGTGGCTGGGCGCCGATGCGCCAGACTCGCGCCTGCTCGACACGGTGGGCGGCGCAATCCGGATGGCGTTCCACGTGACGGTGCGCATCGAGCGTCGGCCCGATCGGCCCACACAGGCCTTCGATCCCAAACGCGGCCAGCACTCGTCGACCCAGATCCTCAAGTGGCTGGTCGCGCGAGCGCCGGCCGGCACGCGCACGCTCGCCGTCACCGACGTGGATCTGTTCATCCCGGTGCTGACCTTCGTCTACGGCGAGGCGCAACTGGGTGGCGCCGCCGCCGTGGTGTCCACCGCGCGGCTCGCGCTGGGGGCCGGTCCCGACGTCGCCGGCGCGTTGTTCGACAGCCGCGTCATCAAGGAAAGCCTGCACGAACTCGGACACACGTTCGGATTGCTTCATTGCGATACGCGCGATTGCGTGATGGCCCGCTCGGTGAACCTGGTCGAAGTCGATGCCAAGCGCGCCACGCTCTGCGCCGATTGTGACGCCCGCTACCGGGCCCTCCACCCAAAGGAACTGCATCATGAGTAAGGAACGCACCCGGGTCCTGGTCGTTGACGATGAGGAAATTGTGAGGGACTCGCTGTCGGGCTGGCTGGCCAAAGACGGCTACACCCTCGACACGGCGCACGACGGGCCGACCGCGCTCGCCAAGATCAGGCAGGAGCGATGGTCGATTCTGCTGGTGGACCTGAAGATGCCGGGCATGGACGGCCTGCAGGTGCTCGACACCGCCAAGACGATTCAGCCCGATCTGGCGGTGGTCATCATGACGGCGTACGCGACGGTTGAGACCGCCGTCGAAGCGATGAAGAGCGGGGCCTACGACTACCTCGTCAAGCCGTTCGATCCCGAGGAACTCAGCCTGATGATGGTGAAGATCGTCGCGCAACAGCAACTGGTGCGCGAGAACGTCCTGCTGCGCAAGGTGCTCAAACGCGAGTACCACTTCCGCGACATGATCAGCAAGAGTCCCGGCATGCAGCGCGTGTTCGATCTGGCGCGTAGCGCCGCGCGCAGCCAGTCGACCGTGCTCGTGCTGGGCGAAAGCGGCACCGGCAAAGAACTGCTCGCCCGGGCGATTCACGCCGAAAGCCCGCGGCAGGCCGAGCCGTTTGTCGCCGTGTCGTGCGCAGCCCTCACCGAAACGCTGCTCGAATCCGAGCTGTTCGGGCACGAGAAGGGGTCGTTCACCGGTGCGGTCACCCGCCGAAAGGGCAAGTTCGAATCGGCACACGGCGGCACGCTATTCCTCGACGAAATCGGCGACATCTCGTCGAAGCTGCAGCTCGACCTGCTGCGCGTGCTCGAGGATCGCAAGTTCTTCAGGGTGGGCGGATCAGAGACGGTCGACGTCGATGTCCGCATCGTGGCCGCCACCAACCGGGATCTCCGCCAGGCCGCATCGGACGGGTCGTTTCGCGACGATCTGTACTACCGGCTCAATGTGATTCCGATCACGCTTCCGCCGTTGCGCGACCGGCTCGAGGACATTCCGCTGCTGGTCGAGCACTTCCTCGAACACCTGAATCTCGAGATGAGCCGCCGCGTCGACGAAGTGAGCGCCGACGCGCTCGCCGCGCTGATGCGCTACAACTGGCCCGGCAACGTGCGCGAACTGCGCAACGTGCTGGAGCGCGGCATGGTGGTGGCCAGCGGATCGCTCATCATGCCGGAGGATCTGGGCCTCGATGCCGGCCCGCCGCGGCACCAGCAGTCCGACGTGACGCTGTCGCTCGACGAAGTGGAGCGCCGGCACATCACCGCCGTGCTGCAGCACGTCGGCGGCAACGTGACGCACGCCGCGCGCACGCTGGACATCGACCGCGTGACGCTCTACAACAAAATCAGGAAGTACGGGTTGCGCCGCGGAGAAGCCGCCAACCTCGCCGGCACGTAGCGCCAGGCCGGCCGGATCGGTCGAGGCTGGCGAGCCGGGCTCAGAGCGCCACGGTGAGGTCGAACGAGAACCGGCTGCCCTTCCCCACTTCGCTTTCCACCGCGATGGTGGAGTCGTGGCCCTCGATGATCATCTTCACCAGCGCGAGGCCCAGCCCGGTCCCGCCCTGTTTGCGCGTCGTGGACCCGTCGAGCTGGTGAAACGCCTCGAACAGTTCGGACATCTGCTCGGCCGAAATGCCCTGGCCCGTGTCGGCCACCCACACCCGAAGGCTCGTGTCCACCACGCCCGCGCCGAAGGTCACCGTCCCGCCGTGCGCGGTGAACTTGATGGCGTTGTCGATCAGCTGGTTCAACACCCACCGAATCTTCTCGCCATCGGCCACCACCGGCGGCAGGCCCGACGGCACCGACCCGAGCAGCCGGACGCCCCGGCGTTTCGCCTTGTCGGCAGCCGCGTTGGCGCACTCCGACAGGATCTCGCCCGCCGCGGTTGACGCCTTGTGCAGGACCATCTCTCCGCGCGCGCCGGTGGCGAACTGGATCAGGTCGGCCACCAGCCGCTCCAGCTCCATGATGCCGCGCCCCATCGTCTGCAGCGCCTGCACCTGGTCGTCGTTGAGCGGCCCCAGATCCCCGGCTGCCATCAGCAGGTTGAAGCCCTTGATCTTGGTCAGCGGCGTGCGCAGTTCGTGCGAGATGTTGTTGATGAAATTCCCTTTGAGCCGATCCAGTTCGGTCAGACGCTGGTAGGCCGCCTGCAGCTCCTGCGTCCGATCGGCGACACGCTGCTCCAGTTGGGCGTTGACCTCGCGCAGCGCCGTCTGCAGATCCTGCACCTGCTCGACGCTCGCCAGTTCCAGCTGCTCGCGCGTCATCAACTGCATCTCGAGCAGCACCTGTCCCAGCGTCTCCCGCACGCCGCGCCCCGCCATCTCGCGCTGAAGCTGCAGCGCCGCGTCCAGGTCGGCTGAGGTGATGTACCCCTTCTTCATCAGGAAGTCGCCGAACCGCGACAGCGTGGCGTCGCCCCGGAACGAGACCCCCGGTTCGGTGGGAATCGCACTGAGGGCAATCCGCTCCATCAACACCGCCGCCAGCGCCAGATCGATGCCACATTGCGGGCACGTCGATTCGCGGGCCGACACCTCGGCCCGGCACCGCGGGCACGGCTGCGCCAATCGGTCCGCATCCCCTGTTCCGGTCATGGTCGCATGGTACTCGAAAATGCCTCGCGCGGAGATCTACCGGGCCGAAGATTTCGACAACCGGAATGTTGCCGTTGACCGCCGCCGCGGCGCGTGCGCTTCCGGCGGATATCCTAAAAGACTGCCGATGCGAAATGCATCATCCGCCGTTGAATTCCGCAATTCCCCGCATTTGCTCCGGAATATATCCACTCACGCCGTCGGCCTCGATAAAGACGCGAAAACGCTGATGTGAATTGCAACGGCTCTTGAACCCGTTGGCAGGATCGTCGCCGCCATCTGCGAGCCCAACGACTGTGTCTGCAACAGGTTAACGGGTTGTCCGAGTCTGGTCGCCTCGATGGCGAACATCTTGCTTTATCCGAGGTGAAAGAAAGGAAGGCGCGAGAATGGCCTGCCCATACATCAAGGAAGTCGTGATGCTCTACTGCCAGGCGTACCCGGTCAAGAAGCTCGTGCCGCTCGACCGTATCGCGTCGGCCGACCCCTGCTTCAGCCACGACTTCGAAGCCTGCCCGCTGTTCAAGGACGTGGTCAGCCGCATCCGATCGAGCACGCAGCGAGCCACCCTCTCTTCGCCACCTGACTCTCCTCGCACGGAGGTGTTCCGATGATGCTCATCCCATTGTTCGCGCTGGTCGGCCTGGTGCTGGTCGGAATCTCCAGTGTCAGCGCCATCCACAGCCGTTCGTGACCCGACGATTCATTGTTGAGGAATCGCACCATGAAGCTCAATCGCAGAAGTTTTCTGAAAGTCGCCGGCGCGGCAGGGGCCGTCGCCACCGTCCCGGCCGCCGCTGCGCAGGCCTCGACCGGCGAGGCGGCGTCGATCAACAAGGCCCGGCGCGGCGTGCTGGTCGACACGACCAAGTGCGTCGGCTGCCGGGCCTGCGAAGCCGCCTGCACCGAGACCAATCACCAGCCCGAGCCGGTGCGCCTCGATGACCCGGCGGTGTTCAAGACGCTGCGCACCACCGATACGCGTCACTACACCGTGGTCAATGCCGCCATCGCGGCGCCGGGGGCCGCGGCAGCGCCCGAGCGGTTCATCAAGCGCCAGTGCATGCACTGCGTCGAACCGGCCTGTGCATCGGCCTGCCTGGTGCGCGCGCTCGACAAGACACCCACCGGTCCGGTGGTGTACCACAAGGATCGTTGCCTGGGCTGCCGGTACTGCATGGTGGCCTGCCCGTTCAGCGTGCCGAAGTACGAGTACGACTCGGCCACCCCGTTTGTCCAGAAGTGCACCTTCTGCGCCGACCGCCAGTCGCGCGGCGAGGCGCCGGCCTGCACGTCGGTCTGCCCGAGCGGCGCCCTGACGTTCGGCCTGCGCGAGGAACTGCTCGAGACCGCCCGCGAACGGCTCTACGCCAAGGGCAGCACGTACGTGCGCCATATCTTCGGCGAACACGAAGTTGGCGGCACCAGCTGGATCTACATCACCGACATCCCGTTCGACAAACTGGGACTGCCGGGCGAGCTGGGCACGTATGCCTATTCGTCGCTCACCCAGGCCTCGCTGGCTGCGGTGCCCTTTGTGCTGACCCTGTGGCCGCCCCTCCTGATGGGGATGTACACCTTCAGCAAGCGTCGAGACCAGGTGGCCGCTGAAGAAGCCGCCGTCAAGGAGACCAGCCATGCGTAGCACGACTGCACGTGCCCTGCCCGCGCGGAGCTGGGTCACCGACAAGCTCTTCCTCGGCCTGCCGTTCGCCGAGTACCTCAAGAGTCTCGCCACCCCGGGCAACTTCGTGGTGGGCCTGATTCTCGCGGTGGGCCTCCCGGTGCTCGCCTACCGCTTCGCCTACGGCCTCGGCGCCTCCACCAACCTGTCGCAGACCAACCCCTGGGGGATCTGGATCGGCTTCGACATGCTGGGCGGCGTTGCCCTGGCGGCCGGCGGGTACACCATCGCCACGTCGGTGTACATCTTCGGTCTCAAGCAATACCACCCGATCGTCCGGCCGGCCATTCTCACCGGCTTTCTGGGCTACCTGTTCGCCGTCCTGGGCCTGACCGCAGACCTCGGGCGCCCGTGGAACCTTCCGGTTCCCCTGTTCATCTCCTGGGGCGGGCCCTCGGTGATGTTCGAAATCGCGTGGTGCGTGGTGCTCTACCTCACCGTGCTCGGTCTGGAATTCCTGCCGCCGGTCTTCCAGTGGCTCGGATGGAAAAAGGCGCTGGCGGTGGCCACCAAAGCCACCATCGGCCTCACCGTGATCGGCGTGATGCTCTCGACGCTGCACCAGTCGTCGCTCGGCGGTCTCTTTCTGATGGCGCCAGGCAAGCTGCACCCGCTCTGGTACTCGCCGTTCATCCCGGCCTACTTCTTCATCTCGAGCATCGCGGCCGGCCTCAGCATGGTCATTGTCGAGAGCGGCCTGTCGCATCGCGCCTTCAAGAGCCGCGTCGACCACCACGTCAACCTGGACACGCTGGTGGTCGGGCTGGCGCGCGGCGCCTCGGTGGTGTTGTTCTGCTACTTCTTCGTCAAGCTGCAGGGCGTCGCCGACAGCGGCCGCTGGGCCATGCTGAACACCGGCTACGGCTACTGGTTCCTGGTCGAGGTGCTCGGATTCGTCCTGCTGCCCTCGCTGGTGTTCGCCTGGGCCGCCCGCCGCGCCTTTGTCACACTGATTCGGTGGACGGCCGCCTGGACGGTCCTGGGCATCATCGTCAACCGCCTCAACGTGTCGGTCATCGCGCTCAACTGGAATGTCGCCGACCGCTACTTCCCGAGCTGGATGGAAGTGATGGTGTCGGTCACGTTGGTCACGCTGGGCATCACGGCGTTCCGGTGGATCGTCAACCGGATGCCGGTGCTCAACGAACACGAACCGTCGGACGACCGCGCTCGCTAACCGCGGACCTTTGAAGAGGAGATTGACATGATTCCGCATGACATCCTGACGCTCTACTCGGCCAAGATGATTGAGTACGGCATCGCGATTCTGTTTCTGCTCGTGTTCATCCCGTTCTGGAATTACGTGCAGGGGCCCAGCGCGGTGGCGGTGCCGGTCCAGGCCAGAGTGCGACAGGCCGCGGCGGCGGGCGCCCAGTGGTTCCAGGTTCCGCTCGACCGGCTCTTCCACCGGGGTCACGCCTGGGCCCGGCCCGAAGCCGACGGCCTGGTGACGGTGGGGCTCGACGGCTTCGCCGCCAATCTGATTGGACCGCTCGCCGCGGTCGGCCTGCCTCATGTGGGCGCGGCGGTTGGCCAGGGCGAACGGGCCTGGCGCCTGATTGCCGAGGATGGACGCGCCGTCGAGATGCTGTCGCCGGTGGACGGCGTGATTGCCGACATCAATCGCGACCTGGTCAGCGCGCCCGACGCGGCCCAGACCGATCCGTATGGCGCCGGGTGGCTGCTGCGCATCCGGCCGGATCGACTGCGCGCCAACAGCACGAACCTGTTGTCGGGCCCCGCGGCGCGACGCTGGATGGACGAAGCGGTCGCCGGCCTGCAACAGGCCTGCTCTCCCGAACTCGGCGCGCTCGCCCAGGACGGCGGCGTGCCGGTATCGGGCATGGCCCGCGCCATCGACCCGGAGCATTGGGATCGGATCGCCAGAACCCACCTGCTCACCGACGAGAAGGAGGCGGCCCATGTGTAACTCCCGCCGCGCTGCCGCGTTGGGGGCGGCCGCCGTCCTCTGCGTGATGGCGACCACGGCGCTGGTCGCGCAGAACCGGCTGCCCCTGCTGCCCCAGCCGCACGTGTTCGCGCAGACGGGCGACAGTCCCGGGAAAGTGACGTTCAATCACGCGTCGCACGTGAGCGACTCGGCACCGGGGTGCACGGCGTGCCATCCCCGGCTCTTCAAGATTCTCACGAGCGGGACGGCCGCCAACGGCAAAGCCATCACGCACGACGCGATGAAGCAGGGCCGGGCGTGCGGCGCCTGCCACGATGGGAAAAAGAGTTTCGGAGTCGATGACTGCAGCATGTGTCATCGCAGTTGAGTGCGGACAATGACGTCAGATAGAAAGGCGAGGCAATCATGGACACGTTACTGAGCGTTCTGCAATCGGCCGCCGTTCTGGTGGGTGGACTCGCGGCACGCGTGGGTCTGCTGCTGGTCGTGCTGGCGGTGCTCTCGGTGCCGGTGTTCCTCATGGTGTCCGGCATGAAGGGCGTCGAGGCGGTCCGGCGCCGGCTCGCCGGTGTGGCGCGCGTGGGTCGCCTGTTCTGGAGCGACCAGGTGTACTACGCGCCGAGCCACGCGTGGGTCCGGCCCGTCAACCGCCAGCGCGTCCTGGTGGGCGTCGACGACCTCGCCCAGCGGCTGTTCGCCGCCCCGCTCGGATGGAAGCTGCCGCAGCCCGGCACCCAGGTCCGCGCAGGCGAGCCGGTCGTCGAAGTCCGGACCGCCGGGCGCACCGCCTCCATCATGTCGCCGGTGTCGGGCATCATCACCCGGGTCAACGATGCGGTGCGTGAGGATCCCTCGCTGGTGCACCGCGATCCGTATTCGCGGGGATGGCTCTTCGCGGTGAACCCGTCGAATTCGGCCTTCCAGGCGCTGCCGGCGGGACGCAATGGCAAGGCGTGGCTGTCGGGCGAGGAACAGCGCTTGACCCGCTTCTACGAAGTCCAGTTGGGTGCGGCGGCGGCCGACGGCGGCGACTTTATCGAGCACCCGCCGACCTTGCTGACCGACGATCAGTGGCAGACGCTCACGCAGCAGTTTCTGGCCAACCGGTCCTGACCGGCCGGCCCCTGCGTCGTCCGGAAAACGGTGGGCGACGGGACGGTCTCGAGGGAGTGCAGCAGCGCCTGGGTATCCTCCTCCACCCACCAGACGCGCCTCCCGAGAACGGTTCCGTCACCCGCCGTCGTCGCATCGACGTCACATCGCTTCGAAGCGCGCCGTAAAGTGGCGAAGCGCGCGAGGCGCCGAGACCATCCGATAGCCGCGGATCGCGTCGCGGCGCGACGCCACATCAATCACCGCTTCGGCCACATAGTCGATGTGCGACTGTGTGTAGACGCGTCTCGGGATCGCCAGCCTCACCAGTTCCATCGCCGCCGGCACCTCGGTGCCGTCGGGACGCATGCCGAACATCACGCTGCCGATCTCCACGCCCCGAATCCCAGCCTCGACGTACAAGGCGTTGGTCAGCGCGATTCCCGGATACTGCAGCGGCGCGACGTGCGGCAGCAGCGCCTTCGCGTCGATGTAGATCGCGTGCCCGCCGGTCGGGCGGATAATCGGGACGCCGGCCGCCGTCAACTTGTCGCCCAGGTATTCGGTCGAACGGATGCGGTAGCGCAGATACGATTCGTCCACGACCTCTTCGAGCCCCCGGGCAATCGCTTCGAGGTCGTAACCGGCCAGCCCGCCGTAGGTCGGAAACCCCTCAGTGAGAATCAGCAGGTTGCGCGCGTCCTCGGCCCACGTATCGTTGTTCATCGCCAGAAAGCCGCCGATGTTGGCCAGCCCGTCTTTCTTCGCCGACATCGTGCAGCCGTCGGCCAGCGAAAACATCTCCTGGGCAATCGACTTGGGCGTCCGATCGGCGTGCTCCGGCTCGCGCAGTTTGATGAACCAGGCATTCTCGGCAAACCGGCACGCGTCGAGAAAAAACGGCTTGTCGTACTTGTGGCACACATCGCGCACGGCCCGAAGGTTCTCGAGCGACACCGGCTGCCCGCCGCCCGAATTGTTGGTGACGGTCACCATCACCAGCGGCACCAGTTCGCCGCGTTCGTCGAGCAGTTCGTCGAGCGCGGCGATGTCGATGTTGCCCTTGAACGGATGCAGGACGTGCGGGATCCGCCCTTCGGGGATCACCAGGTCGATCGCCTCGGCGCGCTCGACTTCGATATTGGCCCTGGTGGTATCGAAGTGGTTGTTGTTGGGCACCACCATGCCGGGCTCGAGGATGGTGTGGAACAGAATGCGCTCGGCGGCCCGCCCCTGATGCGTGGGGATGATGTGCGTGAACCCGGTGAGATCCCGCACCACCTGTTCGAACCGGTAGAACGACCGGCTCCCCGCGTACGACTCGTCGGCCTGCATCATCGCCGCCCACTGCATGGCCGACATCGCGCCGGTGCCCGAATCGGTGAGCAGGTCGATCAGCACGTCTTCGGCACGCAGCCGGAACACGTTGTCGCCGGCGGTCTTCAACGCCTCGACACGGTCTTCGCGGCGCGTGAACTTGACCGACTCGACCGACTTGATGCGAAACGGCTCGATGATGGTGTTGAAGGTCATGGCCCTATCATAACGATTACTTGTCACCAACCGCCCGTCTGATGAATCTTACTGGGGACGGCTCGGACGGCAGGCCCTGTCGTCGTATCTGCTGGGGAGTGTGAACGATGCCACTGTTCGAATATCAATGCCTGGCGTGCGGCCATCGGTTCGAGGTGCTCGTGTTCGGCAGCCGTCAGCCGGACAAATGCCCGCGGTGCGCGGCGACGACGATCGAGAAACAGCATTCGACGTTCGGTGTGGGCGGCACCAACGGCGGCTACGGCACCAGCTCGCGGCTGGGTTCGTCGTGTGCGCCTGGCGGCGGTTGAGGGATCTGAATGCGGGCCGTGTGCCCGCCCCGACAAAACGAGACCGCGAGTGGCTGACCCCACCCGCGGTACTGGTGCGCCCCCTGGTGGCCTCGTCTGCTTCGACACGCGTTTCACCCGACCATCGGCTCGCGCGCTTCACGAGGTTGCAACCGGTGTGCCGGTCTGGCCGCCGGCTCCCGAACGGGCTCCGCGCACCACTTTCCCAGTCAATCGCCCTGGTGCGACGCCTCGCGTCTGTGCGACCCGGCGCCGCGACCCTCCGGAATTGGTGGCGACCCCGGCCAATCTCCCACAGGATTTGTCGCCTCGTCGCGCCGATCCGGCCTGCGCGTATAGAATCTGAGCTGACGGCATGGTGCCGCCACCGCCCTGCCCCCTCAACACGTAGACGTCACAGCCGACCCCCATGCGCCGGATCGTCGATTGCGTGCACGCCTGCCGGGTTCTCGCGGCCCGCCACCAAGCGTGGCTCTGGTGGCTGCACAGCCTGTACGCGCTGGCCCTCGGCGTGGTGGTGATGTGGCTTGGCGCCCGCAATTTCACGTGGTTGCGGCTGGCCGCGCTGCATATCGTGGTGATTTGGGCCGGCAGTCTCGCCCTCGCCAACCTCGTCGACCGTCCCGGGCACGAGTCGCCCGGGTGGCAGCGACTGCGTCTCGTCATCAATTACGTCACCAAAAATTTCTATCAGCAGATCCTGTTCTTCGTCCTGCCCATCTACTTCGGCAGCGCCACGGCGTGGTCGCGAAACATGATGTTTGTGGGCCTGCTGGCCGCCTCTGCGATCGTGTCCACGCTGGACGTGGTGT
Organism: Acidobacteriota bacterium; assembly: GCA_037133015.1. GTDB lineage: Bacteria > Acidobacteriota > Vicinamibacteria > Vicinamibacterales > JAKQTR01 > JBAXOX01. The sequence goes on from JBAXOX010000016.1 coordinate 32,795, forward strand.
ACGACCGGCACCTCTCGAAACACCGGAAGCTGAACGCCGCCTTCTTCTCGTTCAACCTGTTCGCCGCGGTGGCCGTCGCCCTGCCGATTCTGTGGAGCATCAGCAATCTCGCCGCCCTGCGCATTGCCACGGTCAGCGCCGTGGTCGGCTACGTCACCATCGCGCGGAGACCGACCGAACTCACGCAGCGTCAAACCTGGACCGCGACTGCGGCGGGCGCGGGCATCATGCTGGTGTGCCTTCAGATCCTGTTGCCGCTGGTGCCTCCCGCCCCGCTGTGTCTGACGGATTCCGAATTTGCCCTCGCGTTCGACCGGCGACAGTTTCGAGCCGTCAATCCGGTGACCGCGCTCGCGCCCGACTGGACCGGCCGGCTCTACCTCGTCACCTCACTCCACGCCCCGCTCGGACTCAAAGACACCGTCGAACTGCGGTGGTATCGAGGTGGGCAGATGATCGCGCGTTCCAGGTCGGTTGACGTGGAGGGTGGCCGTCAACAGGGATTCAGGTTGTGGAGCGCGGTCGGCCTCGCCAACGACACGCCGGCCGGCGCCATTCGGCTCGACGTGGTCACCAGCGCCGGCCAGTTGATTGGCCGGGCGACGCTGCCTCTGGCCCCGCCGTAGACGCCTGCCTGGCTGCCTGCACGCCTGCCTGCCTGCCTGCCTGCCTGCCTATCTGCCTGCATGCTTGGCTGCCTGCCCGCTTGGCTGCCGTCCCACAAGCCCGGCTGCCTTCCCACCCGTACGCTTGCCACGGGGGCCTCGCGTGGCGCGCGCTGAGGCAATCGGTGTGCGGGGCCGCGCACGGCCTGCCCGAATACAGCCCATCCGGTCGTCTGCGCCCTCACCGCGTTGTCACCGGCTCGGTCGAGACTGTCGGCTTCCCATACACTTTTTGATACTCGGGGCCCAAAAAAGTCTCCATTCTGTGAGGCTTCAGCACCATCCTGCCAGCCCCGATGTCACACAAACTGCATGTTTCTGCCCACAGTGTCCCAGAGTAGGACGCATGGCACGATTCTTGGACATGGAATTCCTGAAACTGAGACCCAATCATGTTGATTAGAGCCACCCAGCCCACGCCTCCCCCTCCTTTCGCGGCCTTCGACAGCGGACGCGCGGTCGCCCAGATCCGGGCGCGTTTCCGCGCGCTGGTCCAATCGCCGCTTCGGGCAGGAATCCTGCGCTACCTGCACACCCGACCTCAAGAGGGTTTCGACATCGAATCGGTGATGGCCATCTTCGGCCGGCTGAGAAGTGACGTCGATCACTGCCTCAAGGATCTGGTGGAATCCGGCCTGGTCCGGTGCGATCTGGCCACCTCGCCCGCGTATCGGTCCGCGCTGCCGTCCGACCCGGATCTGGCGCGGTGCCTGACGGATTTCCTGGCCGACAGGCAGAGCGATTCGGTCGAGGACCGGTCGCCCTCAGTTCAGCGCTTCCGCGACATGATCGGCCGCGACGAAAAGATGATGATCCTGTTCGAGTCGATTCGAACCGTCGCGCGCACCGATCTGTCGGTGCTGATTCTCGGGCCCACCGGCTCGGGCAAGGAAGTGGTGGCGCGAATCATTCACGAACTCAGCAGCCGTCAGTGCGAAACGTTCCAGGCGGTCAATTGCGCGGCCCTGCCCGATACCCTGTTCGAGTCGGAAGTGTTCGGGTACGAACGGGGCGCGTTTGCCGGAGCGCTCGACCGCAAACCGGGACGCGTCGAACTCGCCAATCACGGCACCCTGTTTCTCGATGAGGTGGCCGATCTCGCGCCGATGGCCCAGGCCCGATTGCTCCGGGTGGTCGAAGCACGGTCGGTTGAACGGATGGGCGGCCAGACGGCGACCGACGTCGACTTCCGGCTCATCTGCGCGACCAATCGTCCCCTTGACGCCCTGGTGGGCGACGCCTCGTTTCGCGAAGACCTCTACTACCGGATCAACGCCTTCACGATTCGGCTGCCGGCGCTGCGCGAACGGCCGGTCGACATTCCCGTGCTCGCCGAACGTTTTCTGGCCAGATATTGCGCGTCCAACGGCTTCCCGCTCGACGCCAGGAAGCTGGCTCCAGACGCGGTCGATCGGCTCGTCTCCTATCCGTGGCCGGGCAATATCAGAGAGCTCGAAACCACGATCGCCCGGGCGGCGCTGTCTGCGCGAGACGGCTACGTGCACGCGGCGGACCTGCAGTTTCTCCATCCGACTCTGGCGGCCGGCCGCGTCGAACATGCCGCGTTGCTGCCGATCAGGGACGTCGAACGCGACCACATCCGGAAGGTGCTGGGCGCGGTGAACTGGAACAAGAAGCGCGCCTCGGAGATTTTGAAGATCAGCCGCGAGACGCTCTACCGCAAAATCGCCGAGTACCAGCTGACTCAAGACGGTATCCGCACATGAGTCTCAGCCCCCGCGGTCAACGTCGCTTTCATCTCGTCTTCGTGGGCCTGGTCTTCGTCCTGGGTTTCGCGGCGCTTGCCGACGCGATCCGCGGCCTGGACCACTCGCTGGCCAGCCCCGAGTGGACCCAGTGGAACCCGGCCAATGGCTGGATTCTGCTGGCCATCCTCGTCTTCGTCAGCGGGCGCTTCGCCATCAAGCTGCCGGCGATGGCCGCCAGCCTGAGCATTTCCGAAGTGTTCCTGTTCAGCATGGTGATGATCTACGGCACCGAGCCCGCCGTCATCACCGTCGCCATCGACGGCCTCGCGGTGTCGCTGATTCGGCGGCATCGCCATCCCAAGCATGTCGTGTTCAATCTCGCGGAACCGGCGATTTCGATGTGGATCGCCTCGAAGCTCTACTTCCTGCTCGCCGGCATCGAGCCCTTGTCGATGACGTCGAACCCGGTCGGCATCGTTGATGTGGGTCTGCCGGCGCTCGCGTTGAGCGGCGTGTACTTCCTGATGAACAGCTGGCTGAACGCGATCGCGATGACGTCTGAGTCCGGCGCATCACCGCTCCAGGTGTGGCGCAAGTACTTCCTCTGGGTCTCGCTCAACTACTTCGGCGGGGCCTCGATCGCGATCCTGCTGTCGACCAATTATCGGAACAATCTCACCGGCGTGCTCCTGGCGATCGCGCCGCTGATCATCATCTCCTACTACACGTTCAAATCGTCGGTGGGCCGCCTGGAGGACGAGAACGTCCACCTCGCCGAGGTCAACCGCCTGTACCTCAAAGTGGTCGAAGCGCTGGCGATGGCCGTGGACGCCAAGGACCAGGTGACCCACGGGCACATCTGCCGCGTCCAGACCTACGCGCTCCAGTTGGCCAAGTCACTCCACATCGAAGATCAGAAACAGCTGCAGGCCATCGAGGCGGCGGCCCTGCTCCACGACATGGGCAAGCTGGCGATCCCCGAACACATCCTCAACAAGCCGGGCAAACTGAGCTACGACGAGTTCGAGCGGATGAAGCAGCACGCCCCGCTTGGCGCCGACATGCTCTCGTCGGTGGACTTCCCGTACCCGGTGGTGCCCATCGTGCGCCATCACCACGAGAACTGGGACGGGACCGGCTACCCCGACGGCCTGCGCGGCGAGGCGATTCCGGTCGGCGCCCGCATCCTCTCGGTGGTCGATTGCTACGATGCGCTGCGCTCGCACCGTCCGTACCGGCGGGCCTTGTCGCCCGCCCAGGCGATGGAGATCATCAACGAACGCCGGGGCACGATGTACGACCCCACCGCGGTGGATGCGTTTATCGGCATGCAGGCCGCCATCGAGGCCGAGTCGGTCGAAGAACCGTTGCCCGCGGTGCTCGATCCGTTCTCCCAGGCCAGCGGAGGCGCGCGCGCCCCCGAACGTCAGCCCGCGATGATCCCGCTCGAAGCGCGGCTGCTGGCAACCACCGGACTGATCAGGCTCTACGACCAGATTTCCACGCTGGGGCCAGACGCCACCATCGCCGACACGTGCGACGTGGTCGTGGCCTATCTCCGGCGCATCGCGCCAGCCGACCTCGTGGTCTTCTACCGCAAAGATGAGACGACCGACGAACTGGCCGTTCAGCACGCCTCGGGCTATGGCGATTCCCTGTTGCAGGACCTGCGCATCGAGGTGGGCCATCGCATCAGCGGATGGGTCGTCGCCAACCGTCGCCACGTCATCAATGCCGATCCGGCGCTCGATCTGGGCGCACGGCTGGAGCAGCTCAGCCCCAGGTTCCGCAGCAGCCTGAGCCTGCCGCTCACCCCGGACATGGAGACCACGGGGGCGGTGACACTCTATTCAGACCAGCCCAATGCCTTCACCGACGACCAGCGCATCGCCATCGAGTTGATCAGCGGTGCGGTGGCCGAAGCCGTCGAGCGGGCCAGCCGGCGGGCCGCCGCCCAGGCCGGCACCGTCCGTCCACTCGCCAGCGGGCCGATCGGCCCCGAAGCCATCGAGTCGATTCTCGACCGCGACGTGTTCTGGCGCGGTTCGTCCGGCCGGTCGCTCGGCGTCCTGTGCGTGCGCACGCTGAGGCGCGACGACCTGATCGAACACGCCGCGGTGGCCGTCAACCAGGCCACGCGCATCGCCGACTTGATTTTCAGGCCCACCGATCAGGAGATCGTCGTCTTGATGCCCGGATGCGATCGCGACGCCGGCCAGCTTATTGTCAACCGCATTCTCTCGGCGCTGCCATCGGCGGCGACGCTGGGGCCAGACGGCTCGTTGCCCATGCGCACGGCGTTTGTGTGCGGCCCCCAGGATGGCGACACGGTCCGCCAACTCCTGAGTGCGGTCCGGCGATCGCTGGACGCACCCGCCGGGCCGGCGGCCACGGTCGAGACGATCCCCAGTCGGCCGGCGACCCACATCAAGGGAGAGGCCCAGTGACCTGGCCCGCGAAGGCACCGTCGGCGACCGCGCAGGCCGAAGGCGCGTCGGCGTTCCGGGCGCAGCCCATCATCGTCAAGTTCTACGTGGCGGGGGTCGTCGCGGTCGGCGCGGTTCTGGTGGCCGCCAGCCTCGCCCATGGCCTCGACGGCCATGCCGCCGCATTTGTCGGCCTGCTGATCGCCTCGGTGCTGACATCCACCATCACCACCGCGTTGCCGCTGGCCGGCGCGGGGGCGAGCCTCTCGTTCTCCTATATCGCCACCTTCGCGTCGGTGCTCGTCCTCGGGGCCTGGCCCGCCGTCCTGGTTGCGGTTGTGACCGGCTGGAGCCAGTCCGCGTTTCGCACGCGCTCGCCCCGGGTGTCGCACCAGGCGTTGTTCGCCATGGCGACCATGGCGCTGTCGGCCGGCGCGGCCGGCGCGGCGCACCAGATCGCGCTGCCGTCTGCCACCCCTCCCTGGTGGATGCAACTGGGCGCGGCCGCCGCCGCGGCGTCGGCCTACTTTCTGATCAGCACGTGCCTCACCACGTCGGCCGACGCGCTGGCCAACCGCGAACCGGTGATCGCCCGATGGCGGAAGGATCTTCTCTGGGGCGCCGCCAGTCATTACGTCGGAGCGGGCCTCGCGGTCGTCGTCGTCGATCTGGTCCAGAGCGGCCTGCAGTGGTGGGCGGTCGTGTTTTCGGTCCCCGTGTATCTCACCTATCGCAGCGTCCGGCTCTACGCCGATCGGATCGCCGACGAACAGCGCCAGGTGCGCGAACTGGCGGACGTGCAGCTGGCGACCATCGAGGCGTTGGCCCTCGCCATCGAAGCCAAGGACCGAACCTCACACGACCACCTGCGCCGGATGCAGGCGTATGCCGAAGGTCTGGCGCGCGCCCTGAGCCTCAGCGAGGCAGACATTCGCGGGGTCAAGACCGCCGCCATGCTCCACGACATCGGCAACCTCGCGGTCCCCGAACACATCCTGTCGAAGTCGGGCAGGCTGAGCGACGAAGAGTACAACCGGCTCAAGATTCACCCTCGCGTGGGCGCCGAAATCATCCGGGCCGTCCCGTTCCCGTATCCGGTCGCCTCGCTCATCCTGTCGCATCACGAGCGCTGGGACGGCCGCGGGTACCCCGAAGGCCTCAAGGGCCACGAGATTCCCGCCGGCGCCAGAATCCTGGCCGTCGCCGATTGCTTTACCGCGATGCTGTCGGGCCGGCCCCATCGCCCGGCGCGCACCTACGCCGAAGCCATCGCGACGCTGCGCGAAAACGGCGGCTCGGCGCTCGATCCGGCGCTGGTCGAACGGTTCATCGAGATCCTGCCGGAGGTGGAGTCCCTGCTCCACGGGAGCAAGTCGCTGGCCGATGCCAGCCGCGTGGCCACCCGATCGGTGGGCCCGCACAAGGCGCTCACCGACATCGCGGGCGCCCACCGCGAAGAACAGATGCTCCACGACATTTCGCAGGCATTAAGCGCGTCTCTTCGCGTCTCCGATACGCTGGCGCTCGTCTCGTCGTCGATGATCGAATGTGTGCCCTTCGTGTCGTGTGCGCTGTTCCTGCGGGATGAGGAATCGCAGCTGTTCCTGTGCCGTCACGCCGCCGGCGCCCAACTCGAAGGCATTCGCGCCATGGTCGCCACCCATGTCGAGTCGCTCAGCGGCATGTTGCCCGCGCCGCCCACCCACGGGCGCACCGCCGGCACGCCCGCCGCCGCGCTGCAGTCGGTGCTGGTGGCGCACCTGCAGATCAACGACACCACCATCGGCGCCCTCGCGCTCTACCACTTCGACCCGAACGCATTCTCCGCGGATCACCACCGGCTGCTCGGACGCGTGGCCGCACAAGCCGCCACGGTGATTGCCAACGCCATGGTCTTCGAACGGACCCAGGAGCAATCGCTGACCGACGTGCTGACCGGCCTGCCGAACCGGCGCTATCTCGACCGGCAGCTCGGCCAGGAACTCGCGCGGGCCCAGCGCCACGGGGGACGATTGTCGCTGCTCGTGCTCGACATGGATCGGTTCAAGCAGATTAACGACGGGTTCGGTCATCAGGCCGGCGATCGGGCGCTCAAGGACGTGGCCCACATCCTGCGGTCCAGTCTTCGCGTCTACGACATCTGCGCCCGATTTGCCGGCGACGAGTTTGTCGTCGTCCTCGGCGATTGCGACGCGATGCAGGCCGAACGACGCCGCCAGGAACTGCAGACCGCGGTGGCCGCCCTCGCCTTCGAAGCCGCGCCAGGCCAGGTGGTGCCGCTCGGCGTCAGCGTCGGCGCCGCTTCGTTCCCCGACGACGGCGAGACGGTCGACGAGATGATGGCGTCGGCCGACCGGCGCATGTACCACGACAAGGCGAACCGAAAATCCACCGCGGTGGCCGGCCTCGACATCGACCACCAGCCCATGGTGGCGATGCGCCGACGGGATCGGCCATGAAGAGGACCCGGTGAGCATCGACTGGCGCGAAGGCCTGCCCGTCCTGCGACTCGCCGGGGCGCTGCTCCGGGAGCCGCGCCTGGTGGACGCACCGAGACTGTTTGCCAGCCTGACGGCCCCCGCCGTCGCCAAATTCCTGTCGACCCCACCGGATTCTCCGTTCGGTTTCGAGCGCTTCATCGGCTGGGTGCAACACGAGCGACAGCACGGTCGCCACGTCTGCTACGCGATTGTCCCCGAGGGTTCAGCCGATCCGGTGGGCCTGGTGCAGGCCCGCGAAATCGAGCCCGGCTTTGGCACCGCCGAATGGGGTTTCGCGCTGGACGAGGCGTGGTGGGGTTCGGGGTTGTTCACCAAGTGCGCGACCGCGATGGCCGACTTCGTCTTCCGCCACGTCGGCGTCCATCGGCTCGAAGCCCGCGCGTCGGTGAAGAACGGCCGGGGTAACGGCGTCCTGCAGAAAATCGGCGCGGTGCCCGAAGGCGTCCTGCGCCGATCGTTCGACAACGGCACGCGGGTGACCGACCAGGTGCTCTGGTCGTTGATCGCCGCCGAGTGGCTCGTCTCGCATCCTGATCTGTCTTACCGCCTCGAGGATCCCCTCACGCTGGCGCCCGAACTGCTGGTCACTCGGCCTGGCACCGGCCGGTCGGAGACCTGGACGCGGGGCCTCCCCGAGCTCCAGGGCAACCAGGTCACACTCCGGGAATTGAGGGCATCGGACGCCTCGTCGTTGACCAAGGCGTTTGCCGATACCGAGGTGAGCCGCTACATCCCGCCGCCGCCGGGCAACGTTCGCGCCTTCGAGCGGTTCGTGGAGTGGGCCCGGGTCCAACGTGAGGCGGGCAGCTACTTCTGCTACGTGGTCATTCCCGACGGCGAGCGGCGACCGGTAGGCCTGTTCCAGGTGCACCAGCTCGAACCGCCGTTCCGCAGCGCGGAGTGGGGATTTGTCTTCGCCCGCCCGCAATGGGGAACCGGCGTATTTACCCGGAGCGCCTGTGTGCTGCTCGACTACGTATTCGAATGGCTGGGCGTCAAACGGCTCGAGGCCAGGGCCGTCGCCGACAACGCCCGCGCCAACGGCGTGCTTCGCAAGCTCGGAGCGGTCGAGGAGGGTCGGCTTCGTCGCTCGTTCCTGCTCGGCGGGCAGTATCACGACGATGTGCTGTGGTCGATTCTCGACACCGACTGGGCCGAGCGCCGGCGTCGCACTCGCCCGTCGGATGGACCCGCCCACCCCTGAGGCGGCCGCGGGCCGACGGCCCTGCGCTGCCGGGGCCGGTTGCTGGTATGATCCTCGGGCCTGAGCCCCGATGAAGAACGTCTACGACGCCTTCGCCGCTGCCGCAGGCCGGCATCCCGACCGGCCGGCCGTCGAGATGTTTTCGCGGACCGGCATCCAGACCCTTCGCTATGCTGACCTTTGCGACCTGACCGGCCGCGTCGCGCAACGGCTCGCCGCGTTCGGCGTGGGTCCTGGCGACCGGTGCGCGATTCTCGCCGACAATGACGCGCGGTGGTGCGCCGCCTACCTGGGCACGCTTCGGCTGGGTGCGGTCTCGGTGCCTCTCGATACGGCGTACAAAGCCCATCAGGTGCGCACGGTGGTCGCCGACGCCGGGGTGCTCGTCCTGTTTACCACCGCCCGATATCTCGGCATCGCTCACGAGGCGGTGGCCGGTCTCCCCGGCCCGCCGACGGTCCTCCTGCTGGCCGGCGCTCACGAGGGCGTCGCCAGCCTCGACGACGCGATCAGTGGCGCGCCCGCCCCTCCCGAGACCTCCGTGGCGACCATCCACGACGCCGCCGTCACGCTCTATACGTCGGGCACCACCAGCGATCCCAAGGGCGTCGTCTTGACGCACGGCAACCTGCTCGCCGAGCAGGCCGCCGCACTCAAGATCATCACGATCAGCCAGCAGGACTGCGTGCTCGGCATCCTGCCGTTGTTTCACGCGCTCGCGCAGGTGGCGAACCTGCTGCTTCCGTTTACCACCGGCGCGCGGGTGGTGTTTCTCGAAACCGTCAACAGCGCCGAGATGATGCGGGCGCTGGTCGCCTGCCGGGTCACCGCGTTCTGCGTGGTGCCGCAGTTCTACTATCTGCTCCACCAACGCGTGATGGACCGGGTTCGGGCCTCGCCGCTGCCGATTCGCGTGACGTTTCGCGCGCTGCTCGCGATCAACGGCTGGTTGCGGCGGTCGATGGGCCTCAACCTCGGCCGCGCCTTCTTCGCACAGGTGCACGCCGCGGTCGGCGGGCGGATGCGCATCATGGTGACCGGCGGATCGCGGTTCGATCCGCGCATCGGTCGCGAACTGTTTGCGATGGGCCTCAACATCGTCCAGGCCTACGGTCTGACGGAATGTTCGGGCGCCGCCACGATCACGCGGGTGGGCGATCACCGAATCGACACGGTGGGCCAGCCCTTCGACGGCGTCGAACTGAAGATCGTGGACGACCCGGCCGGCACGCCTGCCCGCGATCACCGCGACGGCGAAGTGTTGATTCGCGGCCCGATCGTGATGGCCGGCTACCACAACCGGCCAGATGCGACCGCCGAGACGATCCGCGACGGATGGCTCTACACCGGAGATCTCGGCTTTGTCGATCGAACCGGTCGGTTGCATATCACCGGCCGGAAGAAGGAAATGATCGTGCTGGCGTCGGGCAAGAACATCTATCCCGAAGAGATCGAGATGGTCTACGCCGAGTCGCCCTTCATCAAGGAACTCTGCGTGATGGGCGTGGCGCTGCCCGACGAGCCGTCTGCCGAGCGCCTCCACGCGGTGGTGGTCCCGAACCTCGAATTGATGCGGGAACGGCGCATCGTCAATACCCGCGAGATCATCCGCTTCGATATCGAGGGATTGTCCATCCGCCTGCCGCATCACAAGCGTGTGCTCAGTTTCGATATCTGGATGGAGGATTTGCCCCGGACCTCAACCAGAAAACTGAAACGCCCTGCCATCGAGCAGTTGTATCGGGCCAGGCAGGCCGACGCCGCCAAGCCGCGCGAGGCAGTCGAGTGGAGCGATGCCGACCAGATGTGGGCCGCCGATCCGCACGCGGCCGATGCGCTGCGCTCCATCCGCGCCTCGGCCAAGCCCGGCGCCCTGATCACACCAGACGCGAATCTGGAGTTGGACCTCGGACTCGATTCGATGGAACGGGTGGAACTGCTCGCCCGTCTCGAACAGACCTATGGCGTCGATGTGCCCGACCCGATTGCACACGGGCTCTATACCGTGCGGGACCTGGTGGAGGCGGTGCGGCCGACCGGGGACGGCCTCGCCCAGCCGGGGGCCGCGCGCCCCGATCCGTGGGCGCATATTCTGGCCGAGCCGATCGACGATCCGGTCGTCCAGGCGGTGCTGAGGCGCAAGCCGCTGTTTACCCCGTTTGCCTTCGGCCTGATGCGGGCGGTCAACCTGGCTGCGCGGGCGTTGGTCGGCCTGCGCGTGTCGGGGCTCGAGCGTATTCCGCGCCGCGGACCGTACATCATCTGTCCCAATCATCAGAGCTATCTCGACGCGTTTCTCGTGGTCGGCGCGTTGCCGTACGACACGTTCAAGGAGCTCTTTTTCGTCGGAGCCAGCGAGTACTTCGAGACGAGGTTCAAGGCGTGGCTGGCGTCGCTGATGAACGTGGTGCCGGTGGATCCGGACGCCAATCTGGTGCGGGCCATGCAGGCAGGCGGGTTCGGCCTGAAGCACGGCCGGGTGCTGGTGCTGTTTCCGGAGGGCGAACGGTCGCCGGACGGATCGCCCAAGCGATTCAAGAAGGGCGCGGCGATTCTCGCACAGCAGTTAGGCGTGCCGATTCTGCCGGTGGCGATCGACGGGTTCCAACGGATGTGGCCCCGAGGGCGTGGGCCGCTGTGGCGGGCGTGGCTGCCCTGGGCCGGGACGCGGGCGGCCATCGAATGCGGGGAGCCGATCGCGCCGGGCGATCACGTCGGCCAGGACGGCGAGGATCGCTACGGGCTGCTGACCGCGGCGCTGCGGCAGGCGGTGGTCTCGATGTGGGAGCGATTGGCACAACCACTCCGGGAGTGATTGTGCCATCCGCCCGTCGTGGCACAATCACTCCCGGAGTGGTTGTGCCAGCCGCCCGTCGACGACGCTACTGCTCCCAGGGCAGGTCCGGCTTGCCGAAGTGCCCGTAGTTGGTGGTCTGCCGATAGATCGGCTTCAACAAATCCAACTGGCTGATGATGGCGCGCGGACGGAAGTCGAACGACTTCACCATCTCGACGGCCGCCTTCTCATCGCCGGTGCCGAACGTGTCGACCTTGACCGAAATCGGCTGGGCCATCCCGATCGCGTACGCGACCTGAATTTCGGCCCGCTTGGCCAGCCCCTTCTTGACGATCTGGCGCGCGACGAACCGGCAGAAGTAGGCGCCGGTCCGGTCCACCTTCGAGGGGTCCTTGCCGCTAAACGCTCCCCCGCCGTGCCGCCCCACGCCACCGTAGGTGTCGACGATAATCTTCCGACCCGTGACGCCGCAATCGGCCGACGGCCCGCCGTGCACGAAACTGCCCGTGGGATTGACCATCACCTTGACGTCGCTGTTGAACCATTTGCCGAGCACGCGCGGAGCCAAATCCGACTTGACGTAGTCGAAGATGCTGGCCTGCTTGATGTCGGCGGTGTGCTGCGTGGACACCAGCACGTGCGACACGCGGACCGGCGCGCCATTCTCGTAGACCACCGAGACTTGCGACTTCGCGTCGGGCCGGAGCCACGCATACTTGCCGGCCTTGCGATCGTCGGTGAGCCCGCGCGTCAATTTGTGCGCCAGATAAATCGGCATCGGCATCAACTCCGGCGTCTCGTCGGTCGCGTAGCCGTACATCATGCCCTGGTCGCCGGCACCCTGTTCGCCATCCTTGTTCCGGGTCGCGGTCACGCCCTGATCGATCTCAGACGACTGTTTGCTGATCCCGATGAACAGATGCACGGTGTTGGCGCAAAACGGTTCGTTTTCGTGGATGTAGCCAATCTCGGTAATGGCGTTGCGCACGAGGTCCTCGTACGACACTTTCCCTTTCGACGAAATTTCGCCGCCGAGAATGACGAAGTTGTTCTTGCACATCACTTCTGCGGCGACGTGACTGTCGGGATCCTGACCGATGTAGGCGTCGAGAATCGAATCCGCGATAAAGTCGCAGACCTTGTCGGGATGCCCTTCCGAAACCGATTCGGAGGACACGGTGTACGGCAGATGCTGCATAGATCCTGGCTCCAGCAATGCGGAGGACCGTCACGGGCGCCGGTTCCCCCTCAAAATACAAAAGGCTCGACGACTGTAGTGTCGCGAGCCCGCCCGCGACTTAGATAGTTCGGGGTCAACCATTGGTTGGCTGACCAGACGCGGCCCATCAAGTCGGGGAAATCGCCGCGCGTCCGATACCGCTACTATGACTGGCGGGCTTCGGCCGTGTCAAGATTGAACCGGGCGAGACGGCCCGACCGCGGTCCGCGGCCGGCGCAGCCAGACCAGGGAGAGCATACGTGCGCACATTGCTGGGCAAAGTCGTGATCGTGACAGGCGCCGCCTCGGGCATCGGACGCGGCCTGGCGCACCGGTTTGCCGCCGCGGGCGGCCGCATCGCCATCGCCGATCTGGACGCGGTTGGCGCGCAACGGGTGGCCAACGAGATTGTCGGCCTCGGCGGGCAGGCTGGCGCGTTCGGCGTGGACGTCACCAGCGCGACCAGCGCCCGGGAGCTTCGCGACGCGGTGCTCGCCCGGATGGGCGCCATCGACGTCCTCGTCAACAACGCGGGCATCGTGCACGGTGGCGCCTTTCTCGACGTTCCGCTCGAGCAGCATCTGGCCACGTTTCGCGTCAACGTCGAAGGGCTGGTGACCATCACCCACGCCGTGCTGCCGGTTCTGCTGACCCGCCCGGAGGCGCACGTGGTGACGATCGCGAGCGCATCGAGCTTCGTCGGCCTGCCGTTCGGCACGACCTACGGGGCCAGCAAATGGGCGGCGCTCGGCTTTACCGAGTCGCTGCGCATCGAATTGCGCCAGCTCGGCCACACCCACGTCGGCCTGACGGCGGTATGTCCGAGCTATGTGGGAACCGGGATGTTCTCGGGCGTCCAACCGCCGCGGCTCACGCGCTGGCTCACCCCGGATCGGGTCGCCGACCTCACGGTGCGGGCGGTGCTGGCCAACAAAGCCACCGTCCTGACGCCCTGGCTGGTGAAGCTGACGCCGCTGCTGCGCGGTGTGCTGCCCCGCCGCGTCTTCGACGTGGTCGCCGCGGCGTTTGGCGTCAACACCAGCATGGCGTCGTGGCGAGGGCGCAGCCGGGAGCGGCCGTAGCCCTGAATCGACGGCGGTCGCTTACCTCTGTTGTATGCCGGGTTCGGCCGACGAGACGACTTCCGCGTCCACCGCCGGCGGTTCGTCGTCGGCACCCGCCAGGTCGGCCGCCTGCAATCGCCGCGTGGCCGTCTCGACCGGCACCAGCGTATCCATCTCGCGTGTGGCGCTCACCCCCAGGTCGCGCAGCTTGCGCGCCGACGGCAACACCCGCCCTTCGAGCGCGCCGACCGTGGCGTTGTAGGCCTGGACGGCCCCGTCGAGTTTCTTTCGCAGATCCACCAGGTGATCGACCATTTTGCACAGCCGCTCGTAGATGTCGCGCCCGAGCAGGCTGATCTGCCGGGCGCTATCGGCCAGTTGCTCCTGTGTCCACGCGTGCGCCACGGTGCGCAGCAAGGCGAGCAAGGTGAGCGGGCTGGCGGCAATCACGTTACGCTCGGCGCCGAACTCAATCAGGGACGCGTCGAACTGGAGCGCCGCGCCGAAAAACGCCTCTCCCGGCAGAAACATCACGACAAACTCCGGCGCGTGCCCGAACTGCTGCCAGTACGTCTTGCTCGATAATTGGGTGATGTGCGCCCGCACCTGCGCCGCGTGATGCTTCAGGCGGCTTTCGCGCTCGGTGTCGTCGGCCACCTCAATGGCGTCGAGGTAGGCAGCCAGCGGCGCCTTGGCATCGATGACGATCGATTTGTTGCCGGGCAGATGCACGATCAGATCGGGACGTTGCACGCCGGCGTCGCCTTTGACCGACACCTGCTCGTCGAAGTCGCACCGTTCGATCATGCCGGCCATTTCGACCACCCGGCGCAGCTGCACCTCTCCCCAGCGCCCTCGCCCGATCGGGGTGCGCAGCGCCCGGACCAGCAGGTTGGTTTCCCGGTCGAGATGCTCCAGTTGCTGCGCCAGCCTCCCGTAGTCCTGCCGGCGGGAGTTCTCAACCTGCCCCAGCGTGGCCGCCACGCTCCCCAGCGTGTCCTTCATCGGCCGCAGCAACTCGTCGATGCCCTGCCGTCGTCCGTCCAGATCGAGCCTCGCCTGCGCCTGAAGGTCTTCCAGTTTCTTGGCGGCCAGCGTCAGGAAGTGTTCGTTGTTGTTGGTGAGCGCCTGCGCCGACAGCGCGGAAAACGTCTGCTGCAGCCGATCGTCGGCCTGCTCGTAGACCTTGAGTTTCTCGGCGTGCGCGTCGCGCTCGGCCTTGAGCGTGGTCTCCAACCGGGCCCGCGATTCCTGGACCGCCGCGAGCGTTCGACCGGACCGGGCCTCAGCCTCAGCCACCGCCAGCGCTGACGCCTGCCGCGCGCGGCCCGCCGCCAGCGCCCATCCAATCGCAATTCCTCCGCCAAGCGCCGCGAGGGCAGCCAGAATGACGTCGAGAGGCACGTTCATATCGTCTGATGATGGACCTCGGCCCCTTGGGCGGTCAAGCACCCGGACCACTCCCGGGGCGATGCGCCGACGGCGGCTTCGTATTGCGCGGGTTCGGCCCCTGCGATATCGTAGCCCACGGACCCAACGGACCCTGGGAGAGACCTGCCAACCATGAACGACGAATCCGCCCACCACCTCGACCGCCGAGACTTCCTGATTGCCGGCACGGCCTCCGCCGCGGCCGCGCTGACAACGCTCCGGGCTCACGCCGCCCACGCGGCTGTCGCGACGCCTGGGAGCCCGATCGAGTTGCGCGTGCCGGTGATCGACCCGGTCCGGATCGGATTCGTAGGGGTCGGGGGCCAGGGCACCAGCCATGTCGAAAACCTGCTGCGGATTCCAGGCGTACAGCTGCGCGCGATCTGCGACATCGTCGCCGAAAAAGTCGAGCGGGCACAAGCGATGGTGGTGGAGGCTGGCCAGCCGAAACCGGACGGCTATTGGAAGGGGCCGACCGACTTCAAGCGGCTGTGCGAGCGCGACGATCTCGATCTGGTGTTCAACGCCACCCCGTGGGAGTGGCACGTGCCCATCTGCGTGTCGGCCATGGAGAACGGCAAGCACGCGGCCACCGAAGTGCCCGCCGCCACCACACTCGAGGAGTGCTGGCAGCTGGTGGAGACCGCCGAGCGGACGGGCAAGCACTGCATCCAGATGGAGAACTGCTGCTACGACCGCCCCGAAATGCTGTGCCTCAACCTGGTCAAGAAGGGCCTGCTGGGCGAAATCCTGCACGCCGAAGCCGGGTACTGCCACGACTTGCGGGCCATCAAGTTCAGCAACGAAGGCGAAGGCCTGTGGCGGCTGGCCCACTCAATCGCACGCAACGCCAACCTCTATCCCACGCACGGCCTCGGGCCGGTTGCCCAGTGCCTCGACATCAATCGCGGAGACCGATTCGACTACCTCGTGTCTGTCAGCAGCCCGTCGCGCGGACTGTCGCAGTTCGCCGCCAAGACATTCGGCCCTGCCGATCCCAGGGCGACACAGAAGTACAAGCTGGGCGACGTCAACGTCAGTGTGATCCAGACGGCGCTCGGCAAAGTGATCACGCTCTATCACGACACGAATCTGCCTCGCCCCTACAGCCGGATCCATCACGTGCAGGGCACGCTGGGCCTGTTCGAAAAGTATCCGGATCGCGTCTATATTGAGGGCCGCGGCAAGAGCGACCGGTGGCAGGACCTGAGCGCGTTCCAGGAGTTCGACCACCCGCTGTGGAAAACCGAGGGCGAACGCGCCAAGAACGCCGGACACGGCGGCATGGACTATCTGGAGGACTATCGCCTGATCTGGGCCCTCCGGCATGGCCAACCGCTCGACATGGACGTCTACGACGCCGCGTCCATTAGCGCGGTGACCCCGCTCAGTGAGCAGTCGATCGCGCGGAAGGGGCAGCCCGTGCCGTTTCCCGATTTCCTGAAAGGCCGCTGGCAAACGCCTCGCCCGCTTCACGTCATGGACCTGTGAGGGGACCTCGACACCGCTGTGCCAAATCGCTGGTAACATCGTGTGCGCCCGATGACGGCCCTCGGGGTCGGGCCACGATTGGGACGCGTCGCGTTGTCGCGTTTCCCCGAACGACGGGGGCAGAGGAGGATCGGAATGAAGCGTGCGTTGATTGTGACGACAACGTTGCTCGTGATGGCGCTGGTGGCCGCTCCGGCGATGGCCGGTCAGGGGGGCACCAAGACCACCAAGACGAAACAGACGGTCACGGCGACAAAAACGGCCGACACCGCTGGGCAGTCGAAGACGACGGCGGCGACGCCCGAATTGGTGGATATCAACACGGCCGACGAGAAGGCCCTCGCACAGCTGCCCGGCATCGGACAGGCGTACGCCGCCAAGATCGTGGCCGGCCGTCCCTACAAGGTGAAAACCGATCTCAAGACGCGCAGGGTCGTGCCCAACGCCACCTATGCGAAGATTGTCGACCTCATCATTGCCAAACAGGCGAAGCCTACTCCCAAGAACGCGAAGTAGCCTTCCGCCGTGCGTCTCGACACTCCTCCGCGCCGGCACACACCGGCACGGGGGAGTCTTATCGTGTGGGGGAGAGGCAGGGCGAGCGCCGACTACCCGGCTGCCTGCCGACCAAATCGGTTACCCGGCGGGTGACAACATCACCGAGTTCGCCAGTCGCTGGTTCCCGGCTCGTGTGAACCGCACCTTGGCCCTGAGGCCGACGTGCGAGCCGATTTCCGTGGCGGGCAATACGCGCGGGCCTAAATGCACCGACGCCTTGTCGGCGAGCACGAAATCGTCCACGCCGCGGTCGGTCTTGAGACGCAGCAGGCGGGTCTCCGCGTCGTACCCGGATAGGGTGCCGATTTCCGACGATTCGTTCGATGCGTACGCCCGGGACACGACGGCCGCAATCTGCGTCATGGCGGCCAATACCAGGATGAGCGCCGCGGACCGAACTACGGAACGTATCATCAGGATAATTTGGCTCCTTCCTCCTTTGTAAACAAGGTTCGTGCCAGACGAGGCCTTGTGGATTAGAATGAGGCAACTGTAGGTAGTTCAGAGGGTTAGATGACTCTTGGCGCCAGGTCGTCTTCGTCGGTCACCGAGCAGAAACGCCCCAGTGAGGCAGCATTTACATGGCTCCGCTCCCTTCGATTCCGAGTGGCGGCGGGGCTTGCGGTCTCCACCGCACTGGTAATTGGTCTGGCAACGTACCTGGAGTACGCGCAATTCGAGCAGACAATTGAGGAGCAACTGCTGGAAGCCGGGCGGATGACCGCCCGGGCGGTCTCCGACGATTTGGAACTGCGTGAGCCTTCTTGGATCCCGAACGAATTGGCCCGGCGCCTTCACGAATTCATCGACTCGACGTCGGATGTCCACAGTATTTCGGTCATCATGGGCACGGCGGGTGCCGCTGCCATCTTCGCCACCACCGCCGAGTTGCCCCCGGATGACACGTTGGAGGTGGGCCGCCGCGCTATCGGCAGCCGCGACATGGCGTGGGGCACGCGACATGGCTTGTTGCGGTCGCTGGCGGTACCTTTGATGCGGGGCAATCAGCAGTACGGAACCGTGGTCGTTTCGGTGTCGTTTGCGACCCTCGATCGGCTTCGCGACACCGGGCGGTCGCTCGCCATTCGGACCACGGTGTTCTCGTGGCTGGCGCTGTTTGTCCTGGTGGAACTGTTGATCCGTTCGTACCTGCTCCGCCCCATCGGTTTGATCCGGACAACGATGGCCGCGGCGGGAGAGGGCCAGATGTCGATTCGGGCGCCGGTGCTTCGACGCGACGAGCTTGGTGCGATCGCCGAAGGCCTCAACCAGATGCTGCTCCAGATCGAGACGTTTCAGGACTCGCTCAAGCAACGCGTGACCGAAGCGACCGACGCGCTGGTGGTCCGGAATCGCGAATTGTCGGCGACCTACCAGAAGATGTTTCAGCTGCGCGACCAACTCGAGCGGGTCCGGCAACTGGCGGCCGTTGGCGAAACCGCCGCCGTGGTCGCGCATCAGGTCGGAACCCCGCTCAACCTGGTGTCCGGCCACATCCAGGTGCTGGTCGAGCAATGCGGGCCGGATTCCCCGATGGCCCAGCGGCTCCACACCGCCGACACGCAGGTCCGAAGGGTGATCGCCGCCCTCAAGGGTCTGCTGGCACGGGCTCGACCTTCGAGCGTGCGCGAACCGGTCGACGTAGTCGCCCTCCTCCGACAATTGTGCTCGCTGGTCGAGCCGGCGCTCGAAACAGGGCGCGTCGTTCTGGACGTTGACTGGCAGGACGTCCCCGCCGTTGATGTCAACGCGTTGCAACTGGAATTGGCGCTGCTCAATCTCATCAGCAACGCGCTGGATGCAATGCCGTCGGGTGGACGGCTGACCGTGTCGGTGCGGGCCTCAGCCAGCCATGTCATGATCGAGATCGGCGACACGGGGCAAGGGATGGCGCCCGATCGGCTCGACACCATCTTCGACCCATGGGTCACCACGAAGTCCGAGGACGCGGGCAACGGCATCGGACTCAGCATCACTCGCGACGTGGTGACCGACCACGGAGGCAGCGTCCGCGTTCGGAGCGCGCCCGGTGTCGGCTCCGTGTTCACCGTCGAACTGCCGTTCGGGACCCGGGCGTCCCGCTCGTGAGCCAGGCATGCCGAACATCCTGATTGTCGACGACGACCGAGACACCTGCCTGTTTATCACCGAACTGCTCACCGGCGACGGCCGAACGGTGGCCTACGAATCGGATCCGCGAACCGCCATCGCCCGGGCCGCGCGGGAATCGTTCGACGTGGTGGTGTCGGATATCCATCTGGACACCGTCCTCAGCGGTCTCGATGTCCTGCGCGCGGCGAAACACGCCAATCCCCGATGCCAGGTTGTCCTGATCAGCGGATTCGGAACCCTCGAAATGGCGATCGCGGCGGTGCGGGCGGGTGCATTCGATTACATCAGCAAACCGTTCAATATTGCGCAAATCAAATCGGTCGTGGAACGCGCGCTCGAGCAGGCGGCGTCCCCCGATGAGCGGCCACCGGAAGCGCGGGAGGGCCCGGCGGGCCTGATCGGCTGGTCGGCCGAGATGCTTCAGGTCTACAAGCAGATTGCGCATGCCGCCACCGCGTCGATGCCGGTGCTGATCATCGGCGAAAGTGGCACGGGCAAGGAACTGGTGGCCAAAGCGGTCCACGCGCACGGCCCGCGGGCCTCGCGGCCCTTTGTGGCCGTCAATTGCGGGGCCATCACCGAAACGTTGCTCGAATCGGAACTGTTCGGGCACGCGCGCGGGTCGTTTACCGGCGCGGTCGCCGACGCCAAGGGCCTGCTCGAGCAGGCGCACGGGGGCACCGTCTTTCTCGACGAAATCGGCGAGACCTCCCCCGCCTTGCAAGTCAAACTGTTGCGTGCGCTCGAGGAAAGCGAGATTCGGCCTGTCGGCGCCAACCGGGCCGTCAAGCTCGACGTGCGCGTGGTGGC
The DNA here is from genome assembly GCA_037133015.1 of Acidobacteriota bacterium. Classification (GTDB taxonomy): domain Bacteria; phylum Acidobacteriota; class Vicinamibacteria; order Vicinamibacterales; family JAKQTR01; genus JBAXOX01. The sequence continues at coordinate 52,782 of JBAXOX010000016.1, forward strand.
GGCCACCAACGTGGACCTCGAACGGGCGGTGGCGGAGGGCCGCTTTCGCCAGGACCTGTACTACCGCCTCAGCGTGGTCGTCATCACCGTGCCGCCGCTCCGGGATCGGCGTGCGGATATCCCGCTGCTGGTCGACGAGTTCTTCCGCACGTCGTGCGCCCGCGCCAACCGCCAACGGCGCCTGAGCGACGCGGCGCTCGAGCGGTTTATGGGTTATCAGTGGCCGGGCAACGTCCGCGAGCTCGAAAACACCATTGAGCGTCTCGTGGTATTCAGTTCGGGAACCGTCATCGACGTGGGCGAGCTTCCCGCCTCGATGGGCGGGCAGGTCGAGAGCCGCGAGCATCAGTTGTTCGCGGATTTGCCGAGCCTGGAAGAAATCGAGCGCCGTTATCTGACGCACGTCCTCGACAACGTGAACGGCAACCGGACACGCGCGGCCGAAGTGATGGGCATTGACCGTCGGACCCTCTACCGGATGGCCGAACGGTTCGGGATTGACCTCAAAGACGAACCCGGGCGAACCTGAACGCAGGAGCCTGAGCGTCGACGCCGGGATCGGTCGGAACGCCAAAGGGCTGGAGCCGCCGTGGAATTCAAGGACTACTATGCGACGCTCGGTGTCACCAAGTCGGCCACCGACAAAGAGGTCAAGCAGGCGTACCGCAAACTGGCTCGCAAGTTCCATCCCGATGTGAACCCTGGTGACAAGGCGTCGGAAACCCGGTTCAAGCAGGTCAACGAGGCGTACGAAGTGCTCGGCGATGCCGACAAACGAGGGAAGTACGACGAACTGGGCGCCAACTGGCGACAGTACGAACAGGTCGATCCGCGCGGCGGCGGGCAGCCGTTTGGCGGGGCGGGATGGGGCCCAGGAGTGCGCGGCGGCCGCACCGGCGGCCACGTGCTCACCGAAGAAGAGATGCGGCAGGCCTTCGGTGAGGGGGATCCGTTCTCCGATTTCTTTCATGCGTTTTTTGGGGGGCGTCCGGAGGCCTCGCCGACCTCGCCCAGACAGGGCCGGCCCGCCAAAGGTCGCCGGGGACGCGACGTCGAGCAGGATCTCGATCTGACGCTCGAGCAGGCCAGCCAGGGCGCCACGCGCCGGCTCACCATCAAGTACGGCGGCCATGCGCGCACCGTGGACGTCCGCATTCCGGCCGGCGTGGCGGACGGCTCGCGCGTCAGGGTGGCCGGCGAAGGCGAGCACGGGGCCGGGTCGGCCGGTGATCTGTTTCTGCGGGTGCGGATCCAACCCCATCCCCGGTTCGAGCGCAAAGGGCAGGATCTGCACATCACGATCCACGTGCCCGTCACCACCGCCGTGCTGGGGGGCGACGCCGAAGTGGTCGCCCTCGACGGACACGCCCTCCGGCTGAAAATTCCGTCGTCCACACAGAACGGCCAGGTGTTCAGGCTGAAGGGCCACGGCATGCCGACGATCGGGAAGCCGGCCGACCGCGGGGACATCTACGCGACGGTGGTCATCCGGCTGCCCCGCTCGCTCACTCCTGAACAGCGCACGCTGTACGAACAACTGGCAACTCTGGGGGACAGCACGACGACGGTGTCGGCTGACGAAACGACATGATGCTCAATCGCTTTACCGAAAAGGCCCAGGAAGCCATCGTGGCCGCCCAGCAGACGGCCGAACAGGCGAATCATCCCGAGGTCGAGCCCGAACACCTGCTCGCCGCGCTGGTCGAGCAAACCGACGGCGTGGTGCCCGACGTGATTCGGCAACTGGGCGCCGACCCGCGGCAAGTGGCGGCGACGTTAGGTGCCGCCCTCGAGCGGCTGCCGTGCGCGCACGGGAGCGCCACCCGAGGCCTCTCGCCACGGCTGCAGGAGGTGTTGACCGTCGCACAGCGCGAGGCGGAACAGATGAAGGACGCCTACGTCAGCACCGAACATCTGCTGCTGGCGGTGGCAGCCGAGCGCGGACGAACCGACGCGACCAAGGTGCTGCAGACGATCGGCGCGTCGCGCGAACGCCTGCTCGAAGTGCTCCAGACAATTCGCGGATCGCAGCGGGTCACCGACCAGAATCCCGAAGGCAAGTACCAGGCGCTTCAGCGTTACGGACGCGATCTGACCGAACTGGCGCGGAGCGGCAAACTCGATCCGGTGATCGGACGAGACGACGAGGTGCGCCGGGTGATCCAGGTGCTGTCGCGCCGGACCAAGAACAATCCGGTACTCATCGGCGAACCCGGCGTGGGCAAGACAGCGATTGTGGAGGGGTTGGCGCAGCGCATCATTCGTGGCGACGTGCCGGAAGGTCTCACACACAAGCGCATTGTCGGCCTCGACATGGGTTCGCTGGTCGCCGGGGCCAAGTACCGCGGCGAGTTCGAGGAACGATTGAAGGCGGTGCTCAAAGAGATCGCCGACTCGCAGGGCCAGGTGGTGCTGTTTATCGACGAACTCCACACCGTGGTGGGGGCCGGCGCCGCCGAAGGCTCGATCGACGCGTCGAACATGCTCAAGCCGATGCTGGCTCGCGGAGAACTGCACACCATCGGCGCCACCACGCTCGACGAGTACCGCAAGTACATCGAGAAGGACGCGGCGCTCGAGCGCCGTTTCCAGCCGGTGATGGTCAACGAACCGAATGTCGAAGATACGATCAGCATCCTGCGCGGCCTGCGCGATCGCTACGAGATCCACCACGGCGTCCGGCTGAAAGACGCCGCGCTGGTGGCCGCCGCCGTGTTGTCGCACCGCTACATCGCGGACCGCTTTCTGCCCGACAAAGCCATCGACCTGGTCGACGAAGCCGCGTCGAAGCTGCGCATGGAAATCGACTCGATGCCGGCCGAACTCGACGAGGTCGAGCGGCGCATCATGCAGCTCGAGATCGAAGCGCAGGCGTTGCGCAAGGAGACTGACGCGCCGTCGGTCGAACGGCTGTCGAAACTCGAACGCGAACTGGCCGATCTGAAGGAGTCGCGCGATCGCATCCGGGCCCACTGGGAGCAGGAGAAAGACGCCATCCAGGTCTCGCGGTCGCAGAAGCAGGAACTCGAACGGCTCCGCCACGAGATCGAAGCCGCCCAGCGCGCCGGCGATTTCGCCGCCGCCTCGGAACTCCAGTACGGCCGCGTCCCCGACACCGAGGCTCGCATCCGGCAGGCCGAAGCACGTCTGGCCGACTTGCAGCGCGACGCACGCATGCTCAAGGAGGAAGTCGACGAAGAGGACATCGCGGACGTGGTGGCGAAGTGGACCGGCATTCCGGTGACGCGCTTGCTGGAAGGCGAGGTCGAGAAACTCATCAAGATGGAAGTCCGCCTGCATCGGCGGGTCGTCGGACAAGACGAGGCGATCGGGGCGGTGTCGAATGCGATTCGCCGTGCCCGGGCCGGTCTGCAGGATCCGAATCGCCCGCTGGGGAGCTTCCTGTTCCTGGGCCCGACCGGCGTCGGCAAGACCGAACTCGCGCGGGCGCTCGCCGAGTTCCTCTTCGACGACGAGCAAGCCATGATCCGCATCGACATGTCCGAGTACCAGGAGAAGCACACCGTGTCGCGCATGCTGGGCGCCCCGCCCGGCTACCTCGGCTACGACGACGCGGGGCAATTGACCGAAGCGGTGCGGCGCCGGCCCTACGCGGTGGTCCTGCTCGACGAAATCGAGAAGGCGCACACCGAGGTCCTCAACGTGCTGCTCCAACTGCTCGACGATGGACGGCTGACCGACGGCAAGGGCCGCACCGTGGATTTCAAGAACGCGGTCGTGATCATGACGTCGAACATGGGCAGCCAGTTCATTGCCGACTCGACCGATCTCGACGGCGACGCACTCGGTGACACGACCCGCCGCATGGTGCTCGATGCGATGCGCGCGCACTTCAGGCCCGAATTCCTGAATCGGGTGGACGAAATCGTGTTCTTCCACCGCCTCAACCGCACGCATCTCATCCAGATCGTCGACATCCTGCTGCGCAGCCTGGTGGGCCGGCTCGACCGGCGGAACATCCGCGTGGAGCTCACCGACAAGGCCCGTCACCTGCTGGTCGACGACGGCTTCGACTCGTCGTACGGGGCCCGCCCGCTCAAGCGGGCGATCCAGCGCAAACTGCTCGACCCGCTGGCGCTGCAGATCCTCGAAGGCCGCTTCCACGACGGCGACACCATTCGGGTCGAGGCGGCGGGCGACGGCCTGGCGTTTGCCGCGGCCGAGCCGTGATCGTCACGAGCCGCGTTCATCGGTTGACGGGCATTTCGCGCCTGAGTACCATCTTCATACACTTTTGAGTCGTGTGGAGGGGGTGTGCTCGAAATCCCGGGCCGCCTCCTTCTGTCACATAGGAGGAGCCATGGGCTGTAAGCGTGCCATTCTAACGCTGCTCTGCGTCATCATGATCCCCGTCGTCGGATCCGCGCAACAGACCGGGTCGATTGTCGGGAAGGTGATCGGCACGGACAATCTCGTCATCCCGGGCGCGACCGTCGAGGCGCGATCCAACGTGCTGCCGAGCCCGCGCGTCACCGTGACAGGCAGCGTGGGTGAATATCGTCTGCCGGCGCTGCCGCCCGGCGCCTATACCCTCACCTTTGAACTGTCGGGGATGGCCAAGGTCACCAAGACGGTCCAAGTGCAGCTCGCGCAGGAAGCCCTCGTCGATGCCACGCTGAGCGTGGGCGGTGTCACCGAGAGCGTCACCGTGACGGCCGAGGCCCCCGCGATGGAGAAGACGTCCACCGCGATCAAGAGCGGCGTGTCGGCAGAAACGATCCAGTCGCTGCCGACGGGCCAGGAATACCGCGACCTGATCAAGCTCATCCCCGGCGTGCAGTTGACCCAGGACGGCACCCGCGGCCCGAGCGCGGGCGGGAGCGGCCAGGACAACGTCTACAAGTTCGACGGCGTCAACGTGACGCTGCCGTTGTTTGGCACGCTGTCGGCCGAGCCGGCCTCGTATGACATCGCCGAAGTCACCACGATCAAGGGCGGCGCCAAGGCCGTCGATTTCGAACGATCGGGCGGCTTCTCGGTGGACTCGGTGAGCAAGACCGGCACCAGCCGATTGTCCGGGCAGCTCAGCTACCAGTTCCAGACGGCGAGCATGGCGTCGGCGGTCCAGAACGGCAGCGCCTCGAAATACAGCCAGGGCCTCACCTGGTTGACCGCGAATGCGGGCGGCCCGGTGATTCCGAATCACGCGTTCTTCTATGGCTCCTACTACCGACCCGAACGCAATCGCGCGAATCGGGCGAACCTGTACGGCAATCTCCCCGACTACAACAGCACGCGCAACGAAGGCTTCGGGAAGATGACGCTCACCCCGACCAGCAACGTCCTGTTGAACACCAGTTACCGCTATTCGCACCGCCTCGACAAGAGCGATCTGTTCGGGCAGTCGTCGGCGGCAACCACAGGTACGGGGTACGAATCCTGGCAGCGCATCGCGACGGTCGACGGATCGTGGGTGATCGACTCCAGGAGTTTCGCCTCCTTCAAATACACCCACTACGAGAATCCCAACCAGGGTCGCCCCGACAACGTGGCCACCGCCAGCGTCAATACGGCGAATGGCACGGTGCTCGACATCAACAGCCTCGACAAGATCGGCCTGCTGTCGGTGCCCGCGCCGGTCGGCGGGGCCGACGCCTACAACGCCTTCATCGCGCCGCTGGTCGCGAAGTACGGGTACAGTGCCAGCGGCGTTCAGACCGGCGGGGGGTTGGTGGGCTACGGCACGCTGTTCGACAAGGACGATTTCTTCCGCAATGCGTGGCAAGTGGCCTACAACCTGAATCTCGGCTCGACCACGAGCCACGACATTCACGTCGGCTACCAGCGGTACTCCGATTCCGAGGATTTGCTGCGATCGTCGAACGGCTGGGGCTCGATTACCGTGCCGGGCGGCCGCAGCGCCAGCATCACGCCCTGCACGGGGTGCGCGCCGGCCTATTACGTCGCTGCGTTCCAGCAGCAGACCACAGGCGCGGTGCCGCCCATTCACTCGTCGTACTGGTCGCAGAGCGTCGAGTTCAACGACACGATCCGGCACAACAACGTGTCGATCAATCTGGGCCTGCTCGCCAGCAACGATCGGCTCTACGGCCAGGGCCTCAAGGAAGACCGGGCGCAGTTGTCCGGGTACTCGGCGTCGCCGGGCAGCATCTACAAGATGTACGAAGTGCCGTTTACCAAGATGCTGCAGCCGCGCCTCGGCGCCACCTGGGCCTACAACGGTCAGGACACCGTCTACGCGAGTTTCGCCACCTACGTGCCGGCCGCCAGTTCGCTTCCGCGCGCAGCCTCCTGGGCCCGGAACCTGGCCACCACGATCAACGCCTACTTCGATCAGAACGGCGTCCTGTACGGCACCGCGCCGGTCGCCTCCTCGTCGGGCAAGCTGTTTGTCGAAGGCCTGACGCCCCGAACGGTGAAGGAATACCTGCTGGGCACGTCCAAGCAGTTCAATCCGCACCTGACCGGACGCGCGTATTTCCGCTATCGCTACGCGAATCACTTCTGGGAAGACACCAACAACAACGCTCGGCTGGCGTTCAGCATGCCCGCCGGATGGGGGCCCGCGCTGCTCTACATCGGCGACTTGTCGGCGCGGACCACCCAGATCGGGAGTGGATCCAGCTACGTCATCGCCGAACTCGATCGGGCGTATACGAAGTACTACGAAGTGACCGCGGAGACCGAGTACCGCACCAAGAAAGTCTACGTGCGCGGGTCGTACACCTGGAGCCACTACTACGGGAATTTCGACCAGGACAATACGACCGCCGGCACGTCGAACGACGGCAATATCTTCATCGGCTCGTCCAACATCGGCGATGGCGCGGGCCGTCAGTTGTGGAACTTCAAGGAAGGCGTGCTGCACGGCGATCGGCCGCACTCGCTCAAGGTCTACGGCTACTACCAGCTCGGCTGGAACAGCACCATCGGCGCCTTCTTCCTGGCGCAGTCGGGTCAGCCGTGGGAATCGACCAGCTACGAGCCTTACATCGCGCTCACCACCAGCACCAGCGATACCAATCGCTATGCCGAGCCTGCCGGGTCGCGTCGGACCGCAGCCTGGTACCAGATGGATCTCAATTACACCCAGAACGTCCCGCTGACGGGACACTACAAGTTCCAGGTGGTGGCCGATCTCTACAATGTCACCAACACGCAGACCGGCTACAACTACATCGCGAGCATGCACAGCCCGCTGTTCGGAACGCCGGCCTCGTTCTTGAACCCGCGACGCATTCAACTGTCCGCGCGGTTCCAGTTCTAGGCGACGTCGTCGACACATCACGGGCCCGGGCGCGTAGCCTGGGCCCGTTTTTTTTCGCGTCAGCGGCTCGGCTGGAAGAGTGTTTCCCGGGCGATGAGCGGCCGGGTGATCCGATCGGCACATCGGCGGGCCCGATCGATGCGGGCCGCCTGGTCTGGTTCCTTCAGCAGGACGCTGACTTGCGCGCGCTTGAAAAGCGCCATCGGATAGTCGGGGTGCGCTGGCGACACCCGGTCGAGCGCGGTCCGCGCGTCCGGGATTCGACGCGCCGCCAGATACAGGACCCCCAACTCCAGGTCATTCGCGAAGCCGCTTCCCTGCTTCGCCTGCGCTCGTTCGAATGCGTCAATGGCGGGCGCGGTCTGCTCGGCTCCCATCGCCAGCTGTCCGAGCTGCGCCAGTTCGCCCCCTGACGGTTCACGAAGCGCATAGACCTTCTGAAACAGACCGACCGCATCGACCAGACGGCCCTGTCGTTCTCGAAGGGTCGCGAGCGCCTCAAGCGCGGCGAGCCGGTCGGGGTTGCTGGCCAGGACCTCCTCGAGCAGCGGCACGGCACGCGCCCACTCGCGAGTCCGCGCGTAATGCAGCGCCAGGTACAGGCGCACGTCAGGCGACTGGGGCGCGAGGTCGGCCGCCTGCCGGAACACCGCCTCGGCGCGCGCCTCGTGCCCCAACGACGAATGCGCCACCGCCAGCCGCAGGCACGCATCGAGGTTGAACGGATCGTCGGCGCGAATCGTGTCGAGCAACGGAATCGCCTTCGCGTACTCGCCGTGGACGAACAATCCAGACGCGCGATCGAGCACCGGAAACAGCCGGACCATATCCGCCGGGCGTGGCGCCCCTTTGCGCACCACCGGCGTGGCGGTGGCGCTCACGTAGCCCAGGCTCGCCAGCGATCGCCTCGCCTCCTCGCTGAGGGTGTCGACCGGCTTGGCCGACGCAAGAGACGGCACCGGATAGTCCCGAATCGCCACCTGAACGCGCGGCGACTGGGAGGCGAATGCCGCGAGATCGTGGACTTCGTTCGGGTCGGCACCCACGTCGTAGATTTCCATTCGGCCGGCCAGAATCGACTTCTGCCCGCCCTCAACGGCCATCGTCTGCGGCTGCCATCCGTATTCCAGGAACGGTTTCATCGCCTCGCCCAGGACGATTTCCTGGGACGCGGCGCGCAAGCTCCCGCCCGCGTCGATGCCCGCCCAGTCCAGCACCGTCTGATAGACCCGCCGGATGCTGACCGGCCCGTCGGCACGGCCGCGCTCGACTCCCGGTCCGGCCACCACCAGCGGCACGTGCATGGTCGACTGGTAGACCAGATTCCCGTGCAACGCCTCTCCGTGCTCCCCCAGGCCTTCTCCGTGGTCGCCGACCACGACGATGGCGGCCGCTCCATGGGCCTGGCGGTCGAACGCCTCGACCAGCCGGCCGAGTTGGGCATCCATCGACGCGATTTCCCCCAGGTAGGGGTGTGCGGCGAAGCGCGTGCGGAACGGTTCGGGCGGCGCATAGGGCGCGTGCGGATCGAAATAGTGCACCCAGAGAAACCGCGGCTGTGCCGATTCGTGTGCGAGCCACGCCAGCGCGGCATCGGTGGTGGCGGCGGCCGCGCGTTCGTCGCGCCCGGCTGGAAGCTGATCGTCGTACTGGTCGAACCCTCGCGCCAGGCCAAATTGTCGCGAGAGGATAAACGACGACACGAAGGCGGCCGTCTGGTACCCGGCGCGTCGAAGTCGCTCCGCCAGCAGCGGGAGCGCCGGCGACACCATCCGCCCGTTCTCGTGGATGAAGTGGCCGGCCGGATAGAGGCCGGTCATCATCGAGGCGTGCGACGGCAGCGTCTCGGGCGCGGTCGCGTACGCCTGACGAAAACGTCGGCCTCGGGCGGCCACCGCATTGAAGGCCGGCGTCTCGATGCCCACCGCCTCCGGACCGATCGCATCGGCTCGAGTGGTGTCGAGTGTGATGAGCAGGATGGAGGGGAGAACGGCAGCGGGTGCCGCCTGTTTGGCCCCGGGCGCCTGACCGCCGCTGCACGCGGCGGCCAGCATCGCGAGACCGGCCACCAGAAGGGTCGCTCTCATGGTGTCACGCGTGTCTGCCAGGCTATCCCATGCGTTGCATCGACGACAGGAACTCGGCGTTCGACTTGGTCTTGGCCATCTTGTCGAGCAGCAGTTCCATCGCCTCGACCGGCGACAGCGGGTTGAGCACTTTGCGCAGCACCCAGATCCGATTCAGATCGTCGCGCGGGATGAGCAGCTCTTCTTTGCGGGTGCCGCTCTTCTGGATGTCGATGGCCGGGAACACGCGCTTGTCCACCAGTTTGCGGTCCAGATGGATTTCCATGTTGCCGGTGCCCTTGAACTCCTCGAAGATGACATCGTCCATCCGCGAACCGGTGTCGATCAGGGCGGTCGCGATAATGGTGAGCGACCCGCCTTCTTCGATGTTGCGCGCGGCGCCGAAGAACCGCTTCGGCTTCTGGAGAGCGTTGGAATCGAGCCCGCCCGACAGCACCTTGCCCGAGGGGGGAATCACGGTGTTGTAGGCGCGCGCCAGGCGCGTAATCGAATCCAGCAGGATCAGCACGTCTTTCTTGTGTTCGACCAGCCGCTTGGCCTTTTCGATCACCATCTCGGCCACCTGCACGTGGCGCTGCGCCGGCTCGTCGAAGGTCGACGAAATGACCTCGCCCTGCACCGACCGCTGCATGTCGGTCACTTCCTCTGGCCGCTCGTCAATCAGCAGCACGATGAGGTAGACCTCGGGGTGATTCTGCGCCACCGACTGCGCAATCGCCTGCAGCAACATCGTCTTGCCGGTTCGCGGCGGGGCGACGATCAGGCCGCGCTGGCCCTTGCCGATCGGGATCATCAGATCCATCACCCGCGCCGACAGGTTCTCCGACACCGTCTCGAGCCGCAGCGCTTCCTGCGGATACAGCGGTGTGAGGTTCTCGAAGAACAGCTTCTCGCGTGCCTGGTCCGGCGCCTCGAAGTTGACGGCCTCGACCTTGATGAGCGCGAAATACCGTTCGCCTTCCTTGGGCGGACGAATCTGCCCCGACACGGTGTCGCCGGTCTGAAGGTCGAACTTCCGAATCTGGGAGGGCGAGACGTAGATGTCGTCGGGCCCGGGCAGGTAGTTGTAATCGGGCGCCCGCAGAAATCCAAATCCGTCCGGCAGGACTTCGAGCACGCCTTCCGAGAAGATGAAGCCGCTCTGCTCGGTCTGCGCTTTCAGAATCTGGAAAATCAGTTCCTGCTTGCGCATGCCCGTCGCGCCGGCCACGTTGAGGTCCTTGGCAATTTGCGTGAGCTTCTGGATGCTCATGTCCTTGAGCTCGGCGATGTTCAGACCCTCGCCCGAGCGCTTCGGCCCGATGTCGGCGACGTCCGCTTTCGCGGTTTCGGGCACCGGATCGGCGACCGGAATGTCGACAGGAAGGCCTTCGGTGGACGCGCGCGGGGGCGTAGCTTGGCGCTTGGATTGGTTTGCCATGGGTCTGCTCGAAACGCTGGAACGGCTGGTTACAAACGGAACGGTCGACGAGTGCGGGGTGGAAAGCCCCCGCCGCCAGAAATGACTACTGGGGGGTAACTCGGCCCTTCTACTATAGGGCAGCCGCTCAGGCGGTGTCAACCGATGTGGGCGGTCTCAGAACGATCCGGGGGACTCGCCGATGCCCACGATGCTGCACGCCACGATAGGCTTGAGGCCCAGCGCGCGCGCCTTGGCCACCAGTGCCTCGCTGTCGGCGCCCGGATTGAGCCACACCTCGGTGATGCCCTTGGCCGCCATCTGGTCGATCACGCGCTCCCCCACCGTCGGCGGCAGGTAGAAACTTGCCATGTCGATCGGGCCCGGCACGTCGGCCACCGACGCGTACGCCTTGAGGCCCTCGATCTCGGTTTCCTTCGGGTTGATCGGGATCACGCAGTACCCCTGGCGAAGGAACGCACGTATCGCCTTGTTCGAAAACTTGCTCCGATCCGCCGACGCGCCGATGATGGCCACCGTTCTTGGCATGTTTAGACCTTGGGTCCCGCCTTCTCCACCTCGCGCGACTCCGCCATGTCGAACTTCTTGAAGTTGTCGATGAATCGGGCCGCCAGCTGCCGGTACCGCTGATCGTACATCTCCCGGCTGGGCCACGATCGCGCCGGATCGAGCACCTCATCGGGCACGTCGGGGCAGGTCTTGGGCACCTGGAACCCAAACACCGGATCGGTGGTGTACTCGACGTCGAGCAACTTGCCGCTGAGCGCCGCGTTGAGCATCGCGCGGGTGTAGCGAATGCTGATGCGCTTGCCGACGCCGTACGGGCCACCCACCCAGCCGGTGTTCACCAGCCAGCACGTCACGCCGTACCGCAGCACCTTCTCACTGAGCAGGCGCGCGTAAAAATCGGGCGGGTGCACCATGAACGGCGCGCCGAAACACGTGCTGAACGTGATCTCGGGCTCTTTGCCGAGGCCGACCTCGGTCCCGGCAATCTTCGAGGTGTAGCCCGAGATGAATTGATAGCGAGCCTGATCCACCGACAGTCGCGCGATCGGCGGCATGACGCCGGAGGCGTCGCAGGTGAGGAAAATCACGTTCTTCGGGTGCCCCGACCGCTTCTCCGGCAGCGCGTTGTCGATAAACTCGAGCGGATAGGAGGCCCGCGTATTCTCGGTGAGCGTGGGATCGTCGAGGTCGATCATCCGCGTCACCGGATCGAACACGACGTTCTCGAGAATCGTCCCGAACCGGTGCGTGGCGGCGTAGATCTCGGGTTCGGCAGCTGCCGACAACTGAATCACTTTCGCGTAGCACCCGCCTTCGAAGTTGAAGACGCCGTTGTCACTCCAGCCGTGTTCGTCATCCCCGATCAGGCCGCGAGCCGGATCGGCCGACAGCGTCGTCTTCCCCGTGCCCGACAGCCCGAAAAAGATCGCCGCGTCGCCCTCCCGCCCCACGTTGGCCGAGGCGTGCATGGGAAACACGCCCTGGAGCGGCATCAGGTAGTTCATCACGGTGAAGATCGATTTCTTGATCTCCCCGGCGTACTGCGTGTTGCCGATGAGGCAGAGCCGCTGCGCGAAATTGAGGGCGATGAACGTGTTGGTGGCCGTCCCGTCGATTTGCTGAATGCCCTTGAAGTGGGGACAGCAGATGACGGTGAAGTCGGGCACGTGCCGCCGATACTCTTCGTTGGACCGCAACGGCAGAAACATGTTGCGGGCAAACAGGCTGTGCCACGCGTACTCGGTGACGATGCGGACCGGCATCCGGTAGTCGGGGTCGGCGCCGATGTGACAGTCCTGGACGAAGACGTCGCGCCCCTGCAGGAACCCCTGCATCCGGCCGAACAATTCGTCGAACTTGTCGGGCGCGAAGGGCCGGTTGTACTGGCCCCACCAGATGTGCGCCTCGGTGGACGGTTCGCGCACCACGAACTTGTCGGTCGCCGAGCGCGCCGTGTGCGTGCCGGTGTTGAACACGACCGGGCCGTCCCGGGTGATCGCGCCTTCCTTGCGGAACACGATCTCCTCGTACAGGCTTTCGGTCGGCAGGTTCCAGTACACCCCGCCCAGGCCGAACAACCCGTGGTTGTCGAGCCCGTAGTCACTCTTCAACGCCAACGCCTGCGCCTGCGCCGGCGTCTTGATATCGAGCAGGTTGATCATAGCCAGTCCCTGGTGAGCTTCTTGTCGCCGATGTAGATGTCGTTGGGCGACGTCGGATCCAGCGCCCACTTGATCCGGGCGATGCCTTCGGTGACGTCCTTGACCGTCCCGGCGAAGCTCAGCCGCAGATGCCCTTCCATGCCGAACTCCCGGCCCGGCACGGTCACCACGAGGGCCTTCTTCAGCAGGAACTTCGACAGTTCGACCGAGCTGCCGTTGTAGGCGCGAAAGTCCGGGAGGCAGTAGAACGTGCCGTCGGGCCTGTACGTCTTGACGCCATTGAACGACGACAACTCGCGCATCGCGACGTCGCGATTGTTCTGCATCTGCAGGCGGAGCCCTTCGACCACGCTCTGCAACCCGATGAGCGCCCCCTCGGCGCCGGCCTGCATCACCGGCGACCCGCACGAGGTGGTCTGCGCCTGCACGTTGGTCATCACCTGAACCAGCGGCCGCGGCGCCACACACCAGCCGATCCGGAATCCGGTCATCCCGTACAGCTTGGCGATGCCGTTGACCACGATCACGCGCGACTCTTCAAGAGCGCGGGTGGTGAACTGATACGCCGACGGGGCGCGTTTTCCGTCGAACACCAGCTTGTGGTAGATGTCGTCCATGATCACGTAGATCTTCCTGCGTTCGCAGAAGTCGATGATCTGGGCGATGAACTCCTCCCGATACACCATGCCGCTCGGGTTGTTCGGACTGTTGATGATGATGGCCCTGGTGTTGGAGCCGACCGCGCGTTCGATATCCGCCATCCGCGGGTGGAAGCTGCCGTCTTCCGGCGTCACCACCACCGGCACGCCGTGGCACATCTTCACCATCTCGGGATAACTCACCCAGTACGGGGCGAGGATCACGACTTCGTCCTGCGGATTGAGCAGGCAGTAGAGCAGGTTGTAGAGGCACTGCTTGGCGCCAGCCGACACAATGACGTTCTCGGGCGCCACGACCTTGTCGTAGTGCTCTTCGGTGTACCGGATGATGGCCTTCTTGAGCGACGGCGTCCCATCGGTCGGGCAGTACTTCACGTCGCCCTGGCTGAGCTTGGCGGCCGAGGCCAGGATCGCGGCGATGGGCGTCTTGTTCTTCGGTTCGCCAATCCCCAGATGAATCACCGGCTCCCCGCGCTCCCGCAACAGCCGGGCCTCCTCGTTGAGTCGCAGCGTCGGCGACTCGATGATGGATCGGGCAAGCTCACTGACGGCCATGGGTCTCTCCTGTGGGGTGCGAGTCCGGAGGGAGCGGGCGCACCGGCCCGGGGGGGCGTCTGACTTCGACTATAACCTTTTTTGCTCCTGCTTTTCGCGCAGACGCAGTTCCACCACCTCGGGCACCAGTCCCGCGATGGGACCGCCCAGGGCGAATACTTCCTTGATCAAGCGGGAACTGACGTACGTATACTGCTCGGCCGGCATCATGAATACGGTTTCCATCTCGGGTCCCAGCCGCCGGTTCATCAGGGCCATCTGCAGCTCGAACTCGAAATCCGACACCGCCCGGAGGCCGCGCACGATGACCGACGCTTTTCGTCGCTGCGCGTAGTCGACCAGCAGGCCGTCGAACGCTTCCACATCGACATTCGGATACTCGCCGAACACCTCGCGCACCGTGTCGACCCGTTCCTCGGTGGTGAACAACGGGGCCTTTTCCGCGTTCCGGAGAATCGCCACGACGATACTGTCGAACAACCGCGCGCCGCGCAGGATGATGTCGACGTGCCCGTTGGTCAACGGATCGAACGATCCGGGATACACCGCCACGCGATTGCGGGACGCGCTCATGAACCCTCCGTGGGAAGCCGATCGCCGGCCGGCGCTTCTCCGTAGAAGGCCAGACCGCTGTCGCCCGATATCAGCCGTCGCAGACACGTCAGCCGACCCGCCCGATCGGGAGCCGGTCGTCGTGTCGCGTGCTCGAGGACCAGCGTCCCATCGGCCGACAACCGTCCCGCGGCGGCCGCGAGCAGGGTGGCGACGTCACTCTCGTACGGGGGATCCAGCAGGATGAGATCGAAACGCTGGTCGGCGGGCACACGCCGCAGCCCGCCCTGAAGATCGTCGCGAATCATAACATAGCCGTTCGTCACGCCGCAGGCCGCCAGATTCGCCGCCACCAGCGCGATGGCCCGCTCGTCGCCATCGATGAACACGACGTCGGCGGCCCCTCGGCTCAACGCCTCGATGCCGAGCGCCCCGGATCCGGCGCACCCGTCGAGGACCCGCGCCCCCGACACCCGTCCGGCCAGCACGTCGAACAGCGTCTGCTTGAGCCGATCGGAGGTCGGGCGCAGCCCCTCCCATGTGGGCGCCTTCAGGACGCGACGTTTGTACCGCCCCGCAATCACACGCATGCCACGCTCCCGGCCTCGGATGCTGTGTCGTGGGGTCAGACCCACGAGGCAGCCTCACGCTCCCGGCCTCGGATGCTGTGTCGTGGGGTCAGACCGACGAGGCAGCCTCACGCTCCCGGCCTCGGATGCTGCGTCGTGGTCTGACCCCACGAGGCAGCCTCAGCCCACCGACGCAAGCCCGAACCGGGTACTCCAGCTTCGCCGCACCTGCTCGAGCAGCGGCGCCACCTCGCCGGCCCGTTCGATCGCCGCCGCCGCCAGCGTCCGCGCCCCCTCCATCACGTGATGGTCGCGCAACAGGTCGCCCGATCGCAACGTGGGCGCCCCCGACTGCCGCGTCCCGAAAAAATCTCCCGGTCCCCTCAGCGCCAGATCGCGCTCCGCAATCACGAACCCGTCGGCGGTCTCCACCAGCGCCTTGAGGCGTTCGCGTCCCAGCGCCCCGAGCGGCGGCTGGTACAGCAGCACGCAGAACGACTGGTGGCGTCCCCTGCCAACCCGCCCCCGCAACTGATGCAGCTGCGCCAGCCCGAATCGCTCCGCGTGTTCCACCAGCATCACCGAAGCGTTCGGGACGTCGATGCCGACTTCGATGACGGTGGTCGACACCAGCACGTGCACCAGGCCCGCGGCGAACTCGCGCATGATGCGATCTTTCTCCTCGGCCTTGAGCCGGCCGTGCAGCAGCGCCACCCGGTAGGCCGGAAACACGTCGGCCGCCAGCGTGTCGGCCGCCTCGGTCGCCGCCCGCAGATCCAGCTTCGACGATTCCTCGATCAACGGATAGACGATGTACGCCTGCCGTCCCCGTTCGAGCTGCGCCCGCACGAACGCATACACCTCATCCCGTTTCGACTGGGTCCTGGCCGTCGTCGTGATGGGCGTGCGGCCCGGCGGCAGATCGCGAATCACCGAGACGTCGAGATCGCCGTATGTGGTGAGCGCCAGCGTTCTGGGAATCGGCGTGGCCGTCATCACCAGCACGTCGGGCCGCCACCCTTTCTCGCGCAGCACCGCGCGCTGCATCACCCCGAACCGGTGCTGCTCGTCGACCACGATCAGGCCGAGCCTCGCAAACACGACCTTCTGCTGCACCAGCGCGTGCGTGCCGACCACCAACTGCACGGCTCCAGACGCCACATCGCCCAGCACCCGGCGACGCTCGGCGGCCGGTGTTGACCCGGTCAGCAACGCGACGCGATAACGCGAGGTCTCCAGCAATCGTCGCACCGTGAGAAAGTGCTGCTCGGCCAGAATCTCGGTTGGCGCCATCAATGCCGCCTGCAATCCGTTCTCGATCGCCACGACGGCCGCCAGCAACGCGACAATCGTCTTGCCCGCGCCCACATCACCCTGCAGCAGGCGGTGCATCGCCTGCGGCCGCGTCATGTCCGAGACAATCTCCTTGAGCGCGGTGCGCTGGCCGCCGGTCAGCACGAACGGAAGCCGGGCCCTGACCGCCGCGCGGATGCGATCGTTGACCACCACCGCCGCGGGTTTGCGTTCCGCGTCGCTCGCCTGCCGCCGCAGCAACAGCCCCAGTTGGAACTGCAGGAATTCGTCGAAGATGAGACGCAACTGCGCCGGTGTCCGAAACGCGTTGAGCGCCGACAGATCGGTGCCTGCCGGCGGGAAGTGCGATCCCACCAGCGCCGGCCGCCACGCCGCCAGCGCCAGCGCCTCGGCCGGCCCCGTCTGATCGTCGGGCGGCACGTCCAGCGCGAGGCTCGCCGCATGCAACAGCCACGGCGGCGTGTGATCGACCAGATCGTCGGGCAACTGGCCCAGCGCGTCGTGCACGAGACGCCGCTGGATGCGGCTGGTGACCGACCCGGCCTTCTCGTACACCGGCACGATTCGTCCCGTGTGAATCGTCTCCGCGTCTTCGTCGTCAACCAGCTCGTACTGAGGATTGGTCAGCTGCATGCCGCCGGGGTCGCGCCGCGTCACGTCGCCAAACAGCACGACGACCGCGCCTCGCTGGATGACATCGGTCATGTAGGGCTGGTTCAGCCACGACACCCGGATCGTGCCGCTGCCGTCCCGAACCACGGCGCTGAACACCTTGAAGCCCGGCCGGCGTGTCAGCCGCAGGCCGCACGACACCACCGTCCCGCACACCGTCGCACGCTCGCCGTCCTTGATGGAGGCCAGATCGCGAAACCGCGACCGGTCTTCGTAGCGTAGGGGGAACCGGCTCAGCAGGTCGCCGACCGTCCGGAGGCCGACCCGTTCCAGGTCCGCCGCCCGGCGAGGCCCGATGCCATGCAGCGACTGAAGCGGATCGTCGAGCGTCACTGCACGATGACGGCCTGATGCAGCTGGATCTCGATCTCGCGGATGCCGGCCGGCAGGACGAACTGCGCGTCCAGCCCCACGCCCTCCGGGTGCTCGGCCGAACGGGTGTAGTGGCTGACCAGTTGCTGGAGCAGCGCCCGGGGCATGGGAATGCCGGCGATCGAAGCCGACTCCAGCGCGAAGGTGGCCATCCCGGCGCGCGTCTTGAGCAGCCCGGTCACGCTCACCGCCAGGCGGCCCGTGAGCCACTGCGTCGGGTCGAGGCCCGCCTTGGTGTTCGCCCGGCGCGCCGCGTCCAGATCGACGATGGCGGTTGCCGACACGCGGCCCTCGCCCAGCGCCGTGACGTGCGGGTCGACAAGGCCGACGGGCAACTGGCCGGGGATTTTGAAACGCAGATACGCGTTGGTCTCGTCTTCGGTCACCAGGGTCCGACGGGCGCGGTCAGGCTGGAACGGCGCCGCCGACGTGCGGGCGCCGATTCGCGCGATCTCGACGATCTTCTTGTCGAGCCGATCGGCGTCGGCCGCCGACACCGCCCCGGCGGGCGGCTGCCCGAGACACACGCCGGCAAGCGCCGGCGCCAGCATCCCCGCCACCACGACGATCGCCGCTCGAATCCAAAGTCGTTGCCTCATGCCGGATGCTCCACCAGGCGCCTCTCGCCGAGTCTAGCATGAGCGTCCGGCGCGGCCGCGCTACAGGAGCGGAGGCAGCGGGTGTTTCTTGATCGGCGCCTCGGACTCTTTTTGCTGCGCCGCATCAGCCCGCCTGGCCTGCAGCACCAACTCCAGCTTGCGGCGCTCCATCTGGAGTTCGAAGACACGGAACCGCGCCTGCTGTCTCACCCCGAGCGCCAGATCGACCGCCTCGTACGCCTTGCGCATCTCCGCCGGCCCGCGGCCGTCGAGATCCTGGATCGCCTTGAGCTTCTCCCGCACCAGCGCTTCGTCGAACGGCGCATTGGGCCCGGTCAGCCGCCCGAGTTCGTTGACCAGTTGATTGCGGGTCTGCTCGAGCCGCCGGCGCGTATCCTGCAGCGCCTTCAGCTTGGGCAGAAACTGCGTGAATTGATCGTCATCCAGCTGCAGCGCATCCTGCGCGCGAATGATGATGTACGCATCGAACAGCTTCTGGACTTCGGCGGGACCCGAGGCCGCCCCAGCCCCCGCAGCCAGCATCACGCTCGAGCTAAAGTAGACGCCGTCGGCACGGCCCCAGCGCGGGGGGAGGCGCCGATCCGAAATCCAGCGTTACCTTCCCATTCGTGGGTATCGCTATGCCAAGGACATTCGGAACAACGGTTCCAACCGCTCCAGCCATTCAATCCCCTCAAGTCACCCTCGCTTCCCGTC
>JBAXOX010000017.1:0-64289 GCA_037133015.1 Acidobacteriota bacterium
GGCCCTTCGACAGGCTCAGGGCAAGGCAGGGGGAGCGCGGCGCCGGCCATCCCGCCGCGGCGCGTGGAGTTACGCAATCTTGCGACCGGCGAGGTGCGGTCGTGGCAGGACATCGGGACGTTGGCGTTCTCGGCGACGTCCACACACCTGTTCCTGCGCCGACGCGGCGGCGAGGCCGCTCCGGTCGCGGGCGGGCGCGGCGGCGGGGGTGCGCCGGGCGGACAGCCGCCCGCCGGGACGGGACAGGCCGCCGGATCCAATAGCGCGCCGGCAGGACCGCGCGGTGTCGATGCCATCTTGATCGACCTGCGGACAAGTCGCCACCAGTTGCTCGGAAGCGTGGCCGATATCGCGTTCAACCGCACGGGCGAACTGCTCGCCTACACCGTGGACGCGGCGGTGAAAGACGTCAACGGCCTCTTCGTGTTCGACACGCGCACGGGGCGGACGACCACGCTCGACAGCGATGCCAAGAACTACAACCGGCTCGCGTGGAACGACGGCGGCAACGCCCTCGCCGTGCTCAAGGGAAGTGATGTCGAGAAGATGCGCGAGCGCGACAACGTGCTGGTCGCGTTCCCGGACGTCGCCGCGGCGTTGAAGGACAGCGCCTCGGTGCCGGCGCCGGCCGTGCTCCAACCGGCCAAGGTCGACGTGTTCCCCAAGGGCTGGGTCGTGAGCGACCGGGCGACGCTTGCCTGGAGCGAGGACAACACGCGCGTCTTCTTCGGGATCAAGCAACAGGTCGCCTCGCCGGATACCACGAAGCGGACGACTGACGAGGCGCCGGACGTGGACGTCTGGAACACCTCCGACGACCGGGTGCAGTCGCTGCAGATGATTCGCGCGACGCAGGATCGGAACTTCACCTTTCGCCAGGCGTTCGACGTGACAACGAAACGGTTCGTCAGGCTCACCGACGACACGATGAAGGATCTCGATGTCGCACCTGACGGCAAGTGGGCGGTCGGGCGCGACACGCGCGCCTATCTCGCCGATCAGAAAAAACTGCCGGCCGCCGACTTCTACCGCGTGAACACCACCACCGGCGAACGGACGTTAATCGCGAAGGGACAATTGACCGGCCGCCACGTTTTCGGCATTTCGCCGCACGGCACACACTTCCTCTACTGGAAGGACAGCAAGTTCCAGGTCTACGACTTCGAGGTCAACGCCACGCGGGCGCTGGGCGCGGCGACGCCCCTTGTGAGCTTCATCGACGTGGAAGAGGACCACCCTGGAACCAAGCCGTCGTTCGGCATCGCCGGGTACACCAGCGATGGTAAGGCGGTCATCGTCAACCACCTGTACGACCTCTGGCTGCTCCCGCTCGACGGTGCGGCGCCGACGAATCTGACGGGCGGAGTCGGCGGCAAGAACGATATGCGTTTCCGCCTCATCCGGACCGAGCAGGTGGATCCGAGTGTCGCTCGAGCCGTCGGGCCACGCGGGACGTTCGACCTGACCCGACCGCTCACCCTGTCGGCCTACGGCCAGTGGACCAAGAAGGCCGGCTTCTACGAACTGGCTGGTGGACAACTCAAGGCGCTGGTCTACGAGGACGCGTCATTCAGTACGCCGGTGAAGGCCAGCAAGGCCGACCGGTTCCTGTTCACGCGTCAGACGTTCGTCGAGTTCCCCGACCTGCGGGTGTCTGGTCCGGGCTTTGCCGATTCGAAGAAGATCACCGACGCCAATCCCCAGCAGAAGGACGTCCTGTGGGGGCATCGTGTGTTGTTCGACTTCAAGAACAAGGACGGCGTGCGGCTGCAGGGGATCCTGGCGGTGCCCGACGACTACAAGCCGGGCGAGAAGCGGCCGATGATCGTCACCTTCTACGAGAAGAACTCGCAGAACATGCACGTCTACACGCCCCCCGCCTACATGGTCAGCATGGGCCGGATGCCCACGCAGGCGGTCAGCGACGGCTATTTGACGATGATGCCGGACGTCCACTTCCGAACCGGATCGTCGCACAGCGACATGCTGGAATGTGTCGAGGCGGCCACGCGCAAGGTGATCGAGATGGGCTATGCCGACCCGAAGCGCATCGGCGTCACCGGCCACAGCTACGGCGGCGAGGGCGCGGCCTACGTGGGGACGATGTCGAAGATGTTCGCGGCGGTCGGCATGGGCGCGGGCGTGGTCGATCTCGCCAACGATTTCAACATGAACTGGGGCTGGTCGTACGCGGCGCCGGGCGGCAGCGGTGACACGGCGTTCCAGTACTACCTGTTCGATCAAGGGCGCTGGGGTTTCTCACCGTGGGACCAGCCCGACCGGTATCGCAACGAGTCGGCGCTCACGTGGGCGCCGAAAACGGTGGCGCCGTTCCTGATCATGCACGGGACCTCCGACCCGACGGTCGGCTTCATCAATGGTTTAGCGTTCTACAATGCGCTCCGGTTCAACGGGAAGAAGGCCGTGCTGCTGGCCTATCCGGGCGAGGGACACCATCTGGGCGGTGTGGCGAACCAGAAGGATCTGACGGTGCGGTTCATGGAGTTCTTCGATCACTATCTGAAGGGCGCGCCGGCGCCGAAATGGCTGAGCGACGGGGTGCCCTACTTGACGAAGGAGGCGAGCCGGGACCCGGCGAAGCGCTAACGCTTCCAAGCGTCAGGCCGCTCGCGGCGGAGTTGCTCAAAAAAGAGCTACAGGCCTTCGACGTTGTCCGGGCCAAGCAAGCATGACGCATGTTCGGCTGTTCCACTCGGCGCTGTCTGCGGCGGGAGCGCGCGCCGAGCGTCGCACATTCTGGTGTCCGCCAGCCGCGCAGACGAGTGGATGGACGCGAGTCCTCATGCCGGATGCTCCAACGCCGCCCGCCCGCAGGCGGCCTTTCGCCCGACGGAGACGGTGACACCTGTGCAGTCCGCCCCTGGCCGACCAGATCGAGATACGCTGAGTTCGCGCTCCCTCTGGGTTATTGCCGTGGTGTGGGGGCTGGCATACTTCTGCGTGCTCTACGCCATCGGCATTCCTGTCGAAGAGTACGACGGAATGAACAGGCGCCTTGTCGCCGACTCCCTCTGGAACGGTGGCCCCGTGGGGAGCACGTGGTTCGATTTCGGGTCCATCTTCAGCTTCTATCTGTTCTATTTTCCCGCGTCATTCTTGAAGGCCACCCTCCACCTTTCGACGCAACTGTCGGACGTGGCCCTTCAGCTGCACTCAGGGTTGTTTGCGGCGGCCACTGGCTCCTTGATGCTGGCTTTTGTCCTACGCTGGACTCGAGAGGAGCCGCGGCAACAGAGATCCGGCAGCTTGGCGATAGGCCTTCTCCTGTCCCTCGTCTTCTGCTGCAATCCATTGGCCTATTCGTCCGAGCGCTACCTCATCGAAACGCCCCTCGCGTTCTACCTCCTGGCCGTCGTGTACATGCATGCGTTTGATTCCGGGCCGCAGAAGACCTCGCGCCACGGCTGGCTGCTCTGTCCACTCGTCGCAATGGCTGTGTGGACCCGAGGACCGAGCGCGCTGTTCTTCCTGCCGCTGCTGGTGCTCAGCCTTCACCAGAGACGCTACGCACAGGCCGCCGCCACCAGCATGGGGTTGGCCTTCGGCACGGTGGGCACCCTGTGGTGGAATCTGCATCGCTACGGAAGTCTCTTCGGTTATTCCTATGGGCAACAGACCTTTGATGCCAGCACCCTCCACGGCTTGTACGCCTTCGTCTTTTCACCGGGGCTGGGCATCTTCACCTTCTATCCCCTGAGCATGCTGGCGACCGTGCTGCTGGTACGGGGTTTCATGAGGAAGGATGCACTCGCGCGCGCCATCTCGTGTTCATTGATGATCTTCACCCTGTTGTTTGCGAGTTGGTGCGTCTACAACGGCGGCTTGTCGTATGGACCCCGCTTCCTCGTGCCGCTGCTCCCGGTCTTCGGCGTCTACGGCATTCTCGAACTCCGACGGATCAGATCCTCTCGGGTAAAGTGGGCTGTGGGCGTCTGCCTCGTTGCATGGGGCGCCTATATCAATCTGAACGCGCTGCTGCTGCCCCCGAACTTCTTCTACAGTCAATGGGCGCAGGGCGCGCCCATCTGGGAGATGCCCGCCGAGGAAAAGCAGATCCAGATGGATTTTGCGGAGCGGCTGGAAATCTACGATCCGGCCTTCTCCAACTACACGGGGAGCATCGGCACGTTCTTCTCACGAAGAGACGTCTGGGAACTGCCCTTCCTGAAATTTGCGGCCCGCGACGTGACGACCGTATTCACCCTTGCTCCACGCGAACCCATCCAGACAATCGCGTTCATCAGTCGAGGACGGAAGGCTGGCCCGTGGGTGATTAACAGCATCAAGATCACCGAGGCAGACGGGGTAAGCACCGTGCCGTTCCACGTGATTGGGGATGACTCGTGGCATCTCTCTGATGATCAGAAACGCGCGAGAAACACCACGGGCCTCAGGTCGCAGGCGATCAATCCTGGCACGCGGCTCATCCTGTCGCTCGACAGTGCCCATGAGGGCGTCGTGAACGTAGAGATGAGCCATGGTGGCAATCACGAGGGTTTCCCCCATTCCTATGTGGTTCAGTCGGAGCCTGGAAAGTACTTCCGGGGGAACCTGAACGATCCAAGCTACATCCCTTTCTCAAAAGGCTTTCGCTGCTTCAACCAGATTGCAGGCCTGGAACGGGGCGTCATGCCCCTGGTTGCCGGGATCAGCCTGTCGCTGTTCGTGTACGGCTGGTTGAAGAGAAGGTTGAAGGCTGAGGTGTAGCTGTCTGTTGACTGCCAGCCGGGCGCGCATCTTTACGGCGAGAGTCGCTCGAATTGGAGTAGAGTAGGCCCCACTCCATAGGAGTTCAACATCCAGATGCCCTCCGCGCCCCCGCTCGGTCTGCGACAGTATCCGCTCGTCGCGCGCGCTCGTCTGGCGATCGCGACGATGGCCGCGATTGCTGGCCTCGGCGTGAGTGCTCCCCTGGCCGTCGCCCAGGCTCGGGTCCAACCGTCGTTGAAGGCCGGCCCTCTCTCCGGGGCCCTCCACATCGACGGCATCCTCGACGAGCCAGCCTGGGCCGCCGCTCCGGCGATCGAGAACCTGACGATGTCGGAACCGACCCAGGGCGGAGTCCCGACGGGCCGAACCACCATCCGCGTGCTCGTCAACCGCAGCGTCATCGCCATCGGCATCGTCTGTGCCGATCCCGATCCCCGTGGATTGGTCAGCCACACCAAGGTGCGTGACGCTTCGCTGGCGGCCGAGGATTACATCAAGGTGGTTCTCGACACGTCGCGAGATGGCCGCTTCGGGTACGTGTTCGCCATCAACCCCGGCGGTGCGCGTTACGACGCACTGATCGATCCCAGCACCGGCGCCGAAAACGCCAACTGGGACGGGCTTTGGGAAGCCGGCACGCATGTGGACGAGAGCGGGTGGTCGGTTGAAATTCGCATTCCGGTCGCGACGCTGAACTACAAGAAGGGCTTGCGGACGTGGAACCTGAACGTCGAACGGCGCATCCAGCGCTTGCAAGAAGTCGATCGGTGGACGGCCATCGGTCCAGACTACAAGGTGACGCAAACGAACCTCGCGGGACTTCTGATTGGTCTTCCTGATTTCGATCTCGGCGCCGGATTGAGCGTTCGCCCCTCCCTCGTCGGACACGCTGGAGTCCCGTCGCGGGGCGCCGACGTCAGCCGATCGATCCAGCCCAGCCTCGACGTCACCGAGCGAATCGGAACAAACCTGACGGCCTCCGTGACGGCAAAGACCGACTTCGCCGAGACCGAGGTGGACACGCGACGGACGAACTTCACACGGTTCCCCGTTTTGTTCCCGGAGAAGCGGACGTTCTTCCTCGAAGGGGCCGACCTCTTCGCCTTCGGCCTCGGCCTTGGCAGTGCCGTGCTTCCGTACTACAGTCGGCGCGTGGGGCTCGTGTCGGGCCAGGAGGTGCCGATCGCGGTTGGCGGCAAGCTCAACGGACGAGTTGGCCAGACCAATCTGGGTGCGCAGGTCGTACGCACCGAGGATGTGTTTGGTTTGGCTCCATCGACAACGCTCGGCGTCGTCAGGTTCAAGCAGAACGTCCTGGCGCAGTCGTCGGTCGGGGTGATCGCGACCTTCGGCGATCCGCTCGGGAGGACCGGGAGTTGGCTGACGGGCGCCGACTTTACGTACAAGACCTCGAAGCTGGCTGGCGACAAGAATCTCTTCGTTGGCTTGTGGGGCGTGACGATGGGACGGGACCGATTGGGCACGGACCGGACCGCTGCGGGTGTTTCGGTGGAATATCCGAACGACCTGTCCCCGTCGTGGATCAGGGCGAGACGTGTCGGGACCGGCTTCGATCCGTCGATCGGATTCATCGACCGGACGGGCGTCTATGTGTTCGACGCGAAGCTGTCGTACCATCCGCGTCCGGCACAATGGAACATTCGACAAGTGCTCATCGACTTCCATCCCACGGTGGTCTGGGACCTGAATCGACAGTGGGAAAGCTGGCGCGCGTTCCTGGCGCCGATTTCGGGGCTCTTCGAGAGCGGAGACAGCCTGGAACTCGACGTGGCGCCGACAGGCGAGCGGCTGAAGAAGCCCTTCGCTGTCGCGCCCGGTGTCGTGCTGGCTCCGGGCGAGTACCAGTTCACCCGGTACCGGGTCTACGCGATCACGTCCCCCAAACGGGCGCTCAGGGGCGAGGCGATGTGGTGGTTCGGGACCTTCTACAACGGCAGGATGGACCAGATCATCCTCACCGCCAACTGGAGCCCCACGCCGCTGGTGACCGTGGAGTTTACGGGCGAGCGCGACATCGGCCGCCTTCCCGCCGGGCACTTCACGCAGGACGTGGTCGGCACGCGACTCCGGTTCAACGTGTCGCCGAATCTCGAAGTGTCAAGTTACGTGCAGTACGACTCGCTCAGCAAGTCGGTCGGCATGAACAGCCGGATGCGTTGGACGTACACGCCGCTTGGCGAGTTGTTCGTCATCTACAACCACAACGTTCGGAGCATCGAGGACCGCTGGCAGCTCGACTCCAATCAGTTGATCATCAAGTTCCAGTACACGTTCAGGCGCTGATGGGGGCTTCTGTCTCGCGCGGGCTGCCGGCCCGCGGCTGCCCTGCCTCACTCGGCGTGGCGGCGGAGAAGTCGCGGAGACGCCGTGCGTGTGCAGCCTGCAACCTCCGGCCTTGACGCCCGCCCGGCCACATCCTGTGGTCTACCCGAGCGGGTAGCGGACCACCGTTCCGGTCAGCGTTTCGTTTGCCAGCGACAGGTTGATCTCGCGATCGGCCACGGATAGTGCGAATCCCATCCGACGGTCGAGCCGGGCGACACACGCCGAGATCAGCGTGCGGTCAATGGCGTACAACTCCAGCGCGTCTGCCCGGTGGATCCGTTCGCCGGAGAGTCGGGAGACCAACTGCGCCGGATCTTTGTGTGTGTACACGGCGACGCGCGGGGCCGCCTTGCAGGCCTTGTGCAACCGGGCTGCGTCGGGCATTCCGACTTCGATCCACGCACGAAGGGCACCCGTCAGGTCGCGCACCGCCATGGTCGGTTCGTCGGGTTCCGAGACGCCAGCCGAGAAGGCGATGCCCTCGGTATATTCGAGCGCATAGGCGAGGACCCTCGCGACCAGATGCTCTTCGGATTCCGAAGGGTGCCTCGCCACTTGAAGCGCCAGCGCTTCGTAGACGCGGCGGTCGGCGTCCGCCAGATCGATGTCGAATTTGTAGATCGTCGCGGTCAGCGCCAAACGTCACCTTGGTCCCGTCAACAGCCGAGGCCCGCACTCAACCCGCGGTTCCGGGGCCTCGCGCCTGCCCGGTGCTCGCTATTTCGAAGGCACGAGCCGTTTCAACTCCTCGACCCAGTGCTGCACGACAATGAGGCTCGGGAGCCCAGCGGCCTGATCGGATCCTCCCGGAAGTTTGATCATCAGAAATCGCTGGCCATCCCGGGACACGTCGAAGGTGCGGAAGGCGGTGTCGCCGCCTCCCGACGTGCCAAAGAAGTACGGCCCCTCCAGCACCTTCGTCGGTGTGCCGGCGGCAAAGCTTGCGCCACGCTCGATGGGAGCGCTCATCACCGTCGCGCCACCTCCGGTGGGGATCATGTAGAACAGCTCTCGGCCGTTTCGAGCCCACAGCGGTTTGGCGCCTCCGCCAGTCGACACCTGCCAACGCCCGGCGTTGGCGTCCGGGAACGGCCTGACGTAGATTTCGTCCCGCCCCGACTCGTCCGACTGGTACGCGACCCAGCGTCCGTCGGGCGATACGTCAGCAGCGCTCTCGGCGGCGGGAGTCTGCACCAACGGCTGCGGCCGCTTCAGTTCGGCCTGTTGACTTCGCGTTGGGTCTGTCTGAGCCGGCGCTCTGTCGATGGCCACGACCATCAAGTCCCGCGTCGGGGCGTCCTGCCTGACGATTAGCCGCGTCCCATCAGGCGAAATCGCAGACGGGTACAGCGCCACGGGATTGATGGTCAATTGCTCGATCGCCCCGGACCCATCGGCTGCCTGCCAGTAAATACTGGACGCCCCCCCGCGTTCGGAGCCCCAGATGATCCGCCGCCCATCTGGCGTCCACGTGGGCAATCGGTCGGGACTGGGGTCGAACGAGAAGCGCGTGAACGTTGTACTCACCAAGTTCGCGACCCAGATATCCCAGTCCTGATCTCGAACCTCAGCGGCCACGCGCGTCCCATCCGGCGACAGGCGGGGATACGTGTAGGCGCGTGCCGGCGCCTTGACGGGCTCTTCGTGGCCGTTGCGATCCACCCACACAAGCGTTCGTGCTGGTGCTTGTACTGCGCCCGACACGTAGGCCAACGTGCCGTCGCCCGCCACGACCGCCTCCAGCGCACCGTAGGTCGACGTCACGACGTCAGGCACGAC
Organism: Acidobacteriota bacterium; assembly: GCA_037133015.1. GTDB lineage: Bacteria > Acidobacteriota > Vicinamibacteria > Vicinamibacterales > JAKQTR01 > JBAXOX01. The sequence goes on from JBAXOX010000017.1 coordinate 8,857, forward strand.
AGGCACGGGAGCACCCCGCGCCTCCAGCGTGGCGAGGTCAAAGGCCACTGCCCGGATGGTGCCGGCCGCCGCGTAGACCAGATAGCCGCCATCGCGCACGCTGCGCGTCGGCGAGCCGCGTCCGATCGGCACGTAGTGGGCGTGACTCCCGCCCCGCACCAGCACTCGGGGCTTCCCGGTTTGCAGGTCCAGCACCGCCACCTGGGCGGCATCGAGGCCGCCTGTGACGGCCAGGATTGTAAACAGCACGGCCCGTCCGCCCGGCAACATTTCTGGCCAGAGGTGAAATGCTTCACCCCGCGCGCGTTCGGGCCGGGTGAGGATCGTGGGCTCCCCGGCGGCCCCGACCTGCATCAGGCCCGTGACCGGATTGTTGGCCGCGACGATCATCGTGTCCGCTGGTCCCCAGGTTGCCCCGCGGGCAGCGTTGACCAGGGTCGCGAACGTGACTGGCGGGCCGCCCGTCACCGCGACCTTCTTCAATACGATGCCGCCATCGGCGAACCCGATCCACTGGCCATCGGGGGAGAAGAACGGCCCGCGCGGCCGCCCGGTGAACACGGCCACCGGCGCGAGCGCGTCGAGCCCGCGGACGAACAACTGCGTGCCTTGATTGCCGACATAGGCGATGCGGGAGCCGTCGGGCGAGATCGCCAGGTCGCGATCGGCGCCACTGAACGTCAGCGCGTTAGCCGGCGAGAAGGCAACAGTGAGACGCGAGACATGAGGCGGCGCCGACTCGGCCGGTCGCGTGAGCACCCACACCGCTGCACCCGTCACGACCGCGACCCCCAGCGCCCCGGCCGCCATCGTCGCCACGAGCCGCCGCGCTGCACGCGCCGGCGCGGACGTGTGCTCAACGGCAGCCTCGAACGCGCCCTCCAATGCCAGGCGCACGTCGGCGATGTCGTGAATCCGTTGCCTCTGGTCCTTGTGGAGACAGCGCCTGATATAGATGCCGAGCGCGGGCGACAGGGCGGCCGGCAGTTGTTCCCAGTCGGGCTCGCCCCGCAGCACCGCCGCGATGGTGTCGCTCACACCCTCACCCGGAAACGCACGCGTTCCCGTCAGCATCTCGTAGAGCACGCACCCGAACGCCCAGATGTCCGCACGCTTGTCGGCGATCTTGCCGCGCGCCTGCTCGGGACTCATATAGGCGGCGGTTCCGACGATCATGCCTGCTTGCGTCATCGCGGGCGTGGTGAACGTCGGCGAGTTCATGGCCTCCGCGCCGCCAGCCGTCGCGCCAGACGCATTCGCATCGAGCGCTTTGGCGAGGCCAAAGTCCAGCACCCGCACCGTCCCGTCGGGCCGCACCTTGACGTTGGCCGGCTTCAGATCGCGATGAATGATTCCCTGCGCGTGGGCGGCCTCCAGCGCCTCGGCAATCTGCTTTGCGATCGGCAGCGCCTCGTCGATCGGGATAGCACCTCGGGCAACGCGCTGCGACAGATCGTCGCCCTCGACCAACTCCATGACAAGCGCGCGCACGCCACCGCAGTCTTCAAGGCCGTGAATGTGGGCGATGTGGGGATGGTTCAGCGCAGCCAGGATCTGCGCCTCGCGCGTGAATCGGGCCAGCCGATCCGGATCGTTGGCGAGGGAATCGGGCAGGACCTTCAGGGCGACATCGCGCTGCAGTTTCGTGTCGCGGGCCCGGTACACCTGCCCCATTCCGCCCTCGCCGATCTTGGCGATGACGTCGTAGACGCCGAGGCGAGTTCCGGGGGTGAGGGCCACTCGCCCTGGATTATAGGGTCGTGGAGGCTGGCCGGACTGTATTATTCTCGGCACTCGTCAGGACCCCGCTCAGGGCCCGTTATTTTCCGCAGAAGCAGCGCAATCCGGCGTCCCACGTTCGGGTGTAGACTCGACCTGCGTGGCGATGACCGCCCCGCTCCATTTTTTCACAACAGTCGAGGTGCACAATGATCAAGGTTCGCTTGGCGTCAATGCTCCTCTGTTTCGGCCTCGTCCCGGCCATCGGCTTTTCGCAGGGACACATGCTGCACGGAGTTGGTGCGGTCAACAGTTCGATGGGAGGCGCCGGCGTCGCGCTGATGATCGAATCGCTCGGCGCCCTCGCGTTCAACCCGGCGCTCATCACGGAGGGTGAAGGCAACCAGGTGTCCTTCAGCACCGAGTTCTTCAAGGACGGCCTCAGGGTCGACACGCGCGTCGGCACGCTGCAGCAGCAGATCAACCCGCTCCTGCAAGTGGGCGTGGTCCCCGCATTCGGGTGGACCATGCGCGCGCCGACGGGGCGGATGGCGATTGGCTTCGGCCTGCTGGGCGTCGCCGGGTTCCGGACCGACTATCCGCAGGACAACAACAACGTCCTGATGCTGAGGCAACCGGTGGGGTTCGGGCGCATTGCCACCGACTACCAGTTGACGAAGATTCCAGTGGCGATGGCGTTCCAGGTGAATCCGCGGCTGTCGATTGGCGCCTCGCTCAACGTGTATCGCGGCACGCTGGTCATCATTCCGTTGCCGGTGACCACGCCCGACTACGACACGTCTGGTCAGCCGTACCTGCCGTGGGCGGCCAACCCGGTGTCGCGCTTCGGCCTTGGCGGGCAGTTCGGCCTCGCCTACAAGGCCAGCGACATGGTGACCATCGGCGCGTCGTACCAGACCTACGCGACGTTCAAACGTTACGAGTGGAGTTCGTCGAACAACAACCCGACCTCGTCGAGTTTCGGGTTGGCCAGGACGATCGGCATCCAGTGGGACGCGCCGTCCATGTTCACCTTTGGCGTCGGACTCCACCCGTCGAAGCGCACGCAAGTGGCCATCGACGGACAGATGACGAAGTACGACAACGTGGAAGGACTCGGCGGCCCAGGCGGCGTGGACACGGTGGCCAAGAAACTGGTCGGCGTCGGCTGGCGCAACATCTGGACGTTCAAGGCGGGCGTGCAACATCGCGTGTCGGACACGATGGTGGTGCGTGCCGGCTACAACCACAGCCAGACGCCGATTCGCGCCGATATCGTCGAGACGAGCATGGGCACGCCGGCGACGTTCCAGAAACACTTCACCGCTGGCGTCGGCATGCAGTTGGCGCCGCACGTGACGGCCGACATGGGCTTTTACGTCGTGCCGCGCGAGCACGTTCGCGGGCCGATTCTCAGCTTGCAGACGGGCACGGTGCCCGACAGTTCCCTCGACATGTCGAACCGCATCACCAGCTTCCAGATGGCGTTGAACTTCAAGTTCTAGGGTGGACTGCCGGGCCGGACGTGGTGTCCGGTCCGGTGTTTCACTTCCCGACGACCCGCAGGCGATCCAGCGGGCTCACGACGCTTCGGGGCGACGCGCCCGTCGTCGTTTCCGTTCGGCCGCCCGGTTCGCGCGCACATCCTGCAGTCGACTCCCCCGCCATTGCGCCGCATCAGGTACACTTGTCTGTTGTGATTTCCGTCCAGAACGTCTCCATGCGCTTCGGCAGCAAGATTCTCTTCGAAGACGTCTCGACGACGTTTTCGTCTGGCCGCCGGTACGGCCTGACCGGACCGAACGGGTCGGGCAAGTCGACACTGATGAAGTTGCTCGCCGGCGACGACCCGCCCCAGAAGGGCACCGTCGTTCTGCCCGAGAAGATTGGGGTTCTTCGGCAGGATCAATTCGCGTACGACGCATTTTCGGTGGCCGACACCGTCATCATGGGCAACCATCACTTGTGGCGGGCCCTCCAGGAACGCGAAGCGATCTACGAGAAACCCACTGCGATGACCAATGCCGACGGGATGCGCCTCGGCGAACTCGAGGGCATCGTCGGGCACGAGGACGGCTACCAGGCCGAGGCGAACGCCGCGATTCTGCTGCAGGGGCTGGACATTCCCAACCATCTGCATCAGCGGAAAATGGCCGAACTGCAGGGCGGGCAGAAGGTTCGCGTGCTGCTGGCGCAGGCGCTGTTTGGCCGTCCCGACGCGCTGCTCCTCGACGAACCGACCAACCATCTCGATCTGGAGTCGATCCACTGGCTCCGTGATTTTCTGGTGCGCTACGACGGCACGCTGATCGTCGTCTCGCACGATCGCCACTTTCTCAACGCGGTGTGCACGCACATCGCGGACATCGACTACGAGACGATCATCACCTACACCGGCGGGTACGACGACATGGTGATCGCCAAGACGCAGGTGCGGACGCGCATCGAGGCCGACAACCAGCAACGCGAAAAGAAGATCGAGCAATTGCAGGACTTCATCGCGCGTTTTTCGGCCGGGACGCGCGCCAGCCAGGTGATGTCGCGCAAGAAAGAAGTCGAACGGCTGCAGACTGCGGAGCTGGCGAAGTCGAACATCCGGCGTCCGTTCATCAAGTTTCAGATGGCACGTCCGTCGGGCAAGTCTGTCCTCGAATTCGAGGGCCTCACCAAGACGCACGGCGGCGCCTCTGCCGTCAAACACTTCGGCGCGATTGTCCGGCGTGGAGAAAAGATCGTGCTGGCGGGCCGCAACGGCGTCGGCAAGACGACGCTGCTGAAAGCGCTGCTGTCGGATGCCCCGGGATTGCCGCCTTCACCCGGCGACCTCGACGAGGGGGTGATCCGCTGGGGCCACGAGGTGTCGATCGGGTACTTTCCTCAGGACGCCACGGGTTTGATCCAGAACGGCATGACGATTATCGACTGGCTCCATCAGTGGGATCCCGACGCGCACCGCCAGGATCTCCACGGCCTGCTCGGTCAGATGCTGTTCAGCGGCGAGGAAGGGCTCAAGCCGACCGACGCGCTGTCGGGCGGGGAGACGGCGCGGCTGTTGTTCTGCCGCATCATGCTGCAGAAGCCCAACGTGCTCGTGTTCGACGAGCCCACCAATCACCTCGACCTCGAATCGATCAACGCGCTCAACATCGCGCTGCAGAAATTCGACGGCACCGTCCTGATCGTCACGCACGACGAAGACGTGATGGACGAAGTCGGGACGCGTGTCTGGAGTTTCGCCAACGGCTCGATTACCGACTTCAAAGGCGGGTACGAGGAATTCGAGGCGCGATGATCGATCGTGTGGGACGTCCCGCGCGCGTCGTGGGAGATGTTTCGCGTGACTGAGATCGAGGCCGTCGTTGCGCGCTACTGGGGGTACTCGACGTTTCGACCCCTCCAACGCGAGGCGATGGCGTGTGTGCTGGCGGGCCGCGATTCGCTGGTGGTGCTGTCGACCGGCGGCGGCAAGTCGTTGTGCTTCCAGGCGCCGGCCCTGGTGCGCCCGGGTCTTGCCGTCGTGGTGTCTCCCCTCATTTCGCTGATGAAGGACCAGGTGGACACGCTGGTCGCCAACGGCGTGCCGGCCGGCCTCTACAACAGTTCGCTGGCTCCCGACGAAAAAGCCGCCGTCATTTCGGGATTGCGTCAGGGCCGCTACCGGCTGTTGTATGTCTCGCCCGAGCGCCTGGTGGGGGAGGGCAGCGAGGGGTTCCTGTCGCTCCTCTCGTCGTGCCGGGTGAGTTTCGTGGCGGTGGACGAAGCCCACTGCATCAGTCAGTGGGGCCACGACTTCAGGCCCGAGTATCGCCAACTCGGACGACTGCGGCAGGCGCTGCCAGGCATCAGTCTGCACGGCTACACGGCGACGGCCACGGCACGGGTCCGGCAGGACATCATCGCTCAGCTCGAATTGAGCGACCCGGTCGAGTTCGTCGGATCGTTTGATCGGCCCAACCTGCTCTACCGGGTGCTGCCCAGGGCGGTGTTGAAACGACAACTGCTCGACGTGCTCGAACGCCATCGAGGGGAAGCCGGCATCATCTACTGTTTGTCGCGTCGCGAGGTCGATGCGCTGGCGGCGTGGCTCACCGGGCTTGGCACGCCTGCCTTGCCGTATCACGCCGGGCTGTCCGACGACCAGCGGGCGCGCAATCAGGAAGCGTTCTTGAGCGAACGCGCCGACGTGGTGGTCGCCACGGTCGCCTTTGGCATGGGCATCGACCGGTCGAATGTGCGGTACGTCGTGCACGCTGGCACCCCGCGATCACTTGAGCACTACCAGCAGGAATCGGGGCGAGCCGGGCGGGACGGGCTCGAGGCCGAATGCGTCCTGATTTCTTCGCCGGCCGACTTCGTCAAGTGGCGCAGGATGCTGGAGCAGAGCGGCGAGCTGTCGGACGCCAGCGTGGCGCTGCTGCGGCAGATGGAGCGCTACGCCACCAGCGTGGGCTGCCGCCACCGGCACCTTGCCGCGTATTTCGGAGACACCGTGTCTGCGACACCCGATGGCGCGCCGGACGGGTGTGCGGCGTGTGATGTGTGCCTCGGCGAGCTGGAGCGGGCCGCCGATCCGGTGCTGCTCTCACGCAAGATCCTGTCGTGCGTGGCGCGGGTCGGGCAACGATTCGGCGCCACACATGTCGCCAACGTCCTTCGCGGGCAGGCGTCGGAACAGGTCGTCGCCAACGGGCACGAACAGTTGAGCACCTTCGGCCTGCTGCCCCAGATGTCGGTGGCCGAGGTCCGCGGGTACATCGAGCAACTCACCGGGTTGGGGCTGCTGCGACAAGTCGGAGACCCGTACCCCGTGCTGACGTTGACGCCGGCTGGGCTCGAATTGCTGAAGGCATCGACCGCGCATCCGGGGCTGATACTGGCGCGGCAGCGCCCGCCCCAGAAGGCGGCGTCGCGCGCCCGGTCCCGGGCCGAGCTGGAATCGTGGCAGGACGTGGACCGCGCGCTGTTCGACCGGTTGCGCGCCGTCCGGCTCGACATCGCCCGGTCGCGAGGCGTGCCACCCTACGTGGTGTTCCACGATGCGACGCTTCGCGACATGGCCCGACGCCGTCCCGCCTCCCTCGACGACCTGCTGGCCATCAAGGGCGTCGGCGTGCGCAAAGCGGAGGATCTTGGCGAGGTCTTTCTGTCTGCGATTCGGGGGGAATGAGACGCGAGGTTGGCGCCACGCCACTCCGCCGCTAGAATGGCCCCGTGTCACATCAACAGGCTCACCATCCCTCCATCTTCAGCGTCTCGATCGACGGCGCCGTCGTGTGCGAGGCGACGGCGGCAGACGCCCCCTGCGAGTTCACGCCGAGCGTGGAATTGCGGCCGAACGCATCCACGCTCGTCCTGAGTCAGCCGTCGGGCACGCAACACACGCACGCATTGAATTGTGAAGAAGGCTGGTGTCACCTTTCGGTGCGATTGCATCCGAGCCTGGCGTGCGAGATCGACTGCGTGATTTCGGCATCGCCCACAGTCGACCCGAACGCCATTGAACAGGACGGGGCACGCGGCATCCGGTTTCAGCCGGTGATTCTCGACGTCTCAACGGTCCAGCGGCCCGACACGACCGGCAAAGGTCTCTTCGGTCGCGGTCTCCATTTTTCAGGCGTCATCACCCGTGGCAATGTCTCGCTCTCGTGCCTGTGCGATCGCTGCAGCCGATCGTTTCGCCTGCAGTCGTTTCATGCCGGGTTTTCCGATCTCGGCTACTTCTACTCCGCGTCCGGCGTCTTCACCCTTGTCGTCCCGAGTGGCGAAGACGGCGCGCCGGCACCGCTTTCGGACCCCGATCCGGTGGCGCTGGCGGCACTCGAATCACGCCTCCCACCCGCGCCGGACGGCACGCGATTCGGCTACCTCAATCCTCTTCGTTGCCCACACTGCAAGGCGCCGTATATCGATTTTGAGACGTATCCCGAGATCCGGGCGAACGAGTACTACGGCAACACGTTTTTTGGCGAGCGAGCGATGGTCTTTCCATCGGCTGCGCCTGTGCGCTGAGCGTCACCCCGTCGCTTCGCACCGCATCAGGCCAGCCACCGCATGCGTTTGCGTGCGCGCCCTCCAGGCAAACCGATTACGAGGCGTGACCCATCAACTGGCGGGGTGACGGCCGTCAGTAGCTCTCCGGGTTGTGATTCTTCCCGTGACACGTCAGGTAGCACCGACCCTTCCTCGTGCCGGTGTCGTCGAAGCGCAACACCCCGCTGCTGCTGGGCGTCACGAACCGTTTGTCGAAGTTGATGAGATTGCTGTTGTTGGTGGCGTTGCCCTGTGTGCTGCTGACGCCGTGCGAGTCGTGACAGAGCGAACACGACGAATTCTCGCTCGAGATGTGCATCCGGTGTTCGGTGAACGATGCGTCGGCCAAAATGCTCGTTCGGTCGTGACACTTGTAGCAAAGCGCGTAGGCGGCCGCGCTTTCCGCATTGGAACTGTTGTCCATGTCGTAACGAGCGACCAGCAGGTGTTTGAAATTCGACCCGTGCGGGCCAGACGGTCCCGTACCTGGCGCGGGTGCTTTGGGTCCGGTGTCGTTGTCGTGGCAGTCGGTGCACGTCACCAGGCTCGTCGTCGTCCAGCCCGTCTTGAGGCTCGGCACCGAGGCGTTGACGCCGGCTGCCGCGATGGGATGAAACGACGGGTTGGTCGGGTTGAACATCAGGCGCATGTTGAATTGCGAGGCGACCCGATTGGGATAGGGCGGAGCCGGACCGCCTGCGCTCTGCGGCATGTTGGCCGAATCGCCGTGGCACTTGTAACAGATCTCGTATTCGTTGACCGACGCGGGCGACCCGCTGGGCAGCTTGAGGTTGCTGTTCGAATCGATGCCCCAGACGCCGGCGAGCATCCCCGATGCTTTGGGTTTGACCGCAGCGGCGGCGTAGCTCGCGTGGGGATTATGGCAGTCGGGACACTCGGCGTGGCGGGCCGCGACGGCGGAGGTTTCCGGGAGCGGCAACGCCGTATTGCTGGGCGATTCAGACGGGTCGTGCACCGACGGCGTGACGGAATACGTCGGATGCCGGTAGGCCTTGGCGAACTCGGCTTCGATATTGCGGCCCACGCCAGACGACGAGTGACACTGCAACGCCCCGGATCCGCACGACGCTTCTTCGACGCCCTTCAAGCTGCGGGGCGCAGCCGCAGCCGAGTGCGAGACGTGGCAGCTTTCGCACCCGTTGGCCGCCACCGTCGTGTACCCGGTGTGCGCGCCCTGGGCGGCGGTGTAGGCCTTGGTCGAGGAGCGGTGGGTGCTCGGATTGGTCGCCCAATACGGCTCGTTGTGGCAAATCACGCACAGCGCCGATGCGGCGTTGCCGGTGACGAGGAACTTCCGGGTCGTCGGGTCGATATCCATCCGGTGCGCGTCGTGGCAACTGGTGCACTGCACCAGACCAGACGGGTCGAGCTTGACGGGGCTGCCGACCGGAGGCAGCACGATCGACGGCCCCGTCACCGGCGCGAACGAGATGGGATGGCTCTTGCGCAGGTCGGTGCCAATGGCCGAGGCGCCCGTCAGACGACTTTGCGCATCGAGTCCCATCATCGCAATCTTCCCGTTATTGACGGTGTTGCCCAGCGCGACGGTGCCGTCGTGGCACCCGAGGCACAGTTTCGACGAACCGGTCGGCAAACCGATGGTCGCCTTGATGGTCGTACTCGTGTAGGGCTGATAGGTGGCCGCCGACGACAGCGTCTGGTTCCAGAGCGGCGCCGCGGGCGAGGCGTTGTGCGGCGTGTGACAGAAGATACAGATCTCGGTCAGCGCCACCGCCTTCACCGGGCCCGGGCCCGTGACCGACAGATTGTGCTTGTTGAGTGGCGACGACACTCTGATCTGTGCCACGACTGCCCAAGGAGACATCAACAACAGGGCCAGCGCCGCCGGCAGCGCGGCCCGAATCATTGTCTGGCCCCGAGGTATTGGTAGACCTGAATCCTCCGGTTGGCGGAATCGGCCACGTAGATTCTGCCGTTGGCGATGGCGATGCCGGACGGCAGCCACAGCTGGCCCGCCCCCGATCCCGACCCGCCGAAGGCGAGCAGGAATTGCCCGCTGTCGTCGAATACCTGCACGACGTCGCTGATCCCTTCGACGACGTAGATGTGGCCATCGCTGTCGACGGCGACGCCTTTCGGTTTGTCGAAGTCGCCGGAGCCATCACCCAGCCGACCGAACGTCCTGAGAAATCGCCCGTCGGCGTCGAATACCTGCACGCGAAAGTTCATCGCGTCGGTGACGAGCAGCCGACCATCAATGGTTCGCGCGAGATTGGTCGGGAAGTTGAATTCGCCGGGTCCGTCGCCGCGCCGGCCGAAGCTGCCGAGCACTTTGCCACCGAGGCCGACGATCACGATTCGATTGGCCAGCGTGTCGGCCACGTACACGCGATCGCCGGCGACCACGACCCCGGTCGGGCGCTCGAATCCATCACCCGGCCCAAGCGTCCAGCGTGTGCGGCCGCGATCGTCGAGACAGATCACCCGCCCCGACGCCGAGTCGGTCACCACCAGCCGATCGCCGGCCAGGGCCACGCCTATCAGCGACCCGCCGTCCACCCTGATCGAGGAATATTTGGGCTTGCGCGGATCGAGCACGTGGATGGCGTGGCCGAACGTGTCGGCGACGAGCACCCGCCCGGCCGGGTCGACGGCGACCCCGTAGGGTTGCAACATCTCCGGTTCCTCGCGCCCGCCGACCAGAGCGTGCCAGGCCCGGACGAACAACGACGGCTTTCCGCGCGTGCTTGCCGGATCGAGGCTGCCGACGTATCGGATTCTGGCTTGAGCGGGCGGTGCGGGCCAGACCCGCGCGTCTGACGGCGTCTGGATCGACAACCGAGTCGCCGACGGCGCAACTTGCGCGGCGACCACGCCGGGGCCGACCCCGACCGCCAGCGGCCACGCCAAGGCCACCGCAATCGCCGTGCACCGAACTGAAGGGACTCGCGAGTCCATGAGGTCAGACGCGGACGCCGAACTTTCGCGTCACTCGCAAGACCACTTGATGTCCCCGGAACTGGATCGGCACAGGGAGCCCGCCTGGCGCGAGCACCTGATCGGTGTACCGGTACTCGGCAGAAAACGTGAACATCCGCCGCCCGTACTCGACTTGCGCAAGGCCGGTGACCGACCGCTGATTGAGCCCGGTCTGCGTCGCGGTGGTCTGGCCGAGACGGGACCACGTCCTCAACCGCAGGCTCCTGGTCAGTTGCGACTCCACCGCCACGCCGGCAAACACCGTCCGATCGCGGCTCTGCGGCATCTCGCTTTTGAACCCGCCGGCATTGGCGCTGACGGTGGCATCTCGCTTGACGCGCAGGGACACGGTTCCGGTAAACATCTGCTGACGGGTTCGCGAATACGTGGTCGTCACGCCCCGATCCACCAGCGACTGTTCGTAGCTGCCATTGAAGACGAGGCGGCCGGCCTGGCTCTGGACGCTGGACCGCCACCGCTCCAACTTCAAGTTGCCGTAGGCCAGCACCGTGTCGGTACTCGCCGCGCGGTCGTATCCTCCCGCCAGCGTGACCCATCGGCTCGAGGCCGACAGATTCGCGTCTCCGGACCACGTCTTGCTTGCCCCCACCCTGCCGTCCACCGTCGTACTCGCGCCAAGCCCGGAGTTGTAACGCACGCCGCCGTCGAACCAGCCGATTCGCTTGTGGTAGGACGCGCCGGCCTGCCCGCTGCGCGTGAACGCCTTGACGACGGTCTGGTCGATCACCTGACCACGGTCGCCGGCGGTCCCAGCCGCATGGAACGAGAACCCGCGGAACACGTCGTACCGGAATGTCATCGACGCCAGCTTGGCGTCGGTACGGGCCTGGGTGGCATCGAGGCGGTCGAGGTTGGCCGTCAGTTCGACAGCCACCCGCGAGGAGGGCTCGTAGCCGATCGTGCTGACGGCGTAGGTGGAGGCGAACTGGCCACGCGTCGGAGGCTGGTAGGCGGCGCCCGTCACGTCGGCGGTCGTGATCGGCCGGTCGAACAACGAGAACGAGGTTCGTCGTCCCACGCGCACCGATGCCCGGCCCCGCGTCGTCATGGATGCCGCAAACTCGTAGTCGAGATCGGTCAAACGCTGGTTGAACGCGCCGGCAAAATCATTGTCGTTCGAGGTTTTCTGGAACCGGACCGTGTGCTTGGTGTGCGCGGTGTCCTGACTGGCGGACAGATGCAGATCGAGGTCGCGCTGATTGGCCTGGTACGGCCCGCCCATCACCAGCGACTGACCCTTGCGATAACCGAGATCGACTTTTGGCAGGCCCGCGACGCCCAGGTGCCAGCCAACCAGGAACTCCGAATTACGCGTCTGGAAATCGGGCATCGGCTGACCGGCCGGTATCGCGATGCCGCCACGGACGCCATTCGAGGACGCGTAGTCGCCCGATTCGCCGAGCGTATCTCGGGACGCCTGCACCGAGAGGGCGAACGGTCTGGCCGGGAACAGGGCGACGCCAAACTTGTAGCCCAGGTCCTTCTGGCGTCCCTGTTGCGGGAACGTGACGCTTCCCACTTGAAGGCTGTTCGCGCGGTAGGCGACCTCGCCGTTGTACTTGACCAATCGCGGATCGAAGAGCGACGAACTGTAGCCGAGGCGATACTCCTGCCAGAACGAGCTATTGCTCGACGTCTGCTGGTCGGACAGATAGGTGCCCCTGGCCAGACTCAGGGCGACCGATCCGCTGATGGTTTGCGCCGAAGCCATTCCGGGAATCAAGGCCAGTGCGCAGGCGAACGAGAAGGTTTTCTGGGTCATGGGAGCCGTCCTGCCGAAAGATGCGCCGGGGCCACCGCCACGCTGGCGGGACTTGTTCCAACCACGATCGACGCTCGTCGGCGCAGCCCCGCAAGCCACGCCTGTTGTCTGTCGCCACACTTCTTGGCGGTGAGATCCTTGCGGATGTCGGACACCACGTTGGCCAACGCCTTTCGAGCGGGCGGCGTGATGCCCGCGAGCCTGACGATGTGGTAGCCGTAGAGCGAGGTCACCACGTCGGAGACTTCGCCGGTCTTGAGCGTTCCGGTCGCCTTTTCGAATTCGTCGGAAAGGCTGCCCCGGTGCACCAGGCCCATGTCGCCGCCTTTGGAACGGCTCGGGTCGGTCGAATACTTGGCCGCGAGCTGCTCGAATGACGCACCGGCCTTCAACTGGCCGAGAACGTCGCTGGCCTTGGCCTTGGCCGCGGTCCATTGACTGGCCGACCCGCCCGGGTCGACACCGATCGTGATGACTTGCAGGCGCAGTTGTTCCGGAACGACGAATCGCGCCGGATTGTCTGCGTAAAATCGGCCGGCCTGCGTGGCATCGACCTGGCATTGCGCCGTGACTTCGTGATTCCTGGCGTGCTCGATGGTGAGCGTCCGCCGGAGTTCGTCGCGAAAATCCGCCAACGAGACGCCTGCGCGCTGGCGGGCGGTGTCGAGGGCTTTGCGACCTTTGTAGGCACGCGCCGCGCGTGCCACCGCAGCGTCCACGTCGGCGTCCGAGGCGGTGAGGCGAAGGCGCAGGCCTTCCTGATACTGCAACTCTTCGTCGACCACGCTCTGGAGCGCCTGACTGCGCAGCGCAGCCATCTTGTCGGCAGCGACGTTCTGGTGGAACGACTCGTACGGCAGCAGCGACTGAAGGGCCGCGTCGAGACGGTCGGATTTGAGCGGCCTCCCGTTGACGCGCGCGATTTCACGGACGGCGGCTCTCGGTGAGCTGGCCGTCGCGTGCGTGGCCACCGGCGGCGCCGCAGGTCCCTGCGCGGCCGAGGTGGCAGACAATAAGAGTGTGGCGAGCAGGGTCGTCTGGGGGCGCACGGTGGTTCTCGTTACTTGATGTGGCAGGTCAGGCAGATCGCGCTTCCCGTATTGGCCTTACGGAGAAAGTTCCCCAGACTATTGTTGTGAGGATTGTGGCAACTGGCGCACTCGATGGTCGCGGTGGCGGACGACGCGCCGAACAACGGCAGCGGACCCGAGGCCCCGACGGTGATCTTGACGCCGTTCACCACCTGGGACACATATTCGCCGGCGTTTCCGGCGCGGGCCGTTTCGTACACGATCGACACGGGATGATCGTTTCGCAGGTCGGTACCGATGTAGGGCAGTCCGCCATTCATGAGGTTGCTCGAGCCGCCGCCGGTTGATCCGTAGGTCGACTTGCCGTTCGCCTGTTTGGTGAAGGCGACCGCTGACGAGAACGGCAGGCCATTCACGTTGATCAGGACGTCCATCGCCATCGTGCCGTCATGGCAGCTCATGCAGGTGCCGGAGACACTACCCGCAACATTGGCCCCGGTGGTTGTCGCATCAGAGGTGCTGCTGGTGTAGAGCTGATAGGTGGCGCCAGTAGGCGAATTCCGGTTCCAGAGGGGGATGCTGTTAGCCCCGCCGTGCGCCACGTGGCAGAACACACACGTCTGGCCGTTGATCGTGGCGTTGGTGTTGCGAACAGCCGAGCCGTTGCTGAGGTCGTGCGGACCTCCCGCGATGACGGCGGTGTTCTGGGCGGAGCTGACGGATGCGACCGTCAAGACCGCCAGGCCAGCGAGTGCGAAAATCCTCTTCACGTGATGCCTCCCCGAATGGGGCCGCGTTCGAGCGGCGTCGTCCCCGCGGCGTGCACACCTCCGGTGTGGGAAGGTTGCGAACGCCTAAGTTGTGTAGTGCGCGAACACGAAGGGGAACAAATAACCGTCAGCGTGCGATCCGAAGTGTGACCCACGTTCCCGTTCTGGTGTCCGCCACTTCCTATTACAAGATCCGGGCCGTCGAGGATTTGGTGGAATTTTAAAGAAAAACGCGGCGCCATTCGTGATGGCGCCGCGACTTTTGTTGCAGAGATTACAAGTCTGGTATGACCACCGCCGCCGGGATTGGTTCTACCGCACGCCCGCCTTGAGATACTCGAAAACCTGAACACGAGCATTGCCCTGATCGGCGACATAGATCTGGTCGTGGTCGTCTACGTAGAGGCCCGCCGGCAAAAAGAATTCCCCCGGGGCCCGGCCCACCGACCCGACAAACAGCAGCAGTTGGCCGTTCGCGTCGAAGGCCTGGAAGTTGTTGAACGAACTATCGACCACGTAGACGTGGCCTTCGCTATCCACGCCAACGCCCTTCGGCCGGTTCAACGAGCCAGGCGTATCTCCCTGCGTGCCGAATTCGCTGACAAACGCGCCCTCGGTGTCGAACACCTGAATACGGAAGTTCATCGTGTCGGTCACATACAGCTGGCCGCGACCGTCCACGAACAGATTTGTCGGGAAGTTGAACTCGCCGGGCGCCCCGCCGCGCTTGCCGATCGTTCGCACCGACGAACCGTCCTTGGTGGAATAGCACAGGACGTGATGCTTCTTGGCGTCGGCCACGTAGAGCAGGTTTCTCACGCGGTCGATCGCCAGCCCGGACGGATTGTCCAGCTCGCCTTCGCGCCCGATGGCCATGAAGAGATGTCCGTCGAGGCCGTACCCGAACACCCGATTCACCGTCGCATCGGCGACGAACACGTGATCGTCGGCATCGACGGCGACGCCGATCGGCTTGGTCAGCTTGGCGGTGCCAGCCTCGCCCAGAAAGCTCAGCGTTTTGGCCTCGGGATCGAACACGAACACCCGTCGGGCCACCGTGTCGGTGACATACACGCGGCCGATTCTCGACACGGCGATGCCGTAGGGCTTGACCAGCGCGTCGAGCGGTTTCTGGTCGGACGGATCGTCGCCCAGCAGCAACGCCTTCCACTTCGGCGCCTTCTTGGTCTTGAAGTCGCTGAGGCCGTGATAGCTCCGCACGTACCGGATGCGCGGCGTTTCTGGCGGCAGGGGCCAGACGGGCAAGCGGTCCGTCGGACTGGCCGACGCTTGCTTCTGCTTGGCCGACGCTTTGTCCTGCCGCGCCTCGATTCGCGGCGCCATCCCCGAAATGGCGATGGCGACGATGGCGGCAAGCAGAGAGAGTCGGACGGTGCGGGTCGGGGTGTGGGTGCGGATCATCATGGTTGTCCTGGTCAGAATCGAGTGTGGCAAGCCTGACAGGCTCTGCCGACCTTCAAACGAATGGCGGTCCCTTGTCCGGCCGGAAACTGTCCTGTTTCGACCGGATGGCAACTTCGGCATGGGAGTCGTCCGTGGAATCCGCCGAAGAAATCCTCAAGACCCTTGTGCGCGAAGGAGAGCAGCTTGAACGACGCGGTCGCATGGCACGAGTCGCAGCGGTTTTCCACCTGTCCGAGGTGCGGATCCTTGTGACACATCGCGCAGGCGGCCTGCAGAGGCTTGAACACGCGCGCCGTGCCCGTTCCGGCAGGAAATGCGCGGGTTTCGCGCACGTGGCATTTCGCGCACTCGAGTGCACGGTGCTTGCCACTCAGGGAGAACGCGGCGCGGTCGTGCGAGAAGCGCGAGGGCGCGAATTTTGGCGATTCGATGGCGTGGCAGGTGTCGCACGCGGCGCCCACCTGGCCCAGATGGACGTCGGCGTGGCAACTGGCGCACGTCCGAGAAGGGGTGGTCGCCCGAACGGCGGGAACAGGCCGCGCCGCGGCGAATGGCGCGGCGGACCCTGTCTGGCTGGCCCTCACGTGACAGCGCACGCAGGCTACCGCGCTATGGCGGCCGCCGAAGAAATCCGGTGCTCCCGGATGCGCGAAATTGGCGGTCTTGAAGGTTGCCGGGCGGTGGCAGGCGTCGCACAAGGTGCCGAACTCGCCTTTGTGCTGGTCCTTGTGGCAGGAGGCGCACTCCACGGAGAGGCCACCGAAATCAATCACCCTCGTGGCGAGCGCGACCGTGTCGGCCGAGATCGACTTGTGGCATTGACGGCATTCGAGACCGTCGTGTTTGCCGACAAGCGGGAAGGTCGTCCGGGCGGAGTGATCGAGCTTCGCGCCCCGGAAGCTGCTCTCGTTGTGGCACTTACGGCAATCTTCCTTCAGGCTGTCGCGATGGGGATTCGTGTGGCAGGCATTGCACCGATCCGAGGCGAGCGGCTTGACGATTCCGGTGACGTGGCACTTTTCGCAGGCCACCTTTGTGTGCGATCCGATCAGGGCAAAGCCGGTCCGGTCGTGCTCGATGGTTCTGGTCACCCACCGCTCCGGTGTGTGGCAGGAGGTGCACGCCGGACCGAGCGCGTGCCGATGGGGTTCCTTGTGGCACGGCGTGCAGGTGTCGAAGCGCAGACCGCGGACGACCCAGGTTGTGTGGCATTTCTCGCACGCCACGGTGCGATGGGCTCCCACCAGTGTGAATTTGGCCTTGTCGTGATCGATTCTGGTGCGGGTCTGCTTGAACGGCACGTCGGTCGAATGGCAACGTGCGCAATCGCGGCCCAGCGAGTCCTTGTGGACGTCTTTGTGGCAACTCTCGCAGGAGGTGCGCAGGTCGAGAAACGTCCGGCTTTTGTGGCACGCCGCACAATTAGATCCCAGTTTGGCGTGGCGGCCATCGAGCGCAAACCCGGTTTCGGCCAGATGGTCGAAGGTCTGCCGGTTCAGTTGCCGCAGATCCACATCGGCACCCTTGTGCTCGGCATGACAGGGCTGACATTTGTCTGTGACCCCGCGATGGACACCCTTGCGCGCGGCGATCCGCTCGCCAATCGGCTTGTGGCAATTGAGGCACAAATCAGCCGACAACTCGCGCCCGGCCTCGTGGCATTTGATGCACGCGGTGACGCTTTTCAGCGAGGCGTGCGCGTTGGCCAGTGGCCCCGGTGCGATCGGCACCTGCCCCGCGCTGACGCTGCGGGCGACGGCGACCGCGCATACGAAGAGGGCCAAACCGATGCGGAGGACCGATCTCATTTCGCCAATCAGCCCTTCGAAGCACAAATACGGCAACGAATTTGTGCCCTCAGGACGTCGTGCAGGAGGAGCAACGGCGGACGTTGCGGCCGCACGCGGTACGTAGACGAAGTGGCGACTCGAAGCACTCAGCCACACACCGAGAACGTCTCCTCGCGGAGCGGCCGGGCCGAAGAGGCCGTAGCCGCGGCGTGAGACCGGCCCGCGTTTTCGAACATGTCCAATACACCCAGGTCCAAGTCGAACGGAGCGGCCGATTCCTGTGCCGACCTGCCGAGGTGTGCTGCTTTGGCAGGTTCGGGCGTGTGCGCGACGTGGGTCGCCTGGGCGGGGTGGGCCGGTTGGGAGGCGTGAACCGGGTGGTGAGCGTGGTGAGCGGTCCCGGGAAACGTCTCGTCGTACCACCGGCGGTAGTGATGCTGGGCCCATTCGCGATCCACCAGGCCGGAAATCATGCCCGACAAGCCGACCCGCGTGTCGGGATTGACGGTGGCCATGAAAATGTGGCCGAAAATCAATGGAATGGCCGCGGTGGCCATCGCCAGGTGAATCAACCAGGACAGGAACGCCACGCCGGGGAGCCAGATCAAGACGCCGGTAAGGACGTAGAGCGGCCACGTGGCGGTGAGGATCATGAAATTGATTTTCTCGGCGGCGTTGAACTTGCCTTGGTCTGGCAGTTCAATCTGCTTGTTCAACGTCGACGGCCCCATCAACGCCAACCACTTCAGGTCGGCGAGTCGCCAGGACCAAACTTCCCGGATATTGCGAAAGTGCATGGCCCATTCGGCCCGGTGCTTGACGACCGACCACAAGGGCAGCAGCGCCAGGCAGGTTCCGGAGAGACGGTGGAGCCACGAGAAAGCCGCGCGATAGGGCCGGGTCGGATGCGGGTTGTAGACGGCGAACAACACAAGGGCGGTCCCCAGGCAGACCATGAACGGAATGGCGATCGCCCAGTGCATCTGGCGTTCGGAGGGCAGGAACCTGAGGATTGTGTCCGGTCTGGTGTCAACCGGCGCCACCAAGATTGGTGCCGGGGCAGGCGGGGAGGGAATCTGGTGGTTGACGACGATTTGCTGAGGAGGCCTGGGTGCCAGCGGCCTGGCGACCAACGAGCGGAGACCGGGCTCAGCGGCAAGCCTCTCGCCCCTGACAGGATCGACGCGGCCGTTACGGTTCTGTCCGGGTGAGCTGAGAGACTCGGCGACCACGCCTCTGTCGGTGTGGTCGTAGGCGGCAGCGGAATTCTGGCCTGAAAGTGCGAATGAAATCGACATTTTTGGTGAGGACATCGCAGACCTCTCTCTGGTCGGTCACCGAGAATTGGCACAGTGCCGTCTGGAACTGTGACACTAGTCTTGCAATTCAAATGCCGCTTGAAAACAGTCAAGAACAGGCGAATTTACGCAATTTTGCCGGGGTGTTAGCGTTCAACGTCGCTTGAATTGAGGGTAGAGGGGGCCTACTGGCGGAGGGGGGCGATAGTTGTCAAATATTTGACAGCCCGGGTGTTCTTTGACGGCCCGGATATTTTGGTCACATAGCCAAATACAACCACTGACGCGCCGACCCTACAGTCTTCTGGCAAGCAACACCGTCAGGTCGTCGGCGAATCGCACGTCTCTGGCGTGGCCTTCGACCGCGCGAATCAGGCTGCGGCCAATGTCGGGCAAACCGGCGGTCGTTTGCGTGCGAATAACTCCGACAAGTCCTTCTTCATCAAAGGGTTTGCCGGAACGGTCCTCGGCTTCCGTGATGCCGTCACTGTAGAGGACGAGCAGGTCTCCGGGAGCGATCGTCACAGCCTGGGAGGTGTACCGAGCGCCCTCGAACATGCCCAACGCCATTCCGCCATCGGTCAGCCGATCGATCTCACCCGATCCCCTGAAAATCAATGCCGGGAGGTGCCCTGCGTTGACGGCAACGGTTTCGCCCGTGGCCGGGTTGATCGTGAGTAACATCAGCGTGATGAATCGAGAAGACGGAGCGTGGCGTGCGATCTGCGTGTTGAGGCGCTCCATGAGCGCGACAGACTCAAGTTTTTCGTCGATGAGCGTGCGCATCATCGCCAGGAGCAACGCCATGAGCAGCGCCGCCGGGCTGCCTTTGCCGGCCACGTCACCCAGCGCCACGACGATTCGCCCATCTGGCAGCGGCAGGATGTCGTAAAAATCGCCGCCGACCGTATTGGCGGGGCGGGTGACGCCGATGGACTCGAAGCCGGCATCCGAATACAACCCGCTCGGGAGCATGGCAATCTGGATGTCGCGGGCGATCTCGAGCTCGCTCTTGAGCGACAGCCGCTCGAAGACTTCGAGCAGCACGATGAGGAGTAACCCGAGTATCGACAACAACAACCAGCCGACACCAGGCGGCCAGACTGGCAACAATAACGGGAGGCTCACCACGATCGGGTCGACGGGGATCCACGTCGTGGTGACGCCGCGAAGCAGGGTGACAGCGCCGATAACGGCGGCGCACAACGCGAAACCGAACAGGGCACGCCTGGCCGGCGACATCTTAAGGGTAAACGCCAGAAAAAACGCCCGGCCAAATCCCAGCGGACGTTTCCACCAGCGCATCGCCGCCAGTTCGTCCCGGTCGATCCCTCTGGTGAAATAGCGATAGGCGTCGGGTGTATCGCGGGTGAACATGCGCTGCAGCCCATCGGCGGTCAGGCCGCGCGTATAGATATTGAAGAAGCTGCGGACGCGCTCGGTCTGGGCACGGGCCCACTTGTTCGCCTGAGCCATGGTGAGCGTATTATCCTCCGTTTCGCCGTGGTACACTCGCCTGAGATCCTCCCCCCGACGCCGGCCAGAGTCCGGCGCATCCACGCCAGGCAAAGGGAGCCAGCCGTGAACGACATCATCCTTGAATACATCCGGAACGAATATCTGGACGAAGACGAAATCGACGACGTCGATCTCGACGAACACACGCCCCTGATTTCGGGGGGCATCGTCGACAGCTTCAGCCTCGTGAGTCTGAAGCGCTTTCTCGAAAAGAAGTTCGACATCACGATTTCCGACGCCGATGCCTCGCCCGAGGCGTTCGACACCGTGGCGCGCATCGCTGCGCTGGTGAGCGCGCACCAGGCGAAAAAGGGGGCGTGAGATGGCGTATCCGACGACGGTCCAGGAGGCGCTCAAGGCCGAATTGACTGGCATTCGCGAGAAGGGTCTGTTCAAAGAGGAGCGCGCGATCCACTCGCCGCAGTCGGCGCACATCACCGTGGAATACCCGCGCGGTGCGCCACTCAAAGAGCTGATCAACCTCTGCGCGAACAATTACCTCGGACTGTCGAGTCACCCCGACGTGGTGGCCGCCGCCCACCGTGCACTCGACGAACGGGGCTATGGCATGTCGAGCGTGCGCTTTATCTGCGGCACGCAGGACGTCCACCGGATTCTGGAAGACAAGCTCACCGAATTCCTCGGCACCGAAGACACGATTCTCTTCGCCAGTTGCCTCGACGCCAACGCCGGGGTCTTCGAGGCCATTCTCGGCCCCGACGACGTGATGATCTCGGACCGGCTTGTCCACGCGAGCATCGTGGACGGCATCCGCCTTTGCAAAGCGATGCACGACACCTACAAGCACTGCGACATGGGGCATCTGGAGCAAAAACTTCAGGAGCACCAGGACAGGCGCGTGCGGGTCATCATCACCGACGGCGTGTTCAGCATGGACGGCGACATGGCGCCGCTCGACCAGATCTGCCGGCTGGCGGAGCAATACCAGGCGCTGGTGTTTCTCGACGACAGCCACGCCACCGGGTTTATTGGCAAGACCGGCCGGGGCGTGCACGAGCAGTTCGGCGTGATGGGCAAGATCGACATTCTTACCACCACGCTTGGCAAGGCCCTGGGCGGGGCGAGCGGCGGCTGCGTGTCGGGACGCAAGGAAATCGTCGAACTCTGCCGGCAGCGCGCCCGGCCCTATCTCTTCAGCAACGCGGTGCCGCCCGCCATCGCCGCCTCGGCCATCAAAGTGATCGAGGTGCTGAGCGCGAGCACCGAACGCCGGGACACGCTCGAGAAGAACGCGATCTTCTGGCGAAAGGGCCTCAAAGAGGCCGGATTCGTCATCAGAGATGGCGACAGCCCGATTGTGCCCGTGATGCTCTTCAACGCGAAACTGGCCCAGGACGTTGCGCGCGACCTTTACGACGAGGGGATCTACGTGGTGGGGTTCTTCTTCCCCGTCGTGCCGGCCGGACAGGCGCGCATCCGCACCCAATTGTCGGCCGATCACGACATCCCCATGCTGGCTCGTGCCTTGGAGTCGTTTAAAAAGGTCGGGGCCAAGCGCGGGATTCTCGGGCTGGACAAGAAAGCCATCGTCGAGAAGTTTGGAAGTTAGCCTGGCGGGTCTCCCCTGTCGGGCTGTCAGGTTTGTCCTCGAACGACCGATATACGTAGGTGGAGCTGTATCTCCGGGTCGCGCGAACAAGGTGAGACACACATCTGCCGGAACGATTTCGTAAAATGGGCGAGTCGGCGCCGGCGGCACACGGTATGTATATGACCACTAGCCCCTTTGGACGGAGGCCGAACGCCGGTTTCAGCCTGATCGAATTGATGGTCGTGCTGGCCGTGTCCATCGTCTTACTTGGCTCGGCGATTCCTACCGTCTTGACGGCGCGCCAGCGGATGGCGCTGGACGGATCGATCCATGACGTCGCCGCCGCCGTTCAGACGGCCCGCTTGCAAGCGCTGTCGAGCGGCCGGACGATGCGTGTGCGGTTCAACTGTCCGGCGGCCGGTCAGTTTCGGGTGGTCGAGGTGACCGGCAGCGCGTCGATCGACGCGGCTGCCAACCGCTGCGATCCCGCGGCGTATCCGTATCCGGACCCGGACGCGGCCAACAGGCCGGATCTGGACGGGCCGGTTCGTGTGTTGAGGGCAGGCGTGTTATTCAGCGCTGCCACTAACGTCGATATCGCGCCAAGCGGCCGAGTGACGCCGGCCACGGGAAACGCCCCCGTTTCGATTTCGGTGTTGAAGAACAATGCCACTCAAACGCTCACGCTGTCGGCCTCTGGCCGCATCAGTTTCCAGTAACCGGTACCGCCGGGCCGATGGCGTCACCCTGGTCGAGACGCTGATCGCGGCGGCCATCCTGGTTGTCGGGCTGCTGTCTATCGCCCAATTGCTCGGGGTGTCGTTCCGTGGGCATCAACTCGCCCGCAACGGCGAAGAAGCCGCCCGGCTGGCGATCGCCAAGGTCGAGCAACTCGAGAAGCTCAACTTCCTCACCGATGCGGCCATCCAAATTACGCCGGCCTCTCCCGATTCGCTCACGGCCAACGTGGCCAACTACTTCGATGCCCCTACGGCCAACTACACGCGGCGCTGGAAAGTGGCGGCGGGTCCCACGGCCAACACTCGACTGGTGTCGGTACAGTTGACCCCCACCAACGGCGACCGAAAAATCGCGACGACCTTCTCGTTTTCCACGATTGTCCGATCATGGTGACCCGTCCTCGTGATGACCGGCGCGGGTTGGCGCCGACGGCCGGCGCCGACGGCTATACCCTGGTCGAACTGCTGCTGGCGTCGATGATCGGACTTGTGTTGATGGGGGGCGCCCTCACGGTGACGCACCAGGTGACCCGCGCATCCAATGTCCTGCTCGACGGGTCGGCGACGCAAGAAGAAGTGCAATATGCGATCGAGTGGATGGCGGAGGCGATACGGCCAGCCGGCGCCAATCCGTATGCCATCACCACGGGTGTGTGCCCGACGGCGGGTACCGTGTTCGTCCCGATTGCGATCGATCCCAACGGCACCGGGCTCGCCGACAACATCCGGATCAAGGCCGACACCAATCCACCCAACGGCGTGCTCGGGGGCGTGTCGGGCGCGTGCACCGAATCCGGGGAGGATGTGACGATTGCGCACGACCGGGTCAATTTCTGTATCACCAGGCGCGACAACAACGTGGATGCCGCGGCCGTGCCGATGACCGATCGGGTGATCTCGGCGTTGACCTTCAGGTACCTCGACAGTGCGCGGGCCGTTACGGCCATCGCGGCCAACGTCGCCTACGTCCAGATCTCGGTCACCGGCCGGACTGTCACGCGCGACCAGATCCTCGCTGCGGCGACCGCCTACACGCTGACCTCGGAAGTGCGGGTACGGTTGAGGTGAGGTTGTGATGAAGCCAGACCGTGGTTTTGCGCTGGTCGGTGCCTTGTTGCTGTTGTTCCTGCTCTCGGGGATGGTGGCCGCGCTGACGGTGAGCGGACAGACCGAAATCAAGATTTCGCAGAATTACGCGGCGCACGCCAAGGCTCAGGCCGCCGCCGAAGCCGGCTTGAATCATGCCACCACGCTGGTGATCGACAAGCTGACGACGTGGAGCACGGACGGATACGCGTCTCCCGCGGCTGCCATTTCCGCTCTGTTGAAAGGGCCAGACGGGCTGACCGGTTCGGTCGACCGCAACGCCGACAACGGCAGTCTCGAGAACCTGGGTTCAATTGCCGCCCAGCGGATCCCTCGCCCCCCGACCCGGCGGACGCTGGTCTCAGACCAGTGGTACGAAGCCCGCGTGTTCGACGAAGACGATGCGTCGCGTGGGGTGACGTTAAGCGCGGCCGACATCACCCGGATCAGCGAAAACAACGACGCCTATACCGATCAGAACAAGCGCGTCGTGGTGCGGGCCATTGGATACGGCCCGAATCATACGCAGGTGACGCTCGAGGCGATTGTCGGGTACGGAGTGGGAGACCCGGCGATTCTGATCAATGGGGATCTCGAGATCGCCGGCAACGTGAAGGTGTTGGGTTCGGCGGGCGGCGTCCACGCGAACGGCGACCTGGACATCACCGGCAATCCTGACGTGGCGGGCGATGCGACCGCAAGCGGTACCTATTCGTCCAGTGGCCACCCGACGGTTGGGGGCGTGAAGGGAGGCGGCTATCCCACACTCCCGGTGCCGACCGTGAGTGCCATCGCGCACAAGAACGAGGCCGACTACATTCTGACCAAGGCCGGAAAAATGACGAACCTGGCGGGAACCACGACCTACTGCAGCGGGGCGCCTTGTGGAGCGACGGGGTGGTCGTTCAAGAGTGGGGCGTGGGAGGTCAACAGTGACGGTGCGCTGCAGGCGGGCATCTATTTCGCCGAAACCGACGTCACGATCGGGAAAAATTGCGGCTCAGACGCCAGTCCTGCCACTGTGACCATTATCAGCGAGGGATCCATCAGCGTGACGGGCAATCCGACGCTGGCTGCGAAGGAATCCGGACTGTTGTTTCTGGCCGACGGCGACATTTCGATCAAGGGCAACCTCACGCAGAAGGGTTCTCCCGCGCAGATCCTGGTGCACGAGCAGATAGAGATCGCCGGCAACCCCACCCTCATCGGCCAGATCCTGGTCGAAAACGGGGCGAATACTGCGTCTCTGGTCACCGTGAAGAGCAAGGTGCAGATCTTCTACGAAGGCGACTTCACGGGAAATTTCGAGATCACCTACAACGGGGGGCTTGGGGGCGCCAGCGGCGCGCCGACCGCGGTTGGCTGGCGAAAGATGTAGGGAGTCCGAGTAAGATCGCTTCATGGGCTCAGGCGAATCGGTTTCCCAGTATGCCGACGCGCTGGTCGGTGGTGCGCGAGACGCGGCGGCGGTGTTTGCGACGTTCGATCAGGACCGCGTCGACCTGGTGGTCCGGGCCGTGTGCGAGGCGGCGTATGCGGCCCGCACGAAGTTGGCGAAACTGGCCTGCGCCGAGACGGGCATGGGCCGTTACGAAGACAAGGTCATCAAGAACGCCTGGGCGAGCCTCGTCGTGTACGGCGAGATTCGGGAGATCAAGACGGTTGGCGTGATCCACACCGACCCCGATCGGGGCATCACGCAAATGGCTCGGCCCAAAGGTCCGATCCTGGCGACGACGCCGGCGACCAATCCGACCTCGACGACAATATCTACGGCGCTGCTGTGCCTGAAGACGCGCAACCCGGTGATCTTCAGTCCACACCGGGGCGCGCGGAAGTGTGTGAAGGAGACCGTGCGCATCCTGGCCGAGGCGGCCGAGGCGGCCGGCGCTCCTCCGAACGCGATCCAGATAATCACGCACGGGCAGAAACCGTACCTCGATCACGTGATGGCGCATCCGGCGCTGGCGATGATCCTGGCGACCGGTACCAGTTCGATTGTGGACGTGGCGCAGCGGTCCGGCACGCCGACCTTCGGCGTGGGTCCCGGCAATGTTCCGGTCTACGTGCACGCGTCGGCCGATCTCGCGGCGGCAGCGCGCGCCATCATGCATTCGAAAATGTTCGACAACGGCACGGTGTGCGCGAGCGAGCAGGCACTGGTGGTCGAACGAGAAGTGGCCGCGCACCTGCGCCCGCTGCTCGAGCAGGAGGGCGCCTACTTCTGCACGAAGGAACAGGCTGCCGCGCTCGGGCCCGTGTGTTTCGACACGGAGAGCAGGCGGATGCGGCCCGAAGCGGTCGGTCAACCGCCCGAGGTACTGGCGGCGCGGGCGGGATTCGGCCTGCCACACGGTACGCGCGTGATTGTTGCGGAGGGCGGCGGTGTGGGGGCCGAGCATCCGTTGTCGCACGAATTACTGATGCCCGTTCTTGCGTACTATGTGTGCGAGTCGTACGCTGCGGCGCTCGACGTCTGCCGCGCGGTGATTCGCCTGGGCGGCATCGGCCATACCGTCGGGGTGCACGCGACCGACCGGCGGGTGGTCGACGATTTCGCGACACTGGATGCGGCGCGGGTGCTCGTCAACACGCCGTGCACGCAAGGCGCGATTGGCGGCATCTTCAACGGGCTGCGCCCGTCGCTGACGCTCGGGTGCGGCGCCGGCGCGGGCAACATGGCCGCCGACAATCTCTCGATCGAGCACCTGCTCGACATTCGTCGCGTGGCGGAGCCCTGTCCCAATCGGCGCTGGCTCGACGTTCGCGCCAGGACGCTCGACGACACGTGCGGATTCGACGAGATTCTGCGGACCTACGACCAGCACTGATCGGGCAGCGCCGCGTCGGGGCCGGTTGCCCTGTCCCGTCTACCGGCGCTGGCGCGAAGCAGGGTGTGGATCGAGATCAGCGCGCGGCAGGCAACTCGAAGAGACAATCCGATCCGAACCAACCGATTTGTCTGGCACCGCGCGAGCGCAGCCACTCCGAGATCTGCGGGCCGACGCCCTTCCGGTAGGCCTGTTCGTGGACGATGGCGTGGGTGGCGCGTGTGTGCAGCAGGACCCGCCAGGCGCGGTCGGGCTGGGCGAGGGGGTTGGCGAGGCCAGATTTATTGAGGTAGTACGCCGCGGGCGCGCCGCCGCTATAGCCGTTGACCAGTGGCCGCCAGTGTTCTGCCGAGGCGACCATGTAGCGCATGTCGTACTGCTCGTCGCCAAACGGGAACTCGACCAGCGCAGCATCGGCTGGCAGGGAGCGGACCGTCCGGTACACCGGCGGCAGCGCATCGGCGGTCAGCAGGCGCGAAGGCAGCGGTTCGAGGCCGCCAGGCATCCACGTGCCGTTCAGTTGGATGGGCGCGGAGGTGGCCTCCGCGAGAAACATCACGCCGATGGCCAGGACGGCGGCACCCGGCCACCACGCGCGATGCGCGCGGGCCGGTGACGACCGGCGATCGGCGACCCGGTTCAACCACGCCTCCACCGCGGCGCAGCCGTAGCCGCCAAGCACCGCCAGGAACAGCGCGACAATCATGGCGATGCGCGCCGGCACGCGGAGCCCGTCGAAGCCCGGCACATTCGCGTAGAGCCACCAGTACGGGCCGTCGCCGGCGATGCGCATGCCCTTGGAAAAGATGATCGGCCCGAGCGACAGCAGAAATGCGGCAACAAGCGAGGCCAGCGAAAACGCGACGGCCGAGCGGGGAATGCCGCGCGCCACGTGCCTGGCGCGAGGCGACACAATGAGCAAGACCGCGCCGGCGATCGCGGCGAAGCGCAGTGAGCGGGCGAGATTGTGGACGCGAAACACCCCGCCGGCGATCGGCCAGTCGAAGCCGCCGTTGGCGAGGATGATGACGGCCGCGAAGAGTTGCGAGACGAGGAAGGCGAAGAGCGCGACGGCCACTGGCGTCCGCCACCATCGTGCGAAGGCTCCCGCCTGGTAGCGGATGTCGAGGTGCGAAAATCTCCACACGCGCACCGCGTGCGCCGTCAGGCCTGCCAGCGCGAGCAGCACGGGTAGCAGCGAAGGAAACGCGTCGCCTTCCGGTTTCGGAAAGGCGCGAGCCACCGTGCCCCAGGCGTGCTGCGCGCCGTGCGCGGTGAGGTAGCTATAGACGTCGGCCGAAAACGCGACGATCTCGGCAAACGGCCGCGGACCAAAGCCGTGCGCGCGAAGGGCAAGATACGGCATCAGCAGGGGAACGCTGGCCGCGACCACCAGCGCGGCTGCCGCCCCCAGTTCGATCCAGACGCGCAGTCGGCGCCAGGCGCCGCGCTCGATCAATTCGTACAGCACATAGGCGCCGGCAAATGGCGAAAAGTAGATCAGGAAGTAGCCGCAGGACCAGTTCTGGGCAATCAACGCCGCCGCGGCCCCGGCCAGCGCGGTTCGGCGACCCGTCTGGAAATAGCGCCGGAACAGGTAGAGCGCCAGCGGCATCCACTGCGACGACAGCACCTGCATGTGCGAGAACTGACCGATCCGGTACGGGGCGAATGCGTAGAACAGTCCGGCGACAAAACCGGCCCTCGCGCTGCCTGTGAGATCGCGCACCAACAGGTACGCGCCGAGGCCCGACAGCACGAAGGTGGACAGAAAAAGCAGGTTGTAGCAGAGGATGATGTTGCCGGTGACGGCGTACACCGGCAGCACCTGGATGACCTGCGCGGTGAGGTGTTCCGAGTAGGCGAGCGCCAGCGGCTCGGGATAGAAAATATTGGCGTTGAAGTAATTCCTGAACGCGCCAAGATCGCCGCCCAGAAACCGCATGGCGTGGTCGAGTGCCCACTGCAGGATCCAGCAGTTGAGTACCGAATCTCCCAGGTCCCAGGGGATGTCGCGGCCAAGTCCCGTGACAAGGGGCCATGTCATCGCGGCTGCGGCAACCGCGTACCAGAACGTCGCGCCACGCCCCGTATCGACCGACAGCGCACGGCGGATCACCGGTAGGACCAAGCCGTCAGCCTCGCGCGAGGAATGCTTGGGTGAATTGCGCCATCGTGTCGTAGATCTGGCCCAGTTCCACCGGGGAGGCGAGAAAAACGACGCGGAAGAAGCCCTGGTCTGGCGGCGTGCCGAACCCGGAGCCGTGGACGCACAGCACGCCGGCCTCGCGAAGCAGCGCCAGCACATACTGCTCGTCGGTGCGGCCCGGCGGCAGCGCCAGTTGCGGCATCGCGTAGAACGCACCCTGGGGCGCGACGCACGTCATCCCGGGAATCGCGTTGAGTCTGGTGACGGTCACATCGGCGCGTTCGCGCAGGGCGGCCCTGAACGACACCTGGTGCGAGCGATCGCCGGTGAGTGCGGCCGTGATGGCGTGCTGCATCGGCACGGTGGCGCACAGCCGCCCATCTGCCAGCTTTCGAATGCCGGCGAGCACGCCTTCGAGGCGCGGACTGGTGCCCACCGCCATCCACCCGGCTCTCCATCCCGGCGCCAGATACGCTTTCGACAGGCTGCCAAACGAAATCACCGGAGCATTGGTGGCGAGGCTGGCCATCGGTGGCGCCTGCGTGCCGTAGGACAAATCGGCGTAGACCTCGTCGGCGAGCAGCACGAACCCGTGCGCATCGGCCAGCGCCAGCAGATCGCGGCGCAGGGCCTCGGGGTAGATGGCGCCGGTCGGGTTGTTGGGATCGATCACCACGAGTGCGCGCGTCCGCGGCGAAATCAGCGTTTTGATCTGATCCACGTCCGGCAGCCAGCCTCGCGCCGGATCGGCGCGGTAGTAGACGGTTCGCGCTGCGATCTTGGCCGTCACCGCCGTGTAGAGCGGATAGGTCGGCATCGGAATCAGCACCTCGTCGCCAGGATTGACGAGGGCGTTCAGCGCGAGCTCGATGCCTTCGGACGTGCCGGAGGTCAGCACCACGCGATCGGGCGGCATCGGAACACCGCGAGCCGAGAAATCGGCCGCCACCGCCTCGCGCGCCGACTGGATGCCGGGCGAAGGGCCGTACCCGTTGTGCCCGTCACGTAACGCCTTGATGACCGCCTCGACAAGATGCGGCGGCGTCTTGAAGCCGAACGGGATGGGGTCGCCGATGTTGAGGTACTTGACGGTGCGGCCCGTGGCCTCGACTTTTCGGGCCTCCGCAACGATGTTGCGAATCGCGTAGGTGAAGCCATCCACCCGGCTGGCGACCGGAATGTTTGCCCGTTTCTCTGCGTTCATCGTTTCGATTCCCTCGCGCCAGTCGCCGATCGACGGCCCTCAAGTATGCCACGAGGAGCAACGCCGGCCTCCCCGCGCGAGCCGTCGGCGATCGTCCCCCATCACTCTTCAGATCGTCCCTCTCCTGGCCACGTCCTCCACGATCTGCGCAAACGTGTCGATTTCGTCGAGCGTCGTGTAGACGTTCGGCGTGACGCGCAGCCCCTTGAAGTCGTCGCGGATGATCGGAACGACAATGATCTTGTACTTGGTCCAGAGATGCTCGCCGAGTTTGCCGCAGTCGACGGCCGGGATGCCGACGTTGGCCAGGCCGCAGGATTGAGCCGGGTCAAACGGGGTGTGCATGCGCACGCCCGGCACTGTCTCGAGCCGCCGCGCCCATCGGTTCTTCAAATAGCGCAACCTCGCGGCCTTGCGATCCGCGCCAATTCCATGGAAGAACACGAGCGCCTCGGCGATCGCGTTGTGGTTGGCGGCCGGGTGCGTGCCCACCTCCTCGAACTTGCGGATGTTGTTCTCCTGGCCCGCCCAGGCCGGCTGCATTGGCCACAGGCCCGCGATGTGTTCGCGCCGCACGTACAAGAACCCGGTGCCGACCGGGGCGGTGAGCCACTTGTGCAGGCTGGTGCCGTAGTAGTCGCACTCGAGATCCCGGCCGACAAACGGGAAGTGCGCGAAGGCGTGCGCCCCGTCGACGATCGTCTTGATGCCGCGGGCGCGGGCCATGCGACAGATGTCGCGCACGGGAAATATCTGTCCGGTCAGATTGGTGATGTGGCAGAAGTGGATCACCTTCGTGCGCGGCGTGATGGCCTGCTCGAACATCTGCCTCAGAAACTCCAGGCTGGGGGGCGGCACGGGAAACGACACCTTGGTGAGCGTGATACCGTCCCGCTTGACCCGCTGTTCCCAGGTTGCCAGCATGCGCGGGTAATCCTGGTCGGTGGTCAGCACTTCGTCGCCCGGCTTGAGGTCGAGGCCCAACTGGGCAATCTGCAGCGCTTCGCTGGCGTTGCGGGTGATGGCCATTTCCTCGATGTCGCACCCGAAGGTCTCGGCCAGCCTGCGGCGAACCGTCTCGACGTTCGGCTCGAGGATCTGCCACATGTGGTACACGGGCGCCTGGTTGGTGATGTCGAGATAGCGCTTGAACGCTTCGTGCACCACGCGGGGGCTTGGGCACACGCCGCCGTTGTTGAGATTGATGATCGTCCGATCGAGGGTGAAGGCCTGCTGAATCTCCCGCCAGTAGGTTTCGTCCTGCGCCACATCCTCGGCCGTGCGCGAGGCCACCGCCTGCGATGCTTCGAGGACGCGCACAAGGCCATCGGGCGAGAACGCAGCGAGCGCCGCGGTGCCCGCGACGGTTCCGGAAAAGACGTCGGTCAAGAAACGGCGTCGGGACGGCATGGCATCCTCCTGGCAGCGCGTGTGGGTGAACCCGCAGAGTATAGCCCTCCCGCCACCGTCTCACGAACCGAGGCCGGGTTGACGGGCGTGGCGCGCCGAGCGCCGCGCCGGACAGGCCCTCGGGCGCTACAATGCATGGATGCAGCTGAATGGTTTGGGCGTGCTCATCACGGGCCCGAAGCGGATTGGATCGGTGGTCGCGACCTGGCTGGCCGAACGGGGCGCCGATGTCGCCTTGAGCTACAACCGGTCGCGCGAGCAGGCCGAGGAAGCGGCAACCGCCGTGCGCAAGGCGGGCCGGCGGGCAATGTGCATTCCGGCCGACCTCGCCAACCCGGACGACTGCCGCGCGCTGGTGGCCGAGGCCGCGATGCAACTGGGCCGTCTCGACGTGCTGATCAACATGGCCTCTCGCTACGCGCCGACGCCATTTGACGAACTGACAGACGAGGCATGGGAGCGAGGGCTGGCCGTGGACCTGCGTGCCGCGTTTGTGTGCACCTCGGCGGCGGTGCCGCATATGCGGGCGGCAGGCGGCGGCCGCGTCGTGAACTTTGCCGACTGGCTTCCCGCCAGCGGCCGGGCTCGATACAAGGGGTACCTCCCCTATTACGTTGCCAAGGCCGGAGTGGTTGCGCTCACCGAATCCCTGGCGCTCGAACTGGCCGAGGATCACATTCTCGTCAACGCGATCGCCCCGGGGCCCATTCTGCCGCCATCCGGCCTCGAGGCCAGCGAGGTCGCCGCCGTCGAACAGGCCACGCCGCTCGGGCGCTGGGGGGGCGCGGAAGAAATCGCCAAAGCCGTCTTGTTCCTCATCGAGACCGACTTTGTCACCGGAGAAGTCGTCCGCGTCGACGGAGGTCGGCACCTGCGGTAGTGTGTCGCCCCGCGTCGACGTGCGGGTCGGCAGGCGACCGTCGGGCAGACCGCGAGCCGGCCGGCGACGACCGGGCAGACCGCGAGCCGGCTGGTGGCGACCACGCAGACCGCAAGCCGGCTGGTGACGTCCAATACGCATGCGTCGCACGGATCCGAATCAGGAGGAGTGCATGAAATCGAGGGTTGCCGCCGCCATGATGGTTACGCTTGCCTGCGCGACGATCGCGTCCGGCCAGGGCAGGGATGTCAGTCAGATGCTTGCCGCGGTTCGCGCGGCCCTCGGCGGCGACACGATCGCGACCGTCAAGGCCATCACGGCCGTCGGCCGAACGCTGCGAACCGGCCCCGGCGGCAACACCACCGAATCCGATTTCGAGATGGCGATGCAGTTGCCCGACAAGTACCTCATGCGCAGCGTGATGGTGTCGATGGGCAACATGAGCGTGTACAGAAACACGGGATTCAACGGCGGCCAGGTGATCGAAGAAATCGACCGCCCGCCCAATCTTCAGGGTGGGAACATCGTGATTCGGATCGCCGGACCAGGCGGTGCGGCCATGGACCCGGCCAAGATGACGCCCGACCAAAAGGCCGAGGCCGACGGCTTGCGACTGCACGCCAACAGGCGGGACTTCGCGCGGCTGACGCTCGGGATGTTTGCCGCGTCGCCCGCGGTGTTTCCGCTCGAATTCGCAGACGGCGGGCAGGCCGAATCCGCCGACGGCAAAGCCGACGTGATCGGCGTCAAGGGCCCAGGCGATTTCGCGGCCACCCTGTTCGTCGACGCGCAGACGCACATGCCGCTGATGCTGAGCTGGATGGACAAAGAGCCCATTGTCATCACGTCCGGCCCTGGCGGCCCCGGCGGCCCCGGCGGTCCTGGTGGCCCCGGCGGGCCGGGCGGGCCGGGCGGCACGCGCGTGGTGCAGCAGGTTGGCGGCGGCGGCACCTTTACATCATCGACCACGACCGCCGGCGCCGGTGGCGGCCGCAACATGACGAAAGAAGACGTGGAGAAGATGCAGAAAGACTTCGAAGAGCGGCGCAAGGACGCCGAGGCGAAGCGCCGCACCGTGGAGTTCCGCGTCTACTACAGCGAATACAAATCGGTGGGCGGTGTGAAGCTGCCCTTCCGGATCGCGCGTTCGATCGACGGCAAGCCCACCGAAGAGATGCTGTTCGACACGGTCAAACTCAACCCGAAGATCGACCCGAAAAAATTCGAGGCCTCCAAGTAGGACGCCGGTCGATGATGAGCACCCGGGATACCCGACGACGAGCAGTGCGGCGGTTGCTGGTTCGATGCGTGATGGCGGTGGTTGCGGCGGCCACGCTTTCGGGCCCTGTTGCCGCGCAGGCGCCCCCGCGCCGAGGCCGCCTGGTGGTGACGGTGATGGACCAACTTGGGGCGGTGATTCCCCAGGCGGTGGTCACCGTGGTTGGTGGCGATGACGATGGGCGGTCTGGCCCGCCGCCGTCGGTGCCGACCAGCGCGGTTGGCGCGGCGGTGTTCGAGAATCTTGCCGAAGGGCGGTACCGCGTTCACGTGGAGTTCGCGGGGTTCGACCCAATCGACGTCCCCGATGTCCGTGTGCGCGGTGTCGAGAGCCGGCGCCGCGTGACGCTTCGCATCAAGAACCTCGATCAGGAAATCACGGTCACCCGAGATCGGCAGTCATCCGCGCTCGATCCCGCCGGGAGTGCCTTCAGCACGGTGCTCACCCGAGAGCAGATCGAGGCGCTGCCCGACGATCCGGAGGAAATGGCCGAGGTGCTCAAGGCGATGTCGCCGTCGGGGGCCGTGCTTCGCGTCGACGGATTCACCGGGGGGCGACTGCCGCCGAAATCCCAGATTCGATCCATTCGCCTGCCCCGGCTCGACATGTTCGCGGCCCAGAACCACGGAGGCATGAGCGGCATGATGTTCATCGACATCATGACCATGCCTGGAAGCGGCCCGCTCCGGGGCAACATGGATGTGCACGTCCTGGATGCCGCCCTCAACGCCAGGAATGCGTTCACCAGCGTCAAGCCGCCCGAGCAACTGCGCCAATACGGCTTTGGCCTCTCCGGCACCATTGCGCCCGACAAGGCGTCGTTTTCCCTCAACGCCAGCGGCACGTCTCAGTACACGTCACCCAACCTCTTCGCCGTGCTGCCCGACGGCACCACGGTCACCGATGCCTTTCGGCAGCCGCGCGACGCCTACACCCTCAACGCCAGGTTCGATCACGCGGTGACCAAGGACCACGCGGTTCGCGTCGCCGTCGATCGCGAGTCGAGCACGTCGAGCGACCTGGGCGTCGGTGGCTTCAACCTGTTCGACCGGGCCTACGACAGTTCGTCGTCGACCAACACCCTGCGCGTATCCGAGAACGGCCCGCTCGGACGGCGGCTGTTTACCGAGTCGCGATTCCAGCTCAAGACAAATCGGAACGGCAGCCGGTCGGCCATCGAAGAGCCGACCACCCGCGTTCAGGATGCGTTTACAGGCGGCGGGGCGCAGGTGCGAGGCGGGTTGCGCGCGACGGAGTTCGAACTGGCAAGCGACCTCGACTACGTGCGGGGCGCACATTCGTGGCGCACCGGTTTCCTGCTGGAGGGAGGACGCTTCCAGTCGGACGACACGTCGAACTATCTCGGCACGTATACCTTCGCGAGCCTGGCCGATTATCAGGCGGGCAGGCCGATGAGTTATTCGCGCAAAATTGGCGACCCGCGCATCGGCTATTCGACCTATCGGGCGGCGGTCTACCTGCAGGACGACTACCGCGTCACCCGAAGTCTGTTGTTGTCTGGAGGCGTGCGGTACGGGGCGCAGAGCCAGGTGTCGGATCGCTGGAACATATCGCCGCGAGCGTCGGCGGCGTGGTCGCCGTACAAGGACGGCCGGATGACGCTGCGCGCCAGTTATGGATATTTCTACGACTGGATTGCCGGCGATCTTTATAAGCAGACGCTTTTGCTTGACGGCCTTCGCCAGCGCGAGACCAACATTGTCAATCCCTCGTATCCGGATCCTGGCCCGGCGGGCGCGACGTCGCCGAGTAATCAGTACGTGTGGTCGAGCGCGTTGGCGTCGCCCAACGCGCACCGGATGAGCCTGGGGGTGGACCGGACGCTTTCACAAAACGGCCGGCTGAGCGTGAGCTACACGCGGGGCTGGGGATTCGGGCTGTTGCGAGGGCGGAATCTCAACGCTCCCGAGGCTGGCGTCCGCGCCGACCCCCTGTTTGCCAACAGGATCGAACTGGTGGGCGATGCCGCGTCGCGATCTCAAGCGGTGAGCCTGTTCTACAACCTCGTGCGGATGGACAAGAAGCGGATGTTCTTCACGCTCAATTACACGTGGAGCAAGAGCGACACCGACACGCCGGGCGCCTTTGCCATTCCGCCGGGAGGGGACAGGCTGACTGACGAGTGGGGCCCGGCCGCCGGCGACATCCGGCACAGGGCGGGCGCCTCGTTGAACCTGTCTCCGATCACGAATGTGACGCTGGGTCTGAACGTTCGCGCGCAGTCGGGGATGCCGTACAACGTGACGACCGGGCGTGACGACAATGGCGACGGCGTGTTCAACGACCGGCCGGCGGGGGTGCCGCGCAATTCGGCGCGCGGGGCCATGCAGTGGGATCTGGGCGGTCGGCTTTCGTACGGGTTCGGATTCGGGACGCCGAAGACGTCGGGTGGACCGGGTGGCGGCCAGGTCATGATCAACGCGGGCGGTGGCGGTGGTTTGGCGGCGGGGTTCGGCGGAGCGGCGGCCGAGAAGCGGTACCGCGTGGAGTTCTACGTCTCGGGTCAGAACCTGCTCAATCGCACCAACTATACGGCGTACAGTTTTCTGGTGGCGTCGCCGTTGTTCGGCCGGCCGCTGGCGGCCGCGCAGCCGCGCAAGCTTCAGCTGGGCGCCCGGTTCGCGTTCTGATTAATTACTCCGGGAGTGTTTGTGCCAACACGAAATCCGTGCCGGCATGATTTTCGCGTTGGCACAAACACTCCCGGAGTGATTCCCGTCCCGATTCTCGTACAATGTGCGGATGGTATCGACGGTATCAGCGCGGGAGCGGTTGCTCGCGATTCCGGCGCTCGATCTCTGGACCGCTCCTTCACCGATCCAGGAACTCTCGCGGCTCCGCGCTGCGCTGGGCGGCGGCCCGCGTCTGCTCATCAAGCGTGACGATGTCATTCCGTTCGGGTTCGGGGGAAACAAGGTCCGAAAAATGGCCCTCGTCGCGGCGCGTGCGATGGCCGAGGGCGCCGACACGCTGCTGAGTGTTGGCGGGGTCCAGTCCAACTCGGCGCGCGTGGTGGCGGCCACCGCGGCGCGCATGGGTCTGACATGTGTGCTGGTGGCCAATGGTGTGCGCCCCGATCGGCCGACCGCGAATGCGCTGCTCGACGAGTTGCTCGGCGCCGAGGTGCACTACGTCGCCACCCGGGAGGAACGGGCGCCGGCGATGGCTGCGCTGGCCGACCGCCTGAAACGGCAGGGCAGGCATCCCTACGAGATTCCGCTGGGTGCATCCACGCCACTGGGCGCGCTGGGTTTTGCGCGCGGCATCGCCGAACTGGTGTCGCAGGGGGTCATCCCGGACGTGATCGTGCACTCGACCTCGTCGGGCGGCACGCAAGCTGGTCTACTGGCCGGGTGCGAACTGTACGGCCTGCCGACGCGCGTGGTTGGTGTCAGCGCCGACGACCCGGCGGCGTCGGTCCAGGACACGGTTCGAGCGGTGATGACGGGCATGGGCGACCTGCTCGGCGTTGATGGGGCGGGACTGGCCGCCGCCCGTCGCATCGAGGTCGACGATGGCTTTGTGGGGGACGGGTACGGCATGCCGACTGCCGGCACGCGAGAAGCCGTCGGCCTCCTCGCGCGGACCGAAGCGATCTTTCTCGACCACACGTACACTGCGAAAGCGATGGCGGCGTTGCTCGCTTCTGTTCGCCGGGGCGCGTTTCCGGTCGAACACACGGTACTGTTCTGGCACACCGGTGGACAGGTAGGCTTGTTCGCATGACGACCACACTCACGTTCCTCGGCGCGACGCGGACGGTGACCGGGTCCAAGTACTTGATCAACACGGACGGGCATCGCGTGATGGTTGACTGCGGACTGTTTCAGGGGCTCAAAGAACTCCGCGAGCGCAACTGGCTGCCGCTGCCTGTTGAGTCGAAGTCGATCGACGCCGTCGTGCTCACGCACGCTCACATCGACCACAGCGGCTACCTGCCCCGGCTCGTGAAGGGCGGGTTCCGCGGACGCGTCTTCTGCACGCCAGGCACCGCCGACTTGCTGCGCATCATGCTGCCCGACGCGGGCCGGCTGGCCGAAGAAGACGCGCGAGAGGCCAATCGCGGCGGCTACACCAAGCATGCGCCGGCGTTGCCGCTGTTCACCGAAGAAGATGCCCAGCACGCCCTGACGCTGTTGCAACCGGTCGGGTACAACCGCACCGTTCCGGCCGCTGGCGGGGCGACCGTCGAATTCGTCGATGCTGGGCACCTGCTCGGATCGTCGTTCGTCCGGATGACGCTCGGGGGCGACGACGGCCGGCAGATCGTGTTCAGCGGCGACCTGGGCCGCTACAACCGGCCGGTGCTGCCCGATCCGAGTCGCATCGAAACGGCCGACGTGCTCCTGGTCGAAACGACCTACGGCGACCGCCTTCACGAGCAGGACGACAACGGGGAGCGGCTGGCGCAGATCATCTCCACCACGATTGCGGGCGGCGGCAAGGTCATCATCCCGGCGTTTGCGGTGGGCCGTGTGGAGGAAGTGATTTACTGGTTGAAGCGGCTCGAGGCCGCCCGGCGCATTCCGGTGGTGCCGGTGTACCTGGACAGCCCGATGGCGGTCGAGGCGCTCAAGCACTACGCCAACCACAGTGGCGATCTCGATCCGGACATGCAGACGGGACGAGGCCAGATGTCGGCGT
The DNA here is from genome assembly GCA_037133015.1 of Acidobacteriota bacterium. Classification (GTDB taxonomy): domain Bacteria; phylum Acidobacteriota; class Vicinamibacteria; order Vicinamibacterales; family JAKQTR01; genus JBAXOX01. The sequence continues at coordinate 46,978 of JBAXOX010000017.1, forward strand.
TTACGACCCAGCGATTCACGGCCGTCTCGTCGGTGGTGCAGTCGAGGCAGATTCAGGGGTCGGCGGCGCCGTGCATCGTGATTTCGGCGAGCGGGATGGCGACCGGCGGACGCGTGCTGCATTACCTCAAGGCGGCGCTCCCCAGTGCGAAGAACACGGTGTTGTTTGTCGGCTACCAGGCGGTCGGCACCCGTGGGCGCCAGATGGTGGAAGGCGCGACCTCGGTGAAGATTCACGGCGAGCTGATTCCGGTTGGCGCGCGCGTGGAACGTGTGGATTCGATGTCGGCTCACGCCGATCAGAACGAGATCATGGAGTGGCTCGGCGGCTTTTCCAAACCGCCGGCCATCACGTATCTTGTCCACGGCGAACCATCGGCGCAGGAGGCGCTCCGGGCGCGAATCGAACAGGAACTGGGATGGACGCTGCACGTGCCGGAGTACCGGGAGCAGGTTACGATTTGACCGGCGCGGCGGCTCGGCCGTACCTTCTCGAGCGGGTCGGCGAGGCCGCCGTGGTGCAACTCTACGCCGACGGGTTTGCGGCGCTGACCCTCCGCGAAAAGACGCTCGCCTATCACCTGTACCTCGCCGCCATCGCCGGCCGGGATATCTATTACGACCAGCGTTACGGTCGCAGCCTCGAGATGCGAGCCGTGCTCGAGCAGATCGTCACGCACCCGGCGGGGATTGCGCCGGACACGCACGCGGCCATCGAGCGGTACCTCAAGCTGTTCTGGCTCAACAGCGGGCCGCACAACAACCTGACGGCGCGCAAGTTCGTGCCCGACTGCACGCCAGCCGCGTTTCGAGCCGCGCTGCGGGCGGCCGTGGACGCCGGAGCCGCACTGCCCATGACGGGCGGGGAGTCGATCGACAACCTGATGGCGCGGCTGGGGCCTCTGTTTTTTGACGCGGACGTGGACGCGACCGTCACCAGCAAGAACCCGGGCCCGGGGCGCGACATCCTGGCCGCCAGCGCCAACAATCTGTACGACGGCGTCAGGCTTGCCGACCTCGAGGGGTTCCACGAACGCTACCCGCTCAATTCGAGGCTCTCGAAGCGAGACGGCTGTCTGGTGGAGGACGTGTATCGGGTGGGCGGTCTCTACGGCCAGCCGATCGCGGCGATTGTCGGTCATCTTGCGGACGCGTTGCCGTTCGCTCCCGCCTCGACCGCCGACGCGCTGCGGGCGCTGATCGCGTTCTACCGCACGGGCGAATCCGCCGATCGCGAGGCGTACGACATCAGCTGGGTGCGCGATCGGAATTCGCCGGTCGACACGATCAATGGTTTCATCGAGGTCTATCTGGATGCGCGCGGCACCAAGGGGGCGTGGGAATCGCTCGTGTTCTACGTGAACCAGGCCAAGACCGAGGCGATTCGGTCGATCGCGCGACACGCCCAATGGTTCGAAGACCACATGCCCTGGGAGGCGCGCTACCGAAAGCCGGGTGTCACCGGGGTGTCGGCCAACGCGATCGACGTGGTTGTGGAATCGGGCGACTGCGGGCCGGTGACCCCCATCGGCATCAACCTGCCGAACGACGAACGGATTCGGTCCACCTACGGCAGCAAGTCGGTATCGCTCACCAACCTGATGGAGGCCTACGACCGATCGATGCCCGACTCGTATTACACCGAGTTCTCGTGGACCAGCGACGAGGCGGATCGGGCGCGGCGGTGGGGCAGCCTGGCCTCCGAGTTGACGACGAACATGCACGAGGTGATCGGGCACGCCTCCGGGGTGGCCGACCCGCGGCTCCAGGGTTCTCCGCAGGAGGCGTTGCGGCAGTTCTACTCGACGATCGAAGAGGCTCGCGCCGACCTGGTCGCGCTGTACTTTCTTCCACACCGCCGCCTTGCGGAACTGGGACTGGTGCCATCCGAGCACCAGGCCGACATTGTCCGCGCCGAGTACGAGGCCTATGCCCGCAATGCGCTGGTCCAGTTGCGGCGCGTTCGCGAGGGCACCCAAATCGAAGAAGACCACATGCGGAACCGGCAGCTGGTGGTCGGGTGGCTGATGGCGAATACCGGCGCGGTACACCTGCTGCGCCGCGATGGCCGAACGTTCTATGTGGCGACCGACGTCGATGGCTTTCACGCGGGTGTGGGAACCCTGTTGTCGGAGATTCAGCGCATCAAGAGCCAGGGCGACTATCAGGCAGCGCAGGCGCTGGTGGAGTCGTACGGGGTGCATTTTGACGCCGCGCTTCGTGACGAAATTCTCGCGCGCGTCGAACGGGTGGACCTGCCTTCGTACACCGGGTTCGTGATGCCACGTCTCGATCCGGTGCGAGGATCGGACGGCGCGATTGCCGACGTGTCGGTGTCGTATCCGGTGGATTTCGCCGCGCAGATGCTCGAGTACGCGCGCATCGGGGATCGGCCATGAAGCCGGGCGCTGTGCGTTCGCCCGAGGCGCTGTCGGCCGTTTCAGGCTGGGCGTCCCGCCTGGGGCGTGTGGCGATCCTGCTGGTGGCTGCTATCCTGGCCGCCGGGTTTCAAGCCTGCGACCACGAACCCACGATCCGTCTCGGTCAACCCGAGAAGATCGCTGACGGGGTCCAACTCTTTACGCTGACCGATCCCGGTTTGCTCGATCCGGCCGGCGTGGTTTCGGTTCGCGTCCTGCGGCTCGATCCGTCGAGCGTCGATGTGCGGTGCGCGCTGGCCCAGGACCGCCCGATGGGTCTCGAGGCGGTGACCGACATCGCGGCCCGGCACCACGCGATCGCCGCGATCAACGCGGGGTTTTTCGTGGTCAAGAACGGCGATCCGGCCGGGGTGCTTGAGATTGAGCACGAACTGGTCAGCGACGCGGTGCTCACCCGAGGAGCCGTGGGCATCGTGCGGGCGCCTGGCAAGCCCCTGCGGTTACTGTTCGATCGCGTTGGCGTCACGATGAAGCTGGCCTATCAGCAGGGCGGCGACACCGTGACGGTGCCGATTGACGGCGTCGACACGACGCGCGTCCGCAGCAAGCTGATGCTGTACACGCCGCGGTACGGTTCCGACAGCGACACGGCGGATACCGGCGTCGAATGGCAACTGTCGGGGTCGCCGCTGCGCGTGACGGCGCGGCGGCCAAACGCCGGCAAGACGGCGATTCCGAGAAACGGCGCGGTGCTGTCGTATGGCGGCACCATTCTGCCGGCCGGGCTCGAGACGCTTGCTCCCGACCAGGCCGTCTCGCTGGCGGCCCAGTATGATTCGCGGCTGGGTACCCCGTCGTCCGAGTGGGCGCTGGCCGACGACATTGTGGGCGGCGCCGGATTGTTGATCCGCAACGGCCAACGTTTCACCGAGTGGGCCGACGAACAGTTGCGCGCGGGCTTCAACACGGAGCGGCATCCGCGGACCATGATTGGCACGAGCCGGGGTGGCGTGATCTGGATGGTGGTTGTCGATGGCCGCAATCCGGACCTCAGTCTCGGGATGACGTTTGCGGAACTGCAGACACTGGCGGTCGGCCTGAAGCTGGAGAACGCGTTGAACCTGGACGGCGGCGGTTCGACGACCATGGTGGTCAACGGGGCCACCGTCAATCACCCGTCGGACCGACCGGGCCCGCGTAAGGTGAGTGACGCGTTGCTGGTGGTGCCGCGACCGCGGTGACGATCTCCGATTGACCATGAGGTGTTTTCTTGACTGAGTCGGTTCTTCGCTCCGAAATTGCCGAGCAGCCCGAGGTCTTGCATCGTCTGCTCACCGGCGGAGCCTCGGTGGTCGAACGCGTGGCCGAACGTCTCCAGACGCGCCGGTTTCAGCACGTGGTGATCGCGGCGAGGGGATCTTCGGACAACGCCGCCCGGTACGCGCAGTATGTCTTTGGCGCGCACAACGGCCTGCTCGTGTCGCTGGCGACCCCGTCGCTGTTCACGCGGTATCACGCGGCACCGCGGATGGATGGCGCGTTGGTGATTGGCGTGTCGCAGTCTGGCGAGTCTCCCGACCTGGTGGCCGTCGTGGACGAAGCCCGGCGGCAGGGGTGTCCGACACTGGCGATTACCAACGTGGCCGGGTCTCCGCTGGCGGCGGCGGCCGACGAGGTGATTGGGCTCGGCGCTGGTCGTGAGCAAAGCATTGCCGCGACCAAGACGTACACCGCGCAGTTGGTGGCATTGGCGATGCTGTCCACCGAACTGGCGCAGGACGGCGCGCGGCGGGTCGAACTGGCGCGGGTTCCCGAATACGTGGCGGAGGCGTCCGATGTCGATATCGCGACGGTGACCGCTGCGGCCGAGACGCTGTGTGGTGCGGGCCACGGCGTGGTGATTGGGCGAGGATTCAATTTTGCGACCGCGTTCGAGATCGCGCTCAAGGCCAAGGAACTGGCGCACGTGGCGGTGGAGCCCTACTCGTCGGCCGACTTCCAGCACGGGCCGATCGCGCTGATCGAGACTGGCTTCGCCGCGATCGTCGTCAACGTGGCTGGCGCGGTCGCCGAAGAAGTGGACGGGTTGCTGGCCGACATCTGCGGCCGCGGGGCGCGCCCTGTGGTGTTGTCGAATCTGCGGGTGTCGCTGGCCAGGGCCGCGGCGCCCATCGCGTTGCCGGCCGACATGCCCGAGTGGCTGTCGCCGATTGCGGCGATCGTGCCGGGCCAGTTGCTGGCGTTTCACCTGAGCCGGAGCCGGGGCCTTGATCCCGATCATCCGCGTGGCCTGAACAAGGTGACCAAGACGGTGTAAGATCGCGTCGCTCGGCAACCGAGACCCTTCACACATGAAAACCCGCCACGGCGTTTCGTACTGGCTCGACCGGTTTCCGAAATCTCGCCTGCCCGCGTACCCGAGACATCGGGGCGACCTGACCACGCAGGTTGCCATTCTGGGCGGCGGACTCACCGGGTGCGCGGCGGCGTACGTCTTCGCGGCGGCCGGGCTCCGCGTGGCGTTGCTGGAGGCGGGCCGAATCGCGCACGGCGGCACGGCGTTCTCGCCGGGATTTCTCCGGCTCGAACCGGCGGTCTCGTTTCGGTCGCTGGAGCAGCGGCACGGGCTGCGCGCGGCGCGGCACATCTGGCAGACGTTCCGTCGCGCCGGCCTGGACTTCGGGGCGACGATTCGGCGGTTGCGCATCCGCGGCGAGTTGGTGACCGATGCGGCGTTCCGGCTGGGATTGGACGCGGCCGACCAGGACGCGCTGGGACGCGAGATGAAGGCGCTGCGCGGCGCCGGGGTTGACGGCGCGTGGCTGACGCCGGCGCGCGTGCGTCTCGAGACCGGCCTCGACACGATCGGCGGCATCCGGTCGGCTGGCGACGGCTACATCGACCCCTACCGCGTGGCGATTGGTCTGGCGGCGGCCGCGGCGGGGCGAAAGGCGGCGATCTTCGAGCGGACGCCCGTCACCAAGGTGCGATCGCGTGCGCGGGGCGTCGAGTTGGTGGTGGAGGGCGGGGTGGTGAAGGCCGAAGCGATCATCGTCGCCACCGATCATCCCGAGGCGCCGTTTACGCCGCTGCGCCGCCATTTCAAAGAGATGGATTCGTATTGCGTGCTCACCGCGCCGGTGCCGTCGTTTGTTCGGCGGGGGTTCGGGCGATCGCGCGCGACGGTGATCGATCAGGACGAGCCGCGGCACGCCCTTCGGCGCACCAGCGACGAACGAGTGCTCTTTGTCGGCGCCGATCAGCCGCGCGTCGCGCCCCGACTGAGGGAAAAGGTGCTGGCGCAGCGCACGGGTCAGTTGATGTACGAGCTTTCCAAGTTGTACCCCGCCATTTCCGGCATCCAGCCGGAATATGGATGGGATGTGCCCGTGTCGATCACCACCGACGGATTCCTGTGTGCGGGACCGCACCGCAACTACCCGCATCATTTGTTTGCGATGGGGGCGGGCCATAACGGCAGCGCCGCGCCGTATCTGGCCGCCCGCGTCCTGCTGCGTCATTTTCTCGGCCAGGCCGAGAAGGGGGACGAACTGTTCGGCTTCCCACGGATCCTGGGCTAGACTCGACCTGCCGCGCGTCGCGGCCGGGCGGCTCTCAACCCGTTGCTGAGTCCATTCGACGACCACGTGTTCACCGCCAGACCGCTTCGTCATCGCACGGCAGGATCTCCTCGCACCCCAGACGTCATCGTTGTCGGTGCGGGGCCGGCCGGGGCGACCGCTGCTCGCACACTCGCGCTGGGCGGCGCCCGCGTGCTGGTGCTCGACCGCGCGACATTTCCGCGCTACAAGGCCTGCGGCGGCGGACTCACCTGGCGCGTGGTTCGTCGGTTTCCGTATCTGGAATCGGTCCTGCCGCACATCGCGACACACGCCGTGACGCGGCTCTACATGGAAGGCCCGGGCGGAGAAGCCGTCACCGTCGCCGGGGGCCGCCCCACGGTCCTGATGATCCGTCGTGTCGAATTCGACCAGCAACTGCTGCGGCTGGCGCAGGAGGCGGGCGCCGAGGTGCTGCAGGGCGCGGACGTGTCGAGAGCAGAACGCCGGGACACGCTGATTCATCTCGAGACCCGCGACGGCCGGTCGTTCGACGCCCCGCTCGTGATCGCCGCCGACGGCGTGTACAGCCTCGTCGCCAGGCGTTTGGGATTCAACCGGGGCTGGCCGGCGTCGAGCGTGGCGCTGGACATGATGGAGGAGACGCCGTCCGACCAGTTGCGCGCCACCGATCAGGACACGCTGTGGGTGTCGTTCGCGCCGGGTGCGGGCCACGGCTACGGGTACATCTTTCCGAAGGCGAACTGGGTCAACGTCGGGGTCGGCTACCTGCTTTCGTCGTTCAAGACCGACATCGCGCAGCCGCCCTACCAGGTGCACGAGTCGTTCGTGTCGAAGGCGAAGCAGCGGGGCCTGCTGGTTGGCGAGTCCGACCGCACGCGCTTTACGCCGTATCAGATTCCGATCGGGGGGCCGCTTCCGGTGACCGCCCGCAACGGCGTGTATCTGGCGGGCGACGCCGGAGGGTTCGTGAACGGGTTCTCGGCCGAGGGCATTTTCTTTGCCATGGTCACCGGCGATCTGGCGGCCCGGGCGATTCTCGACGGCCCGTCGGCCCGCCTGTACCGGCGGTACTGGAAGAAGGAAATTGGCCTCGAACTCCGCGATTCGCGCTTCCTCAATCGGTATCTGTTCTCCGATCTGACGCGCCTCGATCGCCTCGTCCGGGCGGTTCGTGTCTTTCCCGACGTCAACCGGTTGCTGGTCGCGTATGCGGTCGGCGAGCTGAGCTACCGGCAGGCGCGCCGCGAGTTCCTGGTCCGCTTTCCGCGCATCGGGCTGAAGCTGGCCGCCGGATTCGTGCTTGGGCGGGTTGGTCTGCGCTAGAACGCGTGCGCCGGAGCCATCGGGCGGGCCGGTTGGTGCTACACTTTCCCCTACACCGTTATGCCATCGATCAAACGACACAAATTCAAGCTGTCGGCCGAGCAACTGCTCGAGATGCTGTACTGGCTCAAACTGATTCGCTCGTTCGACGAGCGGCTCAGCATTCTTGTCAGGCAGGGGCGCGTGCGCAGCGGCGTCTATTCCGGCATCGGGCAGGAGGCCATCGTGGTCGGCACCTGCTACGGGCTCCGAACCGACGACTACATCTGTCCGCTGCATCGCGACCTGGGCACGTTCTTGATGAAGGGCGTGTCGGCGGGCGTGATGATGGCGCAGATGTACGCCAAGGCCACCGGATTATCGAAGGGCCGTGACTCGGCGCTGCACAGCGGCGTACCGGAGTTGGGCATTTTCGGGAACACGAGCATGCTGGGCGCCAACACGCCGGTGGCGGCCGGCCTGGCGCTCACCTTCAAGCTCGAGCGGCGCGACAACGTCGTGCTCGCCTATTTCGGCGAGGGCGCGGCCAACACGGGAGATGTCCACGAGGCGATGAATTTTGCCGGCGTGCACAAACTGCCGCTGGTGTTCATCTGCGAAAACAACATCTATTCGTATTCGACGCCGATTGAGAAATCGATGGCCATCGAGGATGTCGCCGATCGCGCCGACGGGTACGGTTTCGACGGCGTGGCCATCAACGGCAACGACGTGCTGGCGGTGTACCAGTCCACCCAGGGCGCCATCGCGCGCGCCCGGGGCGGCGACGGCCCGACCCTCATCGAGTGCAAGACCTACCGGTGGCACGGGCATTCGGAACACGACAAACCCTTCTACCGCACGGCCGACGAGGAAGCGATGTGGAAGAGTCGCGACCCGCTGCCGACCTTCTCGTCGTACCTGCGCAGTCAGGACGTGCTGACCGACGACATTCTCCTGGGCATCGAAGAGCGCATCCGATCGGAGATCGATGCCGCCGTGGCGTTTGCCGAGAGCAGCCCGGAGCCGTCGCCCGAGGACGCGGTCACCGATCTGTATGCGTAGGTGGATGTCCTCGGTGGCCCGGTGCGACGACGCGCGCCGCTGTCGCGTGGTCATATGTTTGCAACTGCGTCTTTCCTGAATACCGATATGGCCCGTGAACTGACCTATCTGGAAGCGATTCGCGAGGCGCTGTTCGAAGAGATGCGCCGCGACGACAAGGTGTTCGTCCTGGGCGAGGACGTCGGCGTCTACGGCGGGGCGTTTGGCATCACCAAGGGCCTCTACGAGGAATTCGGGGAGTACCGCTGCCTCGACACGCCGATTTCCGAGTCGTGCATCATCGGCGTCAGCGTCGGCGCGTCGTTGCGCGGGTATCGGCCCGTGGCCGAGATGCAGTTCGGCGATTTCATCACGTGCGGGTTCGATCAAATCGTCAATCAGGCGGCCACGCTCCGCTATCGCTACGGGGGACGCGCGGCCTGCCCGCTGGTGGTGCGCGCGCCGGTCGGGGGCAACGTGGCCGGGGGGCTCTATCACTCGCAGAATCCCGAGTCGTGGTTCGTCCACCGTCCGGGCCTCAAGGTGGTGGCGCCGTCAACGCCGTGGGACGCGAAGGGGTTGCTCAAGGCCGCCATCAGGGACGACAACCCGGTGATCTACCTCGAGCACAAGTACCTGTATCGACGAGCCAAGGGGCCTGTGCCGGAGGGCGACGAGATCGTCCCGATCGGCCAGGCGGCGATTCGCCGCGAAGGGCGGCACGCGACGCTGGTGACCTACGGCGCGATGGTCCTGCCGGCGGTCGAGGCGGGAAACCGATTGTCGGCCGAAGGCGTCGAAACAGAAGTGATCGATCTGCGAAGCCTGTCGCCCTGGGACAAGGACACCGTCTTCGCATCGGTCGACAAGACCAATCGCGTCGTGATCGTGCACGAAGCGGTGAAGACGCTGGGGATGGGGGCCGAGATTTCGGCCACGATCATGGAAGAACGCTTCGATTCACTCGACGCGCCCGTGATGCGGGTGACGTACCCGGACGCCCACTCCCCGTTCTCGGCCGTGCTCGAGCAGCACAACTTGCCGAATGCCGACAAGATCGTCGAAGCGATTCGGCGGCTCGTGGCGTACTGAAGTCCTGCAACCGGAGGCGTAAATGAAGTGGCGAATCGCGGCGTGCGGGATCGTGGTGGCTGGGCTGCTCTGGCCCGCGGGTGTGGTCGCGCAGTTGGACCAGGCGGAACGCATCCGGAACTGCATCGCCGTGTTCGAGGAGATCATGCATGCGCCCGACAAGGCGGTGCCGAAGACGTACCTCCAGAAAGCCCAGGCGGTGGTGGTGTTTCCCTCGACCATCAAGGGCGGGTTCGGCGTGGGCCTGCACCGGGGCCACGGGATCTTGAGCGTTCGCGACCCGAAGACCGACGTGTGGTCGCCGCCCGCCTTCATGACGATCACCGGCGGCAGCATCGGGGCGCAGATTGGCGTCGAAGAAGTCGATATCGTGCTCATCGTGTTGAACCAGCGCGGGATCGAGAGCCTGCTCGGCAACAAGTTCAAGATTGGCGCGGATGCCGGCGTGGCGGCGGGGCCGGTCGGCCGTGATGCCGAAGCGTCGACCGACATTCAGCTGCGGGCGCAGATCCTCAGCTATTCGCGGACGCGCGGGCTGTTTGCCGGGGCCACGTTGAAAGGGTCCGCCATCACGACCGATGGCGACGCCAACCGGGATTTCTACGGGCGTCGGCTCCGGATCGAGCAGATCGTTTACGAGGGCGTCGGCAGCACCGTCGAGCCGGTGCCTGCGTGGAACGCGATGCTCAAAAAGTATTTCGACTAGGATCCCACCGCCCGACGGGGCAGGAAGGGGCCGGTGACGGACCAGCGGCCGCCGCGCAACGGATTGTTCGTGCGTCTGGCGCACGTCGCGGCTGTGGTTTCGACCTTGGCGCTGGGGCCCGCCCTCGCCCAGAACCAGACGCCGGCTGGGCCGGCTGCCGCCATTCCCGCAGACATTGTCGTGGTCGATCGCGACGGCAGGCTGGTCCCGAACCTGAGGCCGAGCAATTTTAGCGTCACCGTCGACGGCCGGGCGCGGCGCGTGCTGTGGGTGAGGTGCGTGAGCCGGGGCCCCGGAGCCGCCGACGAAGCGGCGCTGCGTGCGGTTGACGGGAGCGACACGCTGCGCTTCGCGTCCGAACCGGCGCGCAACATCCTGCTCGTGGTTGACGAGCCGTCGATTCAGCGCGGGGCCGAACGCCCGTTGCAGCAAGCGGCCGGGGCGCTGGTTGATCGACTGGGCCTTCGCGATCGGATGGCGGTGATTCGCGTTCCGATGGCGCGCGACGTACAGTTGGCGCTGACCACGGAGCGCCCAGCCGTTCGAGAAGCCCTTCGTCAGGTGACGGGCCAGGCGGCCATCGCGGACGGTGTCCGTGCCGATCGGCCCGTCGTCCAGCAACAGGTCGGCGGCGACGAGGCGAATCGCCCCGTCGCCGATTCGAATCGTCCGACTCCGGTCGAGCGCGACCGCACACCGATCGCCGCGCCCGTGCCAGAGCGGGAGGCCGCCGACGGCGTTGCGCCACCTGCCGGGTTTCTTCAATCGTTTCGCCTGCTGCTGGCGGCGCTCGGAGAATCGCGCGGCCGCAAGAGCGTCATCGTGTTCTCCGCCGGCTGGCCGCCGTCGTCAATGGCGATGGTCGACGAGGTCGCGCGCATCGCCGTCGCGGCGCACGCCACCATTTACGGCATCGGGCTGCCAGGAGCCCGGGACGATTCGACCAATGCGCTCGACGTCGGGGCCATCGAACGGCTGGCGAAGGCGACGGGAGGCAGTTTCACGGCGCTCGGCAAGGCCGTGGACAAGAGTCTCGCGCGGGTGTTGCCGGAACTGTCCACGACGTACGTGCTGGGGATCGAGCGAGAGGCTGGAGACACGGGCACCGCGGTTCGCACCTTGCGGGTCGAGGTGCCGCAACGCGGCCTGACGATTCGCGCGCCTGGCTGGCTGGTTCCGCGCCGGGACGTCGACGACCTGGATCTGCCTGCGGCGTCTTCGGCCGCGCCGTCTTCGCCCGCGCCAGGGGGTGCCGCCGCCAGTGCCGCGCATGCGGGCGTTCGCGAGTCGGCCGCCCCCGCGCCCGGGTCCTCTGGCGGAGTCGCGTCCCCGTTGCCAGCCTTGTCTCCACGCGACATTGAGGTGCAGCGCCTGATCGGCAAGGCCGCCGACTACATCGCCAGCTATCAGCGCGAGTACTCGATGCTGGTGGCGGAGGAAAAATACGTTCAGCGCGCCGACGTCAAGCGACAGGAACTGCGTTCCGATCTCCTGCTGGTGAGGCCGGAACACTCCGACGGGTGGGTGTCGTTCCGCGACGTGTTCGAAGTGAACGGTCAACTCGTTCGCGATCGGGACGATCGGCTCCGGCGGCTCTTCCTCGATCCGCGGGCTGACGCCCAGACCCAGCTCAATCAGATCAAGACCGAGAGCGCGCGGTACAACATCGGGCCGATAGGCCGAAACATCAATGTGCCGCTGTTTGCGATGAAGTTTCTCGAGGACCGCCACCTGTGGCGATGTCGCTTTACGCTGGGCGGGACCCAGGAGGTGGCGGGTGTTGTTTCGACTCGGATCGACTACGCGGAAACGGGCCGTCCGACGCTGGTCCGGCACAACGATACCGACGACATTGCCGCGCGCGGCTGGTTTCTGATCGATGCGGCCAGCGGCGCGTTGACCGGGTCGCAGATGAGTTTTTTGTTTCCCGACGAGAGCAGGCTCGAATTCACCGTGAGGTACGGGCGGGATGCCACGCTGGGGTTGTGGGTGCCGGTTGAGATGACCGAAGTGTTCATGCGGTCCACCGGGAGAATCAGCGACGAGCACGTCGTGATTGACGCGCGTGCGACGTACTCGAAGTTCAGGCGGTTCCAGGTGACCGCCGAGACCGACATCAAGATCGTCAGATAAGCAGGTGTGCCAGCGCGCCGTCCAGTGTGGGGTGCTGGAACACCCAGCCCGCGCGGGTGGCGCGAGCCGGCAGCACGCGCTGGCTGAAGAGCAGCAGCGGCTCCGCCATCTCGCCGAGCGCCGCCTTGAGCGCGAAGGCGGGTGCTGGCAGCGCCGACGGCCGATGCATGGCTCGACCGAGCGCGGCCGCGAAGTCGGCGTTGGTCACCGGCAAGGGCGACACGGCGTTGACCGGTCCGTCCACGCCCGACGCGCCGAGCAACCACACGACGAGTCGGACCCAGTCGTCGCGGTGAATCCACGACACGTACTGGCGGCCTGAGCCGAAGGGCCCGCCCACCCCCAACTTAAATGGAAGAAGCATCCTGGCGAGGGCCCCGCCGTGCGTGTCGAGAACGAGGCCCGTGCGGAGGAGCACGACGCGCGTGCTCGCGTGGCGGGCGGTTTGGGCTGCGGCTTCCCAGTCGCGGCACAGTGTGGCGAGGAAATCGGATCCGGCTGGAGCCTCTTCGGTCAGCGTCTGTTCGCCGCAGTTGCCGTAGAAGCCGACGGCGGACGCGTTGATCAGCAGGGCGGGGCGCGGGGTGGCGTGCTCGACGAGTGTGACGAGGGTTCGGGTCGTGTTGATGCGGCTGGAGACGAGGAGGGCTTTTCGCGCGGGCGACCAACGCACGTCGCCGATCGAGGCGCCTGCGAGATTGATGATGGCGTCGAAAGGGCCGCGGTCGCTGGCCCACCGTCCTGCGGCGTGTTCATGCGGCCACGCCTCCGTGATCACTCGGCCGACCGGGCCGGCCGATGTGCCAACTGGTTGACGTGAGACAATGATGACCTCGTGGCCGGCTGCGGTCAGGGCAGCGGTGAGAGGCGTGCCGAGAAAGCCCGATCCGCCGGCGATGAGGATTCGCATCGGTACAGAATATCAAGACGGAGAACGTCCATGTCGCTGTTCGCCCACAACCAGGTCCTTCGCCCGGTCGCTTTCGTTGCCTTCGCGTCGGTCGTTCTGCTGACCGGTTCCGCATGCGCAAGAAAAGCCCCAGCCGACGGCGTCCGCGTGTCCGGCTACATCGAAGCCACCGAGGTGCAGGTATCGGCCGAAGTCGGCGGCCGCCTTCTCGCCTTGAAGGTCGCCGAAGGCGATCGGATCGCCGCCGGCGCCGTGGTGGTGCAGATCGACACGGCAGATGCGGCGCTCGCCCTCACGCGGGCCCAGGCGGACCGCGACGGCGCCGACGCCCAACTCCGGCTTCTGCTCGCTGGTTCCAGAGTCGAGGACATCCGTCAAGCCGAGGCCACACGCGCCGCCGTCGAGGCCGACGTCGCCGCCGCCAACGAAGATCTCTCGGCGGCCGACCGCGATCTCAAGCGCTTCGAGTCCCTCATGGCCGCCAACTCCGGCGTGGAAAAGCAGCGCGACGATGCGGCAAGCCGGAAGGAAGTGGCGACCAAACGTGTCGGAGCCGCCCAACAGCGGATGCGTGCGGCGGCCGAGGCCCTCAATCGCCTGAAGGCCGGCGCCCGCCCCGAAGAGGTGGACGCCGCGCGCGCCAGGCTGGCCTCGATCGACGCGCAGATCGCCACCGTGCACAAGAGCATCAAGGATGCGACCGTGGTCGCACCCATCTCCGGCCTGGTGACCCAGAAACTGGTCGACCAGGGCGAACTGCACGGCCCCCGGGTGCCGCTGATCGTGATCGCGGACCTCGACCACGTCTGGGCCAACGTCTACCTCGACGAACCGCTCGTCCCCAGGGTCTCGCTCGGCCAGACCGTGACGCTGTTTACCGACGGCAGCAAGCAAAGCATCGATGGCACGATCACCTTCATCTCATCCAAGGCGGAGTTCACGCCACGCAACGTGCAGACGGCCGAGGAACGGTCGAAGCTGGTCTACCGGCTGAAAGTGACGGTGGACAACCGCAAAGGTGTGCTCAAGCAGGGCATGCCGGTCGAAGCGGAGATTCGGTTCTCGAAGTAGCCGCGGACGCACGACGTCAATGGACCAATTCGCGATCACGCTCGACCAGGTCGCCAAGCGTTTCGGCCAGACCGAGGCGGTGCGCGGCGTGTCGTTTGCCGTCCGGAAGGGCGAGATGTTCGGCCTGATTGGTCCCGATGGCGCCGGCAAGACGACCCTCATCAGGTTGCTGTGCGGGTTGCTTCGCGCCGACGGCGGCACCATCAGAATCTCGGGCAAGGACCCGGTGGCCCAGCACCACGCCATCACGCGCACGGTCGGCTACTTCTCGCAGCGATTCAGCCTCTACGGCGACCTCACGATCGACGAGAACATCGCGTTCTTCGCCGAGATTCATGGCGTCAACGGGTACCAGTCGCGGCGGACCCGCCTGCTGGACATGATGCAGTTGACCAAGTACCGCGACCGGCTCGCCGAGCGGCTGTCCGGCGGCATGAAGCAGAAACTCGCGCTCGCCTGCACGCTTGTGCACGAACCCGAGATCGTGCTGCTCGACGAACCGACGACGGGCGTCGATCCGGTCTCGCGGCGGGAATTCTGGCGACTGCTCTCGGAGTTCCTGTCTCAGGGCATCACCATCTTCATGGCGACGCCGTACCTGGACGAGGCGGAACGGTGTTCGCGCGTGGCGCTGATGAACGAAGGGCGCATTCTGGCGCTCGACGATCCGTCGGCGATTCGCGCTGCGCATCCGGGCGAGATCGTCGAAGTGATGGCCGAACCGCTCGCACAGGCGCTCGCGATCGTGCGGCAGGACGCGGCCGTGCAGGACGTGCAGACGTTCGGCGAGCGGTTGCACGCGCGCATACCGCGAGGGGACGGCACGCCGGTGATGGCGCGGATGTCCGAGGCACTGCGGCGGGCTGGCGTCGAGGTGACCAGTCTGAGAGTGGTGCCGACCAGCCTCGAGGACGTGTTCATCGATCGCGTGACGCACACGGGATAGGGCAGGACTGTTATGAGAAATCAACCCTGTTGGATGGTCGGTGTGATGGGTGTGATGGGCGTGCTGGCGGCGATGGGCGCGGTTGGCGTGCCGCCCAGTGACGCGCAGACCGTCCCGGCCCCGTCGGTCTCATCGCCGACCCGGTTGTCGGTTTCCGACGCGATCGACCTCGCGCTCAAAGCCAGTCATCGCATCGGCGAGTACGAGGCCCGTGAAGACACGGCGAAGGCCGCGACCGCCAGCCGCGAGGCCGCCGACCGGCCTGTGGTGAGCCTGCTGGGCGGCTACACGCGGACCAACCACGTCGACCAGTTTGCGTTGCAGCTTCCCGGTGCGCCGCCCCGCGTGATCTATCCCGACGTGCCCGACAACTGGCGGTCCCGCCTCGACGTGCAATGGCCCGTCTACACCTCAGGACGCATCGCGGCGCTGGGCCGCGCGGCGCAGGCCGAACAGCGTGCCGCGGCGACAGATGCCTCGACCGTGCGCGCCGACGTCCGGCTGGACGCGGCCCGCGCCTTCTGGACGATGGTGACCGCCGTCGAGTCGGTCCGGGTGGTGGACGATGCCCTGAAGCTGGTCGAGGCGCACCTGCAGGATGTCCGCAACCTTCTGGCGGCCGGCCTGGTGGCGCCCAACGACGTGCTCACCGCCGAAGCGCGCCGATCGCGCGAACAGGTGCTGCTGATCAATGCGCGCAACGCCAGGGACGTGGCCGAAGCCGACTTGCGGCGTGCGACCGGCCTTGGGGCACGCGTACAGATCGAACTGGCCGCCGGGCTGGACGGGGCGCCCCCGCCCATTCCCGCCGTTGAGGATCTGCTCGCCGAGGCGCGGAAGAACCGCCCGGAGCGTCAGGCCCTGCAGTTGCGCGCCGACAGTGTCGCCCAGCAGCGCGCCGCGGCAGCGGCGGTCTCGAAACCGGTGGTGTCGCTGGCCGGGGGCGTCGACTACGCTCGCCCCAACGCGCGGATCTTTCCCCGGGCTGGCACGTGGAACGAGTCGTGGGACGTCGGCGTGAACGTCTCGTGGTTGCTGTGGGACGGCGGACGCGTCAAATCCGACGTGGCGCAGGCGAGCGCGGCCGAGCGGGCCGCGCAGCAACGACTGGCGGAATTCGACGCGGTGCTCGAGTTCGACGTGCGGCAGCGGCAGCTCGATCTCGGCTCCGCGGCGGCGGCCATCGCCGCCGTGACGTCGGAGGTCGCCAGCGCTGCCGAAGCCAGGCGCGTGGTGGCCGAACGCTTCAAGGCCGGCGTGGCCTCCAATACCGACGTGCTCGACGCCCAGCAAGCGCTGATGGATGCGCAATTCGATCGAACGCGCACGCTGGCGGCCGTCAAGCTGGCCCAGGCGCGGCTCGACAGGGCGATCGGGCGCTGACTGCGGGTCGGCGGCGACGTTGCTTGCAGGAGATCACGGGATGCCGGCTGTTACGGTTCGCGAGCTCACACGGCGATTCGGCGACTTCGTGGCCGTGGACCGCGTGTCGTTCGACGTCGAGCAGGGCGAAATCTTCGGGTTTCTCGGCGCCAACGGCGCCGGCAAATCCACCACGATCCGGATGTTGTGCGGGCTGCTCAAGCCGACCGCCGGCACCGCGCTCGTCGCCGGCATCGACGTGGGCCGGGATCCGGAGGGTGTCAAGCGGAGCATCGGCTACATGTCGCAGCGGTTCTCGTTGTACGAACTGCTGTCGGTGGAAGAGAACATCACGTTTTTCGGCGGCCTCTACGGCCTCGACGACGACCGCATCGTGGCGCGGCGGGACTACGTGCTGGAGATGGCCGGCCTGCGCGGACGCGAACGCACCCTGACCCGCGATCTGGCCGGGGGGTGGCGACAGCGCCTCGCGCTTGGCTGCGCGATTCTTCACGAGCCGCGGGTGCTGTTTCTCGACGAGCCTACAGGCGGCGTCGATCCGGTCTCGCGGCGGCAGTTCTGGGCGTTGATCGACCAACTGTCGCGCGGCGGCGTCACGGTGTTCGTCACGACACACTACCTCGACGAAGCCGAGCACTGCCACCGTCTCGCCTTGATGCAGGCCGGCCGCATCGCGGCGATCGGGACGGTCCATGAACTGAAGCAGGTGTTTTCCGACCGTGCCGTCGTCGAGGTGCGCACGCCGTCGCCGATCGAGGCGT